>NZ_JACFSO010000015.1:0-245 GCF_016100385.1 Bartonella sp. W8151
AGCCTCGTGCTTCCTCTTCAATTGTTATTTAACGGGCAGACCACTCTTGAATGGTCTGTTTGAATTGTTATATTGAATTTAGCCAACCGGCTTTTTTAATATTCCGCTATATCGTCTATCTCTTTATAGCGGTTCGGTTTTGCGGTTTCTGTTCTCGGGTCTCTCGGTGCCCCTTCCAGCTTCTCGTAAAGCCCTTATCCTTGGCGCGGGGTGGAGCAGCCCGGTAGCTCGTCAGGCTCATAACC
>NZ_JACFSO010000016.1:0-234 GCF_016100385.1 Bartonella sp. W8151
ATGAGGGGCAAAATGCTGTTGTTGGAGGGGCTTATGCTTATTCGCTCCATCAAGGGGACGGAAGTGACGGCAGTTGGTACTTACGGACACTTGATACAACCTATTTCCCTTCGATAATTTCAGGGAACCCGACACATCCTTTAAGTCCTGTTTATCAGCCAGGTGTAGCTTTATATGAAGTTTACCCACAAATTCTTCAACAAATGAATAAGCTTGGTACACTGGAACAGCGTG
>NZ_JACFSO010000003.1:0-122390 GCF_016100385.1 Bartonella sp. W8151
AGCTGGTCTTTCTCACAACTGGAAAGATGACAAATACTCGCTCTATGGTGAAGTTGCTGCACGTTCAAGCTTTAATGACTTTGGTGACAGCTACTCACTTAATGGAACGGTGGGCTTTAGAGCCAAGTTCTAAACGACCTTTACAGGTAAGGACATTGTCAGAGTAATTTTTAAATTTGATCATGGCGCGATATTTTCACGCCATGAGTACGATAAATCCATTCAAATATTTCAAAACTGAACCCGAAAAGCATAAGTTTTTCCGTATTTTATTACGTTCTAAATCAACTCCGCTTTCGCCAAGTTGAAGATATATTACATGATTGAGATATAGATATTTCCCTTGAAACAGTCATTATCAGTTTTCTCTTTTGCCAGATGAATAGCTTGTTCAATACGAAAGAAACGTAAAAATCAACACACGAATTGGCAGTGGCATTCGGATGAAATCTCCGTCGAGATTAATGATGTTCGACATTATCTATGGCGAGCAGTTGATCATAAAGGCGAAGTTCCTGAATGTTATATTTCCAGGCGTCGTAAAAAGAATACTGCATTAGAAAATTTATCTCGTCGAAGGATGTAGGGGATAACATCAATAGATAAAACGTTCTTTCTTCATAATGTTACCAATGCCTTTTGTGTCGACACCTATCTTTTTCAAGATTGCGAGATGGGAGATCATTTTAACAATGTTTACGGCGCTTAAAAGCTCGTAACCAGTCAAGACATTTTCTGACTTATCGGGGCGATGGGCATAATAATTTCTTGTCTCAACCAGTTTGTTTATAATATCGTTTTTCTTGATTGTAGGAAATGTATCGTTAAGTTCTTCGGAAAATATATCCCAATAAGATTTCAACCGCGTTCTAAGTCCAGGTTCATTTATGTGAGCAAGCATGCCTTTGATACGGTCACAAATATCCTTAGGGACATCCGTTTGTCGCAATGTGCTGTATATTTTGTCGGTATTGATGTCTTTTCGTTTCTCCGAAGAAACAGTTTTTCGGTGAAGTGCTTCAATAGCTTGTATAAAAAACTGGAACTGTAAAGAGAGATTCAATTGCCTAAGTTCGAGGCCTTGATAATGGAGATTGACAGCTAATTTAATATTTTCTTCGATTTCAAGCCATTTATCAAGAAGCGGTGATAATTCGGAAATATTATTCAAATGGACAATGGAATTCGATGGCTTTTTAGAGCGCAGTATTTTTCTGAAACCGTATACGTCGACTGTTGCGTGTATATCGTCGTTATCTATCTCCGTGGAGATGCTGTTGATATCAAGAATGCGTCCGAAAAGGAATGAAAAAAACTTTCGGACACTGTAAATTTTATTCAAAGCAAAATTGAAATCGACGGGCTTCGTAAAATGTAAAATAATGGGATAACTATAGGTGCTCAATAGTTCGTTGCGTGATAACTTTTTGAAAGATAAAGATCGCCAAAGTTCTAATTTCATGTCGCAACTTGGGCAATTAATAAAAACAGAGGGTGCAAGAGTGTTCTCCTGATTGTTTGTTGATAATTTTCCGGAATCCATGTGATCAAAAGGGGATTCAAACTTTGGCCAATTTTGAATTTTATCAATATCTTCAATATCAATTTTCCAATTATCCGAACATATTTCGTCGAAATTTTTGAAGTTTGCTCCTTTGAATGCAAAGCCTATATGGAATCTTGTGTCGGATCGGCCTGAAAAATCGAAATTCGCATTTTCTTCATGAAGTTTATACAATGAAAACAAGCTGGTGGATGAGCCGATAGATGATTTGAAATTCAGTAATTCAATTACGCTCGGAGCCACCGATTTTGGCCAATCACTTTTGGATAGATCTTTTTCATTGATAATCAGCAGCCCCGATATGTTAATGGAAATTTTTTCGTCGGTTAGATGAAGTGCGGCAGGAAATTCCTTTCCATCAAATATTACACTGCCCATATGTTCTTCATTGACCAATTTCGAAACTCCTTTATTTGAAAATAATTGACTACTTCAAATATATAAAACAGTTTTAGCATAGTATAATTATTGACATCAAAATTTTAAAAAAAGTCGTCTTGTATATTACACAGCATTGGTCAATGAAGATTTATGAATAGAGCATTTTATCGTTAGAAAATTTTTACTTGAAGCCTTACTCAAAACAGAAAAAACATTCCGACACAGACAAGTGTCATAACGCCCCAAACACCTGTCCAGGATGTTGCGTTCAGTATCCACGGTATAATTGTCGGGGTTGCGAACAATATAAAGAACGTTGCAGTGTTTGCCATTGCCATAGCGGTTGCAACGCTTTTCGGCCCCGCCATTGATGCCAATTCGGTCATGCCAACACCTTGCCAAGATAATATGAAGACGCCGGCAACGAGAACTGCGGCAACCAGAGCCCACGACAGATGCATCGATGGAGTCTCTCCATAGAAAAAGGTAAGCAACGTAAGAACAAAAAACGCGAGTGCACTTAATATCGTTACCGTTTTTAGAAAGCCTACGCGATTGTTTTTCTTGTCAGTATAATAGCCGCCGGAAATACGTGTGAAACCGGCACTTATCTGGATAAAGAACAGTATCGCGCTGATATATTCAATATTGATATGGGCGAAGTCATGTAAGAAAAGCATTGTAAAAGTCATCAACGCAAATTGCGGTGCGCACAAAAGGCCAATAGCTATGACAATACGCCATATGGCCACCTGTTTAAAAACATGGGTAGCAGTTTCTTTCTCGACAGCTCCGTTTGTCCCGGTACCCTTTTCCTGGTCAATATCAACAACCCAAAGATAAGTTAAAAAGGCAAAGATAATGCAAAATAAGGCCGAGATATAAAGTGACCAGACAAAACTTGATTTATATGAAATGAGAGGGAAAAAGACTGCTCCCAAGGCATAGCCGAGCGGTACAGCAGTCTGTCTGACACCCATTGCAAATCCACGTTCATCTTTGTCGAACCATTGCATAATAGCTCGTCCACTCGAACCATTCAGGCTGCCTCCTGAAAGGCCGATAATGAGTAGCCCGATGAACAACGTTAGAGGAGCATAAACAATCGGAACAACATTTATTATGACAGCTGTCAGGATGAGAACAACTGCGGTCGTCGTCAGACCGGTTATAAGAATAGGCCGGTCACCCAGCCGGTCTGTGAGCATTCCCCAAGGAACTTCACCAAAAGCTATGCCAATTCCGACAATTCCCATAAGCATGCCTAATACCGGCGTGGAAATTTGATAATCATCTCGTAAAAGGAGAGCTGCGGCCGGAACACCGCCAATTACGAATGTAAAACATGTATTCGCCAATGCACATGTAAACAGCACTTTCCATTTGTGACTGCTTGAATGGGCCTTATCGTTAATGAAAGTTTTTTCACTCATTATTCAGCTCCGCTTTTTCTGTTGAGAAATGCGTAGCACTGGATTAAGTATAAATATAACAGGATTTTTTTATAAAATAATTCGGTTTTTCCGAATTACAAAAAGGTGGGTACATGCAAAATCTGGATCCCGATTTGCTAACAACTTTTATTACGATTTTGGAAACCGGAAGCTTTCTGAAAGCATCCGAACGTCTTTACCGTTCCCAGTCGGCATTGACAGAGCAAATGCAAAAACTTGAACTTGTTTGTGGCTGTCAACTGCTGGAAAGGGGCAAGAAAGGAACACGTCCAACAATTGATGGCGAAAAGTTGCAAAAACATGCTCTTGCTATTTTGAAACTTAACCGTTTGGCGCTTGCTGATATGCACAATGTCGCTGCAACCGAAAATATCTCGATTTCTATTACAGATTATCTCATGCCTGAAAAAGTTGCTCGAGCTTTGGAAATGTTGACAGCAGCTCGTCCGAAAATACAATTGAGCCTTACATTCAAAAGCGGGTCAAATGCGCTTATCCACGACAACAATCTTGACGGTTTCGATATAATAATCCTGACACATCTTATCGGTACACCGTTACCGGCCTATCCGGATAGCGTCATCATAAAACGGGATCCGCTATATTGGGCAGGTGCTGCAAAGAAAAGATTCCTGACCGGTGGGGTATTGCCGCTGATTGGTATGAAAAAAGGCTGTGTCATACAAAAAGCAGCCCTTCAACTTCTCTCGGATAGTTCGGTTCCTTACGGATTAACACATACTGCGTCGAATGTTGAGAGTTTACAATTGGCGATCAAAGCCGGTTTGGGAATTGGATGTCTTAATAAAAATTCGATGGATGATAGCCTTAAAGATTATACACATTTATATAATCTCCCAAGTTTGCCGGATATTGAATATCTCCTTTTATATAAGCCGGAAAAATCGGATATTGCCGAAGTTTTACGCCAATCACTTGATACGACTTTAAATTAGAAAATGGAGCAGTCTATCACCATAGGTTTTTGAACAATATTTCAAACATGCATAAAAGAACCCGAGACTACGATTGATTTATGCGTGTATCAAAAAATTGTTATATTTTTATTCCACTTTATTTCCATTCAAAAAATAAAATATCGGGTCAGTTACAGAAACGTGAAAAATACCGGAATTCGAGAGTTGAATTCCGGCATTTTTAAAAAGTGAAATAAAGACAGCATAAAGCTGTCTTTGAAATGTTGAAACAGCGGTTAGAGAAGATGTGGCCAAATCAGCACCGAAGCCATGTAAATGATGCCAACCCAAATCATCATGACCACTGTATATCCCATGATGTTTTGCAATTTTAATTTAGAAATAGCAAGTGCCGGCAAAATCCAGAATGGCTGTATCAGATCATTCCATGCATTTCCCAACATGACCGCCATTGAAGTTTGAGCAACAGATGCATTCATTGATCGTGCAGCGTCAATCATGAACGGTCCCTGTACAACCCAATGACCACCGGCGGAGGGGGCAAAAAAATTAACAAAATAGGAACTGATAAGCCCCCAGAATGGCAATGTATCGGGTGTTGAAATATGCACGAAAAGTTCTGCAATGGATTTTACTAGCCCGGAAGCATCCATAATTGCCATAATGCCCGCGTAAAAAGGAAACTGCAGGATGATACCTCCGATGGTTTTTATCCCCTCATTAAGCTTTGTGACGTAATTTGCGGGTGTACCGAGAAGAATAATGCCGATAAACAGAATAAAGTAGTTGATGATGTTGAGATCCAGCGCCCCACCTTTTACAAAATAACCGACAAAGTAAAACATGCCAATCAAGCCGATCAAATAGCTGATAAAATGGCTATTGTTCAGTTTTGCGGCAAAAGTATCATGTTCCGCTACCAGTTCGATTTCGGATTTATTATCTGTAACGATGTTTTCCGGATCTTTGTACTCCACAATATCGTCTTTATTTTTTGGATGAAGGGATGCATTAAGAATAGGCAAGGTTATTATGACAATGAGTGCTGTAACCAGCATGGGGATAGAAAATATGGTTTCTTTCAATGAAATGATACCCATCTGCCCTTGTAATGCGTGACCTTCTGTCGATATTAAAATAGGTATAGTTGCAGATAGTCCGAGCCCGTAAAGTGTAAAACCGCTATAGGCTGATGCAATAATGAGCGGATAATGAACACCGCGAACATTGTGTGCGAGTTTTTTTGCGACAATGCCGCCGATAACCAGCCCAAATCCCCAATTCAGGTAACTTCCGACGGCTCCTACCAAAGTTGCAACAATAATTGCCTGGCGCGGTGAATGCACACAACTGACGATTTTATCGAGAAAACGGTCGACAATTGTGGCGCCTGCCAGCACATATCCCATAGCTAAAATAACAGCCATTTGAGTTGTGAAACTTAGCAGTTTCCAAAAGCCGTTTCCCCAACTTAAAATCATATCGGATGGTGCTTGCCACTCGACCAATATGGCTAACAGCATCGTAAGCAACGTTAAAAGAATGGCAAATACAAATGGATCGGGAAGATATTGGCGCATCAATTCAGTAAAAAATTTGGTTATTTTGTTCATATTTTACATCGTTGTTTAACGAAGCCTCCGCTTTTAATGATAGAACAGTTGAATTTTGTGAAATATTTTTTAAAGGAAGATAATATTAAAAATAATTTATATATATAAATAATACGAACCTTATTATATAAAAATAATATTTTAATCTTTTATAATAAAAAATATAAACGAATATAATATATTAATTATACACAAATAAAAACATTTTTATTTTTTATAAAATCATATCAATATATTAATATACAGTTTTTGCTTGGAAAAATCCGATTTTTTCAACTGCTTGCAACCATAAATCCGAAAACGGGATGTCAATATCGTTGTTCTCTCCATGGCAATAGATTATATTTAGAAAACAAATCTATTGCGACAGTGCAATTGACACTCTCATTGTTTTCTACGTGCCCTTCATAGGGGTGCCACACCAACAGTCATGCCACCACAGACATAAAGCGTTTGTCCTGTGACAAAACCGCTCTGCTCGGCCAGCATGAAAGAAACAGCTTGTGCGACATCTTCAGGTAAACCGATACGTTTAACGGGAATGGAGTTGATGATAGCTTTTGTGCGCGGTGAATCGTCTGGATTTGCCTTCTGGAACAATTCCGTTTTGATGGGGCCGGGGCCGATTGCATTGGACGTAATACCGAATTTACCCAGTTCCAAGGCCCAAACTCTTGTCATTCCGATAAGCCCCGCTTTTGTTGCGGCATAGGCAGTGCGCAACTCTTTTCCCAATGCAGCGCGAGATGAAATGTTGACAATTCGGCCGAAGCCCGCTTCCTTCATGGAAGGAACTAAAGCTTGCATACATTGCATGGCACAACGCAAATTAAGCGACAAGACGAGATTCAAATCGTCTAAGGTTTGGGTTTCCGCACTCGCCGGACGGACGACACCGACATTGTTGACAAGACGTGTGATGGGGCCTTGTGCCAATGCAGTCTTTAAAGCTTGTTCTGTCTCGTCAGGGTTGGAAAGATCGGCAATGATGCCGTCGCCGGTTCTGTCAATAATAACCGGTTGATAGCCGTCCTCAATCGACCGTCGGGCAATGGCAGCACCAATTCCATTAGCGCCGCCAGTTATGAGAACACGTTGTTTCGTTGTCATTTGTTTTTCCTAAGTCTTTCATTAACACGCCGGATAACTCGAAGAAGACATCGCTTTGGCGAAACGAGTTCGAGTACTGTTTACTGAAAACTCTCCTCAGACAGTGGCAACAGGTGTGAGGGGGGATGCGATTGCACCGGGTAGATCAAGAGGTGGCGCTGTCAAAAGAAAGCGATATCTTTTATGATGGCGCAACCAGTCGGCAAGCGGTGTTAAATTCCATAATTCTCCAAGGTGGAGACCAATTTTGAACAAACAGTGCTCATGTAACGGCAGCAGTGCACAGCTATGTTCCCCTTTGCGTGCCGGAAACGCCTCTACAGCATAGTTATCCGCAGCAAGTGCTGCGATTTTTGTGTCGGTCAACCATTCGAGAAGTTTTTCATCGCTTCCATCAAGAACAGCTGAACTGTTTTCAAGCCTTTCTTTGTCGGGGTTACGATTCATTTTTAATACAAGATCGGCAAAGCCACTATGAAGGCACAATATGTCGCCCTTTGTCACTTCGATTTTGTCTTTGTCCAATATTTCCATAATATCGGAATAGGTAACGAGTTTACGGGCATCTCCGAAGTGTGCACGTAAATCCAGCATAACAGCACGTCCCTGAACAGCCTTACGTGACATTTTTTCAATGCCCAATGCATGTGCCGATGAGGTACTTGCATTGTCAAAATTGGTCGGAATACCGGTATCCCTTATTTGTTCGGGCCCGACAATATCTTTACCGGCAGCAAATCCGTTATAGTAAACGGGTCGCCTGATACCGTCACCTTGCGTATCGAATAACGAACCGGCATGCGCCAACCCGTCCCATTGTGTCGAATATTGCAGAGAAAGTATAACCATATCGTCACTTAGAACGTCAGACTTTCCTGGAACAAGTTTATCCATTTCGCAATTATAGTTGACGCGGTTCTGACGTAATAAAGGCCGCAAAATAGGCGGATGACGATTAGGATTAAGTTTTTCTCCTCCCGGATAATCGAGGGGAAGACTTAGAGAAAAACTTAAACCCTCTTTAACTTCTGCTATACCTTCTTTTACTTTTTGCGGCGTAAGATAATTAAGACAACCCAATTGATCGTCAGGGCCAAAATCACCCCAGTTTGCACCGTCAGGGCGCTTTTTCCACCTCGATGTTGACATATTTATCTCTTCCAATAAGTATAAAAAGTTTGTCTGACCACAAGCGACCAATGAGACGTTGCCAGAATTTCAGTAAAGCTTTATGTCAGGCGCGTTCAAACGCGACAGCAATTCCTTGCCCGACACCGATACACATAGTCGCCAGTGCATATCTGCCTTGTGTCAGTTTCAACTGCAGTGCAGCAGTGCCTCCGATACGTGCTCCGGACATGCCGAGCGGGTGGCCAAGCGCAATGGCTCCACCATTCGGGTTTACATTTTCGGCGTCGTCTTTGATTCCGAGATCGCGCAATGTCGCAAGTGCCTGACTGGCAAAAGCTTCATTGAGTTCGATAACGTCGAAATCCCGAGGTGTCAGGCCGAGATGACGGCACAATTTTTTTGTTGCGGCTGCCGGGCCAATTCCCATAATACGCGGTTCAACACCGGCGGTAGCGCCGGCTATAATACGTGCAATCGGTTCGAGATTATATTTTTTTACTGCCTTTTCGGATGCGATGATGAGTGCGGCTGCGCCATCATTCACTCCCGATGCATTACCGGCTGTCACCGTAGCGCCCTCTCTTTTATTGATGACACGCAAACCTGAAAGAGCTTCCATGCTGGTCGAACGCGGATGTTCGTCTTTATCGACAATAATCGGGTCACCTTTACGCTGTTTTATTGTAACGGGAATGATTTCCTTGGCAAGGCGGCCATTTTTTTGTGCTGCTGCGGTCTTCTGCTGGCTACGCAGTGCGAATTTATCCTGATCTTCACGTGAAATGTTGAAATCAATGGCGACATTGTCACCTGTTTCCGGCATTGAATCGACGCCATATTGAGCTTTCATCAACGGGTTGACAAAACGCCATCCAATCGTTGTGTCATAGATTTCCGCGGAACGCGAAAACGCTTTTTCAGCTTTCGGCAAGACAAAAGGTGCCCGCGACATGCTTTCTACACCGCCGGCAATCATGAGTTCGGCTTCTCCCGTTTTGATCGCACGGGCGGCGGTCTGGATTGCATCAAGCCCGGAACCGCAGAGACGGTTGATTGTCGCTCCGGATATTGAATAGGGAAGTCCTGCCAGAAGCAATGCCATTCTTGCAACATTGCGGTTATCCTCACCGGCCTGATTGGCGCAGCCCATCAAAACATCATCAACGGCTTCCCAATCAATGGTCTTGTTCCGTTCGACAATTGCTTTGAGAGAAATGGCGGCCAGATCATCGGCGCGAACAGAAGCAAGCGCGCCGCCAAAACGGCCGATCGGTGTTCGTATGTAGTCACAGATGAAAGCTTCGGTCATTTTTCCTCCTCGATAGCTGGTACAACCAGATCTGTTACGGGTCCATCAATATGAAGTTTCGCGCCGGTTATTGCTTGTAAGTCGTCAAAACTGAGCGAAGCCAATTTTTCGCGTAACACAAAATGCCGGTCGACAATGTCGATGACTGCATGGCTCGTATAAACCCGTGTCACGCAATTAAGACCTGTTAGCGGAAAAGTGCATTTTTCAACGAGCTTCGGATCACCCTTTTTGGTTATGTGTTCTGTGACAACGCAGACTTTCCTGGCTCCATGCACGAGATCCATAGCGCCTCCCACAGCAGGAACGCCTTTCGAGCCGACACGCCAATTGGCAAGGTCTCCGTTTTCTGCAACCTGATAAGCACCAAGGATTGCCACATCAAGATGACCGCCCCGCACCATGGCAAAACTGTCGGCATGATGGAAATAACAACCGCCGGGCTTCAAAGTAACAGCTTTTTTGCCTGCATTAATCAAATCCCAGTCTTCTTGACCGGGAAGTGGCGGTTCACCAAACCCCAGAATTCCATTTTCAGTATGAAATATGGCTTCATGACCCTTAGGTTGGAAACGGGCCACCATTTCGGGAAAACCGATACCGAGATTGACATAGGCACCATCTGCAATATCTTGTGCCGCGCGCCACGCAATCTGTGCATTGGATAGCTTGATCTTTTCATACATATCCGTGTTCATTTGTAGACTACCCCCGCGTGAATAAGTACTTCTTCCTGAGCCGGATTTGTTACTTCAACAATATCGTCAACAAAGATTCCCGGTGTGATGATATTTTCAGGATCGATATCACCTGCTTCAACCAATTTTGACACCTGAACGATCGTGTGTTCGGCTGCCATACACATAAGCGGGCTGAAATTGCGCGCAGCTTTGTGATAGGTCAAATTACCGTAACGATCACCGACATTGGCCTTAACCAAAGCAAAATCGGCCTTTAACCAGCGTTCCTGCACATAGAAACGACCGTCAAATTCCGCGACCGGCTTGCCAATTGCAAGTTCTGTGCCGTAGGATGTAGGTGTGTAAAAAGCGGCTATGCCCGCTCCTCCGGCGCGTATACGTTCTGCCAGAGTGCCTTGTGGAACGAGTTCCAATTCGATTTTCCGCGCAAGGTATTTTTCGGTGAATGCACGGGGATCACTGGAACGGGGAAAAGAACACACCATTTTTTTTACCATTCCGGCATCAATCATCGCGGCAATGCCGACATAGCCATTACCGGCATTATTATTGATAACGGTAAGGCCGGTTATTTTTTTGTCTATCAATGCATGAATAAGTTCAATCGGCGTGCCTGCGCCGCCGAAGCCACCGATCATTACGGTTGCACCGTCCTTGATCGGAGCCACAGCTTCCTCGACGCTAGGAATAGATTTGTCCATCTTTAGCCTCCCGAAAGATGACATCAGTATTACTGACTTGAAAATTTATAGTAGAGCAGGAACAAAACCGGACAAAACACCGAGAATTAACCGCCGGCAAATAAGACTTGTCTTATTTGCCATTAGATTTACTTGAAAATGTATATGTCCGGATTTCAGGCTCCCACGCTATCTCCCATATTTCAAACTAAGTGCGTTTTACTTCTTGCGTCAATATAAAATGTTCAATAATAGATATTTGTTCATATATTGTACAAAAAGGGGCGCAATGCATACACCTGTTAAAACGGATTTTGTCGGCGGATTTGCCAAAGGTTTGAAAGTGATTGAAGCCTTCAATTCGGCAAAGGCACGCCTTTCCATTACCGATGTCGCAACGATTACGGGCTTTGATCGCGCAACAAGCCGGCGTTGCCTTCTCACTCTATGTACACTCGGTTTTGCGAAATATGACGGGAAGTATTTTTCCTTAACAGCTAAAATATTGCGTCTTGGCTATAGTTATCTGTCGTCAGCGTCTTTACCGGTCATCATCCAGCCGTTTCTTGACAAGCTTTCGGCCAAATTAGGTCAAAGTTCTTCTTCGTCGATTCTAGATATGACAGAGATTGTTTATATTGCGCGTGCTTCACAGGTAAAAATAATGTCGGTGAATTTGACTGCGGGCAGCAGGCTTCCAGTCTGGTGTTCGTCTATGGGGCGGGTATTGCTTGCAGGCTTGCCTGAAGACGAGCGCAAAAGAATATTGGATGCAAGCCATATCGAACCGAGAACAATAAAAACTTGTACTGACCGGAAAGCACTCGAGAAAAAAATAGAAACTGTCGCCGAAAACGGTTTTTGTCTTATGGACCAGGAGCTCGAGATCGGGTTATGTTCTATTGCTGTGCCAATAAAAACTGCTTCCGGGAAAGTTGTGGCGGCTTTGAATATCGGGGCACCGGCCGTTGAAAACTGCTTGCAGGAAATGACAACACATTATCTGCCCGAATTGCGAAAAACAGCTCATGATATTTCGGCACTTATTCAGGTTCGCTGAATAGAACGGCGCAGGTAGAGATCATATAGTGCACATTCAGTGAAGGAATCTTCGTTCCAAACAAAACGAAGTCGCATCGTTTTGAAAAAAACGCAAATGATTATCTATCGAATTCCGGTTTTTCCTAAAAACAAATGGCAAAAAGGCGCACACAATAAATGGCAAAGGTCGCTTTCCCGAATGTTATGAATGAAATAATCGCGATATAAATAGCACTCAAAAAACAGTAATCGGGAAAGACATTTTAAAACTATTCCCAAGCATCAATGAGGCGTTCGATTTCATAAGAAACGCGACTGATATTGCCTTTTTGATCGGCAAGTTCGACACGCCAATGATTTGAAAACTGGTTGACCGATTTTTTCATCGGTATTGTACCGCTCATGAACAAAGTTCCGGGGCGGGCAAGACCGGCTTTTTCAAGCTTTGTCAGCCATTTTGAAGGGGAGATAAGAAGGCCGGCATTGCCGTTTTGAATAAGCTTTTCTTCCTGTCTGTCTTTTACCCAAGCTTTCAAAGTAAAGTCGGAAAACGAATCTTTGACCTCGCTATAACGCCAGGCGAGATCGCCGATAAAGTCGGGCGCGGATTGTTTTGACCATGCAACGCCATGGGCTTCCAACGCGCGATCAGTATGATCGCAAGCAGCCATCAATAAATGTTCGTTTTCATTTTTACCAATATAGAGTGCCCATTCAGCTTCACCCGAAGTTTTATCATGCGGAGCCTGATAAAGATGTTCTTGCGAGACAACGTGAGAGCCTAAAGGATAAAGTGTCGGAAACGTTTTCGGAGCAGGGACACCAAGTGCCGCGAGCTCTTCTATATGGTGGCGGACTTCCTCGCTATTTGATCCGGCATATCCGGCGTTGAACACCCATTCAACATTGACAGTCTTCAAGCCACTGCCAACGACATATACAATGAGACTTCCCATCCCGTTCTCCCTCAAAAAAATAGTAGACTTGCTATATATCAATGATGCATACTTATGGTATACCAAAATCATACAATAACAAGGGGAACTAAAATGGAAAATATTTTAAAAGAAACGGAACCACCAATAAAGCGCAAAAGTCTTGTTAAAGCATTTGCTGCAAGTCTCAGCGGGACTTCTTTGGAATGGTATGACTTCGCAGTTTATGGTGCTTGCGCGGCGTTGGTTTTTGGCCATTTGTTTTTCCCTGAAGGAGATTCATTAGCCGGCACTTTGAAGGCTTTTGGCACTTATGCGGTAGGCTATATTTCCCGTCCGTTAGGCGGCATATTTTTCGGGCGTCTTGGTGATATTGTCGGGCGCAAAAAAGTATTGGTGTGGACGTTATTGTTGATCGGCATTGCCACCTTCATCATCGGGCTTTTGCCAACATTTGCATCTGTCGGATATCTTGCTCCGACACTTCTTGTTCTGTTGCGCTTTGCTCAAGGTGTCGGCGTTGGCGGTGAATGGGGAGGTGCTGTTCTTCTCTCCAGCGAATTCAGCAAACCCGAACAAAGAGGATTTTGGGCATCTGCGGCGCAAGTTGGGCCGCCTTTAGGTAATTTGCTGGCAAACGGTGTTCTTGCTATTCTGGCTTTTTTCCTGACTACTGCCCAATTCAACGATTGGGGGTGGAGAATAGCTTTTCTGCTTTCTGCGCTATTGGTCGTATTCGGTTTGTGGGTTCGCTATTCACTTGAAGAAACCCCTGTCTTCAAAAAACTTGAAGAAAAGAATGAACGCTCCAATGCGCCGGTTTCGGAAGTATTCAAATACGAAAGCAGAGCACTTTTTGGCGGTATTCTTGCACGCATCGGGCCGGATGTTCTTTATGCCTGTTTTACGGTTTTTGTACTTGCCTATGCCACGCAACATTTGGGAATGCCACGCTCTGACGCTATCATATCTGTCACAATTGCTTCCGGTATTCAGGTGTTGTTCATCCCCTTTAGTGGTTGGCTGTCTGACAGAATAGAACGACGTGTCATTTATGCTGTCGGGGCAGTTCTTGCGGCAATCTGGACATTTTTGTTCTTCTATATGATGGAGGAGCCGACTTTTGTTCGTCTCTTCATCGGGGTGACAGGCGCTCTCATATGCCATTCATTGATGTATGGCCCGCAGGCTGCCTTGATTGCAGAGCAATTTTCGGCACGCTTGCGCTATACGGGGAGTTCTCTTGCCTACACATTCGCAGGTATTGTCGGTGGCGCCGTTGCGCCGTTATTGCTCGCGTGGTTTATATCATTTGACAAGAGCGGTTTTGCCATCTGCCTTTATATAGGTATTGCATGCGTATTGACGCTGATCGGGCTTGCAATGACAAGGAAAGCGCGCGTGTACTGAAACAGAGATCGAAACGGCGTCGGAAGCCAAAATGTCACCGGTCGTTTCAGCCGTTCCACGTTTTAAATAAATAGGATGGGGTTTTATCAGGAACAAATCCGATAAAGCTCCATCAAACGAGATGTTGGCGTGTCCGGTTAAGATGTTCGAGAATGGCTTTCTTGGCTTTCCTGACATCTTTGGCAAGAAGTGCATCAACGATGCGTTGATGTTCTTTTAGCACTTCGGTTCGTCTTTTTGCAGTTTTGCGGATGGCACGTACACCAAAGGTTACATAGCGGGCACGGAGCAGCTCGTACATCTGGTTTAAAACCATGTTGCCGGTTGCTTCAATCAAGGCACAATGAAAGGCACGGTCATGTTCGATAAAGTCAAGATAAGGATCGTCAAGTGCCATAAGTTTCTGGGCTTCCAATTCCTTGATCATGACAGGCGTTGGGTCGATATTTTGCGAGATGCAATATTCCGCGCTCCAGCTTTCAACAACACCACGCGCCTGAAAAATATCGTTGACTTGCTGCACGTTCATTGGTGCGACAAAAGCACCGCGGTTAGGCTTCAGATCAATCAGATCTTCACTGGCGAGCATCATAAAAGCTTCCCGTACAGGTGTGCGAGAAATGCCCAAACTATCAGCAATTTCTCTTTCGTTGAGAAAAGTTCCAACGAAAGAGGGATTGGTCAAAATGGTGTTGCGTATATGGGAATATGCGCGTTCACGACCTGAAGATTTCTTGTACATTATGCTACGTTAATTATAGTTTCGAACGAATATATAAAATCATAATATTGATAAGTATAGGGAGAATTCAAATGGGTGAAAACATAAAAATTGGATTGGCACAAATAAGAAGTGGTACTGACAAACAAAAAAATAATGCAGAAATCGTTAAAATGATTGAACAGGCAGCCGCTTTAAAAGTCGATATACTGGTTTTCCCCGAAGCAGCCCAAGTATCCTTCGAAGCGGCGTTGAAGGATGAGGCAGAACCGCTTGAGGGCCCTTTTGCAACATTGATCCGCTCTTATGCCGTGAAATATGATATGATGATTATTGCCGGTATGTTTGAACCGGCGGGTGATGAACGCATACGCAATAAGTTGATTGTTACCGGAAAAAACACTGAAGCCACTTATCAGAAAGTTCATTTATATGACGCGTTTGGCTCACGTGAATCAGACTTCGTTGAAGCGGGAAGTGATTACCTTGTTCTCGATACAGTGTTCGGCAAGATCGGTTTTGCTATTTGTTATGATTTGCGGTTTGCCGACCAGTTTACCGCAATGGGGAAAAAAGGCGCAAAATTGATTATCGTTCCGGCTTCTTGGGGGGATGGTCCAGGGAAAGCCGAGCAGTGGGATTTGTTGGTTCGCGCCCGTGCGGCTGATTCTGAAGCTTGGCTTGTTGCCTGCGATCAGGCCTGGCAACCGTCAAAGGGAACAGCACCCCTTGGCATCGGACTAAGTTCTATTGTTGACCCGACAGGAAATGTGCGCGCACGTCTGGCAAGCGAAGCTGAGCTCATGGTCTTCGACATCAATTTAGGAAATGTGGAAGCTATTCGCGCACGTATTCCGATATTGGGATAACCCGATGTTCGGGTGATAAAATATTATTTTGAATAAATACTATGTCACTTATTGGCATAGGCAGTTACAAAACAACAAAATCGGGCAATGATGAACGCCCATCATGCCCGATCTTCCATTTGATTTTTATTTCAATTCGGTAGCAAAACTATCAAGCGGATATTCTTTTTTGACAATGCCTTTTTTATAAAGATAGGCTCCGTAAGAAATATATCTTTCTTTGTCGAGATGAAGTGGATTTTCGCTGAATAACGGAACCGTTTCCATCCATATCTTTTTGTTGAGATCGGTATCAAGTTCCTTATATTTTTTCGCAAAATTGTCCCATGTTTCCTGTGGGTGAGCTTTCAGATATTGCTGGCCTTCATGAACGGCTTCAAGGAATTTTTTATAAGCGTCATGTTTTTTTAAGTCATTTTTGGCAACAAAAATCAGTTCGTCATATGGAGGAATACCATAGTCTTCAACCTTCATAATAACAGGCTCAATTCCCTGTTCGCGTAGTTCATTGCCCTCCACATTGCGATAACCGCCAATAACAGCGTCAACCTGTTTTGACATCAACCCGCTTACAAGGTTGAAATTGACATTTACAAGCTCGACATCCTTTATCGTGAGACCCTGATTTTCCAACATTGTTCCCAAGATTACGGGTTCGATACTGCTCACAGAAAAGCCTACTTTTTTGCCTTTGAGATCAGCCGGTGTTTTAATTCCGCTATCGGGAAGCGCTAAAACTGTATTGAGCGGTGTTTCAATGAGTGTTCCTATACGTGTCAGCGGCAATTCTTCATCCTGAAAAATGTAGAGTTGCTGTTGGTAGGATAAAGCGATATCGGCTTTGTCGGATGCAACCAGACGCGGTCCGATATTGGGGTCGGAGGGAGTGACGATTTCGACATCAAGTCCGCGTTTTTCAAAACTGCCAATCTGTTCGGCAACAATCAAAGGTGCATGATCGGGATTAAGATACCAATCAAGGACAACTGTAAGTTTATCATTGGCTTTAGCACCGAAAACGCCGAGAAAAATGATGAGGATCGAAAAGAATATTTTTTTTAACACGTTTCCTCCGAAAATATAATAAAAAGAAAAATCAATTTTGTTGCGATTTTTTATCCCAGTAGATAACATATTTCAATATGATATCGGTGATATACCATAAAATCATTGCAATAATGGAAAGTATAAATATTGCGGCAAAGCATGTCGGTGTTTGCATACGGGCATTGGCGTTCAACATGATATAGCCGAGCCCGCCGGATGACCCCACCCATTCGCCGATAATCGCACCAATCGGAGCAATAGCAGCGGCGACACGCACACCGGAACCAAGTGCCGGCAGCGCTGCCACAAGCCTGATATGGACAAGTTGCGATAAGGGAGATGCTCCCATGGTTCTCGCAAGATCAAGATATCCTTGGTTGGTTCGCCGCAAACCGTCAAAAAAGGCTGTTGTAACAGGAAAAAATATAACCAGTATTGCGGCGATGATTTTCGAGAGTATACCGTAGCCGAACCATAGAACCAGAATGGGAGCAAGGGCGAAAACCGGTATTGACTGGCTTACAATCAGAACCGGCATCAGCCATTTTTGCAATGTCTTGGAAAACATTAGAAGAAGCGCCAGAGCAGCGCCGGACAAAATCCCCAAAATAAAACCGATGACAATTTCAACAATTGTAATCAAAGAATTTTCCAGAAGATATTCCCGTCCATTCCAAAGCGATTGTGCGACGACAAGGGGGGAAGGCAAAATGTATTTTTTGAGATCGAAAATAATGGCAACGCCCCACCATAATGCGAGAATGCCAAAGAAAACCACAAGGCCATGAAGGAAAAATGCAAGTTTTTTATTGAAGCGGTTCTGCAAACTATATCCCCTTTAAAAAATGCATTAATTCGGTTTCGCTCTTTATGCGGTTTTTATCATCATAATTTCTCGGTGCTTTACCTTCGACAAGAATAGCAGGTAAGAAAATCGCCGGTTGACCCTTGAGAACCAGTATACGCTGACACAATCGTGCAGCTTCGGATGGATCATGGGTAACAAGCAATACCGTTTTGTTTTTGAGAAGATCGAATGCAAGTTCCTGTATGGTGGCGCGAGTAACCGCGTCAAGTGCCGAAAAAGGCTCGTCCATCAATACAACGGGCTTGTCTTCATATAATGTACGGGCAATAGCCACCCTTTGGCGCATACCACCCGATAAAGTTTCGGGGAGTTGGTCTTTGACCGACAAAAGACCGACCTTTTCCAGTAATTCTTCGGCTTTTTTGTAGTCTTTCTTCTCATGGCGCAGTCTTGCTCCAAGGCAAACATTCTCTATCACCTTGAGCCAGGGAAATAGCAAATCTTGTTGCGCCATATAGGTTATACGTCCATGAAGACTGTCACCGTCGGAACCTGAAATTTTTCCGCTATCGGGGGTAACTAGCCCGGCAATAATTTTCAGAAGGGTGGTTTTGCCAATTCCGCTTTGCCCCAAAAGCCCGACAAATTCACCGGCAGGAATATCAAAATCCAGCGACCGAAAAACCGCTTTGCCTTCATAATCGAGAGAAATGTTTCGAGCTTTGATACCCAATAAGGGAGAAGAACTTGTCATTGATGAATGATCCTGAAACTAAGCTATTCTGACACTATTCAAACTCGGGTAACAAGCAATTCTTTCCGGTTATCCGACAAAGCAGCTTGAAGCATGAAGATGGTTGCCACCTTATGATGAGAAGGTCTTTACACGGGCAAAATGGACTTTAACTGTTAAGGTGCGCTAATCAAGCTATTTTTAAATCAATAACAAACGTCTGACAGAAATTATGCCGGAATGGCTTGAGCTATTCAACAACGACCGCTTAACAACCAAACGAAAACGGACTAATCAAGAAAGACGAGATAATCTGCAGAGTAAAAAATTATTCGGTGTCATGGCGCTTCAAAGCTTCAATGAACAATTGAAAAGCAATCGGATGATGGCGGCGGTTGGGATAATAGAGATAGTAACCCGGAAACGGTAAACAATATTTTTCAAGGACACGGATGAGCCTTCCCTGTCTGATAAATTCGTCGACTTCCTGTTCGGGAATATAAGCAAGGCCGAGACCGTCAAGGGCAGCTTCAAGAATATGTGGATAGGTGTTGAAAATGAGCTGTCCTTTCGGGCGCACATTGACCTCTCCGTTTTCGTCATCAAGCTCCCAAGGATAAAGTCCGCCGGATGTCGGAACCCGCAAATTGATACAATTATGTTCCATCAGATCGTGCAAGGTTTTCGGTTTTTTATGTGTTTCAAAATAAGCCGGCGCTCCAACAATTGCCATTCGCATTGCTGGTCCAACCGGAAAGGCAATCATGTCTTTGGCGAGATGTTCGCCAATACGAATACCCGCATCAAAACGTTCTTCAATAATATCGGTAAGACCATAATTGATATTGATCTCTACTTCGATCTTCGGATATTTTTGTAAAAAAGACCGCAATTTCGGCCGCAAAATATAGGACGCGGGATAATCCACCGTGGTGATACGGATTTTCCCTTTCGGCTCTTCGGCGGCATTGGTGATGAGATCAAGCTTTTCATCCATTGTCTCGATAAGGGGGGAAAGTTCTTCTATCAGCCGCTCGCCTGCCGTTGTCGTTGAAACATTGCGCGTTGTCCGTGTGAGCAGACGAATTCCCAATCGTTCTTCAAGGCCGCGCATGGCATGACTTAAAGCCGATTGCGAGACACCTAGTTTGCTTGCCGCTCGGGTAAAGCTTTTTTCTCGTGCGACCACGAAAAAAGACATCAGATCATGGATGTTTTCTCTAAGCATTTTTTTATGAGATAAAATCAGTTATTGAAAAAGATCTCCATTATATCACGTTTATTTATGAATTGAATTCATAGAAACATGCACAAATATTCTGTTATTTTTATGAACATCATGGCCTTTAATTATTGAGAAAAAATCACGCGGCAGTTCATTGAACCGGTACGCTTTGGATGATTACATTCAGGCCCGTCATTCGGTTTTTGATAAAATGCCAGCGGATTTTAAGGCCACGTTGCGGTGAACCGGCAAGAACCGGATTGACGGGGTGTGAGATGCATAATGCCGGTTCGGGAGATTTGAAAATGTGTGAAGCGTGTGGAAATTCTAATCATAAAAAACACGAAACTTTGCCGAGGCGTGAATTTTTGAAAGAAGGTGGCGCGTCTGTTCTTGCCGCCGGTGCAATGATGGGGACAAGTGCAGCTGCAAAGGCAGCCCCTTCGAGAGGCAAGATGGTTCTTGGCAAAGAGCCTTTTGAAACCCGTGCCTATGCTGCAAAAAGTGCGACATCCGGTTTTTCGCCACTCACCATCACACGACGTGCTTTGAGGCCGGACGACGTCCTTCTCGACATTCTTTATGTCGGCATTTGCCATTCCGATATTCACGCTGTTCATTCCGACTGGAGCGCCGCCCATTATCCAATCGTACCCGGTCATGAAATCGTCGGCCGCGTTCTTGCGGTTGGTTCAAAGGTTACGAAATTCAAAGTCGGCGATATTGGCGGGGTGGGCTGCATGGTGGATTCGTGCGGCACATGCGAGAATTGCCTTGATGACCGCGAACAGAACTGTCTGAACGGTACTACCTTTACCTATGATTCACCGGACAAGATAAGCGGTGGCTACACTTTTGGCGGCTATAGCGACCGCATGGTTGTCAACGAGCATTTTGTCATCCACATTCCAGCCCAAGTACATCTTGCCGCTTACGCGCCGCTTCTTTGTGCCGGTGTGACCACTTTTTCCCCTATGCGTCATTGGAAATTGCAAAAAGATCAGAAAATAGCAATTGTTGGCCTTGGTGGCCTTGGACATATGGCATTGAAACTTGCCCATTCCATGCGTGCCGATGTCACGGTTTTCACGACAACGGAAGGAAAGATCGCGGATGCCAAACGTTTAGGTGCAAGTGATGCATTTTTGTGGACTGACAAAAAAGCTTTCGAGCGCCTTACCAATCATTTTGATTTGATGATCTCGACAGTACCGGTTTCATATCCGATGCAGCCTTTCATGAATATGCTTAAGCTTGACGCGACCCTCGTTAATGTTGGTGCGCTTGGCGAGTTGACAGGCGGTTTGAGTGGTATGGCCAATGGCTTTGGCCGGAAAAGTCTTGCCGGTTCGATGATTGGTGGCATTGCCGAAACACAGGAAGTGATTGATTACTGTGCGGCACGCCATATCGAGGCCGATATAGAACTTATTAAACCCGATGAAATTGATCGCGCTTATGAACGGGTCATGGCCAAGGATGTGCGCTACCGTTTTGTTATCGACTTTGCGTCGGGTAAATCCGCGTGAAACCGGCATTCAAACTTCATCGATGACGATTTTTTTGAGGCGAGTTTAATTTGCGCGGGCACGACAAGTTGTTTTTCACAAAACAGTTTTGCAAAATTACAGGAAAAAACAATGTTGACACTTAAACAAAAAAGACTTGTTCCTGTTGCCGCTTTTGCAACCGAAGGAAATATTGATGGGTTGAGAAATGCTTTGACGCAAGCACTGGACGACAAGGTTGCGATCAATGCTATCAAGGAAGTTCTGGTTCAAACTTATGCCTATGCTGGGTTCCCGAGAAGTCTGAATGCGCTTTCCGCGCTGATGGATGTGGTCAATAAAAGACATAAAGCGGGTATAAAGGATGAACAGGGTAAAGATGCCTCGCCTGTCCATACAGATAAAACCATGTTGGAGGTAGGAACCGGAATCCAGACAAAACTGGTTGGCCAGCCGGTGACAGGCCCGCTTTTTGAATTTGCTCCCGCAATTGACCAGTTTTTGAAAAGTCACCTTTTTGGCGATATTTTTGTGCGTGACAATCTTGATTATGAAACAAGAGAAGTTGCTACAATTTCCATGCTTGCGGCACTTCAAGGCGCCCAGTCGCAATTGAAATCACATTATCAGATGGGTACAAATACCGGCCTTGAAAAACAGGATTTGCAGGAAATTGTTACCATTCTTGAATCGAAGGTCGGTGCGGAAGTTGGAAAACGTGCAAGCGAAGTGCTTGATAGTTTCCTGAATGGTTGAACTTTTTTATTGATCGTGTTTTTCAAGAGGCTGAATAATGAGTGAATGGACAAAGAACGAGCTTGCGGCGATTGATGCAGCCGATGATCTCAAAATGGCTCCCTACCATGAGGATTTAAAGACAACGGGCACACCTGTGTGGATATGGGAAGTTGTCGTCGATGGTGGTCTTTATGTGCGTGCCTATAGCGGCACGTCTTCACGCTGGTATCAGGCTGCAATCAAACAAAAAAGTGGGAAAATTATCGTGGACGGAAAAACCGAATCTGTCCATTACGAAGCCGTCAAAGACCCTGCGGTTCTCAATCAAATTGATGAGGCTTATCATACAAAATATGATCCGAGCCCCTATGTCGGACCAATGGTGGGCGAGAGAGCGAAAGCCGCAACAATCAAAATTATAAAAGCCTGATGGGCCATTGTTGGTTATCGTTTTTCAAAAACCGGAAAAATGAAAGTTCAAATAAAAGGCCGACAGTTTCCTAAGTGCCGGCCTTCTAATAAAGATACTGTTTTAAAAAGCAGGTACAGACTTGATTTGAAAATATGAAAGCCGGTTGCGCTTTTTCACTTTTTTACTTTTTCACTGGCAAGTGACCTAGAATTCGAGTTTGTCACCTTCAAGCGGAATAATGACCGATTGGCCAATACCTTCCTTATCAACATAAGAACGAAGTTCTTTCCGGCTTAAAACAGCATGGTTGCAGGCTTCCATATGGATAGCAACAAGCTTGGATTGCGGCGCGATTTTATGGGCGTGAACGACATCCTCTTTGCCCATAATAATTGAACCGAAGCCTTGAAGTTGTGCGTCACCTGCATGAAGAACAACAACTTCCGGCTTATATTGTTTTAAATTATTCTCGACAGCGTCAATCCATATTGTATCGCCCGCAAAATAAAGCGTTGGTTCATTCGGTGCCTCAAATATAAAGCCGGTGGCATGGCCTAAAACTTCGCCAACCTCATGGTTTTTGAAAGCTTCATTGCTTCCGTGCTGGCATAAAGTTTTAGTCACATGAATGCCGTTTTCATAATCAAGTTTTTGCGGCAGAACGGCGAGATTTTTGAAACCTTGTCTCTCAAGAAATTCTTTATCCTTTTCATTCTGGACGAATATTTTTTGATCTTTGTCTATAAGTCCTGTGGCAACCTCGTCCCAATGGTCGGGATGTGTATGACTTAAAAAAATGGCATCCACATTTTTGATAATGTCTCTGGCATCAAAAGGCAGTTCAACGCGCGGGAACCGCCGCTCGCTATGAACTGTACCGGGAAGTCCGGGGTAACGGTCTTTTTCTGCCAGCATCGGATCAATAAGAATGTGTTTTCCGGCGTAATCAAGAATAACCGTTGCGTTACGAATGAATGTGAATTTCATGGTTCAAACCTCTTCAATTTCTTGAAGTTTATGTAATCATGCTTTTTCTGAATAAAAACTGGCCTGATGGTCAAAAGTCATTCATATCGGGCCAAATTTTGAAGAAGTTTTTGGCCGGAATAAAACTATCGGTTAAATTGAGAACGTCTGGCGCCATTTGGTAGGTGTGACCTGAAATGCATCAATAAAGCTGCGGCGGAATGATTGGGTAGAGGCAAATCCGGCAAGTTGCGCAATTTCCTCAATGGAAAGTTTTGTTGTTTCCAATGCGCGTCTCGAAAAATGCAACCTTTCATGGATAAGCCATTCCATTGGTGAACGGCCGGTTGCTTGATGAAAGCGGCGGGTGAAAGTGCGCCGGCTCATACCGACATTCTTGGCCATAACATCAAGAGAATAGGATGAAGCAAGGTTTTTTCTGATTGTTTCAAGCAGTGAATTTATGCGTTGGTCGCTTGTCGATATCGGAACAGGGGTAGCAAGATATTGGGCCTGACCACCTTCGCGGTGGGGTGGCGTCACAATCATACGCGCAGCATGATTGGCAACAGCGCCGCCATAATTTTTGCGAATAAGGTGAAGACAACAATCAATCCCCGCAGCAGTACCGGCGGATGTGATGATGTTACCATCTTCAACATAAAGGGCATTAAAATCGACTTCCGTATCAGAAAACTGTTCGGCAAACTGTTTTTCATAGGCCCAGTGCGTTGCAGCTTTTTTCCCTTTCAAAAGCTCGCTATAGGCCAGAACATAAGTGCCAAGACAAAGCCCCATAATGGTTTTATTTTTTCGCGCTTCATTGTTAAGACTTGTCTTCAGTGCAGAAGAGATCGGTTGTTCAGGATCCGGCCAATAGGGAATGACGATTATATCGGCGTCATCAAGGCTTTTAAGATCGTGGTCGACTTTTATCGAGAAAGCATCCTGACCTTCGATAATTCCGGTTTTTTCTGAAAACAGGATTGGCTTGTAATAAGTTTGATCCGGCATAGCCGCACCGAAGGCCATGACCGGAACAGAAATGTGAAACGGGCTGAAATTTTCCATGACATAAATGGCTACAGTTTTCGGTGTCCGGTTCAAAGTTGAATTTTCATCAACATCCGTGTTGTGCAAGCCGTGTGATAGCCGGTTCATTTCTTTCAAACAGACCTTGCAATGGTTGTTACAATCTTGTCGAACGTCTCGTCATCAAGCCACGGACTATTCGATATAGTCAACATTCTCGCTGCAAAATCTCTGGCATTAGGGGTTGAAAAATGCGTGTTGAAATGCGGTTCAAGATAGGAATAATCCGGCAAAGCATGAACAAACAGGCGTGTCACGCCATATGGCGAAGGCCACAAGGTTTGAAGTGCTTTGTCTCTTGCTTCTCCGGTTTTAAAAAGCACCATAATAAATGGCCAAATAGCCTTTTCATCATCAATACCTTTAACAACCGTGATTGAGGGAATTTTTTCAAGTTTGTCGATGCGACGTTGCGCCTGTTTTTTTATGTCCTCTAAAAAAGGTTTGAGCCTTGAAGTTGCGTTTGCGCCTCTTTTCATTCTGAAACAGCTTACAAGATGGATAGGAATATCGTCATCAAAAACATCACCGACCGCTTCCTCTATATTGCCGACGGCAAGTTCCTTGCGCCTCGGCACGCCATAGGCGAGTGACAAAAGCCGCGGACGATAGGCGATAGAATATCCCAACAATTCGCTTATGCGTTTAAGTTCAAAGAAAAAACGGGGTTTTACTATTTTTTTGTGGGTTTCCCTTAATGCCAGACGGATTTCATCATTCGATGAAGTTAAAAGGCCGCCCTCATAAAGGGTAAGCCCCTTTCCGACGGCAAGACTGAAAAAAACAATATCCCCCGTTTTGCCGGCCGCTGAACCAAGCGCCTGTGCCCCGTCTTCAATGACATAAGCACCTTTTTTATGAGCCATTTGAACGCATTGTTTTACATCTGCCAATTGGCCGCCAATATGGGCCGGAATAACAGCTAATGTTTTTTCGTCGATCAACTTGTCGAGGCAATCAAAATCGAAATCGAAACTGTTTTTTGCTGTATCACAGAGTTTTACTGTCAAATTGCAATGGGCAATGGCAAGCACTACGAGAGGGCAATTATAAGCCGGTATGATAACGTCTCTTCGCCCTTCGTTCCTGGGCATATTTGCCAGAGTTTGAAGGGCGACAATGAGTGAAGCCGTGCCTGAACATTCCAGAATGAGCGGCGGCAAATTGAACAATTCGCTTAAATTAGAGCAGAGTTCTTTTTTTGATGGCAACCAATCATGCCAAACCATAGGGAGACCGGCGGTTGGTGGAATTTCGCCTTGTCTCTTCATTCTTATGATTTCTCGTTTTCTTTTTTGATGACATCACGTTCGGCAAATGCAAGGCAGACAATGCCCGCAACAATAAACAGCGCACCGGCAAAATGCGCCAATGAAATTGTTTCACCGAATATCAGAACGGAAGCAATCATGACAGTGACGACTTCAAGATGCGACGCCGCAAATGCCGGACCAACAGGTGCGCGTCTTAAAAGCGTCATCCATGTGAAGAATGCCCCGACATAGCCGAGAATGGCAAAATAGACAAAAGGATGGGAAAAAATCCGGTATAACCATCCGAGGCTTGCTTCCAAGGGCAGGGCGGCGGTTGCAGAAAGCTTGAAGCTGATCTGTCCGAGCGTGTCGAACATCATCAAAAAGAAAAAGCCCAATATATAGAAGCGACGCATTAAAAAGCTCCCACAATAGCAACACCGATGGCAACAAAGCTGATGCCGAGAACCCGCATAGAGGTGAGTTTTTCATCAAAAAACAGCCGCCCCAATACCATGATGACAATGATATTGATTGAGCCGAGCAATATGCCTTCCGAAAGCGGAACCAATGTTAAAAATGCCATCCATAGCAAAAATTCGGCGACATAGGATATGATGCCGAGCCATAATAATGGCTGGCGGAACAGCGCTAGCCAATATTGAAAAAGCGACTGCGGTTTGTTCTCCTCGTCCGGTTCTGTGGCTGCACCTTTGAAGGCAAGCTGGCCGATAGTGTCACAAACAATATTTCCAAACCACACCAGAAAAATCAGCCAACTCATTGTCAAGCAATCTCGCGAATAAACGGGTTTACAGCAGGGGGCACCAATTGATCTTTTGTGCACAAAGCACCAAAGAAGTCGGCACTTTCCTGAATGACTTTTTTACGGTCACGGTCAATTGTTATCATATGGTAGCTGTTCTCCAATGGTATCATCTTGACGGGGCCTGAAACCGAACGGGCAACAAGTCCCGAATTTGTTTCCATATTGGCAATGTCATCATGGTTTGAATGCATGATAAGGCAAGGAGCTTTTATATCATGCAATTGTGTCTCGGTTTGTTTTGCAAGTTCTTGCATCTCGGCAAGCGAACCGAGCGGATTTCCGGCAAGTCCACCTTTGGCACTGTCGCCTGAAAGCATACTTTCGGAAATGGTTTTGCGTATGCGCTCGTCTTTCAAACCATAAGGCGGCCGTTCGATAAACACACTTTTCTGGAAAATGCCGAGTGCTTTGAACCATTTCAACAAAAATACAGACCGCTGGATATAACGCGGGATAGACCAGCCGTCATAAATGAATGTCGGACCATATACGCCGACACCTTTTATATTTTCGGGGTGATCGGCGGTGTATTTGAGTGCCAGAACCGCACCCATAGAAAGTCCGCCGACAAACATTGTGTCAACATGTTCTGAAAGACGTTCTGCCGCACGTATGACACTATCATACCAATCATGCCAGCTGGTTGCCAAAAGGTCGTTTTCATCACCGCAATGGCCTGCAAGTTGCATCCCGTAAACAGTAAAACCGTGCTTATGCAAACCTTTGCCCAGAATTTGCATTTCGGCCGGTGTGCCTGTCAAACCATGAATGAGAAGAACGCCAGCCCGACCACCTTTATAGAAAAAGCTGACATCGGTAATCATGAAGCCACCCTTTTGCGGGCTTTTTCCGGCCGCTGCAATTTGTGCCAGATTTGCATGATTTCAGCGAAATTATCTACCTTGATGTGGTCAATGCCGCTTGCCGCACAATAATCGGCAAGTTTTCCTTTGGCGAGTACAAGGTCGGCTTTTCCGGCCGCGCAAAAATCCGATGTTCCATCGCCGATATAAAGGGTAAATCCGTTGCTCGAATTGGCAAAATGGCGGCATTTGCAATTGCCTGCGGGGCAAGCAACATTTTTGTAGGGAAATTGTAACTGCCAATTATTGTTGCCCGCATAAAGAAGACGGTTCGCAAAAACCTTGACGTTTTCGAGCCCATAACGTTTCAAAATCGTGCGGATGCTATAATCAAGCCCGTCGCTTAAAATGGCAATATCGACCCCTTGCTGATCAAGCAAGCGGACAAAATCCGGAAAAGCCGGATCGATTTTCATTTCATCAAGACATTTTTTGAGCTCGACGGGCGAGGCTTTTATAAGCGCGATCTGTCGCATCATGCATTCGCGTGCACCGATTTTGCCAGAAAGCCAATCCTGTTCAATTGATTCCCAGTTTGGAGATGCAAATCTTTCCAAAAGAACGTCTGTCACATCATTATCGGCAATCGTGCCGTCGAAATCGACAAAGACACGCGAAAATATGGGGCCTTGTGAGAATACGGGAGCGCTCAAAGCTTGAAAAGCATTCGGGAACGTTCTTGTCATATTCGTCTTAATCTCCAATGATAGCCATCAACACAAAATTGGTCAGCTTGATACGTAGCGACCTTTTACCTATAAACAATAAAGACGACTATGCGTTCTTTGTTGCATTTCTGTAACCGGAAAAGAAAGACCTGCATGAACAAAAAAATTCTTATAATAGAAGATGATACCCGACTTGCCGAACTCGTAGCCAACTATCTGAAGCGACAGAACTATGATGTAGAGGTGCATCCTCGCGGTGATACAGCCGAAGAGGCAATTAAGCAGCTGCTGCCTGATCTCGTTATACTTGATGTCATGCTTCCCGGAAAATCCGGTTTTGATGTTTGCCGTGATGTGCGTCCCTTCTATAAAGGCCCGATATTGATCATGACGGCAAGCGAGGATGATATTGATGAAATTATCGGATTGGAACTTGGTGCCGACGACTATATGTCAAAGCCGGTCGAGCCACGCCGTTTGCTTGCCCATATACGCGCGCTTCTAAGGCGCAAAGAAAGTGAAATTATCGATGAAAGCCATCCGGAAAGCGACGCACCACTTTCGTCGCGCACCAAACTTGTTTTCGGCAATCTCGTCATAGACAAGGATAACCGCGCAGTGCTGATTGATAATAGACCGGTTGATTTAACCACAGCCGAATTCGATCTTCTGTGGCTGCTCGCAAGTCATGCTGGCCAAATATTATCACGCGACGATATATTGAACGCGTTGCGTGGTATCGAGTTTGATGGTCTTGATAGGTCAATTGATGCACGCATTTCCAGGCTTCGCCGTCGGCTTGGGGATGACCTTGAAAATCCGAGATTTATCAAGACAGTTCGTGCCAAGGGATATCTTTTTCTGCAATGGGAAGGAAAATGAGAAAACAGGCTGAAGCCGTAATCAAAACAGGGAGCCAAGCCTTACAAGAAAGATAGCGGAAAGAAGCAAACAAAATGGCATAAAATCTGCCAATGATATAAAAAGCGGATAATCGGGCTATAATCTTCGGGAAAGATAAGCCGAATTACGTGAAAATGCGAATGGCGGCAATGATTGGTGAAATGCTATGACGAACGAAGAACACGATGGGCTACAAAAAAGCCGTCGCCGTATGGTCATTTTACGCTCGATCAGTGTGCTTATCATTCTGTTTTTTTTACAAGGTGGTGTCGCCTATGGCACCTTGCAGCTGTTTCTTGCTCTACCTGCCAATTGGACCGGCATTATTGACGACGCGGATATAGAACGCGATGCCCATCAAGGCACTGTCTACATGATTGATCAGGCAATCGCGAACGAGCCGTTGAAAAAGCCGTCGGAAGTGCTTCAGGAATTGCAGCCACATTTCCATTTCCGCCTCGCTTATATCGAAAAGTCCGACCACTTTTCCGATGACGTGAAAGAGCAATTGAAATCCTATGACCTTGGTTATGATGACGAAGACGATCATATCTATGCCAAACTACAATCAGGCGGCTATCTGAAACTCGGCCCGCTCGTTACGACCGACATCAATGATGCCAATGCCAGTGCAATTTTCATCCTTCTGGCACTGCTTACAATCGTCAATGCTCTGCTGTTTTTTGCCATTTTATATTTTGCTTTTTCCACATTGTGGCGCGAAGCGCGAGCCATCAGATTGACAGCCAACGCATTGGGCGAGGGGGATTTGACAGCACGTGTTCCGAAAATTCGTAGTGAACCGCTAAAAATGATCGGCCATGTCATCAATGATATGGCAACCCGTCTTGAACTTCTTGTCGGTCACAGCCGTACCATGATGCATGCTATGGCGCATGAATTCCGCACGCCTCTTGCCCGGTTGCGCTTCGGCTTGAGTATGCTGGAAGATTCCGATCCGGCAGAAAAAACGAAGCTTTATGCTGGAATTGACAAGGATATCGACGAGCTTGAACAACTGATAAAAATATCTCTCGATTATTTCCGCATGAACAACAAAAACATGCCAACAAAGCTTGAAAATGTTCATATCAAGCGTTGGGCAGAAAACATCATTGACGATCTGTCATTGTTAAAGCCAAAGGGATTCGAAGTCAGTTACGATATCGCCAATGTGGATAGCTCCATTGATCCGAAATTGGCAGCTATGGCATTTCGCAATATTCTCCTCAATGCTTTCAAATATGCCCGTTCAAAGGTTTATATCCATGTTTATAAACAGGATGATGCGCTGATTTTCGAATTCGATGATGATGGGCCGGGTATAGCCGAAAGCTCCAGAGAAGAAATATTCTCGCCTTTCTTCCGGCTTGATAATGACAAATCCGGTTCGCATGAGGGCTATGGGGTTGGCCTTGCATTCGTGCGTGCCATTGCAGAACTCCACCATGGTTCGGCTTTCGTCCTTTCAAGCCGCTTGGGGGGCGCGCGTTTCGTTATGCGCTTCGGTCTTTAACACGGACGATTTTAATTATATGCTCTTCAAAGATAAGCGGAAAGCGTTTCGATGAGCTTGCTATTCAACTCATGCTGTTCTTTTTGCCACTTTGTAATCAGTTCGTTGGAAACACTTGTTTGCCCGTCAAGTTTACTTAAAAGACTTTTCCAGAAACTGTGATAAGTGTAATTGGAAACCTCGCCTGTAATATCACAGGCTTCGAGCCGGGAACCGATATTGGTGATAAGATCGGTCAAATGCCGCGGCTCCATCTCGCCCTGATCCCAATTGGTATGGATAAATTGCGGCGAGAGCGCATCCTTGTCAATTGACAGATAGACGGGGAGATTTTCCTTATAAATGCTGCTGATAAAGGCCGACATCATGTCATCAACATTGGCAAATGTCTGAAAAGCATTCTTTAGTCCCAGAACATTTGCCCAGCTCACATCCACTTTTGTCGACCAATATGTCAATTTGTTGGACATAAGCGGTTTCAAGCGGTTTTCGACAGCATGTTTAACCCCGATATCGCCGGAGGTAATGCCGACGACGTGAACATGGTCGACGAATGGCAATGACGCAGCATGACTGATCCATGAACCACAATGGATGCCGAAAGGATAACGCATATTGTCTGGATGGTTATCAATCACAATGAGCGTTAAAGAGTCTTTTTTAATATGTTTGTAACAATGTTTTATCAATAATTGGCTGACATGGTGATAATCACCACTTCCAAGGAAAACCGGTCCATAAGTTTCCGGCATCTGTTTTCCAAGCTCCAGTTCCAGCTTACGAAAATTGGCAAAAGTCGTAGCGTAACGGATACGGTCTTGCCACCCGCTAAAATCGATATTGATGGAATTGTCAAATGTTCCCACACTATTGTCAAAATCGAGGATAACCGGATTTTTCATCAGTTTTGGTCTCCTTGAAGTTCAAGATGGGCATCACTTTCGAAATGATGCCGGAAGTGCTTCAATATCCCTCGCAACAAAGGATTGCGGATATAGACGGCATGGCGTGTATAAACGAATTTTGCGCCAAGATAGGCTTTGATTTCAGGGTCGGTCCAACCGGCAACATAATATTTGAAACCGTTGAGTCGGGCATATTCAAGATTGAAAAACCAGCTGATGAAATAAAGATTATTGTCGGTTGCAAGCGGGTAATCAAAGCCGATATATTTGTCGACAAGCATGTCTTTATAGGCAAAACAGATATTGTAACCGATGAGCTTGCCACTTTTTTTATAGACAACAACCCGCAGGCTTTCGTCGTCCGTATGTAACAAATCGTAGAAAAACTCTTCGCTTAAACGATCGAAATGGATTTCGCTCTGTTGAAAGACCTGCAAATAAAGCCGGTAGAAGTGTTTTATCACCTCGTCACTTTGAAGATAAGGCGAGTTGGCGGTTAAAACCTCAATCTCCAAATTTTCCATCGCACGCAATTTCCGACGAAAATCCTTGCGGCGATTTTTCGAAAAACGGGAAAGAAAATCATCCTGTGAAGAATAATCGACAGGCACATAGGCAAGCGCTTGGCCTGAAACAGAAATAAAGCCCGCCTGTTCCAATTGTTCAAGAAAACCGGCGGTTTTTCTCGCATCTTCATCGGATATTAATGGCGAAGGGGAGGGCAAATCTTTGACAATAACAAGCGGATAATTTTTGCCTTCTTTTTCTTTCAAGGAAAGCGCCACTTGAGTTGCATTAAAAGGTGTGGGCAGCGGCGAAAATTCCGATACAGTTGTGCCGACAAACAATGTTTTATATTTCAACAGCCGTGACCAGAATTTATAGAACGGTATTTTTTTTAAACGCTTTTGATCTTCATTATCCATTGTCGTTGTGAGATCAAAGAGAGCTGAAAAAACCGGAAGTCCGACTTCGGAAATGGTTGCCTTGAAATCAACAGGCGGGTGGCGCAGAAAATCGCTTAAAAGATAATCGGGTTCGAGCTTGTTTGACCAAGCTTTAATGGCGTTGTCTGTCTCTTTTCGATTTTCCATATTTCGCCGGTTTACCCATCGAATGTTTTGAAAGAAGCGGATTGAAATTCGTTTAGGCGTCTTCACCTCGTACGGAAATGACTGTCAGCACGCTGTATAAAAAGCTTGGAATTTCAAAAAAATGCGAAGCAAGTATTTCACTAAATGACGTGAAGGGGAAAGCGTTTCCCCTTCACACAAAAGGTTTTTCAGACCGGAATTGTAACCGGTCCAGCATCAATTTTATTGTTCCTTCTTTGCACGCGTAATCAATTGATCAAGCAGTGAAATTGCTTTGTCAATTTCTTCTGTTGTGATGAGAAGTGACGGTGCAAGCGTGATGACGTTTTTATAATAACCACCGACATCAAGAACGAGGCCGGTTTTTTTGCCCTGCCAATCAAGATCACCCGAAAGGCCGATGTCGACCATGCGATCAAGAAGCGCTTTGTTTGGTGTGAAGCCATCTTCGGTGCAAATTTCGGCCCGCAAGGCCAAGCCCAAGCCGTCAACATCACCAATTTCCGGATGACGTTTCTGAAGATCTTGCAATCCTTCCAGAAAATGTTTGCCCTTTTCCATAACCATGGTTTCGTAATCGGTTTCACCAAGCATATGGAAAACTTCGACACCGAGCGCTGTTCCGAGCGGATTCGAAGCGAATGTTGAATGGGTTGACCCCGGAGGAAACATTTTCGGATTGATCAATTCTTCGCGTGCCCAAAGACCACCCAAAGGATTAAGCCCATTGGTGAGCGATTTGGCGAAAACAAGAACATCAGGGGTAACGCCGAAATGTTCAATCGACCATAATTTGCCTGTGCGATAAAATCCCATCTGGATTTCGTCGACCACAAGAAGAATGCCATGCTCGTCGAGAACTTTCTTGATGCCTTTAAAGAAGTTTCTCGGTGGAATAACGTAACCGCCAGTGCCCTGAAGAGGTTCGATATAGAAGGCAGCGTATTCGGTTTCATTAGCTTTCGGATCCCATACGCCATTATATTCTGTTTCAAACAGGCGGGCGAATTCGTTGACACAATGTTCGCCATATTCTTCAACAGTCATTCCTTTAGGACGACGGAACGGATAAGGGAAGGGCAGGAACATGGCGCGTTCGCCAAAATGCCCGTAACGGCGGCGATAGCGATAGCTCGATGTAATGGAAGAAGCACCCAATGTGCGGCCGTGATAGCCACCTTGAAAGGCAAACATCAGGCTCTTTCCGGCCTTGGCATTACGAACGACTTTCAGAGAATCTTCAATACATTGCGAACCGCCGACATTGAAATGGATACGCCCATCAAGGCCGAATTTCTTCTTCATATCTTCGGCAATGATTTTGGCCAATTCGATTTTTGTCGGATGCAAATATTGGCTGGCAACCTGTGGTAAAGTGTCGATCTGCTTTTTCAGAACATTATCAAGGCGGGGATTTGCGTAGCCAAAGTTACAGGCGGAATACCACATTTGCAGATCAAGGTAAGGGACACCTTCGAGATCATACATATAGGAGCCTTCACAACCGGCAAATACTTTTGGCGGATTTACGTAGTGGACAGTATCACCGAAGGAGCAATATTTTGCTTCATCGGCAAGCAGCCGAGACTCGAAAGCCTTGGCATCAGATTTTGTCATTTTTTCTGGTTTTGCCATATTTGCACTCCAAACTAAAAGATAGTCGGAATTTTAGAGCCCGAAAAAGTTAGGGCTGTTGTGTTTGTGTTTTGCTTTAGTAACAAAACTTATCTTTGGCTGAAAACCTCTGAAGAATGCGGTTACAAAGTCTGAAAAATTGGTGGCTGATGTCATAAACGGATAGATTTTCATTTTGTAATCGTCTGATCACAATATTCCGTTGTCACTAATCATGACAATGAAAACGATTGGCAAATTCATTAAATTTGCCAATCGGATTTTTCGACAATTCTAAAAAATCGCTTTTACACTTCATCTCTTTCATTAGGAATTTTTGCGTAGACAATTAGGGCAACAGCGCAGATTAATGTAATGACCACCTGTGCAATGGCAAAAGCCATAGCCGACAAAATTGTACCCGTTTCATTGAGTAAGTATTGCGCAATCATCGGTGTGGAGCCGGCAAATATCATCGAGCAAACCTGATAGGTCACCGAAATTGCAGTATAACGGACTTGAGTAGGAAATGCTTTCACGAGGATACCCGCAAGAGCTGCATAATAGAGCGAGTGTGGGACAGTCGCCAAGGCCATGCCAATTATCGCTAACGGCATGGACTTCGTCTCGATGAGTGAGAACATAAGTGGCAACATGAAAATTTCGGGAATAAGCATCCATGTCACGGTTTTTCGCAGATCGAACTTCGAAGCCAGAATCGCACCAAAAGGCTGAACCAGAAGTTGAACAAAGATAGCGACACTGACGATGGATAGAAATTCGGTGCGGGTAAAGAGCTTTTCATGAACCGCCCATGCAAGAGCAAAAGTTGTTTTGAAATAGGTTGCAGTGACCGTTATGATGGTCGCACCAATTCCCAGCAAAACTATTGCCTTATATTTTTTTAATACCTCTGCAATAGGGAGGCGAGCAACAGCTTTTTCCTTCTGTATTTTTTCCATCTCGGGTGACTCATCCACACTGATGCGGATGATAAGACCTATTATAACCAGAATGGCGGAGAACATGAAAGGCAAACGCCATCCCCAACTCAGGAATTTTTCATCAGGCAACATCGAGAAAAATAGAAAAACCAATGTTGCAAGCATATTTCCGGCAGGAGAGCCCTGTTGAGCAAAAGCAGCGTAAAAAATGGATTTTCCCTTCGGTGCATGTTCGGCTGAAAGAACCACGGCGCCACCCCATTCACCTCCCATTGCCAAACCTTGGATCAATCGCAAGACAACAAGGAGTATAGGCGCAACAATACCGACATTTTCATATACCGGTAAAAATCCTATCAAAGTTGTACAACATCCCATTAACAGAAGTGTCGCTACCAGTGTCTTTTTGCGGCCGATACGGTCGCCCAGATGGCCAAAGAAAATCCCTCCGACAGGTCTGGCAAAAAAACCCACCCAAAAAGTTGCAAAAGCCGCTAGGGTTGCTGTTCCCGGATCAGTCGCCGGAAAAAACAATTTCCCCAATACCAATGCGGCAGCTGTACTATATGCATAAAAATCATACCATTCGATTGTCGTTCCGATAAAAGAGGCAATGCCTGCTTTACGTGCGCGACGTGTCCTTTCACTTATATTTTGTTCCATAGTTGTTGTGTCCAATAAAAATTATAATGACTGTTAACCAGGGACATTCAAACTTGGGACGTATTTGAAGTTCCTCCCTTCTGAAATCAGACCGCCTTTCAAAATCCTCCTGACGGCCATTATGCAAAACGACAGAACATCTATTGCTGCAAGCTGTAAAACAGCTTCCAACGATTGGTCAAAATTAGATTGTCGTTAATCCTCCCAATAGGTCCCACGAAAGGAAACCTGTTGATATAATGAATATTTTTATTTGTATCGCAAGGCGAAAATAAATGTTTTCATAAAAATAAATTGAATAAGTCATTAAATTTTATTTTCAGAAATACTTTGGAATAATTTGAACTGAAAAGGTCGTACTTATGGAAATATGGATCGTTCAAAATCAATTATTCGGTAGATAAAAACTTCGCTTAAAAAATTGATTGTAAAATTCCGTCTCTGGATAATTTTCAGGATCGTTGTTGATATTATCTAACGTAGTCTTTTGATAAAACGACTTGGCATTCACTGCTTTTCATGCTTTCAATACTGCTTTTTGGACTTAAGTCTTTTGCATTCGTTCACTTGCTGCAACAGATTTTAACGGAGAAGAAAATGAAAACAGCGCTTGTTTTACAACATCTAGAATTTGAAAATGCCGGTTTGATCGGGAATGTTCTTGCCAAACGCGGATATGAACTAAAAAATCTTGATGCAACGCGCGATGACATTTCTGCGTTCCCGGTTAATAAAGCAGATATCGTCATTATTCTAGGCGGTCCTATCGGTGTTTATGATGGTGAACGCTATCCTTTTATCAATCAGGAATTGAAACTGATAGAAAAGTCCTTGAAAATCAAAAAACCGATGGTCGGTGTGTGTCTCGGAGCACAATTGATTGCAAGCGTTCTTGGCGCAAAAGTACAACCGATGGGTAAAAAAGAAATCGGCTTTTCAAGCCTGCAATTAACTGATGAAGGGGAGAAAAGCCCACTTGCATTGATCGGCACAACGCCGGTTCTTCATTGGCATGGTGATGAGTTCGAGATTCCGGAAGGGGCGAAGCGTTTGGCAGAAACCGGTATTTGTCCCAATCAGGCGTTTTCATATGAAAACATTTTGGCGTTACAATTTCATCTTGAAGCCGATCTTGATTATTTTGAACATTGGTTGGTCGGCCATGCCGTCGAGCTTTCGCAAGCCGGAATTGATCCGGTTAATCTTCGCAATGAGGCAAAAAAATACCAAGGAGATTTGAGAACAAAAGCTGAAAAAATTTTCAATCTCTGGTGTGATGACTTTTTGAAAAATATCTGATTGTTGCAAAATTGCTTCCGTCAACAGGGCAATCTTTTCAACACGGAAATTCGCTTCGAGAATCTGGGCTTAAAAACTATTATCCCGTTTCATGCATTGATATTGCTATTGTTGAAGATTGTGATTTGTAAAATTTTACACGAATTTCATTCCGGTTTTTACACAAAGCAAGACGTACTCATTTTAAAATCGGTTGTGAAATTTTACCCCCGCCCTTGCGGAAATTCTTTTTGTTGTAACTTTGGATTAAAATGAAAAAATAAGGAAATAATTGTTCAGGCTTTTCTGTTAATCGTAACACAGCAGTCAAGTTATTCTGCCTGCTGTCATCAAGGCAGAATAACCGAATGAGGTGCTGTCTCCGTTTTGGTTAGCCCAGAGGCCAAATGTTTCGCAAAAATATTCACGCTGTTACCTATATCGGGAAATAAATCACATATTCGGATAAACGGGACCTTCACCACCCTGCGGACATGTCCATGTGATATTCTGGTTCGGGTCTTTGATATCACATGTTTTACAATGGATGCAGTTTTGCGCATTAATGACATAGGTTTCTCTGCCATCCTTTTCGATCCACTCGTAAACGCCGGCAGGGCAATAGCGTGTCGAGGGACCGGCATAAACGGTCAACTCCGATTTTTCCTGAACATCGAGTGACGTTACTTTCAAATGGCAAGGCTCGTTTTCTTCATGATTGGTATTGGAAAGAAAAACGCTCGAAAGCCTGTCAAAACTGACAATGCCATCAGGCTTCGGATAGTCGATAGGTTTGTGTTTTTCTGCCGGCTCAAGATAAAGATAATCCGGCATACCATGCGACATTGTACCAAATATTGAAAAGTGGAAGAGTGCTTGACACCACATGTCAAAGCCGCCGAGTTGGACACCTTTTTTCGTGCCATATTTTGACAGCAACGGCTTGACATTGCGTACCGGATAAAGATCTTTTCCGATTGCACTGTCACGCCAGCCATTTTCAATTTCAGCAATTTCATCATGACTGCGGCCGGATTTTATGGCTCCCGCAACGGCATTGGCAGCGTAAACACCGGATAACACAGCATTATGCGAGCCCTTGATGCGGGGAACATTCATGAAACCGGCAGAACAGCCGATCAAGGCACCCCCCGGAAAACTTAATTTCGGAACAGATTGCCAGCCGCCTTCGGTCAGAGAACGGGCGCCATAGGCAATACGTTTGCCACCTTCAAATATCGGGCGAATAGCCGGATGTGTTTTGAAGCGCTGGAATTCCTCGAATGGCGAAAGATAAGGGTTTTTATAATTGAGGTGGATAACAAATCCGACAGCAATCTGGTTGTTTTCCATGTGATAGAGGAAAGAACCGCCACCTGTCGCATCATCAAGCGGCCAGCCCAATGTATGCTGGACAAGGCCCGCGTGATGTTTCGAAGGGTCAATCTCCCACAGCTCTTTTATGCCTATGCCATATTTCTGTGGTGAGCGCCCTTTATCAAGCTCGAATTTGTTGATGAGAGTTTTCGCCAGTGAACCACGCGCACCTTCACCAATCAGAACATATTTGCCGAGAAGCTCCATGCCCCGCATATAATTGGGGCCATGGCTACCATCTTTTTCGATGCCCATGTCACCGGTTGCAATGCCTGTAACAGCACCGTCTTTATTATAAAGAACTTCAGTGGCAGCAAAACCGGGATAAATTTCAACGCCGAGTGCTTCCGCTTTTGTTGCAAGCCACCGGCAAACATTTCCCAAAGAGACGATGTATTTACCATGGTTGGAGAGAATTTTTGGCATAATCCGGTTGGAAATCTGCTTGGCTCTGGTCTCGTCCAACATGAAAATATGGTCTTCTTTTACCTCCGTTGTGAAAGGATGGTTTTGTTCGTTGCGCCAGTCAGGCAAAAGAGTGTCAATCCCGATTGGATCAACAACGGCACCCGATAGAATATGGGCACCGACTTCGACACCTTTTTCTACAATAACAACCGAAAGATCGGGATTGATCTGTTTCAGTCTTATAGCAGCCGAAAGGCCTGCCGGACCGGCACCAACGATAACCACATCAAATTCCATGCTTTCGCGCGGAGGTAATTCATTCATTTCAAAGTGCCTTTTCAAGCTCCGGAATAATGTCGAAAAGATCGCCGACCAATGCGTAATCGGCAATATGCATCATGGGTGCATCTTCATCCTTGTTAATTGCAACGATGACACGCGAATCTTTCATGCCGGCAAGGTGCTGGATAGCACCTGAAATGGCAACCGCAATATAAAGATCCGGTGCAACAACTTTTCCGGTCTGTCCGACTTGCCAATCATTGGGAGCATAACCGGCGTCAACGGCTGCACGGCTTGCGCCCACCGCAGCGCCAAGCTTATCGGCGAGCGGTAGCAGAATGGACATGAAATTTTCTTCCGAGCCAAGGCCACGGCCACCCGAAACAATGATTTTTGCCGAAGTGAGTTCAGGCCGGTCACTCTTCTTCACCTCTTCACTGACATAGCGAGACAGGGATGGATCTGCTGCCGGCGTGATTTTCTCAATTGGCGCTGTACCATTTCCTGCCTTTGCCTTGAATGAAGCGGTACGCACAGTAATAACCTTTTTCCCGTCCGTTGACTGCACGGTTTCGATAGCATTGCCGGCATAAATCGGACGTTTGAATGTGTCGGGCGAGACAACCTCGATAATGTCGGAAATTTGCATGACATCAAGTGATGCGGCAACCCGTGGCATGATGTTTTTGCCATTGCTGGTCGATGCGGCCATGATGACATCATAATCTTTGCTTTGTGCAACAATTGTTGCAGCTACCGGTTCGGCCAATTGCTGTTCGAGATAATCGGCTTCTGCCAGAAGTACTTTATGGACATTGTCGAGTTTTGCGGCCTGTTCGGCAACCGTTTGTGCATTTTTTCCGCAAACGAGGATATCGACATCGCCACCGATTGTGTGGGCTGCGGTTAAAGCTTTTGCTGTTTGTTCCGACAAGGCAACATTATTATGTTCGGCCAATAAAAGAATGGTCATATTGAAATCCTTCCCTTGATGCTCAGAGCACGCCCGCGTCTTGTTTCAATTTTTCGACAAGTTCGGCAACATTTTTAACCTTTACGCCTGCCTTGCGGGCCTGTGGTTCTTCCACTTTCAGGATTTTTAGTCTGGGTTTGTTGGTTACACCAAGTTCAGCCAGAGTTTTCTGTTCGATCGGCTTTTTGCGCGCACGCATAATGTTTGGAAGAGAGGCATAACGTGGTTCGTTGAGACGTAGATCAACGGTGAGAACAGCCGGAAGTTTTACTGCAATTGTTTGTAAACCGCCATCGACTTCACGTGTTACAACGGCTTCACCATCTTTAAGCTCAAGTTTGGAGGCAAAAGTGGCCTGTCCCCAACCAAGCAAAGCCGCAAGCATTTGTCCTGTCTGGTTGGAATCGTCATCAATAGCCTGTTTTCCGAGGAAAACCATATCCGGTTTTTCGCTGTCAACGACCGCTTTTAGAACTTTTGCAACTGAAAGTGGTTCTATTTCATCATCTGTTGTAACCAGAATAGCCCGATCAGCGCCAACAGCAAGAGCGGTCCGTAATGTTTCCTGTGCAGCCTGTGGCCCGACACTTACAGCAACAACTTCACTTGCGTGACCGGCTTCTTTTTCACGAACAGCCTGTTCAAGCGCTATTTCGTCAAACGGGTTCATGGACATTTTGACATTAGCAAGTTCGACGCCTGTTCCGTCACTTTTTACGCGCGGCTTGACGTTGTAATCTATCACACGTTTTACAGCTACCAATATTTTCATAGGCCTATCCCTTTGCTAGAACCGCTGATCGTTTCCATCCTGCATGCGATGTTATTCGGTTGGAAAGACAATGTATAGGAGTAACATCACTTGAATCCAACCATTTTTGTTGCCTTTCGGGTTTGAAATTCCCCGTCAATCAAGCAACAAGTTTGCCATAATGAATGACATTCTCGATATGCACATCGTTTGAACCAAAAAGCATTTCAATCATTGTTAAACGACGGAAATAATGTGCGCCGATATATTCCATTGTCATGCCGATACCACCGTGAAGTTGTACCGACATTTGACCTACAAAACGGGCAGATTTATTGATTTGTGCTTTGGCCGCAGAGAGAGTAGCAAGGCGTTCCTGTGCATCCTGTGTATTCAGCATCATCATCGCATAATAGCTCATGGAGCGGGCTTGCTCTGATGCAATCATCATATCAACGGCTTTGTGTTGAAGTGCTTGAAAAGTAGAAATAGCGACGCCAAATTGCACACGCTGTTTCAAATATTCGACCGTGAGATGCAGTAGTTCATCCATAATGCCGGCAGCTTCGGCCATCATTGCAACCATACCTTCTTGCAAAGCACGTTCGATAACGGGAAAAGCTTCGTTTTCCTTGCCGATGAGGTTTTCTTCGTCAATCATGACATTTTTGAATGTAATGTTGGACGCTCGCCCGCCGTCGGCACTCCTGTAATGAACAGCTTCAACGCCTTTTGTGTCTGCTGGCACGATAAACAAACCAAGGCCTTCTTCAGGTGCTTTGTTTTCGTCGGTTGTGGCACTGACAATATAATAATCGGCACCTTCTGCATAAGGAACGATCACTTTGGTACCATTCAGCGCGTATTGATTTCCACTTTTTTTGGCGGACAATTCGATATTGAAAGGATCATTGAAAGTTTTTGCCTCATTATGGGCAAATGCAAAACGTTTCTGACCTTCGATCATAATTGAAAGCAATTTACTCTTCTGGCTGTCATTTGCAGCTTTCGACAATATGACGCCGGGAATGACAATATTGTTAAGATAGGGAGCGGCGACCAAACCTCTTCCCAAAGCAGACATGACAATGCCGGTTTCTTCAACACCATAGCCAAGGCCACCATCTGCTTCTGAAAAAGGCATCATTGTGAGACCCATTTCAACCAGTTGTTGCCAATCGGCATCGCTAAAACCGCAAGTATTTTCCCGGGCGTTGTCAATAGCTTCCAATGTCGAGAATTTTTCGCGAACAAAACGGCCAATGCTGTTTTCCAACATGGATTGTTCTTCATTAAGTTGAAAGTCCATTTTAGCCTCACATTCCCAAAATTGCTTTTGCAATTACATTATGCTGAATTTCGTTTGAACCACCATAGATCGAAACCTTGCGTGTGTTCATATAAAGTCCGGGAACACCGCGCGCCCAATCCACCCCATCTGGTAGAGCTGCTGCATCATTTCCCGCCAATGATAATGGGCCGGCAAGTTCAAGTAATAATTCAGTTGATGCCTGCTGAAGCTCGGATCCCTTGATTTTCAAAATAGATGATGCCGGATCAGGTGCTTTATCGCCTGCAACTTGTTTTGACAAAACGCGCATTTGCGTTATTTCCAAAGCTTTCAATTCGATTTCAAGCCAGGATAGCCGTTCCCTGAAGCCGGTGTTTTCCCACATGGTTTGCTCGTGATAAGGAACCGTTTTTGCAAGTCGTTTGATCCGCGATACGCGTTCTTTGGTAAGCCCTAACCGTGCAATTCCGGAACGTTCATTGGCCAAAAGAAATTTGGCGTATGACCAGCCTTTATTTTCCTCACCCACAAGGTTTTCTGCCGGTACTTTGACGTCGGTAAAGAAAATTTCGTTGACTTCATGTCGTCCGTCAATGGTAATAATGGGGCGGATGGTAATGCCGGGGGTTTTCATATCAATAAGGATGAATGATATACCGGCCTGCTTTTTTACATTGGGATCTGTTCTGACGAGACAGAATATCCAGTCTGCATATTGGCCGAGTGTTGTCCATGTTTTTTGTCCATTGACAATGTAATGGTCGCCTTCACGAACAGCTCTTGTTGTCAATGATGCGAGATCCGATCCCGCGCCCGGTTCGGAAAATCCCTGACACCACCAGTCGTCAAGATTGGCAGCACGTTTCAGAAAACGTTCTTTTTGCTTCTGATTTCCGAATGTAGCAATCACCGGACCAACCATAAAGCAGTTGAACTGGAGCGGAAGGGGAACTGCATTGTAGAGAACTTCCTCGGTGAAAATATAGCGCTGGATAGGCGTCCAGTTTTTTCCTCCCCATTCAATCGGCCAATGCGGTACAGCAAGCCCTGCAGCGTTGAGAATACGTTGCGAGGTCACCATTTCTTCCTTGCTCAAACTCTCGCCGGCGCTCACCTTTTCCCGAATTTTTTCGGGAATTTCTGTCTGGAAAAAATGCCGCAACTTATCACGGAATTTCAGCTCTTCATCAGTAAAACGCAAATCCATAATAACACCTCAATTAATTTCAAAAAGTCCGGCACATCCCATGCCACCGGCTACGCACATTGTAACAACCGCATAACGCACGCCGCGTCGTTTGCCTTCTATCAAAGCGTGGCCAACCAATCGCGCACCGCTCATGCCAAAGGGATGTCCGATGGCGATCGCCCCCCCGTTGACATTGACGATTTCCGGATCAATTCCCAATGTGTCGCGGCAATAGACAGACTGTGATGCAAAAGCTTCATTGAGTTCCCACAATCCTATGTCGGAGATCTTCAAATGATGGCGTTGCAGTAATCGGGGAACTGCGAAAACGGGACCGATACCCATCTCTTCAGGCGAACAGCCGATAGACACAAAGCCACGAAAAATACCGAGTGGTTCGAGATTTTGCTTGCTCGCTTGTGTTTTGGACATCAGCACACAAACCGAAGCCCCGTCCGATAGCTGGCTTGCATTACCGGCCGTCACAAAACGCTCTTCTTTAACCGGATTTAGTTTTGACAATGCCTCAAGTGTTGTGCCGGGGCGGTTTCCTTCATCCTTTGAAAGAGTAACGGTTTCTTGTGTAACTTCGCCAGTCTCTTTATTGGTTTTTGAGCAAATCGTTGTAATAGGCACAATTTCATCATCAAAAAGGCCTTCTTTTTGTGCCTTGGCTACCCGTCTTTGACTTTCTACAGCAAATTCGTTCTGCGCATGTCTTGATATATTGTAACGTTCTGCAACAAGATCGGCAGTGTCAATCATTGACATATAAATTTCCGGAATATGTTCTTTAAGCCAGGGATTGACGACAAGGTCACGCCGTACATTCGGCTGGACAAGGGAAATAGATTCCACTCCGCCGGCAACCATGGTTGGAACTTTGTCACACATAATACGATGGGCAGCATCGGCAATTGCCTGTAAGCCGGACGCACAAAAACGAGAAACGGTAACGCCCGAAGATTTTACGGGCAATCCCGCAATAAGCGATGCATGGCGGGCAACATTGCCTCCCGTTGCCGCTTCAGGAAAGCCACAACCAAGGACAACATCTTCGACATCGGCCGGCTCAATACCTATTTTAGTTATTGCCGCTTTGATACAATGGGCAGCGAGATCTGCGCCATGTGTCATGTTGAGACTTCCGCGAAATGCCTTGCCAATCGGCGTTCTGGCAGTCGAAACAATAACAGCTTCATCCATTCTCTCACTCCCGAAATAAACGATTTACACGGTGTTATGCCGATCTTCCTCTCTCACGACCGGTAAATGTAAAATCGTATGGACTGGTCTTTGACCGATTGGTTTTAATCCCGTTCAGTCTTTCCTCTGTTCAGTCTTCAAAATGTTTGTTCGATTTCACCAATTGTTCAAGCAATGGTGCAGGCTTAAGGCTTTCGTCACCGAATTCTTCGGCATAATGCTCAAGCCTTCCGGCGATGAGCTTCAGTCCCTTATGGTCGGCAAAATAGATGGGGCCGCCACGCCAGATCGGCCAGCCATAACCGTTGCACCATATGACATCAATGTCGCTTGCACGCGCGACAATGCCTTCTTCAATAATTCGGGCGCCTTCGTTAATCATCGGATAAATCAGGCGTTCGATAATTTCATCATCCGATATCGGACGACGTTTTATTCCAAGCTTTTTCGACACATCTTCAATAAGCTTTTCAATCTCGGGATCGCGTTCGCCTGTCCTTGAGCCATTTTTATAAATATAATAGCCACGTCCGGTTTTCTGACCGAAATATCCCAATTCACAGATAGCATCAGCAATAGGAAAGACCTGTCCGGTTGCTTTGCGGTTGCGCCAGCCGATATCAAGTCCGGCAAGGTCGGAAACTGCATAAGGCCCCATTTTGAAACCGAAGTCGGTCATTGCCTTATCAATTTGCCATGGCAGAGCGCCATCTTGTAACAATTTTTCTGAAGCTTCGGTTCTTCTTGCCAACATCCGATTGCCGACAAAGCCGTGACAAACGCCGACAACAACCGGAATTTTACCTATTTTTCGGGCAAAATTTACCGAACCTGCCAAAACCGGTAGCGAAGTTTTTTTGGCTCTTACGACTTCAAGAAGGCGCATAATATTGGCGGGTGAGAAAAAATGAAGTCCGAGTACATTTTCAGCACGGCTGGTAACGCCTGCAATCTCGTTCACATCAAGGTAGGATGTGTTGGTTGCAAGAATAGCAGAAGGCTTTGCAATTTTATCAAGTGCGGTGAATATGTCTTTTTTCACCTTCATATCTTCAAAGGCTGCCTCGATAATCAGATCAGCGTGAGCTGCATGGTCAAGGCCGATTTCACCTTTGATGGATTCGACGCATTTTTGTCCGGCTTCTTTTGTCATCCTTCCACGATCAATGAGGCTCTGATACGTATCGGCAATTTTTTTCAATCCACGTTGTAAGGCTTCGGGATTTGTTTCGATAAGCGTAACAGGAAACCCCTTGCTTGCCGCCGCCATAGCGATGCCTGAACCCATTGTTCCGGCTCCTATGACTGCCAGCGAGTTTATCGCGACAGGGGTAGCATTGCCTATATCGATTTTCGCAGCAGCGCGTTCGGCAAAAAAAGCATATCGCATAGCTTTTGAACGATCATCATTTTGCAAACAAGAAAAATGGTCTCGTGTGCGCTTGAGATTGTCTGAAAAATTTTCGCGAAACCCCGCCTGCATCGTGTCAATAAGAGCTGCAATTCCGGGATTTTCCGACCTCTTCGTAAGTTCTTTTTGAACCGGCGCGTCAAAGGCTTGTTTACTATCGCGGCTAACAAAAGCCGCGTCGTCCACACGGTTTTCATAGTGTTCGGCTACAAGCGTATTTGCCAATTTTATTGCTTCTCCAACAAGATCGCCATCGGCAATAAGTGAAATGATTCCACTCGAAAGGGCGGCCTTTGCAGAAAGCGGTTTTCCGCTTTTTGCCAATTCAAAGGTTTTGTCGGCTCCGATGATGGGAGGCAAAAGTTGTAACGCTCCCGCACCGGGAATGAGCCCCAGATTGATTTCCGGCAGGCCGATTTGGGCTTTTGGCCCAGCTATGCGTTTCGAGCAGCTAAGAGCAATTTCGGCACCACCGCCAAAGGCTACACCGTTGATTGCAGCAACCACCGGTTTTTTGAAATGACGGATTTTTTCGATGAGATCGACAAGAACCGGCGGCTTTGCCGGCTTGCCGAACTCGGTAATATCGGCACCAGCGACGAAGACATTGAGTTTTGAAGCAATGACTGCCGAACCAATGGCTTTGTCAGCAGCGATTTTATCCAAAGCTATGTCAATTTTCGACCGCAGCGTTTGGGACAAGGCATTCACCGGCGGATTATCAAGCCATATAATTCCCACGCCTTCTCTTACTTCCAATGAAACAATATCCGTCATTAATACCTCCCAGTAATGAATGCCTGCGGCCGTCGACGTCGAAAAACGTCCTTTTTAATTTAATGATAAGCACGAAATTGATTTTCGACCCGTGCCGGAATTTGGTGTGTTAATCCGTTCCCCCTCTAAAAACTCATATGTTATTCTGCATAATGGAAAATAAATTGCAATGTCAAAGATCAAGTTTTGTTCACAATTATGTTTGCAAGCTAAATTGGCATCCAATTTTCCGATTAAAAACAAACAGAATTACGAGTATTTTTAGTAAAAACGTTTTTATCCTCGATATTTTAGAAAATTCACGTCAACGAAAAGTCTATTTTTATCGAAAATAAACTTCGAATGAGGTGAGGCTTATATCCGGAAAAATTGAACATTGCATTGCCAATGTAACGAACAAAAAATTTGGGAAAGGTTCATTTTTATCCTATTATTCCACTATGCAGAAAAATATTGACGGGTTTTCTTGAATTGGTTATTGTCACAAACTGGGAGATTATACGGGAGGAGTAGAACAATCTTTTTTCGCAAAAATTATAGTGTTTAATAGTAATAAATATAATATTATACGATTAATAGCATGTTTTTATTTTAAATATAAATACTTATCGAATAATGATAAATAGAAACATAGAGCGGGAGGAAAATATATGTTTCGTAATTTATTTGTATATCTATTTATATCGGCCAGCGGTATATTCGGTTTTTCGGCTGTTTCGTTTGCTGAAGACTATGTCGTTGGTGCTCATTTGCCATTGACAGGAGCTTTTGCACGGGCGGGGCAGGCTTATCGCGAAGGTATGTTAGTTGCCGAACATCTTCATAACCTCAATAACGAAACAAAAGTAAGATTCGATATTGTGGATGACGAAAGTACTGCGACCAAAGCGGTGACTGCTGTTGAAAAATTTGCGAGTAGCGGCGATGTTGCCGTTATCGGCGGTTATGCTTCAAGCATTATCGGGCCGGCCTCCGAAGTGTCCAATCGTTATGGCGTTACTTATATGACTGCCGGTGCCGTATCGGAAGAACTGACAAGACGAGGATTGAAAACATTTTTCCGCGTCAATAACAATGGCGGTTATGCGGTTGCAGTCAATGGAATGCTTGACGAGCTCAAACCTACGAAAGTTGCGATTTTTGTAAACACACGTAGCGATGCTCCCAGTCTTCTTGCAAAATCGGTAGGAGCCCATCTCAAACAACAAAACATCGAATTTGTTGAATATCCTTTTGACGCTTCAACCACCAATTTCCAGCCACTGGTCAATAGGATGCGTTTGCGCGACAAACCGGATGTCATTCTGATGATCGTTTATGAAAATGATTACATCGGAATTTTGCGTGCGGCTAAACTTATCAAGCCCGATGTCAAGGCTATGGTTGGAACATGGAGTGTTGCAACAGTCAAAATGCAGGAAGATTTTCCCGATCTTATGGAGAAAGTTATAGGCTGCGCTCTGATTTCCTTTCCGGCTGCATTCAACGACGAGGAAGGCAAAACCTTCCAAGCAACCTATAAAGAACTTTACGGAAAGGATGTCGATTATCAGGCAGTTTACGGTTATGTTCAGGCAAAACTTGTTTTCGACGCAATTGATCGCCTGGCAAAAAAGGGTTCATTCGACCGGACAAAACTTGCTGATGAATTACGTGCCGAGGAAGTTGACAGCCTGATTGGCAAAATCAAGTTTGATGATACCGGCGAGAACATACATTTTTCGCTGCGTATGGCCCAACATCAAGGCAAAGAACTGCCAATTGTTGCACCATCAGATAAAGCCACAAAACCGCTTCTGTTGCCGGCTCGCCCTTGGTGAAGGGTGTTAAACCGCGTTGTTTCGTATGCAATACGGAATGAAAATTTTTCCCTAAAACTCAAGAGTTCTATGATGGATTTATTGCTACCGGCAATTTTTACAGCACTTACAATAGGAGCAGTCTATGCATTGATTGCTTTAGGCCTTGCTCTTGTTTTCGGTGCGATGAAGATTATTAATCTTGCCCATGGTGAACTGGTACTATTGGCAGCCTATATCGGCTACATGTTTGAAAGCCAGTGGGGGTATAACCCTTATCTTGCAATTCCGGTAGCGTTTTTAGTGGTCGGGCTCATTGCATGTCTCATTTTTATTTTGCTCAACCGGATCACCAGACAACGCGAACTGAATTCGCTGATATTCACCTATTCCTTCGGCATTATTATTACCAATGCAATTCTCATCATAGCGCGAAATGAGCCACGTATGAGCGCCGAGATGCAGGAAACGGTCGAACCGCTTCTCGCAATTGATATTTTTGCCACTTATAGTCAGCTTATTGCGCTTGTTCTTGCCATTCTTCTCATGTTGGTCTTGTGGCTGTGGCTCAAAAACAGCTGGTATGGGAGGGCGGTGCGCGCAGTAACTTCAAACCGTAATGCCGCCAAACTGATGGGTATCAACCCCGTTCGTACCGAACTTGTTTCATTTGTTATTGGTGCTTTGCTTGCGACTGTCGCCGGAATAGCACTTTATACTTTTCAGCCGATCACTCCCGGTCTTGGACATATGCTGACGATCAAAGCCTTCATTATCACGGTGCTTGCCGGCATCGGTTCGATTCCGGGGGTGTTGTTAGGTGCGATTTTGCTGGCTCTTGCCCAGACCATGACTGAAAGTTATTTCAATGCGTCATTTGCCAATATGGTTTCGATGCTGCTGTTCCTCGCTGTACTGATTTTCCTTCCGAATGGTCTTTTCGGCAAAACACAGCGGAGAGGATAGAAAAATGGCAAAGCTTCAATTTTCTATTTTGTTTGTCTTGCTCATCATTATCGCAGGTGTTTTGCCATTCTTCCTGAATGATTATTATTTGATGACGATTATCTCGTCATTGGTCATCGCGGGGCTTGCTTTGTCGTGGGCTATGCTTTCCAATCTTGGTGGTATGACGAGTTTTGGTCATGCGGCATTTTTCGGAATAGCATCTTATGCGAGTGCAATTGTTACCATGCGCTGTGGCGTTCCGGTTTTAATTGCTATTCCATTTGCCGCAATTATCGCTGCTCTTTCAGCCGTTTTGATGTTGCCGATTATAAGATTGTCAGGGTCCTATTTTGCTTTGGCTATTCTCGGTTATGCGCAAATTTTCTATGGACTGGCAGTCGAAATGCCGCAATGGACAAATGGTCCTGCAGGCATAAGCTCCATCCCGCCGCTTCCGGAAGTTCTGGGTATCGATTTTTCACAACGCCTTAGTGCCTATTTCCTGATGCTTGTCATCATTCTGATTATTGCATTTATTTATGGTTCCATTCTCCGGTCCAGAACCGGTTTGGCATTGAAAGCAATAGCCGAAAGCGAGGACGCAAGTCTGGTTGTCGGTGTCAATGCTGTGAGGCTCAAATTTCTAATTCTCTTATTATCGGCTTTCATTGCCGGACTTATCGGCGCTTTTAATACGCATCTCATCGGCTCACTCAACCCGGATGATGCATTTTCTGCCAATTGGAGCCTTTTGCCGATCATTGCCGCTATTTTCGGTGGTGCACGAACATTGTGGGGGCCGATTATCGGTGCTGTCGTGATCTATCTGTTCGACCAGATTGTTGCGAAAGAATTTTTTGCAATTGTTTTCCATACTTCGGTCGGGCACCAGATCATTCTGGGAATTATTCTGGCATTACTTATTCTCCTTGCACCTGATGGACTTTTATCGCTCTTTTTCAGAAACAGGAAAGCTCATGCTTGAGGTAAAAAATATTACAGTCCGGTTTGGCGGCCTTGTTGCGGTAAACAATGTGTCTTTCAATGTTGGCAGCCATGAAATTTTAGGGCTTATCGGTCCGAACGGTGCTGGTAAAACGACGCTCTTCAATGCGGTTTCGGGACTCGTTCGCCCGACATTCGGCCATGTCATTATGGACAAAAGCGATATAACGCGATTGGCACTTTATAAGCGTGCCCGTCTGGGATTAGGGCGCACCTTCCAGATTCCGAAGCCCATGCACCATCTCACAGTACGGGAAAATCTGATTGTTGCCCAAACCTACGGAGCTCGCGAGAATAATCCTGAAAAAATAGATGATATTCTGGAATTGTTGGAAATTCACCATAAAGCCGATAGCGATGCGGCAAGCGAACTTGCCATGCAAGAACTCAAGCGGCTGGAAATTGCCAAAGCGCTTGCAACGAGACCGAAATTGTTACTGCTTGACGAAGTGCTAGCCGGCCTTGAAAGTCAGGCAAAACGTCTGTTTATGGAAAAGTTGAAACAGATCAATTCGGCGCTCGGTATCGGAATTATTATTGTCGAACATGATATAGAGACAATTTCCAAGCTTTGTTCGCGGGTTATCGCATTGAATTTCGGCGAATTGATTGCCGACGGGACGCCACGTGAAGTCTTTACCAACCCGAAAGTCATAGAAAGTTACACAGGTGCAAGTCATGTTGAAGATTGAAGATTTGCATACCGGTTATGGCGCGATCACGATATTGCGCGGTGTGTCGCTTGAATTTCCCGAAAAGCAATTGACGACAATTGTTGGTCCGAATGGCGCGGGCAAAACCACTTTGTTACGGGCAATTACCGGATTGTTACCATACCAGGGAACGGTCGAAATAAAAGGCAAAAACGTTGCGGGAAAAAAGACTTGGGACTTTGTCGGTGTCAAACTTGCAATGGTTCCGGAAGGCCGCATGATTTTTCCGGATATGACAGTCGAGGAAAATCTCGCTTTGGGCGCTTTTGATAAACGATGCCGTGCAACTTTTTCTTCCAAAGCGGAAGAAATGTATGTTTTGTTTCCCAAATTGAAGGAGCGCCGTCTGCAGTTGGCGGGATCACTGTCAGGCGGCGAAGCGCAAATGCTTGCAATGGCGCGTGCATTGATGTCGGATCCCGAAATTCTTCTGATCGATGAACCTTCGTTAGGGCTCTCACCGGTCATGGTGAAAGAAGTCTTCAATATTATCGGCCGCATGAAAGAACATGGCGTAACAATCGTTCTGGTCGAACAAAATACCCGTATGGCCATCGCCATTGCGGATTTGGTCTACCTCATGCGCGATGGCAAGATTTTGCTAAAGCAACCGGCCGCCGACGTCGATCTTCATGCATTACACGAACTTTATCTGGCACAGGAATAGACCATGTCACTTCAGGATATCATTGAACATCTTGCACTTCCGGCAATTGCTTCGCCGCTCTTTATCGTTTCCAATCCGCAATTGGTTATCGCTGAATGCTGTAATGGAATTATCGGTTCCATTCCTTCCCTCAATGCGCGTCAAAAGGAAGATTTTCCCCTTATGCTTGCAACAATTGAGGAGGGCATCCAAAAAGCTGTCTCGACGGGAAAATGTAGAAAAGCGGCTCCCTATGCGGTCAATCTGATTGTCCACTCTTCCAATGACCGGCTTGACCATGATCTTGGCGTGTGTGTCGACCATAAAGTTCCGGTGGTTATCACTTCCCTTCATGCACCGGGAAAAGTGGTTGAAGCCGTTCATAATTACGGCGGAGTGGTGCTTCATGATGTCATCAGTATAAGGCACGCGAAAAAAGCATTGAACGAGGGAGTTGACGGTCTTATCGCGGTTTGCGCAGGCGCAGGCGGGCATGGTGGCTCGCTCAGTCCTTTTGCGCTGATCGGCGAAATACGCCGATTTTACGACGGTGTAATTGTTCTTTCAGGAGCAATATCACGGGGCGATGATATTCTTGCAGCTCAGGCAATGGGGGCCAATGCGGCTTATATCGGAACGCGTTTTATCGCAACTCCGGAAGCAAATGCGGTCGATGAATATAAAGAAATGATTATCCAATCGGATGCGAGCGGGATTGTTTACACACCTTTTTTCACCGGTGTAAATGGCAATTACCTGAGAGAGAGTATTGTTCGTTCGGGTCTTGATCCGGATGATTTGAAAAATGGTCCGTCAGCAAATTTCGGTTCGACGCGGGTCAAACCCTGGAAAAATATTTGGGGTGCAGGGCAGGGCGTCGGTAATATTGACGAGATACTGCCTGCATCCGAAGTTATTGCCAAATTGAAAAGGGAATATCGGGCCGCTTTTCACCGTCTGCAGAATAAGGGGGCAATCTATGTCCGATAAAATACTGGTTGAAATACCAATTCCTGAAGTCTGTCATATCATTATGAACAGACCCGAGAAACATAATGCACTTGATCGGGAAACATATCGGTTGTTGACTGATGCACTCCGGAATGCCGACGAGAACGAAAATATCAGGGTCATTGTACTTTCCGGAGCAGGTAACTCTTTTACCGCCGGCAATGACCTTCTTGATTTTACTGGAGAGAGTTTGCTTGATGGGGAAGGCCATTCTCCGGGTTTGAAATTGCTGCTCACACTTCATGGCGTGAAAAAACCGATCATTGCGGCTGTGGAAGGTTATGCAGTCGGGATAGGAGCCACAATGCTTAACCATTGCGACCTTGCTTATAGTGGAACGAGCGCCCATTTCAGATTTCCCTTTGCAACTTTGGGACTCTCTCCGGAAGGTGGATCGACATTCTATCTCCCGCTTGCGGCAGGCTACAAAAAGGCAGCCGAATTGCTGTTTTTCGGAGATTTTTTCAGTGCACAGGATGCCTTACAGTTCCATCTTTTGAACGCTATTGTTGAAGACAATAATGCCGTTCCTCATGCACTTCAAAAAGCGGAAAAACTTGCAAAAATGCCGTTTCAATCCATATTGGCAACCAAAAAAATGCTGAAAAAACGGAATAGGGCAAAAATAGTGTCAGTCCTTGAAGAAGAAGCAAAAACATTTCACAACTTGCGAATGAGTGCAGAAACCCAGAAAATTATCAAAGGATTTTTCGGTAAATAGCAGGAATCATAATGGCGCGTAAAAGAACATCTATTCCATCCACTGATATTCCGTTGACCGACAGCAACAAGGTTGACAGAAATACCGAACGCCATTTTGTGACAGCTCTCGGGCGCGGGCTGAAAGTGCTTGCCTGTTTCCGCCATGGAGACATTCTGCTTTCTAACAATGAAATCTCCGAACGCTGTAATCTGCCGCGTTCCACCGTTTCAAGACTAACCTACACACTGATGCGCTTGGGCTATCTCTATTATGTTGAAAGTAAAGGGAAATACCGGTTGGGAGCGGCTGTGATCACGCTTGGTACGACAATGCTTTCAAGCCTTACTATAAGGTCTATTGCCAAACCTTACATGCAGGAATTGTCGGATATGAGCGGGGCATCGGTCGGGCTTGGCATTGCCGACCACCGAAGCGCACTTTACCTCGAATATTGTACACCGGCCAAAGGTTCTGTTTTGCCGACCGAGTTGGGAACGCGTATTTCTATTATCAACAGTGCAATGGGACGTGCATTGCTCGCTGCCAGCACAGAACGTGATCGCGAAGCAATTTTTTATGATATTCGCCGACGCGATGAAATTGAATGGCCGCAGATATATGACGAAATTAAAAAAGCAATCCATGAACATGAAATGACGGGGTGTTGCACCTCTTTTCAGGATTGGCAACAGGATATCAATGCGATAGCTGCCGGCTTCAATCCGGGGGAGGGGCTACCTGTTATGTCGATTAATGTGGCAGGACCCGCTGGAATGATTGGGAGAGACTTACTGCTTGGAGAGGTGAGGGAGAAATTATTGGGAATCGTTCAGCTGTTGAAAAATAGCCAGACGATAGAAGGAGGAGATCATGAAAGGAAATATAAGCACTAGGAAAAAGGCCAAGGGCGATGGAGGTAGAACGCCGGCAAACAGGAAAGCAATACCTGGTGAACCATTGGCAGGTTTGAAAGTGATTGATGCTTCAAGAGTTCTTGCCGGGCCGTTGTCTGCGCAATGTCTGGGAGATATGGGAGCGGACGTTATCAAGATAGAACATCCCGAACGTGGCGATGATACACGTGATTGGGGGGTGCGTATCGGCGAGCGCGATACAACCTATTTTTATTCTATGAACCGCAATAAGCGATCTATAAGTCTGGATTACACCAATCGGAAAGATCTTGATGTTGTATTGAAACTTGTCAAAGATGCCGATGTATTTATTCAAAATTTCAAATATGGCGGAGCGGAAAAACTCGGTATCGGTTATGAACAATTGTCCAAAATAAACCCGAGGCTTATTTATTGTTCGATTTCCGGCTATGACCGCCATAGTTCGGAAAAAGACCGTCTGGGTTATGATATCGTTTTACAAGGTGAAACGGGGCTCATGGGAATGAATGGCGATCTCGGCCAATCACCATTGAAATTCGGTGTCGCGGTAGTGGATTTGTTTGCCGGACTATACAGTGCGCAGGCTATCCTTGCCGCGCTTTATGAGCGGGATCGAACAGGGCTTGGCAGCCATGTTGAAATATCACTTTACAATACAGCTGTTCAGCTTACGGCTTATTACGGTCTGGAAGCGTTAGCAATTGGAAAAGATCCTCAAAAATGGGGTAACAATCACCCTGCTATTGTGCCTTATGGCGTTTATGAAGCTGCAGATGGTCCGGTTGTTATAGCTGTCGGTAATTTCAGGCAGTTTACTGCTTTTTGCACCAAAGTCATTGACCGACCGGATATTATGGAAGACCCGCGTTTCAAGACCAATCTGGACAGAATAAAAAACAGGGATATTATTGGCCCCATTTTCAAGGAGGAAGTAAAAAAATTTCCGCGCGCCGAGTTGATCCGTCGTATGAACGAGGTCGATATTCCCTGTGGCGAAGTGGACGGGCTTTATGCGGCGATGACTTCAAAACGCGCACAAGAAAATCAAATGGTGTGCGAGGTTGACCACCCGATTGCAGGAAAGGCTAAAGTCCTTAACCCGCCTTACCGTTTTCATGGTGAGCGTTCGCCGTTGCAACGTCGCCCGCCAATGCTTGGCGAACACAATATCGAGATATTAACAGATGTGCTCGGTCTAGGCGATGAAGAAGTAGATGATTTCATGCGCCGCCATCATCCGGATTGAAATTACGAAATTCAAACGTGTTTCGGCAATAAAAGCACAGCATCCGATATGCGGTACTGTGCTTTTTTATGACTGTTCATATGAAAATCATAAAATAGGCGATAACGGGCAGAAAACCATAAATATTAATCAACGAGTGACCAGATGCTTTATCGGATTTGAAAAGTGTTCCTTCCGTTATCGACGAAGAACGCCTCTTGCTAACGAAAAAGTGTGACTCCTGCAGTTTATGGGGATTATTAACGAAATTCGCCTTTAAAAACCGGAGATTGTTGATTATCGTGAATGGCCGGTTAACATCCCGAAAACCGGACTTGTTCGGTTAATTCTATGATTTTGAATGTTCATTCAATTTTTGTCGCTTTACCATGCATAAGCTTCGGGCGCTTCGCCTTTCGGGCCTGGCCAAATTCTGTCGAGCCTATCCAAGGTTTCTTTTGACAAAGAAATATCAACAGCTTTCAAATTTGCTTCCAATTGGGCTTTTGTTCTGGGGCCGATAATCGGAGCGCTAACAACCGGATTATGAAGACACCAGGCAAGCGCAACATCTGCCGGTTTCTCATTCAATTCTTTGCATAAAGCTTCATAGGCAACGAGCTGATCGTGGTGTTCAGCAACAACATTTTCAAGATCGGCGCGACGGCCACTCTCGAATTTGTCGAGTGCTCCTGCAAGTAATCCGCCGTCAAGCGGACTCCACAAAATCAATCCCAGACCATGATAGCGGCAGGCGGGAATGACTTCGGTTTCGATGGCGCGATTTCTCAGATTATAGATGTCCTGTTCACTGACAAGGCCGAGCATATGCCGTTCAACGGCTTTGCCTTGCGCTGTTGCAATGTGCCAGCCCGCAAAATTCGACGAACCGACATAGGAAATCTTTCCTTGCGTGATGAGAACCTCCATTGCTTCCCAAATTTCATCCCACGGAGTTCCGCGGTCGATATGGTGCATTTGATAAAGGTCGATATGATCGGTTTCAAGGCGTTTGAGACTGGCTTCACAAGCACGACGTATATGGTAGGCGGAAAGGTGCCTGTCATTTACACCATAATCCATCGGTTGATAAAGCTTGGTGGCAAGAACAATCCGGTCACGTTTGCCGCTATTTTTGATCCAGTTGCCGATAAATTCTTCTGAAATTCCGCTTCCTTTCGGAATTTCGGGATATTGGCGCGTTCCATAAATATCGGCCGTGTCAAACAGATTAATTCCATTATCAACGGCTGCATCCATAATATTGAATGCTTCTTTTTCGTCCGTTAGATAGCCAAAATTCATAGCCCCCAATGCCAAACGGCTGATTTTAAGACCGGTGCGACCAAGATGGGTATATTTCATTTTATTCTTCTTTAAGAATAGATTGCGCGAAAATTGAGCGTGATTGATTGGATGGGCTAACTTCCGGAAAGTTCCAGATGAATCCGGTCCTCACACTTTCACGTGGTTTTCCGCACGCTTGTTCTTGCTTCTTTTAACTTCATGGAAAAATCGATTGGCAAAGCGGCTTTGTCATTTGACAAAATTTGCCTATCTAATCGGGTGCTCGAATGAGTTTTTGAACCGAAACGAGCTAGATGACATTCAAGCCTCGCCAATGAAATTCCATAGGCTGTTCTTAAAGAACTTAACATAATTGATTGCGCTGTTTAGACAGGAAAAGCCGCATGTTATTATGAATATAATTCATGTATTCAATAATAAGTCGGTAACCCAAGACCATGCGGAAAGCCGGTAATTTAGAGATGACAAATCCAAAATCGCTTTCTAGCAATAGATAAGAAAGCAAAGAAAATTGTAAGATCTGATCATCAAACTAATCTTGGTCATCACCACAAAATAGGTATGGAGTTAAAAAATAGCCTTTAAGAGGCCGGACAATTAGTAATTTTCAGAGAACCGATCTCTTGAAAGGCGTTATTTTGGAGAAGAATTTTAGTGATCAAGCGTGAATTCGACGCTGCTTGATTGTGCAATGCCGTTTCTATTCCCCACCCAAAGTTCGGCTTTGCCAGAGCTTGTTTTTTGACCGGCCGTTATAAATTTATCAGGACAAAAAATCGGTCTTTGGCTGCGGAAGGAAAAGCTTGATAATCTTGTATCCGGATTGGCATTTTTGAATGCCTGAAGCGCTAAAGTTGCGAGTAATTGGCCTTGTACCAGCAAAGCAGGATAGCCTTCTTTATTGGTGACATAGGGATAATCATAATGGATGCGGTGTGCATTGAAAGTCACTGCCGAATAACGGAATAAAGTGACACTATTGGCCTCATGTGTTTCTGACCATTGGCCGTGAGGACAAGGTGTTGATTTTGTATTCACAAATTTTGTCGGTTCGCGATAAACGATATCCTGCTCTTCAAGAAGCGCGGTTTCACCGTTTTGAATATGGTTATGTTCGACAGTCACAAAGAGAAGTTTTCCGCTTCTGCCTTGCTTTTCGGTAATCTCACGGATAGTCGATATACGTTTCGCTGGCTCTCCGATAATCAGAGGATGAAAAAATTTCAGCCTTCCGCCCGCCCACATTCGATTGAGGTTTTCTGCCGGAGGCAGAAATTCTCCCCGTGAGGGGTGCCCGTCTTCTCCTAATGAATGAAAGGAAAGCGTTGGTTGAAAATACATCCAATGCCACAAATGTGGTAAAGGTCCTGTTCTTTCCGGCAGCTTCGTTCCCAGTGTAGCGGCCATGCGGGCGACCAGTACATAATCGATCACATCCTCTATAGTTTCTGTCTTTCCTACCCAATCGGTAAAATTTGCCAATTTATCTCCTCCGCCTGTTTCCCGATATTTCCAATTAAAAATGAAATTAACAGCAAGCCGGATAATAAGTTATATCCGGCTTTGAAATATTAATGGTTTTCGAGTGCTTTTTTGACAAAACGATCATCGAACGTTTGCGACAAATCGATTTTATTTCCGTCAATTGTTTTGTCATAGGAAAGAAGTTTCAAAGTTGCTTCCTGACTTCCTCTGGAAATCATGCCATCATGCGAATAGGAAGGAAGCGAATTTTTGACGGCTTCAAGATAAACTTCGCGATTGTTACCGATATATTCTGGTGGAACGGCATTGGCGACATCATCCGGTGTTGCTGTTTGCAACCATTTCAAGGCTTTTACGAAAGCGTTGGTGATATGTTGGACAGTGTTCGGATAGTTGTCGATAAATTCCTTTTTGGTATAAAGGACGCCGGACGACATTGTGCGTGTTCCAAATATCTTTTCCATATCCGCTTCGGTTCTTGTGTCGACAAGAATGAAAACCGAATTGTCGTGCATCAAGGTCGAGATCACAGGGTCAAGATTGACAATTGCGTCGATTTCGCCGCGTTTCATTGCTGCTATCGCTGTTGCACCGGCTCCGGTGCCAATTACTGAAACTTCGTCCGGTTTGACGCCATCTTTATCGAGCAAATAATTGAGAAAATTGTTTGTTGAAGAGCCGGGTGCCGTAACGCCGATCTTCATTCCTTTAAGATCGCCGACCTTTTTGACCTTATCTTTCAGATCGGCGCGGACGGCAAGCACAATTGCCGGATAACGGTCAAGCTCCAGCACGGCACGAACATCCTGACCTTTGGAATGCATACGAATGACCTGATCGTAAGCGCCAGTCGTCACGTCCGTCGACCCTCCCAGAAGTGCCTGAAGCGATTGTGAACCGCCTTTCAAATCGACAACTTTGACGTCCAGTCCTTCCTCTTTGAAAAAGCCTTTTTGCGAGGCGATAGCCAAGGGCAAATAATAGAAAAGCGGTGCACCGCCCACGCTCAAAGTGATGTCTTTCTTTTCCGGTTCGTCATTGGCAAAAGCGTTTCCCGTGAGCGTGACGGACAAAACGGCGAGCATTAGACCCAATCGAAAGATGAATTTTCTGAAATGGGAACGGAATTTCATAAGCTTTCTCCTCAAGATTGCTTTCTCCTCAAGATTGTTTACCACGCGGGTCTGCCCGCCAGATCAGAAGCCGTTTCTCGATCATACTGACGAGAATATCAATCAGAATAACAAAAATGGTGAGAATTAACATACCGGAAAAAACGCCGGTGACATCAAAAACACCTTCTGCTTGCGAAATGAGATAGCCAAGGCCGGCAGATGCGCCGAGATATTCGCCGACAACAGCACCCACCATAGCAAATCCGACAGATGTATGAAGCGAAGAGAACACCCATGTCATGGCAGAGGGGAGATAAACGTGGCGCAATAATTGCCGCTCGTTCATGCCGATCATGCGGGCATTTGCGAGAATGGTCGGATTGACTTCTCTGACCCCTTGGTAAACGTTGAAAAACACAACGAAAAACACAAGTGTGAAGCCGAGTGCAACCTTGGACCATATGCCAAGCCCGAACCAGAGTGCGAAAATCGGAGCAAGAACGACACGTGGCAAAGCATTTGCGGCTTTGATATAGGGGTCGAAAACCGCAGCCAACATTTTCTTTTGCGCAAACCAGAAGCCCAATAAAATCCCGCCGCCGGCGCCGATCGCGAAAGCGAGAATTGTTTCAAGCAACGTAATCCATAAATGGTACCAGACTTTACCGCTCTGGAAATCAAGACCAATGCGTTTAAAAATATCAATCGGTGTTGAAAAGAAGAACGGCGGCAGAATCGGTTTTTCGTTAAAAAGCGGGACAGTCGTTCCTATTTCCCACAGAAAGAAGAAGATAATAGCAACTGAAAGCTGTAACAGAAAAATCTTCAGGCGCTTCATGATTTATCTCCTTGTTCATAGGCTTTGAGCACCTCTTCTTTAAGATCGTTCCATAATGTCCGGTGGATCTCGGCAAATTCGGTTGTGAGCCGGATTTCCTGTAAATTGCGGGGGCGCGGTAAATTGATGAGATAATCACCTTTGACATGTGAGGCAGGTCCCGCCGAAATAATAATAACGCGATCGGCAAGGGTAATTGCTTCTTCCAGATCATGTGTGACAAACATTACGGCCTTGCGGTCTTTCGACCATAATTTCAAGAGAAGATCGCCCATCAGAACCCGTGTTTGTGCGTCAAGTGGTCCGAACGGCTCATCCATTAGAATAAGCTTGGGATTAAGGATTAAAACCTGTGCAAGCCCGATACGCTTTCTTTGGCCGCCCGATAATTGGTGCGGATAGCGATTGCCAAATGATTGAAGGCCGACACGGGCAAGCCATTCCCGCGACTGGTTTAATGCATCCTGTCTTTTGACACCACGGATTTCCAAACCGATTGCAATATTGTCTACGGCTGTTTTCCAGGGCATTAATGAATCAGACTGGAAAAGGTAACCGGCTTCGTGATTGATGCCTGAAAGAGGATGACCGAATATCTCGCATGTGCCACTGGCAGGCGGCAAGAGACCTGCTGCCACATTGAGCAAAGTCGATTTTCCGCAACCTGTCGGACCGACAATTGCTAGAAATTGTCCTGCCGGTACTTCAAGATCAGCTTTTTTTACAGCTGTAAAATTGTTAAAAACCACGCTTACATTATCGAGTTTGACCGCTGGCGGCAGAGCTCCATCGCCGGATCTATCTTGTTTTATTGCTTCAGGCATTCTTATATTCCATAATTTCATTGTGATGCGGCAGATTGCATTTCAATCGATTTTTCGTTTGCCACATCGTCTATCAGGATAAAAGAAAAATTACAAAAAACATATCTTTTTAGTATTAAATAACGATTGTTTTATCATAATTTGAAATAATATTGCGGAAAATTTCCAAAGCAATCAAAGCCGTTAGAAATTTTTGCGATGGAAGAGCGAAGGTTTTGATCGGGTATTGCGATTGTTTTTATAGTTAAGGCTAAATTTACCAAACTTGGGCTATGACTAACAAGGGCTTGACGACTATTAGCGCTCTCAAGCCTGTAATGCTCCCGTTTATCGAGTTTTGAATAAAAGGCCGTGCAATGAATATGAACCGTTTATCGCTTATTCCGAATGAAGCGGATGACAAGAATTTTGCGCGATTTCAGCCACAAAAAAATGAGCAGCAACAACTGACTCTGTCGGATATTGCCGCACGGTTGCGGTCGGTTCATGAACAAATGAAAACAAAAGCACCGACAAGAGAAACAGAAAATGTTATGCTTTTCCCGCAAAACAAAGATGACGGTGTAAAAGCTTATCTTGACGATATAGCACGCGCTTTGCTTAAAGAGTATGAGGCAAGAAAGACTGCACAGAACGAACTAGTTCATCATTTCCAGCGGCTTGAGCAACTTCTCGTCGAAAATGGACAGGGAATGAAAACAACAGCGGCTAGCGATAGGCAAATATTGATGAAAGAGGTTGCCGATGAAGTGCAATCGCGGTTGAAGCAGGAACTTTCCGAGCAGACAAAAAGTTTAGCGGCTGAAAGCCAGAAAGCTAATCAGGAAATCTCGCGCCAATTGCGCGAAGCAGTAGCAGCCTCACGGTTTTCCGTGCAACTTGTTTCCCTCCAGCGGCAAATTACAAATCTTCAGGCAACTCTTGATGCCCATGATAAATCTCCTACGAAAGGTTCATCCGAAGACAGCGTAAAAGTTGAAAAAGAAAATTTTGCCTCCCTCTTGAACTCGACGCAAATCCGCACGCCGACGAGTGGACAAAATCATAAAGATGCGCAAAAAGTTTTCGACAAGTCTGTTATTCGCATATTGGCTGAAAAAAAAACGCCGGAGTTGACCGGCGAAATAAATAACGCGCCGACAGACACTGATAAAACCGGACTTGAAAATAAAGTACAAATTCAAATGCCGGAAACGGGTAACACCAAGTCAAAAAGTTGCATGCAAAAATTTGACGCTGAAACGAGTGGGCGCCTGATTTGTTGTGCACGTGCGGTCAACAAAGGAATTAAAACAAACTTATTCGGAAAGCTGCAAAATAGGGATAAAGCCGGAAGAACTTTGACACGGGTGAGTGCACTTTTTTTGATGGCTGTTTTGGCCTACGGTTTAAGCGGTCATTTTAATATATCAGACCATGCGTCCGTCTTCTCTTTCCTTCGTTGAGTGGGTTCATGACAGCTTTCCGGCGTGAATTGTCAGGTATTTCATGTATTTATTTCGCTTGTAAGGATAGCAATCCGTGTTTGACTTATGTGATATAGTTCTTGCGAGCCTGTTGCCACCTTGCCGGTAGACTGTGCGAAAGATAAAAATTGATAACAGTACCGGTAAGAAACAATCGATGCAGTTTCCTTTAGGTGAGAGATGTGAGTATTTATTTACCGATAGCAGAAATGTCGCTCAATATGCTGATCCTTATCGGCATGGGTGGGGTTGTCGGTTTTCTTTCCGGAATGTTTGGCGTCGGCGGCGGGTTTTTGATTACGCCGCTTCTGATTTTTTATAACGTACCACCTGCTATTGCCGTCGGTACAGGCGCAAATCAGGTTATTGCATCATCTGTCACCGGCGCGCTTACGCATTTCAAACGCGGAACACTCGATATCAAGCTTGGCATTCTTCTTGTCATCGGCGGTATATTGGGGTCTTGCCTTGGTGTCGGGCTATTCAGTTATTTACGTAAGCTTGGTCAGCTCGATCTCATCATTTCTTTACTTTACGTTATCCTTCTAGGCGGTGTTGGAAGCCTTATGGCCATTGAAAGCTGGCGGGCTATTGTCAATGCGAGACAGGGCAAAGCTGTTGTTATCCGTCGCCCGGGACACCACAGTCTGGCACAACGCTTACCATTGAAAATGCGGTTTCGTGCGTCAAAAATCTATGTAAGCATTATTCCGGTTCTTGGAATCGGACTTGTTATCGGTTTGCTTTCTTCTGTTATGGGGGTAGGCGGCGGTTTTATTATGGTTCCCGCACTCATTTACATGTTACGCGTACCTACCAATGTTGTTGTCGGTACATCGCTTTTCCAGATTACTTTTGTTACCGCCTTCACAACTGTTCTACAGAGTATAACAAACCAGTCGGTTGATATTGTGCTTGCTTTTTTGCTGATGGTTGGCGGCGTTATTGGCGCAACCTATGGAACGCGGATAGGCCGTAAGCTCAAAGCCGAACAATTGCGCATGTTGCTTGCCATTCTGGTTTTACTGGTTTGTGCCCGTCTTGCTTTTGAACTTTTTGTTCGTCCTGACGATCTGTTTTCTCTCACCTTCATTGGCGGTTGAAATGAAAACAGTTTACGGCGCACTTCTGTTTTATCTTACACTTTTTCTGGCACCCGGCCTTGCCAAGGCCGACGCGCCCGTTGAAAATGCGGGACCTAAAGAAAATATCCAGATCATCGTGACGACCAATGCCATTACACTTGATACCAATTTTGCCGGTCGTAACGTCTATATTGCCGGTGTCCTCGAAAATGCCGATCCTCAACTAAGACGCCAAGGGCGCTATGACATTATTGTGGTCATGGAAGGACCTGTAAGACCAATGATAATGCGCGAGAAAAAGCGCAAGCTCGGCGTATGGGTAAACGCGGATGCATTGGCATTCACTGCGGTTCCACAATCCTATGCAATGGCAACCACCCGCGAAATCAGGGATATAACCAGCCCGATCAATTATAAAAGATTGGGGTTGGGGCTTGAATATTTGCCACTTCGTGCAGAGTCGGACGATGAAGAAAAAGCAAAGCTATTTCGTCAGGAGCTTATCAAGCTCAAGCTTCATCAACATCTTTATAGCGAGAATATCGGCGCAGTCACGTTCGGCTCGGCTTCGCTTTTTTCAGCGAATTTCAAATTGCCTGCCAATATCCCTGTCGGTCATCATACAATTCATGCTTATCTTTTTCGCGATGGCGAGTTTGTCGAGACAGTCACCACAGAGCTCGAGATTGTGAAAGCACACACCGCTTATGCAATCTACCGTTTTGCGCAGGATAACCCCGTTTATTATGGCTTCGTCGCGGTCTTTGTAGCAATTTTCACCGGCATTCTCGGGCGGCTGATTTTCCGTAAAGATTGATTGTTCAATCAAGATGGTGTCGCTATTTTTTTGACTGAGGCAGTGTGACACTGACACTCTATTTAAGACCGGATTTAACGACTATTTCACAACGGGAAAAGTGATAGTTTCAGGGCTAGCAATCGTAATACATAGGAAGAAATTACTGCGAAAAGAAAGATTGTTTTTGAATAGGGTAAATAGTGTCCTTGCCTAAGAGACAAGCAATCAACGCCGTTTTATCAAAAATGTCGCGAAAAGCCTTGTTTGTCAAATCCAAACCACCGGCATAGGCGCCGAATGCCGGCAAAATCATCCTCCTTCCGTCGCTTGCAAAACAAAATCGTCTAACCGACATGCCCCGGCGGGAAATGCGAAGAGCGGGATGAAGGTGACCGGCAATTTCCCCTGTTTGTGTTCCGGCAAGTGGTTCGTGACGGAATAACAACGAGCCTATCCGGATTTCATGTGTCCATTGACCGGCAAATTCTGTTTTTTCATCATCGTGATTTCCGGCAATCCAGATCATCTCGCGATGAGTAATGATGTCTTCAAGCAAATGCCGGTTTTTTTCAGAAAGTTGTGTGGATGCCTGATTGTCATGGAAGCTGTCGCCCAAGGCGATAATTGTTTGTGGTTGGTATTTTTCGACCACATTTTTCAAACGCTTAAGCGTGCGTTCACTGTCATAGGGAGGCAATAATTGGCCGTGGCGGGCAAAACATGATGATTTTTCAAGGTGAAGATCGGCAACAATCAGCAGTTTTTCGGCGTGCCAGTAGGCTGCGCCACTACAATCACAAGTCATGCGTGCGCCATTGACCTTAACTGTAAAACGATCAAGTCCGATTGTCATATCCACCAAAAAGCCTGTTTCAGTTTTCAAGAACTGTATGGATCAAGTCTTCTGCCGCTTCCATCAATATATTGTCTTCTGCACTTCCCGAAATCATTTCTTTTCCTATTTCAAGCATGACCGGAAGCGCAAGCGGCGACATTCTTTTAATCGGCCGATGGACAATATGATTTTTTATTCGTTTCAACATATCACCCAGCCTCTTGATGTCTAAAAGCCCTCGAGCCGCTTCCTGCCTTGTTGCCTGAAGCAGAATATGATGTGGTTCATGCGTTCTCAAAACGTCAAAAATAAGGTCGGTGGAGACAGTCACTTGCCTTCCGGTTTTTTCTTGCCCCGGATGACGCCGGTTAATCAAACCGGCAATCATTGCGCAATTACGGAAAGACCGTTTGAGCAGATAGCTTTCATCAAGCCATGCCTCCAGATCATCGCCCAACATGTCTTCGGAAAAGAGGTCTTTCAACGATAAACTTCCGGCTTTTATTGCCTCGCCAATGTCGTCAAGTGTCCAAAGACCGATCGAATAATCGGTGGCGACAAAACCGACGGGATTTAAACCAGCCCTTTCGAGGCGCCGTGTCAACAACATTCCAAGTGTTTGATGGGCAAGGCGCCCCTCGAATGGATAGGCAACCAGAAAAGACCGGTTTTTTTCATTGAATGTTTCGATCAATAATTGATTGGTATCAGGCAGAATGGACGAGATTTTTTGTTGACTCAGCCACTTTTGCACCTGCTCGGGCAAAACATGCCATTCTTTCGGATTTGCGAGCATTTTGCGCAACCTGTCGGCAAGATATGTCGAAAGCGGAAAACGCCCACCCATATAGCTTGGAACACGGGCTTCCGGTTTTTTCGACAAGCTCACATAACATTCGTTTTCGCGGATGCCTTCAAAACAGAGAACATGACCGCCAAAAATGAATGTGTCACCTTTTGTCAGGCTTTCAAGAAAACTTTCTTCAATACGTCCCAGCATCCGGCCGCCCCGCATTGCGTTTATATTGCCGGATTTTACAAGCCGGACATTGAGTTCGGCAGCTTCAATAATGGTTCCCATATTAAGCCGGTATTGCTGCGCGATTCCGGGATTGGAAACGCGCCAGCGGCCATCTTTCGTGCGTCTTATTTTTGCATATTGTTCGTAAGCTTTAAGGGCATATCCACCGGTTGCAACGAAGTTCAATGTTTCATCAAATGTTTTTCTTTTGAGTGTCGAATAAGGTTCTGCAGTTTTGACTTCCTGATAAAGCTCGTCGGCATTGAAAGGTCCTGCACACGCCATACCAAGAATATGTTGGGCAAGAACGTCGATAGCGCCTTCACTTAAATGCGGGCTATCTTGTGCTCCGATATAGTTTGCGTCAAGCGCAGCCTGACATTCAAGAACTTCAAAGCAGTTTGCAGGCACAAGCACTGCTTTACTCGGTTCATCCATGCGGTGGTTGGCGCGGCCGATGCGCTGGGCAAGTCTGCTTGCACCTTTGGGTGCACCGACATGGATGACCAGATCAATGTCTCCCCAATCTATGCCGAGATCAAGTGTCGAAGTGGCAACGACGGCGCGAAGCTTGTTCAGGGACATTGCTTCTTCCACCTTGCGGCGTTGCCCGACATCAAGTGAACCATGGTGAAGCGCAATAGGCAAACTGTCTTCGTTCATGCGCCATAATTCCTGAAATAGCATTTCGGCTTGCGAACGCGTATTAACAAAAATCAATGTCGTATGCGCCGCTTTGATGAGATCAAGAATGTCTTTGACCGCATAACGGGCAGAGTGTCCCGCCCAGGGAATGTGTTCCTCAGTTTGTAAAATTCTGATTTCAGGTTTTGCACCCCCTTCGACTGTAACAAGACCTGCCATTGCCGATTTTTGTTTCTGGCTTACCAGCCAACGCCGCAAGGAATCGGGATCGGAAACAGTGGCCGAAAGGCCGATTGTTTTTAATTCAGGGCGTAATGTTCTTAAACGGGCAAGTGCAAGAGAAAGCAATTGTCCCCGTTTTGATGTCACAAGCGAATGAAGTTCATCAAAAATGACGGTATCAAGAGAACCAAAGAATTTTTCTGCTTCATGCGAGGATAGAAGCAGTGACACTTGCTCGGGCGTTGTCAACAATATATCAGGTGGAATATATTTCTGTCTTTGTCTTTTGTGTTGGGGTGTATCACCGGTTCTGGTTTCAATTGCAATATCAAGTCCCATTTCCTGAACGGGCGTTTTCAAATTGCGTTCGATATCCTGAGCCAAGGCTTTAAGCGGCGAAATATAAAGTGTATGAAGCTGGTGGTGATGTTTGGCACTTGAGAGAGCGACCATAGAAGGTAAAAAACCGGCAAGAGTTTTACCAGCACCCGTCGGGGCAATAAGCAAAGTTGATTGTCCACTTTTCGAGCGTTTTAAAAGTTCGGCCTGATGAGGGCGCAAATTCCACCCCTTTTTCTGAAACCAGTTGTTGAACCGGTCAGGTAAAAGAGAAAGTTCATCTTGCTGAACCGAATTGCATTGATCGTTGTTCATAAAATCTATTTAATATGTGCGACTATATTCGCCAAGTTACCGGTTAAGAATCATTATGAAGCTATATGTGATCAATCTTGATCGTTCACCAGACCGATTAGGCCGCCTTGAGAAAATATTCAGGAAGTTGAACCTTGGTTTAACGCGCGTTGCTGCAATAGACGGACTTCATCTTGATGAAAAGTTCATTGCCGATGTTAGACAACACCAGCTTTGGCCCGACCCGCTTACACGCGGGGAAATCGCCTGTTTTCTAAGTCATAGAGCGGCGCTCGAAAAAGTGGCGGTGGGAGATGATGATTTTGCTGCGATTTTTGAAGATGATGTTACTTTGTCGCAAGAAGCCGCCGACTTTTTGAATAATGACGATTGGATTCCTGCAAGTGCTGATATTGTGAAGATTGAAACCCATGGCAAAAAGGCTTGGCTCGGCGAGAAAAGGGACTTGAAAAACGGCTTTAGCGTTGCGCGGCTCAAAAGCCGTCATATTATGGCTGCCGGTTATATCGTTTCAAAACCCGCAGCAAAAAAACTTTGCGCAATGATGAAAATTATAACATTTCCTTTTGACCATTTTTTATTCAATCCGAAATGTCATGTATTCGAACACTTTGAAATGTGGCAACTTGATCCGGCAATTGTCCGGCAGGCAGGCTTGGAAAGCACTCTTTCCGTTGACCGTACACAAATAGACAAAGTCAATAAACAAGGCCGGCGCGCATCAAAAACTTTAAGGCGTGAGCTGAAGCGGTTTTTTTCACGCGCGAAAACCGGCCTTTGGGGCATCTACATCAATTTGTTTACGCGTGAAAAATGGAAACGTGTAAAATATAGGCCTTGAGATTTTTCCCGAATTTGCACGTAATGATAAGGACAGTCGAATTTAATAAAGCACGCATTTTAAAAAGTTAAGCGATAGAAAACAGGGCAGACTTTAACGCATATACAACAAGTTTTTACTCCCCCGATCAGGAAATTTTTCAAACAAAAACATCCACTGAAAACGACAGCGTTTTATCCCGATCAAACTATTTTAAATGAAGAATTTGCCGTAAAAATCCGGCCTTTAACGTTTGAATTCCATTGCCCAATAAACATAGTTGGGGCGTTTAGGTGAAGTCGCCTTGGCCAGTCCATAATAATGGAAGCTCGGGTAAAGCATATTGCTTCTGTGACCAGGTGAATTCATCCATACATTATAGGCAGCAGAAACGGTGGAACGCCCTGCACACAGGTTTTCACCAGCAGCACCATGAATGCCGAATTTGCGCAAACGTGTAACAAAATCATTACCGGAACTGATTGTGTGGGCGACTCTCTGGGCATCAGCCATAAGATTTGCCTGATCCTGAGCCATTTTTTCAAGCTGGCTGTCAGGTGCGAGAGGGCCACGATTGTTTTGAGCCCGCAATGCATTGATGAGGCTTGTCGGGTCTTCATTATCGGCAAAAGCTGGAATTATGCCGCCTGTACCAACAATAAAAGCTCCGGAAAGGACAAAAAAATTTCTACGTGTCAGCACGATATCACCCAACAATTCAACAGGCTCAAAAAACAACGGGTCTTTTAAAATTCGTGACTATCAAAAACAATAGCTAGCCACCACACCACTCGCATTAATGCACCGAAAATTATAAACTGGCTGGAGTTCCTATCAGGCTTTTATGGAATTTCTTGGGCAATCTATCAATTTTTCAGGCTTTTATATCTTTAGTATTGCCGAAATGCGATTTCATACCTTGCTGAAAGACATAATTTTATAATTAAATCAATGATATACTATCACACAACCGTAAGCCGGTTGTTAAATGTATTGAGAGCCGAAGCCATTAACGTATCAAGCTCAGGATACGCATAATGATAAATATCGGGATCACAATTGCAGCGCCCACGACCACCACATTGAAGAGTTTTTCGAACGCTTCAAAACCCATTGACCATAACGAGGTGAAGAAATGGCTGATCTTCCACACGACATCCATCGGTGTCCAGCCCAAAAGTGTCATGACAATGCCGACCAGAATCGAAAAAACAAGTAGCTTTATGACAACACGTCCTGGTGTATCCCCAAGAAATGAATTGACCGGCTTCGACATTGGCTATCCTTCAAAAATGATAAAATGAAACCCTAGATAGGTTTCAATGGTTTAAAGTTCAATCCTCGTCATTTTGGTTTCAAGACTATAGCAGCCCCCCCGACATTGGCAACTTGTCTAATGCATTTTACAGTCTAATGCATTTTACATAAGTGCGGCTTTGTATACAAAGTCCGATTATCGAAAGCTAACGATCTATGGTCGTTATAAAACCAGAGTAAACCAGCCTTGGACGCCTCAAGGCAGTGGAACCGGCATAAAAGAGTAGCAAAACGCGAAAAGCCGCGGGCGATAGTGATTTTTCACCCTTTTGCCAATTTACCTATTTGTCCAACAGGCAAGCCTATCTATTTGCGTGATAGGCAAGATAAATTTGTTGTCACAGCTTTTGATAATGCCTAGCTTTTTTGGGTTTGTTTTTCTTTTTTTACTTGCTTTTCAAGTTTTCCACCTTTCAAAGGTGGTGTTACTTCCTTTGCAACGTCACTTGCACGCTCATGATTTACAGGTAATTTTCCCATTTTTTACTCCCGAAGTTCATTCAAGTTAAACGAACAACGCAAATAATTGTTCCCGTTTATCGCATGGTGGAGGTTTTTTAAAATTGCTTGAATCTAGCCGAATTTGTGCCTAGTGGATTAACCGGAAAAATTGATATAATGTGAAAATATGAGTGACTTTTTTGCTGAAAATAGTGCTGCAACCAATGCTGTCGAATATACGGTTTCCGAGATATCCGGTGCCTTGAAACGCACGGTCGAGGACCGTTTCGGCCATGTTCGTGTGCGCGGTGAAATTTCCGGATATAGAGGACCGCATGCATCGGGTCACGCCTATTTTGCGCTAAAAGACGATAAAGCGCGCCTTGAAGCGGTTATCTGGCGCGGCGTTATGGGTAAACTCAAATTCCTTCCCGAAGAAGGAATGGAAGTCATTGCGACAGGTAAACTCACAACCTATCCCGGTTCATCGAAATACCAGATTGTGATTGATAATCTGGAGCCGGCGGGCGTGGGTGCCTTGATGGCACTTCTGGAAGCAAGAAAAAAGAAACTTGCTGCCGAAGGGTTGTTTGATGCTGCCACCAAACAATTATTGCCCTTTATGCCCAAGGTTATTGGCGTTGTAACATCGCCGACAGGTGCCGTCATTCGCGATATTATCCATCGCATTTCCGACCGCTTTCCCCTTCATATCATCGTTTGGCCGGTGCGTGTTCAGGGTGAAACTTGTGGGTCCGAGGTTGCAGCTGCAGTTTCAGGCTTTAATACTTTGAAAGCCGGCGGCCCAATCCCGAAGCCTGATCTTATCATTGTTGCGCGCGGCGGCGGCAGTCTTGAAGACTTGTGGGGCTTTAATGATGAAATAGTTGTACGGGCTGTTGCCTCTTCACTTATTCCGGTTATCTCGGCTGTCGGCCACGAGACCGACTGGACATTGGTGGATTATGCAGCCGATGTGCGTGCACCGACGCCAACCGGTGCTGCCGAAATGGCGGTTCCCGTCAAAGCAGAATTGGAGGCAAGTGTTGCTTCTCTTTATGCCAGATTGTTGGGTGGAATTTCTCGCCAATTCGATTTTCGCAAGCAAAAACTTTATAGCGCAGTGCGGGCACTTCCCTCTGTAGACCAATTACTCGCATTACCACGTCGGCGTTTTGACGAAGCCGCAAGCAGGTTGGAACGGTCTCTCTCGGTCAATACAGAAAAGAAAAGACAGGTTTTCAATCTGTTGGCGCGCGGGCTTTCGCCGCATCTGGTTATCAATCTTGTCAATCAGAATCGCCAAAAGACAAACCATTTGGCCTTGCGACTGGAACAGGCATTTATTGCATTAACGATAAGCAAAAGACAAAAGCTTTTGTCGGTGACGAGGAGTTTCAATCCGCGACTTGCCGAGAGCATTATGGACAAAGCCAAGGAAGCAGGTTTGTTCTATTTTATGCGGCTCCAAAACGCTTTTGTGCTCATTGTCGAAAAACAACGTCAGAAAGTTGATATGGCGGCACGGCTGTTAAACTCGGTTTCTTATGAAAAGACACTTGAACGCGGTTTTGCTCTGGTGCTTGATACAGAAGGAAAGCTCGTCAAAAATGCGCGTGAAGTTCCAGAAAACAGGTTTTTGAAGATCAGATTTTCCGATGACACGATTGACGCAACGGCAATCGGCAGACCTCATCAACCGGCGAAAAAACAAAAACGCCATCCGACTGACGATGACAATCAGGGGGATCTCTTTTGACAGCTCTGGCAGAAGGCCTAACGCTTGGTGCTGACGGGAAAATCCGTTGCGCATGGGCAGGCGAGGATGCTCTCTATTTAGCCTATCACGATCATGAATGGGGCAAACCTGTTTATGACGACAATCATTTATTCGAGAAAATTTGTCTGGAAGGATTTCAGGCCGGTTTGTCATGGCTGACAATATTGAGAAAACGGGAAAATTTTCGCAATTCATTCGATGGGTTTGATTTTAACAAAATTGCTTTTTATGACGAAGAAAAAATAGATGAACTATTGAAAAATCCGGGTATCGTCCGTCATATCGGAAAAATCCGTTCGGTTGTCAACAATGCCAAGAGCGCTCGTAAACTTGTTGAAGAAAAGGGAAGCCTTGCCGATTATTTCTGGTCTTTTCAGCCGCCCGAATCCGAACGGTTCGAACATGTCGACTATGCAACGCTTAAATTAAATCCGATAACGCCGGCTTCAATCCGCCTTTCAAAAGATTTGAAAAAACGTGGATGGACTTTTGTCGGCCCGACGACATGCTACGCGTTCATGCAATCCATCGGCATTGTCAACGACCATATCGAAGGTTGTTTTTGTCGCTAAAGGCCGCTTGTCTCGACTTGTTGGAAACGATAAATCCTTTTATTGAAACGAATTTATTTTTTTGTTGCGTTTTCCGGTGTCTCTGACGATAGACTTTTTTCAACTTCAAAACTGGTAAATTTAATTTTTTTGGCAAGATCTGCAAAATGGTTATTCAAATAATCCTGAAAACGGGCAGATGTCACGCTTCCTTCTGCTGTTCCAGTATTGGAGCCGAACAGAAAACTGTGACTGGATTGATGTCTTATGTCGAGAATACCGGCATCAACAAGTTCGTTTTTGTCGATATGGATAAAATTTGCACCGGCCACAGGTAACTTCTCACGGGAAAATAAATCGCTGAAAAAGGTATCGTGCCCGTTTTCGCCCATCGAGACACGAGCATTTGCGTCAATATTACATTCAAGGCCCGTCAATATATAATCGCCCGGAGCAATTGGAGAAAATGCTGTCGCAATTGTTTTATTGGTGAGCTTTTCCGAAATCGTCTCAAAGGTTACTTTACCGAGGAACCATTTATCCGATTTGCCAAGAATCCATTTGGTTTGCGAAATCGCTTTGTCGGGTAAACCGGCAATTGTATAATTATCTCTACCGGAATAAACATTTGTATAATTTTTCTGGTCAAGCCTGTCTCCAACGATTTGCCGCAAGCGTATTGTTGTGCTTTGGCAAAACCGGCCCTCATAAACGACTCTGACAGCAATGGCCGCACCTTTTAGGGAAATCGTATTCTGGAAGACATTAACAGCTTCATCGCTATTAATGTCATTTTTCTTTGAGTTCGTGCAGCTCACGGAAAAAATGCATACAAAAACAAGCAATAAAATACGGTAATTCAACATTTTTGTTCAGCCATGAAGCAACCCTTTAATCAAAGTCAATTGATAGCAACCAACTTGGATAAAAGAAATAATCAACTTCTATTAAAGAGGGCAATTGCCAAAACAATATGTGGACAAGTTGTTTCGCATTGTTGCCATGGTAAAATCCGGCCGGCTGATGTTAATTATTGCAACGGTATTGAAGATTTCTAGAAAGAGATTTTCGAATTCATGCATCAAAATAAACTTTCCCGAGCATAGAACGCATGGCTTGCCGCTTTGTGTCGGATGAGTTACAAACCAGCAATCCTTCAATTCAATAATAGTTTAGCGGCAGGAATAAAATGGCAGATAGACAGGTAAGAACGATAGCGCGCGTTCCTCGTGGTTTTGTTGATCGCACAAGTGCGGAACTCCATGCCGCGGAAAAAATGATGTCGGTCATTCGCAATGTCTACGAGCTTTACGGGTTCGAGGCCGTTGAAACGCCGATTTTTGAATATACGGATGCGCTGGGAAAATTCCTGCCGGATCAGGATCGTCCGAATGCCGGTGTGTTTTCAATTCAGGATGATGACGAGCAATGGATGTCATTGCGATATGATCTGACAGCGCCGCTTGCACGTTATTTTGCTGAAAATTTCGAAAGTTTGCCAAAGCCCTATCGCAGTTATCGTGTCGGCTGGGTATTCCGTAACGAAAAACCGGGGCCGGGGCGTTTCCGGCAATTTATGCAGTTTGATGCCGATACAGTGGGAACACCGACTGTTGCTGCCGACGCCGAAATTTGCATGATGGCGGCTGATACGATGGAACGGCTTGGCATTGATCGTGGTGATTACGTCGTTCGGGTGAACAATCGTAAAATTCTTGACGGTGTGCTGGAACTTGTAGGCCTTCAAGGTGACGATAATGCAGGAAAAAGGCTCACTGTTCTTCGTGCTATCGACAAACTTGACAAGTTCGGTCCTGAAGGTGTGAAACTTCTTCTCGGCAAAGGTCGGCTGGATGATAGTGGTGATTTCACTAAAGGCGCCGAGCTTTCTGACGAGGCAATTGCCAAAGTTCTATCCTTTATTAATGCCGGTGGTGAAAATGGCCGTGCCACCCTTGATAATCTTTCAAAAGTGGTAGCTGGGAGCAACCGTGGCAAAGAAGGCGTTAACGAGCTTCAGGATATGTTGGCCCTTTTCACAGCTGCAGGATATGAAAAACGGATCAAAATTGATCCGTCTGTTGTTCGTGGGCTTGAATATTATACGGGGCCGGTTTTCGAAGTTGAATTGCTGTTTGACGTTGTCAATGAAGACGGACAAAAAGTTGTTTTCGGTTCGGTCGGCGGTGGTGGACGTTATGACGGACTGGTCTCACGTTTTCGCAGCGAACCGGTTCCGGCTACCGGTTTTTCAATCGGTGTCTCGAGATTGATGACGGCGTTGAAAAACCTTGGCAAACTTGATCTTGATGAAAAATCGGGACCGGTTGTCGTTTTGGTGTTGGATAAAGACCGTACTTCGCTTGAACGTTATCAGAATATGGTTGCAGAACTTCGTAACGCCGGTATTCGTTCCGAACTTTATGTTGGCGGTTCGGGCATGAAAGCACAGATGAAATATGCCGATCGCCGTCATGCCCCTTGCGTTATTATTCAGGGATCTCAAGAACGCTCCGAAAACCAGGTTCAGATCAAGGACCTTGTTGAGGGGGCACGCCTGTCGGCCGAGATTGAAGATAATAAAACGTGGCGTGAAAGCCGTCCGGCACAAATTACTGTAGACGAAAACAAAATGGTCGACGCGGTTAAAGAAATTCTCGCGGCGCAAGATAAAAATAGGTAGTGTCGAGCGGGAAGAAAATGACCGGATCCGAGTTAAAAGCCAACGCCATCAAAAATTTTTTTGGCGATAACCATTTGCAAACCGTTTCAATTCCGATTTTACAACCGGCCGAGCCTTTTCTCGACATGGCGGGAGAGGATTTACGCCGCCGTATTTTTATGACCGAAAATGAAAATGGCGACAGTTTGTGTTTGCGGCCGGAATTTACAATTCCCGTTTGTATCAAGCACATTAAAACAGGTGCAACAACACCACGCCGCTACGCCTATATTGGTGAAGTTTTCAGGCAAAGCCGCTCGGGAGAAAACGGTTTTTATCAGGCAGGCATTGAAGATTTAGGGGATGTTGACGAAGCCGCGGCTGATGCACGTTCACTAGGAGAAGCCTTGGCGTTGTTGGAACGTGTTTCGAAGAGTTCCGGTTACGCGGTTCATTTGGGCGACCAAAGTGTGTTTGCTTCTGTTCTTCAAGAACTCGGTATTGTCCCGACATGGCAAAAAAGGCTGCTGCGCAGTTTTGGTAACGCCAAGCAATTGCGTGATCTTTTACATATTCTTGCTGAACCGAAAAGCGAACAGAGTTTGCCCGACAATCTGATGAAACTGGTTGAGGCGCAAGATGAAGCAGCATTGACGAATTATATTGAGGAAGAGATGCTTGATGCGGGGATTTCACCATCTGCCGGCCGCAGTCCGACAGAAATTGCAAGGCGGCTTTTGGAAAAACAGCTTTTATCTTCTGTAAGGCTTACCAAACCGGTCCTCGAAGCTTTGGAAGAGTTTTTGGCAATTCGCTTGCCCCTTGATGACGCCGAAGATGCACTTTTCGATTTCGGGAAAAAATATGAATTGGTGAGCGACCAGTTTCTGATGCCGTTCAAGGCGCGAAATCTGGCTTTTGAGACTCAAGGGATCAAGCTTGAGGATGTTGAATATGATGCAGCTTTCGGTCGCCCGCTCGATTACTATACCGGTTTTGTTTTTGAAATTCGCAAAGATGATAATGTTATTATCGGTGGCGGACGTTACAACCGTCTGATGACAATGCTCGGGGCTGATAGACCGATACCGGCTGTCGGTTTTTCGGTTTGGCTTGACAGACTTTCGAATGACGACGAAAACACAGTCGGGATTTAAAAAGGGGCAAGGGAAATAATCATGACAGTTACACTTGCACTTCCCTCGAAAGGCCGTCTTAAAGATAAGACATTGGACACCTTGAAAGCTGCCGGTTACGAGATCGTTCTTGCCGACAATGACCGTAACTATCGGGCGGCCGTTGCCAATGACAAGAATATCGATATTCTTTTTCTATCTGCTTCCGAAATTGCCCGTGAACTGGGTTATGGCAATGTTGATCTCGGTGTAACGGGGCAGGATTTAATCCACGAAACGCTTGCCCATCCCGAGACAAAAGTGAAAGTTGAAGTTCCGCTCGGTTTCGGTTTTGCCGATGTGGTGGTTGCTGTTCCGGCTGTTTGGCATGATGTCGTGACAATGGCCGATCTTGACGACGTTGCAGCCGAATTCCGTCAGCGTCATGGACGTAGAATTCGTATTGCAACAAAATTCTGGCGTCTGACGCAACAATTCTTTTCACAAAAGCATGGAATACAAGTCTATCGTATTGTTGAAAGTCTAGGTGCAACCGAAGGAGCTCCTGCGGCCGGTTCGGCCGATATGATTGTCGATATCACCTCTACCGGCGAAACGTTAAGGGCAAACAAGCTAAAAATATTGGATGATGGCGTAATTTTAAAATCACAAGCGTCACTTGTTTCAGCGTTGAGAAGCCGCGAAAAAAGCGGAGTTCAAGAAATTATAGAAAAATTGGGTAAAGTAGCAAAAAAATAAAAGCCGAGATACAAATTGAAACTGAATGGCTTTGATATATTTGAAACGGAATGTTTCCGTTATACTTAGGCCATGTCGCATTTAGGCCAAGCTGTTAAGCGCCTCAATTCCTGTTATATCAAAAAATACAAACGTCACGGCGACAAGCAGCATCACAAGGATGATTGCTACAATCAACAGAACAAAGAAGCGCGATTTTATGCGTCGTTTTTCAACTGAAGCGGGATCGGATCGATCAGACATCGAACTCAATCATCATTGCTGGAATTTAAACGATCAGGGCTTGTAGCCGCTCCCGGTTCTCTTCCCAAATATCCCAGTTCCTGAAGTGATTTCTTTAAAAAAAGCTCGACAGCTTCAGCCTCGCTTTTGATCTTATGATTGTCGTGCAGAAAGTTTTGCAATGCAGTCAATGTTTGCGCGTCAAGATTGAATGAAATACCCATATTGACCTCTTGAATATAAAAGGCCCCTGCGAAACATACGCAGGAGCCTTGATTGATATTATTTCTCGCCCTTGAGGACTTTCAAAATGTTCTGAGGTGAAGATTCACCATAAGGATCAGTCTCGCAGTTATCCGAGAAACCTTTTTCCTCGAACCATTTTTCAACAACACCATCATTAACAACAGCAGCATAACGCCATGAACGCATGCCGAAACCCAAATTGGATTTGTTGACAAGCATACCCATTTTACGGGTGAATTCACCATTGCCATCAGGAATAAGTTTGATGTGCTGCAATTTGTTGTGTCTGCCCCAGGCATTCATAACAAAAGCGTCATTAACTGCAAGGCAGTAAACTTCATCAATGCCAAGCTTTTTGAATTCCGGATAAAGTTTTTCAAAATCCGGCAGCTGATAGGTCGAGCATGTTGGGGTAAATGCGCCCGGCAACGAGAACAATACTACGCGCTTGCCCTTGAAATATTCGTCTGTGTTGACATCCTGCCAACGGAACGGGTTTGAACCCCCAATAGATTCATCACGTACACGCGTATGAAATGTTACATTTGGAACTTTTTGTCCGATCATTAATTTGCTCCTGTATTTTTATATCTTTCGGCCTGTCCGATTAGGCAGGCAATGTGAGCCGGAATTCACATTAGAAAGGTAAGAGATCGGTCGCTAACTTGCAAGCTCGCCCCCCAAAGTTTGATAATTTTACACTCGATATTTTTGGTTAATCGCTTTAAATTGATCACAGTGAAGAACATATGGTGATGAATATGGCGATTCTGACAATTTCTACGACTGCCTTTGATGACCAAAATCCGGGTACCTCGGGATTGCGCAAAAAGGTTAACATTTTTCAACAGGAAAATTACGTCGAAAATTTCATCCAATCTATTTTTGATAGCGTTGGTGATGTTTCGGGTAAGCTCTTTATCCTTGGAGGCGACGGGCGTTTTTTTAATAAAGAGGTAATCCAGAAAATTTTGAAGATGGCCGCCGCCAATAAAGTTGGCCATATCAAAGTCGGGTTGAACGGTATTTTGTCGACGCCGGCCGCTTCCCACCTTATCCGTAAATACAAGGCCTTCGGCGGCATCATTCTGTCGGCGAGCCATAATCCGGGCGGTCCATCCGGCGATTTCGGTATCAAATACAATATTTCCAATGGTGGTCCTGCGCCGGAAAAGGTCACAAAGGCTATTTTTGAATCGTCCAAAAAAATTACGTCTTATAAAATAGAAGATTGTGGCGATATCGACATTGCAAAACTGGGAAAAACGCAAGTCGGTTCAATGGTTGTCGAAGTCATTGATCCGGTTGTCGATTATGCAAATCTGATGGAAGAACTGTTCGATTTCGACCTCATCCGCAAAGCAATTGCCGGCGGTTTGACATTCCGCTTTGACGCATTGAATGCTGTGACCGGTCCATATGCCCATGAAATTTTCGAGAAACGTCTGGGCATGAAGGAAGGAACAGTTGTGAATGGTACACCGCTTCCCGATTTCGGCGGGCGCCATCCCGACCCCAATCTCGTTCATGCCCATGATCTTTATGAATTGATGATGTCGGATGACGGACCGGATCTTGGCGCAGCATCCGATGGCGATGGCGACCGCAACATGATTGTGGGGTGGAAACGTTTTGTCACGCCGTCTGATTCCCTTGCTATTCTGGCTGCCAATGCAAAGCTCGTTAAAGGCTATCGCAATGGTATTGACGGCATTGCACGCTCTATGCCGACGAGTGCCGCGGCCGATTATGTGGCCAAAAAACTCGGTCTCAACATTTATGAAACACCGACAGGCTGGAAATTTTTCGGCAATTTGCTTGATGCCGGAAAGGTAACATTTTGCGGTGAGGAAAGCTTTGGCACGGGTTCCAATCACGTGCGTGAAAAAGACGGTTTGTGGGCAATATTGTTCTGGCTCAATCTGCTTGCGGCAACCGGTAAAAGTGTAAGTGAAATTGTCGAACAACATTGGCAACAATTCGGCCGTTCCTATTATACACGTCATGATTACGAGGAAGTTGATCAGAGCGCGGCCAAGGCTCTTATGGAGGATTTGCGCTCACGTCTTGGAAAACTTGCCGGGACCGAGGTTGCAGGGTTGACGATCGCCAAGGCTGATGATTTTTCATACCATGATCCGATTGATGGCTCGGTAAGCGAGCATCAGGGAATCCGGATTTTCTTTGAAGGTGGCGGACGCATCGTCTACCGTCTGTCAGGGACCGGAACATCGGGCGCAACAGTTCGCGTTTATATGGAACATTATGTTGCGGATCCGCTGAAGCAGGATGACAACACACAAGAAGCTCTTGCAGCCTTGATTGTTGCCGCCGACGAGCTTGTGGATTTGAAGAAAAAGCTCGGCCGTGATGCACCAAGTGTTATTACTTGAGAATAAAAGGCGAGGGTTGAGGCAGGAATGTTCCTTCGAGATGAAGGATAGACCTTGCCTTTTCAGTCATCGCTTATCGCTCGCGGCAAGCCCTTTTTAAAATGGTAAATCAAATATAACAAAAAGCCCTGTAAATTTTTACAGGGCTTTTGAATTAAAGAAGCGAAAAACAAACCGGAACGATAAACGTTCGTTTTGTTTAATTCATTTCGGATGGATCATATTTTCCGGTTTGACCAGACGATTATAATCAGCCTCGGATACACCGGCCTTTAAAGCTTCTTCACGCAGTGTTGTGCCATTCTTATGGGCAGTTTTGGCAATTTTTGCAGCTTTGTCATAACCGATTGCCGGGGCAAGTGCTGTAACCAGCATCAAGGATTTTTCGAGAAGATCATGGATGCGTGTTTCATTGGCCTTGATGCCTTTGACGCAATTATCTGCAAAAGACACCATGCATTCCGACAAAATTTTGATCGATTGCAAAACATTGAATGCAATAACCGGTTTATAGACATTGAGTTCAAAATGCCCCTGACTTGCGGCAACAGTGATCGTGGTTTCATTGCCAAAAACCTGACAGGCAACCATCGTCATTGCTTCGCACTGGGTCGGGTTGACTTTGCCGGGCATAATCGAAGAACCCGGTTCGTTTTCCGGTAAGCTTAATTCACCAAGACCGCAGCGGGGACCGGAGCCCAAAAGGCGAATATCATTGGCAATTTTGAAAAGATCGGTTGCCAAAGCATTGAGGCTGCCATGGAAATTGGTAATTGCGCCGTGGCTTGCCAAAGCTTCGAATTTGTTATCGGCCGTTTCAAATGCAACGCCTGTAATGTCGGTCACTGCTTCGACGAAATCCTTGTCAAAACCGATAGGTGCGTTCAAACCGGTACCGACTGCCGTACCACCTTGGGCAAGTTTGAGAACATCTTGCAGTGCCGCCTCGATGCGTTTTCTGTTATGTTCGAGTGCTGCACGGTAACCTGAGAATTCCTGTCCCAGCGTGATCGGGGTGGCATCCTGTGTGTGGGTGCGACCGATTTTGATAATTTTGGAAAATTCTTTTTCTTTGTCCTTCAACGCAATCGTGAGATGGTCGATTGCCGGGAAAAGTTTATTGATTGTCTCTAAAGCCGCCGAGATATGGATGGCTGTCGGAAATGAGTCGTTTGATGATTGGCTCATATTAACGTGGTCATTGGGGTGAACAGGCTTTTTTGATCCCATTTCTCCACCGAGCATCTCGATAGCACGGTTTGCAATGACTTCGTTGACGTTCATATTGGTTTGCGTGCCCGAACCGGTCTGCCAGACGACAAGTGGAAAATTGTCGTCAAGTTTTCCGTCAATGACTTCATCTGCAGCAGCAATAATTGCTTTTCCCAACTCCGGCGAAAGCTTTTTGGATTTCATATTGGCCATGGCTGCGGCTTTTTTGATAAGTCCCAAGGCATGAATAAGCGGCAATGGCTGCTTTTCGCCGCCAATTTTGAAATTGTGCAAAGAGCGTTCTGTTTGTGCCCCCCAATAGTGGTCTGCGGGAACCTCGATCGGACCGAATGTATCCGTTTCTGTACGGGTTTGTACCATGATAAAACTCCTCTGTGGTTGAGGAGACGATAGACCAAGAAAAGCAATGAGAAAAGGCCTTAAACAGGACAGAAACTATTTCTTGAACCTGTTTTTATACATATTTTGGTGAGAAAAAGTCGCCCGCAAAACCGGATAATAAAACAATAAGACTGAATCGAAAAAATGAGCGGCATATTATTACATATTTCTGATGAAACAGCCCAAAACTGGCTGAAGAAATAATACGCTGCCAATTAAAAGTGGCTTAAAAATTTTAAAAGACAACAAAAACAGCAACTCGACCGCATTTTTTAGTGACGGAAATAATCTATTTTTTAAATATTGGCTCCATGCTGTTTGTATTGACGATAAACTGACCGCTTGGCGAATTTATGCCACGCGCAAACCGGGGATGTGATGACGAACCTGGTATAAAAAAACGGGCCCGAAGGCCCGTTCATTAACGTTGTCGTGAACTTCTTTATTAGAAGTCCATACCGCCCATGCCGCCGCCCGGCATTGCAGGCATTGGAGCCTCTTTCTTCGGCAGCTCGGCAATCATGGCTTCGGTTGTGATCAACAATCCGGCAACGGAAGCAGCGTTTTGAAGAGCAGAGCGGACAACCTTTACAGGGTCAACAATGCCCAGAGCAATCAAATCGCCATATTGGCCATTGGCTGTGTTGTAGCCGAATGTTTCGCTCTTGTTTTCAAGAATTTTACCAACAACGATAGAAGCTTCATCGCCAGCGTTGGTTGCAATTTGACGGGCCGGAGCCTGCAAAGCGCGACGAACGATATTGATACCGGCTTCCTGATCCGAATTGGCACCTTTTACTTTAAGGTCTGCGGCTGCGCGCAACAAGGCAGTACCACCACCAGCAACGATACCTTCTTCAACAGCGGCACGTGTTGCATTCAAAGCATCGTCAACGCGGTCTTTTTTCTCTTTAACTTCAACTTCTGTTGCACCGCCAACGCGGATAACAGCAACACCGCCTGCCAATTTGGCAAGACGTTCCTGAAGTTTCTCGCGGTCATAATCGGATGTTGTTTCTTCGATCTGGGCCTTGATCTGGTTAACACGTGCATTGATTTCAGGCTTCTTGCCAGCACCGTCAACAATCGTTGTGTTTTCTTTCGAAACGGTAACTTTCTTTGCGCGGCCGAGCATGTCGAGTGTGACATTTTCGAGCTTGATGCCGAGGTCATCGGAAATAACCTGACCGGATGTCAAAATGGCAATATCTTCCAACATTGCTTTACGACGGTCACCGAAGCCCGGAGCCTTGACAGCAGCAATCTTCAAGCCGCCACGCAATTTGTTGACAACGAGAGTTGCCAAAGCTTCACCTTCAACATCCTCTGCAATGATAAGCAAAGGTTTGCTTGACTGGACAACAGCTTCAAGAACCGGAAGCAGAGCCTGCAAGTTAGAAAGTTTCTTTTCGTGGATCAGGATGTAAGGGTCATCGAGATCGGCAACCATTTTTTCTGTATTGGTTACGAAGTAAGGAGAAAGGTAACCGCGGTCGAACTGCATACCTTCAACAACTTCAAGCTCTGTATCGGCAGTCTTTGCTTCTTCGACTGTGATAACGCCTTCATTGCCGACTTTCTGCATCGCTTCGGAAATCATTTTACCGATTTCGGTTTCGCCATTTGCTGAGATGGTACCAACCTGTGCAACTTCCGCAGACGTTTTAATCTTCTTTGCTTTTTTCAGAAGATTGTCGACAACTTCATTAACAGCAGCATCAATGCCGCGCTTCAAATCCATCGGGTTCATTCCGGCAGCAACAGCTTTTGCACCTTCCTGAACGATTGCCTGCCCCAGAACAGTTGCTGTTGTGGTGCCATCACCGGCAATATCATTGGTCTTGGAAGCAACTTCGCGCAACATTTGTGCGCCCATGTTTTCAAACTTGTCTTCAAGTTCGATTTCCTTGGCAACCGAAACACCATCTTTGGTAATTCGTGGAGCACCGAAAGACTTGTCGATGACAACATTACGGCCTTTAGGACCCAGTGTTACTTTCACGGCATTGGCGAGGATATCGACGCCACGCAACATACGTTCACGCGCATCGCGGCCAAATTTGACTTCTTTTGCAGCCATTTAATATATCTCCTTGGGAATTATCCCGGAATTGTTTTTAAAATTTATGGGAAAATGGCTATCAGCCGAGAATACCCATAATGTCGGATTCTTTCATAATCAGGACGTCTTCGCCATCCAGCTTGACTTCGGTTCCTGACCATTTGCCAAAGAGAACGCGGTCGCCTGCTTTAACGTCAAGAGCAACGAGCTTGCCGCTTTCATCACGTGCACCCGGACCAACAGCGAGAACTTCGCCTTCCTGCGGCTTTTCTTTGGCTGTATCTGGGATGATGATCCCACCTGCGGTTTTTTCTTCTGATTCAACCCGACGAACGACTACGCGATCGTGTAATGGGCGGAATTTGGTTTTTGCCATGTCTTGAACCCTTAAAATGTTTAACTTTAATTAAACTCGATTTCGTTGAGGTTTTTCCTCGATTAGCACTCTCGATGTGAGAGTGCTAACTCATGAGAACAGATAAAAATTGCCCCTTATAATGTCAAGAAGCTGGTTTTAATTTTTTAGTGAATAGGCTTGGGAAAAGCTTATTCTTTAGGTAAAGAATGCCGCTCGTAAAAAGCTCTATTTGGTGGAACATTGATGAAAAGAGATCGGACAGCGCTTATAAAATGCGGCCCGATCGAGTTTGTCCAAAGGAGCAAAAATTCAAACAAATGTATAAGCTTCAATGGGTTAAACACATAAGGCTAGAGATATTTTTCTAACGTTTGGATGTCTTATCGCAAAGTTAAAAAGGAAACTTGCTTTAAAGCCAAAAGTCGGAATAGCCACCCAAATGAGGAGAATAAAGATCGTAACAAGATTCATTCTGTCCTTGTGCAAAAGGTTAAAAAAGAATGAATTATTCACAAGCATAGCTAGTCGGATTGTTAAATTTTAAAGTTTCTACAGTCCGGATTCGCTCTATTCGGGATCCGTCACGTGGGGTATTCCTCAACGCCTGCAACTTCCGGAACGAAATGACGCAAAAGATTTTCGATTCCATGTTTGAGGGTTGCTGTTGAAGCCGGACACCCCGAGCAAGAACCACGCATGTTCAAATAGACAACACCGTGCTCGAAACCACGGAACGTGATATCACCACCATCATTGGCCACAGCTGGACGAACCCGTGTTTCGATAAGCTCCTTGATCGTGTCAACGATATCTTTATCTTCGTCAGAGAAAAACTCTTCTCCAACCGGTACATCAGGAACATCATTGACATGCGCTGCCATTATCGGGCTATTGGACATGAAATGTTCCATAATAGTTCCCAATATTGCAGGTTTCAGATGCTGCCATTCCGAGTTGTCTTTAGTGACAGTGATGAAATCATAGCCGAAGAAAACGCCGGTAACACCGGGAATGGTGAAAAGTTTGGAAGCGAGAGGAGAACGTTCGGATGCGTCTTCTTTGTCGCGGAATTCGGCAACGCCTTCTTCCAATACAACCCGGCCGGGCAAGAATTTTAGTGTTGCGGGATTAGGCGTGGTTTCGGTCTGGATGAACATATAATTTCCTTTTCATGGTCAAGGCATGCAAGGTGCATTATTCGATTGCCTTTTATATGCTGCTTTAGGGAACAAAAATTCAAGAGGCAAGTCATCCATCAGGAATGACATTGCAGTGAAGAGTTTCTTTTTTCGAAATGTTTTTGTTTTAAATAGGGTGGGAAAAGTTGGTCAGGCAACTGAATCAATATCTTCCACACTTAAACCATCAGGAATAATTGTAACAGGAATTGGAAAAGCGCTTCCCTTTGCAGCAATGGACTGCACAAGAGGCCCCGGACCTTCAGCCCCCGAGCCGGCCGCGAGCACAAGAACCGCAATATCCTGATCGCTTTCGATAAGCTTTACTATTTCAGCAGCCTTTTGCCCTTCGCAAATTTTGGTTTCCGTTTCTATTCCCAGATTTTCCCGAACTTCATCAGAAATTGCTGATAAAGTCTGGCGAGCCTGCTCATGGGACTCGGCGCGCATGATATCGCCCACGCCAAGGAAATGTTGGAATTCCGAACTGTCGATCACATAAAGCAGGATCAATCTTCCACCGGTGTTTTTTGCCCGCCTTGATGCATAGGCAACAGCACGGCGGCATTCCGGTGTCTCGTCGATAATTGCCAGAAACTTTCGCTTATGTCCGTATTGGCGGCTTAACCGTTTTGATAACATTTCTGTTCACCTGCTGGCAGTATTGTCGGGCGCGAGCTGAATATGGCATGTCAGCCCCTTAGGCGCATAATCAATTTTCACTTCATTATGTGGATTATAGCTCAAACTCCGTTCGATCAGCGTCGATCCAAATCCCTTTTTATGATGAGAGGAAATTTCAGGCCCGTTACTTTCGCTCCATTTCAGATTGATAACTCCCTCCTTTGTGCGAGACCAGGTAACAGAAACATGGCCGGAGGTAACCGAAAGCGCGCCATATTTAATCGCATTTGTCATGAGCTCGTGAAGTGTTAAGGCAAGCGCCAACGCTGCCTTTTCCGATACATTGACCTTGGGGCCATTGATTTTGATATTGCGATAAGTTTCGGTGGCAATTGCCATAGTATTTTCAATAAGTACCTTAAGGTCACTGTTTTTCCCGCTCTCATCTTTTAAAGTACTCTGTGCTTCTGCAATTGCTCTGAGCCTTGCACCGACCTTCTCGGTGGCGCTTGTTAGATCGGTGCTGCTTTTGAGCGTTTGGGAAACCACCGCATTGACCATGGCGAGAATATTTTTTACACGGTGAGCCGATTCTCCGGCGAGAATATGGAGCTGGTTTTCGAAATTGATGCGTTCGGTGATGTCGATACCCTGAACATAGATACCGATAACGTCACCTTCTGCATTTTTAATGGGTTGGTGGATGAAGTCGACATAATGCAAAACCGGTTCTTCGCTGCCCGGCCGTTCAATCAAAAGCGGGACACTTGCTCCACGGAACGGCTCTTTGGTTTCCCAAACCTGATCAAGCAGAGCAATGAAACCTTGTCGGGGAATTTCCGGCATGGCTTCGGCAACAGTGTGTCCGATCAATTCCCGTGTGCCGACAAGTTCCATAAAGGCATTATTGACAAGATAAAAACGGTGATCGCGATTGAGCAGTACAATGACGAAACCGGGTGCTTGTTGGACAAGATCGCGTAAGAAATCTATTTCCGCAATGAAGCGTGACCGTTCGCTCTCCGGATTGTCTTTCAATCCGCGTTTGGTATTGGTTGTCTTATCTTCCTTTTTGACTTCTGTTTCTGAAGTATACGCCACACAATATTCCAATCGAAAATTCACACCTGATTTTAAATTTAGTGCAATTTGGCTATTGTGCAAATTATTTTTGGCGGCAGTCTTTAAGAAGAAGGTGCTTTTATTTAAAGCACCTTTATCATCATTGTTTTGAAAGTCATCCCTGAAGGAAGCCCACTATGTCGCGCACGTGCTTCATTGTGTCTTCGGCAAGAACGCTTGCGCGTTCTGCGCCTTCTCTTAAAACCTGATCAATATAGGAAGGCTCGTTATTGAGACGACGTAATTCTTCTGTGACCGGAGACAATTTGCTGACAGCCAAATCGGCAAGTGCCGGCTTGAATTCGGAAAACTGTTTACCTGCAAATTCTGCTATAACGGCTTTTTTATCGGTTCCGGAAAGAGCTGCATAAATGCCTACGAGATTATCGGCCTCCGGACGGTCATTCAAACCGTCAACAGTTTCAGGCAATGGCTCTGAATCGGTTTTTGCCTTTTTGATTTTTTTGGAAATATCATCAGCTGTGTCAATCAAATTGATGCGCGACAAATCGGACGGGTCGGATTTCGACATTTTTTTCGTTCCGTCACGTAGTGACATGACACGTGTGGCAGAGCCGCCGATCAACCCCTCTGTGAGCGGGAAGAAGCCGTTGACTGTTTCGTCACCGACTTGCATTTCGACACCTACGCCAAGTTCGGCAATACGTTCGGAATAGTCATTATTGAATTTCTGCGCAATGTCGCGTGTCAATTCGATGTGCTGTTTCTGGTCTTCGCCAACAGGAACTTTTGTTGCACGATAGACAAGAATGTCGGCAGCCATCAAACTTGGATAGGCAAAGAGGCCGAGAGACGCATTTTCGCGATCTTTCCCCGCTTTGTCTTTAAACTGGGTCATGCGGTTCATCCAGCCGATACGGGCAACGCAATTGAAAATCCATGCGAGTTCGGCATGTTGATGAACGCGTGACTGGTTGAACACAATGTGACGTTTCGGGTCAATTCCGGCTGCCAGAAATGCCGCTGTCACTTCGCGCGTTGAACGCATGAGATCATGTGGGGCGGGGTTGACAGTGAGTGCATGCATATCAACCACGCAATAGATACATTCATAGTCTTTTTGCAATTCAACCCAACGCTTGATCGCACCGAGATAATTTCCCAGATGAAGATTTCCGGTCGCTTGAACTCCAGAAAAAACACGTTGCTTGAATGTGCTCATAATAGACAATCCGATCTTTAAAAAATTATAACTGTTTTTGTCAAAGCTTTCTGTTGAAAGCAATTGAAAACCTTTACCGCTTGCGCAGCAACCCTCTTTTAATCAACGATATATTTGTTGCACCGAAAAGAAGTGCAGAACCGAAATAAACGATGATCGCGCCGAATACCAGAGCAAGTACGCTGCTTGCACGATAAGTCAATGGAGCTCTTGCCGATAGCGGATAGTCGAGATAGCCGACAGCATAATGAAGGGCGACCGCCATGACTAATGTTGCGAGTAATATTCTTGGAATACGCTTTAAAAGAATTTTATCGCGTCCCCATTGGCGTCTTCTGACAAGAGTGATGAACAGTAAAATGGCATTGACCCAGCCAGCCGATATTTCGGCTATGGCTATTCCACGTGCCGATAAGACCGGAAAGAGCGTCAAAGCAAGCGATATATTAACGACGACCGAAATTCCGGCGAAAATCATTGGTGTTTTTGTGTCTTCGCGGGCAAAGAAACCCGGAATAAATGCTTTTATCAACACAAAAGCAGGAAGTCCCAAACCGTAAATGCCCAAAATTCCTGCGACAATTGTTGTCGACTGGGCAGAAAAATGCCCGCGCTCGAATAAGAGGCGCACAATCGGTTCAGCCATTACCAGAAAAGCGGCAGCCGCAGGTAAGGTCAAAAGAAGAGTGAATTCAACGGACCGGTTTTGCAAGTTATCGGCTTCTTTCAGATTGCCACTTCTGAGTGCACGGGAAAGTTCGGGTAAAAGGACTGTAGCAACGGCAATTCCGACAACGCCCAATGGAAGTTGATAAAGCCGGTCGGCATAAACAAGTGACGAGACGGCGCCGGATTCTGCAGAAGCAATATTGGTGTTGATGAGCAGATTAATTTGTGTGATGCCGCCGGTAATCGCCGCCGGTAATGCAAGCCAAAGGAGCCGGCGAACATTTTCGGTAAATTTGGGAAGGCGAAAACCGATTTTCATACCGGCATTGGCAACAGCAATCCACACAATAACGAGTTGCACAATACCGGAGGCCATAACGCCCCATGAAAGATCAACGCCAACATGCCAGGAGTCGAGCTTATAGACCCATGCGTAAAAAAGAACGCCGATAAGAATAATGTTGAGGAAAACCGGTGCAATTGCCGCAGCAAAATAGCGGTGAAGCGAATTGAGCATTCCGCCCATCATTGCTGCGAGTGACATGCAGGCAAGATAGGGAAACATGATAACTGCAAAACGGACGGTTGCATTGAATTTTGTTGCATCATCAGTGAAGCCCGGTGCAATGACATAGCGCACCAGAAATGGCATGGATAGCTCCATGATGATAGTGAGGATCAATAATATCGAAAACAGCACGCCGAAAACTTCTTCGGAAAAACGCCGTGCACTGTCGATGCCGTCTTCTTCAATCTGTTTGGCAAATAAGGGCACAAAGGCTGAATTGAACGCACCTTCTGCAAAAAGGCGACGGAATGTATTGGGAAAACGAAATGCGGCATTGAATGCGTCGGCCACCGGCCCTGTACCAACAGCGGCAGCCATAAGCATTTCTCTGACAAAACCGAACAGGCGACTCATCAACGTGCCGGATGCAACGGTCGCGAATTGTTTGATGAGGCTCATGGTCTTTTTATATTTTCCATTTGTTCTGCTGCGATGAGAGCCAATAATTTGCGGCGTATAGTGGCCTGTTTTTGCGGGTTGATAATTTTGTGACGGAAAAGATCATTGACGTAAAAATTGTCGATAACCTTTTCTCCGAAGGTCGTAATATGTGCAGAAGCAATGTCAAGCGAAAGATCGGACAGTGTTTTTGTAATTTCGAAAAGCAATCCCGGTCTGTCGAGGCCTTCGATTTCAATCACACTGAATTTGTCTGACAATGTATTGTTGATTTCCACACTTGGTGTGACGTCAAAGGCTTTGGCAGCGCGGCGTGGTTTTGCACGTTGTGCAATCACTTCCGGCAAACGGATCGTTCCAGTCAAAGCATCCTCTATCATTTTACCGACGCGGTTTGCCCGCCGTGTTTCATCGTCATCAAGCTTGAACTCGCGGCTGATGAGAATGATATCGAGGGCACGGCCATCTGTGGTGGTAAAAATCTGGGCGTCAACAATATTGCCGCCAGCTGCAGCGCAGGCACCAGTGACAATCGAGAGAACCCGCGGATGATCAGGCGCAAGAATTGTAAGTTCTGTGACACCGTCGAACCGGTGTGGATCCGACATCGTCGCAAGCGGGGCTTTGCGCTTATCAGCATCACGGATAAAATTGGCCTGCCTGATCTGGTCTTCCGGTGAAACCGTTAACCAGTAGTTCGGGTATTGCAGGCCGATATAATGTTGTTTTTCATCTTCGCTCCAATTTTCAAGCGCATCATGAAGGCGCTCTTTCGAGGCGTTGATACGATCGGTCCGTGGAACTTGCGAAAAACCGCCGGTCAGGACGATTTCAGTCTCATGATAAAGTGTACGTAGCAATTGCCCCTTCCAGCCATTCCAGACGCCGGGGCCAACAGCTTTTATATCACAAATGGTGAGGACGAGTAGCAATTTGAGCCTGTCGGTTGTCTGAACAATATTGGCAAAGTCTTCGATTGTCTTGCGGTCATTAAGATCGCGTGACTGGGCAACCATGCTCATGGTGAGATGTTCTTTGATGAGCCAGGAGACAAGTTCTGTATCGCTCCGCGACAGCCCGAAACGCGGGCAAAGCTTGCGGGCAATTTTTGCGCCTGCAATCGAATGGTCTTCCGGCCTGCCTTTGGCAATGTCGTGTAAAAATAAAGCTACAAAAAGAATCGTCCGCTCTTTTTTGAACGTCGGCACGATTGCGGATGCAAGCGGATGATCCTGGTAAACTTCGCCATGATCAATCTCGCTAAGGCAGGCGATGCAGCGTAACAAATGTTCATCTACAGTATAATGATGATACATATTGAACTGCATCATCGCGACAATCTTGCCGAAATCGGGGATGAATTTACCCAAGACCCCTGATTCATTCATCCGCCGCAAGATAAGTGACGGATTACGGGGCGAAGTGAGAATAGCAATAAAAAGCCGGTTTGCTTCCTTATCTTCACGAACCTTCTGGGTAATAAGCTTGAGCGAACGGGATGCTTCCTGCACAGCATGGGGATGGCATTCCAGCCCGTGAATATCGGATAGGTAAAAAAGACGGATGAGATTTACCGGATCGCGGACGAAAACATCATCATCGTCTATATTGATGCGTTGTGTATCTACGACAAAGCCTGGATAGTCGGCAATTTTTTTCTTGCGACGGGAAAATGTCAAAAATACCCGATTTAAACCCGGAACCGGTTTTGCATATTCTTCTTCCAATGCAGCTGAAACAATTCGGGTGAGATCCCCCACCTGTTTGGCAACGAGAAAATAGTGCTTCATAAAGCGCTCGACATCTTCCATACCGGGGTGGGCGGTATAGCCCAGACGATGGGCGATATCGCGCTGGATATCAAAAGACAAACGTTCCTGTGCTTTGCCGGTTAGAAAATGCATATGGCAACGCACGGCCCATAAAAAGTCATCGGCTTTTTTGAAAACGCGAAGTTCCGATTTCGATAATACGCCGAGTGTCACAAGTTTATCAGTCGAAGTGATGCGGTAATGATATTTGGCAATCCACAACAGGGTTTGCAAATCGCGTTGGCCGCCTTTGCTTTCCTTGACATTGGGCTCGACGAGATAACGTGTTTCACCCGCTTTTTTGTGGCGAAGGTCGCGCTCGAGTAATTTTGCCCGAATAAAAGCAGGAGAAGTGCCTTTGACAACCTGATCTTCAAAACGCCGCATCAATTCATCGAAAAGTCCGCGATTGCCAATCAGAAAGCGCGCTTCAAGGAGGGCGGTTCTAGCTGTCATATCCTCTTTCGCCATGCGGATTGAATCATCAATATTTCTTGTTGCATGTCCAACTTTAAGGCCGACATCCCAAAGCATGTAGAGGATATATTCCATAACCTGTTCGCCCCATGGCGTCTGTTTCCATGGCAACAAAAAATGAAGGTCAATGTCGGAATGCGGTGCCAAGGTTCCCCGCCCATAACCACCAACCGCCACAAGAGCGATGCGTTCACCGCTTGAAGGGTTGGGGAGGGGATAAATTCTTTCGGTAACAAAGTTATAAAGTGTTGTGATAACTGTATCAATGAGCAGGCTTAACCGGCGGGCGCATTGGCGACCTTTGCCATTCTGTTGAAGAATAATTTCAGCTTCTTTTTGTCCGTCAGCAATAATATTTTTTAGAAGTGAAACAATTTTCGGTTTAATTTTCAAACCTATGTCTGCGCCTTCTTCATTTTTGATGAGTTCTTCCATCTTCTGGCGAAGATCTTTTTCTTCAATCAGAACAAGATTTTTTTGTGAAGCGCCCATTATTGACCAATCTGTTGGTGACACATTTTTGTAACTGGCAACGAATCTAGACTATATTTGAATTTCTTGGAATAGCCTATATAGGCAGTAAGCGAGAAAGAGGATGACATCTTGTTTTTCTTGCGCTAGGTGTCTTGGCAATATCGTATGACAGGATTGAAATGCCAATAGACCATAAATTCTCTGACAAGGTGTGATAACAAAATGGAAGAACCCGAAAGGCTACAAACAATTATTGACCGCTACGACGCCGTTTTTTGCGATGTATGGGGGGTTATTCATAATGGTATCCATGCTTTCAGGGAAGCTGTTGCGGCTTTAATCAAAGTCAGGCAATCGGGAAAAACGGTTATATTGCTCACCAATTCGCCCCGTCCCCACGAAGGAGTGGCGGAGCAGCTGGCTTCACTAAAAATCGGCCCTGATGTTTATGATGACATTGTTACTTCTGGTGATGCAACACGTCACCTCATCAAGGAAGCACCGAGGAAAGTTTTTCACATCGGGCCAGAGCGTGATCTTGCTTTGTTTGACGGGCTTGATGTCGAGCTTGTTGAAGAATTCGAGGCAACATCGATAGTCTGCACAGGACTTTTTGATGACGAGCATGAAGAGCCCGAAGATTATCATGAGCTTCTGCTAAAATTAAGGTCGAAGAATCTGCCGTTTATATGTGCCAATCCCGACATTACAGTTCATCACGGCGATAAGATATTATGGTGTGCGGGTGCTCTTGCACGCCTTTATGAACAAATGGGCGGGCGCACATTGATTGCCGGTAAGCCGCATCGGCCGATTTATGATTTGGCTATGGAAAAACTCGCCGAACGAAAAGGCCGGATAACCAAGGACCGTATTCTTGCAATTGGTGACGGCATATTGACAGATATAAAAGGTGGACAACAATTTGGTCTTGATACGCTTTATATCTCGGGTGGTATCCATCAGAATGAATACGTCAAAGATGGCAATATCAATCATTCATTGCTCATCGAATTTTTAAACAAATATGGCAGCCATCCTATTGCCACCATGTGGACGCTTAAATGACCAATAAGTTTTTGCGGTTGGAAAATCTCGCTGCATTACCGGAAAGTTATAAAAATGCGGTTGTAGCGATTGGTAATTTTGATGGTGTTCATAGGGGGCATCAGGCAGTTTTAGAAAAAGCATTGGATATTGCCCGTCGAACCGCCTGTCCGGCAATTGTTTATACATTCGAGCCGCACCCTAAAAGCTTTTTCAAGCCAGAAACTCCGGTTGATCGGCTCACACCGGCAGCAGAAAAAGCTAGAATACTGGAATTGTTAGGCTTTGATGGCGTTGTTGAACAACAGTTTGATGCAAATTTTGCCCACCTTACTGCCGAAGAATTTGTCAAACATATATTGTGCGAGAATTTTCACGCTTCGGCAGTTGTTACCGGAAGTGATTTCCATTTCGGCAGCCAACGGTCCGGTACGCCCGAATATTTGGAAGATTGCGGAAAAAGATTTGGCTTTGCAGTCATTAAAGTTCCACCATTTTGTGACGAAAACGGTAAAATTATTTCGTCAAGCCGCATCCGCGAACTTTTAAAAATCGGACATGTGGAAGAAGCGGCAAACCTTCTCGGATACCACTATACTGTTTGTTCAAAAGTCATTCATGGCGCAAAGCTCGGCCGGACATTGGGGTTTCCGACGGCCAATATGGCTCTTGCCGGAGAGACCGGCCTTTCTTTCGGAATTTATGCCGTGCGTTTCAGGCGCTTTGACGGAACACTTTATGACGGCGTTGCAAGCTTCGGAAAAAGACCGACAGTGGAGGGCGATGGTGTGCCATTGCTTGAAACTTTTCTATTTTCGTTCAACGGTGAGTTGTATGATGAAACGGCATCTGTCAGTTTCTACTCATATTTACGTGGAGAAAAAAAGTTTGACGGGCTTCAACCATTGATTGACCAGATGAACAAAGATAAAGACGAGGCACAAGCAGCACTAAAATCTGTTCGACCATTATCGGTGCTCGATAGAAACTTTACGTTTACCAATGAGTAAGGATAGGCCGACAAGGTTTAGGAGAAGGCAGAGTTTTAATACATTCTTAAAAACTTGATTGAATATTTATTGTTGGCCAGTTTGCAAAGAGTTGGTGTCTGGCAATTTTATAAATCAGCTGCTTTGGCAAAGCGTCTGGAGTGTATAGGTGTCGAATTATTTATTGAAATTAGTTTTGGCAAGCATGACCGGCTTGATGACGATTTCATGTTTCAAGGTCAATGCAGAAGAGCTTTACGACTACCAGACAGGTAAAGTTACCAATGTTTCGACTGAACAGCGTTATTCCGACGATAGAAATTACCAGTCCACCCAACCTGAAAAACGTCATTTTTATAGCGGGAACTGGTCGGTAACTGTTGGTGCTTCGGTCTATGAGGCACCAAAATTCGAGGGTGATGATACCTATGACATTGCCGTCGATCCGGTTTTTTCCATTGGTAAAACCGGCGGGGATGACCGCTTTTCCTCACGCAATGACAATATGTCTTTTGCCCTTCTGGAAAAACGTTTTTTCCGTCTTGGCGTTGTCGGCAAGCTGCTGCAAGACCGCGACAGCGATACTTCAGGCGATCTTAAAGGTCTAAAGAGAGTAAAATGGGGCGGTGAAGTCGGCGGCTTTGCCGAGGTCTACCCGCTTGATTGGCTGCGGGCGAGAGCGGAAGTCCGTAAAGGACTGCGCAGCCATAACGGTGTCACATCCGATATTGCAATTGATGCTTACAAAAATTTGACGCCGTCTGTTCAGGTTTCGGGTGGACCGCGCGCTTTTTATGCAACGAAAGACTACTTCAAAACCTATTATGGAGTTGATGAAGAAGAATCGCTACGCTCGGGTTTGAAAGAGTTCCACCCTGATAGTGGTTGGGGCTCATTTGGCGCTGGTGGTGCAATTACCTGGAAAGCAACAAACAAAATCACAACCAGTGTGTTCAGTGAGTATAAGCGGCTGACCGGGGACGCAGGAGATTCATCTCTGGTTTTTCAACGCGGTGACAAAAACCAGTTTACGATGGGTATTTCAGCATCTTACCGTTTCGATTTGAAATTAAGATAAAAACACAAACGTTTGCCAATCAGGCTCGTAAAAGCGTCGTTGATTGTCCGGTTAATCCAGCCAATTTACTGATGATATCGGGCAATAGACATCAACCGATCGCTCTTTTTAATGGCTGCTCATTTTACCGGTTGCTTAAGCTCGAATTGACAATCGGTTGACTGTAGCTTTTTCCCATAAGGTCTGAAAATTCGTCAACGAAGATGGTCGACAGCAAAAAAATTGCCGCAAGTGTCACCACGATAACCAGCAAATATTCGAATACGCCGTAAACAAAATGCGACCTTCTCGTATAAGTCGATAGTTGCAACGCATCCGAACTATGTTTGAGCACCGTTTTTTTTACCTTTCAAGTGGGGGGAGGACGGATAGCTATTTTGCCCCAAATAACCGTGGCAACGAAATTAAAAATCGTTTTTCCGGTTGCATTTTACAAACTTGGTAAACAAACAATGAATTTGATTGTCAATGAAATGGAGACAGCTTGTCGAAGGATCTCTATTTTGAATCCTGACAAAAAAGAATTATCTAAATGATGAAGCTATTAAATAATGACAGAGGAAAAAATGACCAAACAATTCAAAGTCGGAATATTCATTGGCAGCTTACGCAAGCAATCCTATAGCCGCAAGCTCGGCAAGGCGTTTATCGGTCTCGCACCGAAGAATCTGTCACTCGAATTTATCGAAATTGGCGATTTGCCACTTTATAACGAAGATCTGGAAACCGATACGCCGCCTCTCGCCTGGCAGAATTTCAGAAATGCATTGAAAAAGGTTGATGCTGTTCTCTTTATCACGCCTGAATATAATCGTTCGATACCGGCTGTATTAAAAAACGCGATTGATGTCGGCTCGCGCCCATATGGCAAGGGCTTGTGGAACGGAAAGCCGGGCGCGGTTGTTTCCATTTCCCAAGGTGCATTGGGCGGCTTTGGTGGCAATCAACAGGTTCGGCAGGCATTGGTGTTTAACGACGTTCCGACGATGCAGCAACCTGAAGCATATATTGGCAAGATTCAGGAAGTCGTGACGGACGATGGAAAACCTGCAAATGAGAATGCTTCAAAGTTTTTATCAACTATAATTAATTCATTTGGTAAATGGATTGAACAGCTTTTGAAATAAAAATAATACTCCTGAAACAGTTTTTTAATTATAAATTGTTTCAGGATTTTTTATATTTAAAATTATTATAATATAATTTTATCGTAATTAAATTATAATACACTGTTTCATAAAATGTGAACGCTAAATTTTGAAATGCCTTTATATTGCTCATTTGAATCCCCATATATTATTTAGACATTGGGGAGTGAAAAATGGATAATATAAATACTTTAATTGAATGGCAGCCTTACCAGTTGATGAATGCAGCGCTATTGGTTGTTATAATCAATCTTTCTTTAGGCTTCTCTTTGTGGAAGTCTTTATCGGATAGTGGTTGGGCAAGATTCTTTGACATCTCGTCCATATTGACGGCTGTGGGGGCTGTTTCGCTCGCAATAACAGCAACCCGTGTGGAGGTCGTCGATTATCTTGTCAACATTTCCACTTTATTACTGGCAGCCGGCATTCTGATGACCGTTTTTGGTGCTATTTGTGATGTTGCCCATAGGCTTAGCCTTTATCGCGATATGCATCACAATAAAGAAGCATAATGCTTTGCATGCTCAAGGACAAAATGGGCATCAAAGCATTTTACCGCCCATTATGGTTTCATTGGTATTTTGGTAAGCTGACGGAGATTCCCGAAAAGAGTTGCAAAAACAATGTTGGCTCAACTTTTTGCAAGGTGATAAAGCGTTTCAGCCCTGTGTCCGGATTTGCAATAAGCAAGAAGCGGATATTCAGATGCCTTTAAAGCCTCTCTCATAGAGGCAATGCTTTCCTCTTCAATATTCGGCGGTGTGACAGGAATATAGTAGCATTTCAGACCGTGAGCTTTGGCAACTTTTTCGATAGAAGTGTAAGTTGGCTGATTTTGCTGTTCGTTGTCGGGACGGTTGCAAATGATTGTCTTGAAACCGGCTTTGGCAAGTTCGTCGACAAAGTCTTCCGTGATCTGCCCGCAAACGAAAACGCCATCATCAATCTCGGTCAAGTTCATCAGAATTCACTCTCTAAAATATATCGGTTATTACTTGTTCACAAAAATATTCTGATGCAGGAACCTTGGCAAGCGTGTCTCTAACTTATAAAACATCAAAATTGGTAGCGGGCCTCCGGTTTTGGCAATAGGTGAATATGGCCCAAAAAGCTGAAGACAATCGTGTTATATAGCCTGTAAGCAATTTTATTCGGAATGAATGACGTTAAATGACTACTTTAAAAAAGGCGTGCCCTGTCGAAAAAAAAGCGGAGTCAACATTCAGCGATACGGTGCTTGTTGATGCGGATGTTGTTTCAAAAAGTGACCGGAAGAGACAGCAAATCCGGAAAACTGTTGCCGAAGAAGTGCCAATTGCTCTTTCTTACGATGGTACGACGCAAGCTGTTTTGATGGCTTCTCCTGATGATCTTATAGATTTTGCTTACGGATTCAGTCTAACAGAAGAATTTATCAGCGACCCTGACGAGATTGAAAATATCGATATTGTTCCTTTGTCACGGGGAATAGATGTGCAGATCGCTTTGCGGGTTGATCGGCGTGAGGCATTTCGTAAGCGTCGTCGTTCTATGGCGGGCCCTGTCGGTTGTGGTCTTTGCGGCATAGAATCAATTGACGCGGCAATGCGCGATATCAGCGAAGTAAAACGGACAGACGTTCATTTTGATCAGGATGAAATTTTTGCTGCAGCACGTGAAATTTGCGGCAAACAGATTCTGAACAATGCAACAAGAGCAGTTCATGCCGCCGCTTTTTATGAAAAAAATAAAGGGATAATTGCAATTCGTGAAGACGTCGGCAGGCACAATGCGCTCGACAAACTTTGCGGTTATCTATTTTACAATCGCAAGGATGTCAGTTCCGGTTTTATTGTAGTAACCAGCCGTTTGTCTGTTGAAATGGTACAAAAAGCTGCGGTTTCAGGCGTTTCTACGCTGGTAGCAGTGTCTGCAGCAACTGCGGAAGCCATTCGAATAGGTCAAAAGTGCAACATGACATTAATTGGTCGCACCAGAGAGAAGGACTTCGAAATTTATTGCGGCAAAGAATGGATTATCTGATCCATCTCAAGTCGCAATTCATCGCGCATGGGCACAAACTGGCCGCATGCGAAAAACATAAGCGCGCATATCCTTTATGCACGCCGAAATCCTTAAACCTCAGTTCAATCCCATTACAGCAAAGGCGATTGCAACATTTGTGCTAACAATCATCATTGAATAGAACACTGCAATTTTCATCATATCAGCCATGATCTCACCTCTATATCTCTCGTATCACAATATGTTACAACACGTAATATAACAATGTGTTATAAATCGGGCAATCGCAGAAAGTTCCATAAATTTTTTGAAAATCCCGTAATTTCACGGTTTTTTTCGTAATTTCAGGGCAAGCTCTTAATGCTTGACTAGGGTGATTGCCTGTTTTCTATCACTTTTAGGCCACGTGGGTTACTTTTTTGTAAAATTTCGTGAGCATGTTTTTAAAACTTTACGGGGTGGTACGATTTTTTCATCACCTTCGCGCAAGCTTCGTTTTCTATTTTTGTAAAGAACTTGAAGGTAAGGACAAATGTAAACGCATTGTCGTGCCTTTTTCGCGTTAAGGAGAATAACGTGCAGCAAAGTGCCGTAAACTCGATTGGCAAAAGCAGTAAGTTTTCCGGAAGTGATATCGGTTTCGCTGCCGGTATTGTCATTATTCTGACGGTCTTGTTTTTGCCTGTTCCATCATTCGTTCTGGATATGGGGCTATCTTTTTCGATAGCATTCTCGGTTCTGATTTTGATGGTGGCGTTGTGGATCCAACGTCCGCTCGACTTTTCCGCCTTTCCGACGGTGCTGCTTATCGCAACGATGCTGCGTCTGTCGCTCAATATTGCAACGACACGTGTTATTCTCACCCATGGTGATGAAGGCTATACCGCTGCCGGTCATGTCATTCACGGTTTTTCACAATTCGTGATGGGCGGTGACTTTGTTATCGGTCTTGTCGTCTTTGCCATTCTCGTTATTGTAAATTTTCTGGTTATTACCAAAGGTGCAACGCGTATCGCGGAAGTTGGCGCACGTTTTACCTTGGATGCTATTCCTGGCAAACAGATGGCGATTGACGCCGACCTTTCATCAGGTTTGATTGATGAAAAACAGGCCCAAGTTCGTCGGCGCGAGCTTGAAGAGGAAAGTTCCTTTTTCGGTTCTATGGATGGTGCTTCCAAATTCGTTCGTGGTGACGCGGTCGCCGGTCTTATTATTACAGCCGTCAATATTTTTGGCGGTATTGTTATCGGTGTTACCCGCCATGGCATGGATGTCTCGCAGGCAGCCGATGTTTTCACAAAACTTTCGGTTGGTGATGGTCTGGTAACCCAGATACCGGCTTTGATTGTTTCTCTTGCTGCCGGTCTTCTGGTTTCAAAAGGCGGTACACGTGGCTCAACTGAAAAAGCGGTGTTCGGCCAGTTGGGTGGTTACCCGAAAGCTTTGTTTGTTGCTTCGATCCTGCTTGCTGTCTTGGGGCTTATGCCGGGATTGCCTGCATTTCCGTTTTTGACAATTGCCGCTCTTCTTGCCGGTATCGGTTTTTCAATTCCGCGGCGTCTACAGCGTCAGGCAGCCGAAGAACAGGCTTTGAAGGCTCAGGAAGATGCCATAGCCCAAAAAGAACAGAGCCAATCTGTCAAGGCTTCGCTTGAAAAACCGGCTATCGAACTTGTATTGGGTAAACAATTGGCCACGCGTTTGTTGCCTCATCAGACAGAGCTAGCGAACCGCGTTGCCAAAATGCGCCGCAAATTCGCAACCGATTTCGGCTTTGTTATTCCGGAAATCGAAGTAACAGACGATTACAAAACACCGCCAAAATCCTATCAGATCAAATTGCATGGTACGGTTGTTGCCTCTTATGAAATGCGTATTGGTGATGTTCTGGTTATGCTCGGCGATAAACCGGCTCCCAAACTCCCCGGTGAGGAAGTGCGTGAACCGGCATTCGGAATGCGTGCTTTTGCGACTTCAGAAACATTCCGTTCCGAACTTGCACGTGAAGGATATATGGCCGTTGATAATCTTTCGGTTCTGCTTACCCATTTGAGCGAGGTTCTGCGCAATAATCTGGCCCAATTGTTATCTTACAAGGATATGCGTATACTGCTTGAGCGTTTAGGACCTGAATATCGTAAACTTCTTGAAGAAATCTGCCCGGCACATCTTTCCTATTCAGGTTTGCAATCGGTTTTGAAATTGTTGTTGGCAGAACGTGTTTCAATCAGCAATCTCGACCAGATTCTTGAAGCAATTGCCGAAATTGCACCACATGTCCGCCGCGCAGAATTGATTGTCGAACATGTTCGTATGCGTATGTCTCAACAGATATGTGGCGATTTGTCCGATAATGGTGTATTGAATGTCTTGCGGCTTGGCAGTCATTGGGATCTGGTCTTCCATCAGGCATTGAAACGTGACGCCAAAGGCGAGATTGTCGAATTCGATATTGATCCGAGAGAACTTGAAAAATTCGGTGCGCAGGCTACAACTGCTATTCGCAAACATATGGAAAAAGGCGAGAGATTTGTTCTCATTACCTCTCCGGAAGCACGACCTTATGTTCGTATGATTATTGAGCGGTTGTTTGCAACTCTTCCGGTTCTCTCTCACGCGGAAATTGCCCGTGGTGTCGAGGTCAAGACTTTGGGGACAATTGCCGATTAGAAGGAATAGGACATGTCCTTTGCACTTTTGCCTATAGATCAGCTGGTGATCATCGCTATGCTGATCTTTGCGCGTGTAGGGGCCTGTCTTATGTTGATGCCGGGCATATCAAGCGCGCGTATCCCGATGAATTTCAGACTTTTTCTGGCAATAGCATTTTCGTTGATCATGGTGCCACTTTCGGGGTCCAATTTTACCACCATTGCTCAAAACCCGACTTTGGCAACACTGGTATCCGGAATCGTGAGTGAATCACTTGTCGGCGCAACATTCGGTGTTATTGCGCAAGCTTATATGTGGGCGCTCCAATTCATGGCCAATATTATTGGCATGTCGATCGGTTATTCCGGTCAACCGGGAACCAGTGTCATCGAATCCATGCCGGAAACACAAGTTGCCAATATGATAACCATTGGTGCTTTGATGCTATTTTTTGCTGGCGATCTTCATATGATTGTTATCCGCGGACTTATGACATCCTATCAAGTTGTACCGGTTTCTCTCACTCCTGCGCCCCAATCGGCTTTGATCGATTTTCAGGACGCCCTGTCACAAACGTTTTTGACAACTTTGCGCATTGCTTCGCCATTTATTATTTATTCAATATTGGTGAATATTGCTGTCGGTCTTATCAATAAACTGACGCCGACAATTCCGGTCTATTTCATTTCCATGCCGTTTGTGATGTTCGGCGGGCTTTTGCTTATCTATTATCTATTGCCGGAAATTTTGACATTTTTCGGGGCAGAATATGCCTCGTGGTTGAATAGGGGGCCATGATGCCGACATCAAGTCAACGATATGCCAGGCTTTTAAAAGCGCAAAAACTGATAAAAGCACGTGATGAAGCGGAACTTGAAGGCACGCAGACTCAACGCTCGGCATTAACTGATGAAGACCAATTCCTGTTTTCAATAATGGAACATGGTTCGGCTTCCAGTTTGTTCGATCCGATGATGGTTTCTAAGCGGCTCGACAAAAACGCTCGTAAAGAGGCAATCCTTGACAATATCATTGCCCAACAGAGAAAAACGCTGCTGCAATCGACCCGTCGGTGTGACGTTATCGACGAAAAACGTAAAGCTGCAGAGGATGCGGAAGAGCGTAAAGAAATGGCACAAATGCTTGAAGAATATGTTGCAGCAAAAATCGTCAAAGACACCAGTTTGGGATAAGCTTTGTCATTTATGGTGAAAATCGAGGAAAAACTGTCTTGAACGTTTTAGCGTGAAAAGACTTTCCTCGAGAATTCCAATGTCCGGCTTTTTACCGGAACAGGCTTACAAGAGGACGAATAATGGCCATTCAACCACCTTCAGACTTGGTACTTGATGTGTCAAGAGCGGCTGATCCTCTAGAATATAGAGCTTCTGTCGAGAAATTGCGTAACGCGCAAAGTGCTGTGCGGGCGGCAAATCTGGAAATGTCAGGCAACGGTTTTTCGGATATGGCAAAAACCGGTGATAGTGCATCAACATCATCACTTTCGGGACAATATGCCAATCAGGTGAAAATAAAAGAAAAATCTGCTAACGCCGATCACACGGAAGCTTATAAAAAGTTTGAAGCTTTTATGTTGCAATCCTTCATCCAGAATATGTTCACCACCGATACTCCTTCGGTCTTCGGTAAAGGCCAAGCGGGGGAATATTGGAAATCCATGATGGCCGAATCCATGGCCAAAGAAGTGGCTGACCGCGGGGGCATCGGCGTTGCAAAAATGCTTGAACGCGATGAACAGATGAAACAGGGCCAAGTTCCCGACGGTGGCATAGAAGGAGTAGGTACAGCTTTTGGCAATCTTGCGCGGTCCGATCAGAATACTCAGGCAACCGTCGACAATATTGTCCATAGCCACGATATCAACTTCGTGCGCAAACAAATGACCGAAAATACTTGATAGTTTTATTATAAATTGTGGTAATATGCTCAATCAAAGGAGATTCAAATGTCTTTAGCTGAGCAATCAGGCGAACAAAATACAGCTTTGGCTTCGGCAAAGGCTCATATCAATGATCCGTCGGCAAGAGACGTTGCCTTGGCGCGTTTTGCGGCTGTCGTCAATTCACTTGAAGAGGTTGTTGACTATGAAACCGGTGCTCTTGAAAAGCACGAGAATCCCGATTTTAATGATATCAACGCCCGCAAAGCCCGTGGCTTGCGCGATCTGAACCTGTCAATGGCCGACGTTGGCCGTTATTTTGACGATGTTGTCGAAAGCAAGGTTGAAGCTTTGCTCGGCGGTTTGCAAAAGAAGCTCGAACGCAATAGTGAATTGTTGAAGATGCATCTTGAAGCTGTGACCGAACTGTCGCAAATGATGCAGGAAGCAGCGCGCGAACAAGAGACCGATGGCACATATGATCCATTTACAGTCAATACCGGCCAGCATAAATGATTAAAACTGTCGTCATAGGTTTGTGGGTTTGTATCATTGCTTTGGGGTCGCTCATGGCGGCGATCAAAATAGGCTCGACACCCAAACCTGCGGCAGCAGAGGAACAAGCAGCACCCACTGTCGATTTTGACCGCACTGATGTTATGAGTGTTCCAATTCTGGCTGATGGCAAGGTCGACGGATATATTATTTCGCAACTTGTCTACACCGTCGATTCCAACGTCAAACAAAAGGTTAATGTTCCGTTGGGATTGTTCGTCAATGATGCGGTTTTTAGTGCTTTGTTTGGTTCTTATTCGGATACCAAGCAAATTGAACGTATAAAATTCGATGATGTGAAACAGAAAATTATTGACGGTGTCAACCAGCGTTTTCCGGAACCTGTGATCAAGGATATAATGGTCGAGCAGTTCAATTATATTCCGGCCGATCAAGTCAGAGATATGAACAAGGTTAAATAAAATCTGCTTTTTAAAATATACGATCGGGTGAACATGTGTTGCACCCGATTTTTTTAATCCCGATTGCAATTTATTCTTACAGCAATTCCAATTTTTAACGTTCGACATTTGTTATAGAAATATTTTTAAGTCTTTTAGAGGTGTTAGAGATAGCTTTGGAAATTCGAGCTGCTTTTATATCAACAACTCACATATTCCATGTAAAACTCTGAGCTCAAAGGTCTTGTTTCTCGGCTGTTTTTAATCGCTGAAGTCGAATAAAAATCAACTTCATCAAGCACCTGAACGGTTGCCCGGGATATTAATTGAATATTTCGGTTGGTTCACTCTTCATTACCAATTTGAATATAGCCGGCCTTCCGGGATCAACTACAGTCCGTAAGACGAATTGTTGCAATTGTTGCAAAAGTCATCCAATCTTTTTCAATATCAGCGCTTGGCCGGATGGAACTTAAAAATCAGGCCTGGAATGACAACCGATAATCAAAAACAGCACGAACTGATCAAAGTTATCAATCCGTACTATAAAATTGTGAACGCAAACCTTGCTTGTCTCGCCTGAGGTTGCAGCCCGTGTAGCTATCTATCAGATATTGATAAGTAATATACTTCGAGAGCACCGAAAAGGATAATTCGGCGCCGCTCGGGTTCAACGAACGATGTGGCCTTATCTTGAACCCGAACTCATGAACCACAAGTTTTGAACCTGAATTCTGTTCGAGCTCTATTAGTTTCCAGCTTTTTTGAGGCGTGCATTATTCAACGCGTCTATCAATTGGCGCGTATCAGCTTCATCATCCTCGGGTTTTTCGAACACAACACTTTCAAGCTCTACGCCAAAACCTTCGGGAGACATGACAAGCTTGAAATTGGCAGTAACGCCATCATTCGAAAATTCCATATCCAGTGTGATTGTTGGAGGCCTATCCCAGTCGAGTTCGAAACTGCCACCATTGGCAAACCGAACGGTATGCGGATAGAAGTGCAGTTCGGTGGCCGCATCAATGATATCGCTGATATTGGCATAATGCTCATCGTGGAGATAGACGATGAAATCGGCTGGATCGACGAGTTTCAGTTCCGGTACAATTCGCGCGACCTGTTTTCCGATCATCATTTCGCGCATTTCATGTATATCATCTTGTTTCATTTTGTTTCATAACGCTTATGTAAAAAGATTAAGGGTGAAAGTATATCTGTCAAAACAACTTCATTAATGTATCTTCTGGCTATTGATGTATCTGATCAATTCCGCCACAGCTTGATAGAATTCCTGAGGTATAACCTGATCGACTTCTACCTGTTTATAGAGCGCCCGGGCAAGAGGTATATTCTCGATAACCGGAATATCATGCTCGACCGCAATTTCTCTGATGCGCAAGGCGAGAATATCTTGCCCTTTGGCGATGACGACAGGCGCATAATCCGCCGGCGGTTTATAGCGTAATGCGACGGAAAAGTGGGTAGGGTTGGCAACGACAACAGTGGCTTTCGGCACGTTGTTCATCATCTGGCGGCGAATGCGATCACGGGCGAGTGAACGCATGCGCGCTTTAACCATCGGATTACCTTCGATTTCTTTTTGCTCGTCTTTGAGCTCCTGTTTACTCATGCGTAATTGCCGGCGCCAACTGAAACGTGACCAGGCAAAGTCGAAAGCAGCTATGGCTACAACGGCGACAGAAAACGAAATGAGAAGTTTTGCAACCTCGGAACGTATATATTCGGGCAGTGCCGAAGCGTCTGTTCCCAAGGCATCGGTGAAGACAGTGTTTCCTTTGAAAAACGATAGATACACAATAAAACTGACGCCGATAAGCTTCGCTACCGATTTCAAGAATTCTACAAATCCGGCTTTGCCGAAAATACGGCTGAAACCCGCAGCCGGAGAAATACGAGAAAATTGCGGGCGTATTCGTTCACCAATAATACGCGGTGCATTCTGAACCATCGATGCTGCAATGCCGATAACAGGGATGATGACAAGAATAGGAACCAATGCAAGTCCTACATGACCGCCGACGAGAAGAAGAAGATGTTTGGCATCTTCCGCACCAGTCAATCGCCAACTTTCAGGTCGTTCAATCCATTGCATCAGAAAATTGGATAGTTTCGACATAGCGGGAAAGGCAATAAAAATGGCAATCATGCTGTAGCCGACAAGACCGGCAAAGGTTGGCAATTCCCGCGAGAAGGGTAGGTTACCTTTCTCTTCAGCTTTGCTTATCTTGTGTTCGGTCGGCTCTTCGGTCTGGCTTTCCTTGTCCGGTTTGTCTTCAGCCATTTATTGTCATTCTTTAGGTTTTTCAGCTTCTTTTGCGTCGCCTTCAGGTGCGTTTTTGTCGCTATCAGGTGTGCTCCCTTCGGCTCCATTTTGAGTTTCATCTGCTGCGAGACTGATTTTTCCTTCACCAGCAAGCTTGATTGCCTGCTGCGCGATAGTACGACGCGCATTGGTTATATCGGCTTGCGTAATCATGTCGTTCGGAGATTTCAGTTCCGCTTCCACCATGCGCCGGCTGCGTTGCGACAACGAGCTCAAAATAGTCTCGGTCGTATCCTTGTCAGCATTCCGCAAGGCAGTGATAATAACGTCGGAAGGTATATCGTCGAAAAGCAACAGGCGTGCCCTTGCAGACAAACGTGGAATATCTTCGAAAACAAACAGTTTGGATTTGATTTTTGCAAGATCTTCCGGATCAAGCCCGTCAAGGCTTGCAAGCATTTCGTCAATCTCGCTCTTATCCAGCTGGTTCAAAATGTTTGCAACTTCGCCGTAATGGGATTGCTCGGCAGTTTCGTTTTTCTGCATCAAAACCGGCCGCAATGCCTTATCCAGCAGTTCATCGACAACTGGCAAAACGGCCCGCAAATGTAAAGTCCGATAAATAATATCTCCGCGTTCGGCCATGGTTTGGAGAAGAAGCAGTTTTGCCGAAAGGTCAGAGGGTAGTTTTGAAACGATATAGGCAATCACTTGCGGATGTTCTTGCGAGATATGGTCTTGCAGTTCTTCAGCCGACATTTTGCCCATGATTTCCCACAGGCTTTCCTCCGGAATAGCCGGCGTGGCATTCGGATCAAGCACTGCTGCGGCTTCATCTTCCGGCAAAGTTTCCTGAACAAGATTGTCGAAACGCTCGCCTGCTTGCGAAAAAGATACACCTTCGGCAAAGGCATCCTCGAACTGGTGCACCAGAACATCAAAATCGGCAAGGCTAATATTCGGTAAAGTGTGTGCTTGCCCGCTCAAGCGGCGGAGATCATCCGGTGAAAAATGTTTGAGGATTTTTGCCGCCGCAGGTTTACCCATCGCAACAAGAAGCGCCGCAACCTTCTGTTGTCCGGTCAGTCCGTCAATCACAGAAGAGGAAGTTTTCTGTGCCATTGCCGCTGCCGGTGCAGCAGGTTCTATATTTTCTGACGGTTTTTCCTGTTCTGATGACGCCATAACTGTCTTTCAAACATATTCAAATATTTTATTTGCCGATAATTTCGGTCAAACTTACGCCGAAACGCGATGAGTCGTCTTCCATAACAATGACTTCGCCACGAGCGATCACACGACCGTTTACAACAATGTCAACCGGATCACCGATTTGCTTGTCCAGTGTAATAACAGCGCCACGCCCGAGATTCATCAAAGTTGCAACCGGCATTGTTGTGCCCCCGAGGACAACCTGTACTTCGACCGGAATGCTCATAATGAGATCGGCATTGCCTGCTGGTTCACTCTGTTGGGCTTGCGTATTGTTTTTAGCGCCTGCTGCCGCGTTTGCGCCAAAACCACCACCAGCACCGAAACCGGCAGGATTCGGTCTTGAAGCACCAAAGCCACCTGTAGCCCCTCCGGGACGAGCGCCTGCAAACGGAGCTGCTCCGCCCGCTGACGGGTTCGGTTTAAAACCTCCCGGTGCGGCTGCACCTGCCGGACGCGGAGGCATTGTCGGCTTTGCGCCCATGGGGGGGGGAGTCGTTGTCGGTTTTTTTTCGTCTGCCATATTCTCACCGTTTCATTGCAGTTTGACGCCGGTCGTAGTTAGAATTGAACCCTCTTGCCGAGATCTGCTTTATGCACTACCCGTTGAACAAAAACCGGCAAGCCGTTGTTACGCATTGTCTGCGGATTTGCAGAATGAGCCGGAGCGGAATTTGCTGTTGGCCCATGTGATTGGGCTGTCAATATACCGCGCAGACGGTTAAAATCTCCTTGCAACTGGTTGCGGATCGTTTCCATATGCGCAACAGAGCGGTCGACTTCACGGCGGATACGCGAAGATTCTGTAATGCGTGCATCAAGTTTTTTATTTTCATCACGAAAATCCTGATGTTCTTCACGCAAAGCTTTGACGGCCCGATCAAGACTTGATGTTGCAGCGTGAACCTGCTCTGCAAGTTGGCGCCCCAAGCGGATTGTACTGGCAAGTTTGCGCGAGGTAACGACAAATACACCAACTGATGTCATCGCCAGAGCAGCGCCTATAATATTAACTATGAACCAGTTCATCATACATTTCCTCTTCTTCATCAATCGGGTCTGTAACCCGTACAGAAAAATTTGACCCAACTTTGCCCAAGGAGCATTTATAAAGCGGCTTATCGCCACTACGTAATCTTACCTGCTTTACAGCATTGGCCGGTAGTGGCAACACTTGCCCGATTTTTATATTCATCAAGTCTTCCAAAGTCATGGAACCTTGAATGATATAGGCTTCGATACCAACATGCGCGCGGCTAACTTCCTGACGCAACCGTTTCGCCCATAGGGGATCTGTGCGTGTTGAAGGAGCGCGCAAAACGCGTGTAACAGCTTCCTGTATCGGACGATGACAACTCCGCGGAAGAAGCAGATTGAGCGTTGTTTCAACCTCGCCCGATTTCACCGACAATACACACGAAAACATCCGTAATTGTTCGAATTCTTCAATATCGAAATCTTGAGCATTCGTTGTCTGTTTGAAATTAAACAGCGTGCCATCACCGTTTCCGAATACATCGTCCATTGAAGCAGACAACACTTCGGCCAATGTTTCGCCGGTTTTCGTCTCGACCGGACTGAAAGGCCGTCCGTTACGGTTGAGGATTGCCGGTTCAGCCGCCCCGAAAAAGGCATCTGTTGCAATGCTCACGAGATTTGCGTCCAGAACAAACAATACGTCACCACCCCAATGGTCTGCTTCGAACCTTACAACGAGTGTATCCCCGGTAATAATCTTCGGGAGTGCATCCGCTTTCAGTGTGTCAAGCGATTTAACTTCTATGGTGAAAGTAGCAGACGTATATTGCGCCAACCTTGCGCATAAATTTGTTGCGGCATCGCCGAAGACATGTTGGAACGATTGAAGATCGTCACTCGATATGCCGGCCGCACGTAAAATATGCTCGGCAAGAACATCTTTTTTCTTTTCTTCTGCCGATTCAGGTGCTGCCTCCGGTTTGGCTGCGTCGGAAGAAGTTTGTCCTGCCGCTCCGGTTGTTGCCTTGGCTTTATCTGGGGTTGCTTCCGACATATTTTATGCAGCCTCTTTCGTTGCCGGTTGACCGGAGATTGCTTCTTGTTCAACGACATCAATTGTCGGACGATCTTTTGCAGAAATTGTTTTGCGCCCGTATTCAAGGGCAATTTGTGGCATTGCGCCATTCATATAGGCCAGCAATGTTTGTTTGATCACAGTATAAATACGGGTTTTCTTGCCACGTACAAGTTTGATCTTCGAGGCAATCGGAGCGAAAACTGCATAAGCAAAGAAAATACCACCAAAGGTACCAACCAGAGCTGCACCAATGTAGTGGCCTAAAACTTCAGGCGATTCATTAAGGTGCCCCATCGCCTTGACGACACCAAGAACAGCGGCAACAATACCTAAAGCAGGCAATGCATCAGCCACGGTTTGCAAAGCCGAAGCCGACTTTAATGCGTCTTGTGAAATCGTGTGGATTTCTTCATCCATCAAAGCTTCGATTTCAAATGGACGGGCATTGCCGACAAGAATAAGCCGACAATAATCGCAAATAAAATTGGTGATGGAGTCGTCTTTCAATATCGTCGGATATTGCTGGAAAATGGAAGACTCTTTCGGATTGTCGAAGTGACCTTCAACTTCCGAACGTGATTTGGAACGCATTTCCCGCATCAAAGCATATAAAAGTCCGAGCAACGAAAGATAGTCCTTTTGCTTGGGAACGGCTTCCTTCATTGCTTCCAATGTTGCTCTTATCGTATCTTTAATGACGGAAAACGGATTGGCAATGATGAATGTTCCGAATGCAGCGCCCAAGATAATGACAAACTCCCAAGGCTGCATAAGAACTGATACATGCCCCCCCATCGCCATGAAGCTTCCGAGGATACAGCCAAGTGCAATTGCTAGTCCTAGAATAACACCCAACGCAAACGCTCCTATCTCTTAATTCAACGAATGTATAGAATAGCGGCCTTGTGTGAAGCTTGCCATATGAAAATCTATCATTCGTAAGTGACATTAACGCATGATTCTTGCCAGAACGCTAAAAAACAGGCATTCTTGATATTATATATAATAATAAAGACTATTATGATATATTCATTCACGTCTGAAAGTTGCGATAAAAACAGATCAGCTTTGTTGTAACAGTGAGTTCAGCTTCGGGCAAGCTTCATCCGTTACACAAGATTTACTGAGGAAAGGTAATCCTATGATTGGCACTTATGTCAGCTATAGAAGTACAATTGATAATATGTCCAAGACGCTTGATCGGGTTATGAGTGAACCCAATGTCAAGCGCGAAACAGACTATTATACTCAGAACATAAAAAGTGTAAAAACAGTTGACGATTTTCTTGGTGATACGCGCCTTTTTAACTATGCGATGAAGGCTTATGGCCTTGAGGATATGACCTATGCAAAAGGCATGATGCGCAAGGTTTTAACCGATGCCGATTATGCCACAGCTCTGACAGACAAGCGCTACCAACAATTCGCCGCAGCTTTCAACTTCAACAAATATGGAGATAAGGCCACTTCTCAGGACAGTGCAACAAAAGCTGCAGTGAATAAATATATGCAGCAGACACTGGAAACAGAAGTAGGTGAGCAGAATGAAGGTACACGTCTTGCGCTTTATTTTACGCGTACTGTTGGTGGCATGGCTCAAAACGGTACCTTGTCAAAAGAGGATTGGGCTTATCAGATTATTTCGGATAAAGCACTTTCCGAGGTTGTCTTTACGGCTCTTGGTATTCCCGACAGCGTGCGCGGTTCCGATGTCGAAGCGCAAAAACGTCTTCTCGAACAGCGCATGGACTTTGATGATTTGGCTGATTCAACCAAATTGGAAAAATTCATCGGCCGGTTTTCGGCAATGTATGATGCCAAAAACCAACCGCAGGTAAGTCCTGCATTAACTCTTCTGCAAAGCACAAATACGGGGAGCACATTCGGTTTTTCGAATGCCTCGATGATTGCAATGCAGTCGCTTAAACCGGGTGGCAATTGATCATAGCACTTTTGCGTTGATTTTTTGTTCACCCATTCACAAAGCCGGACGGCTTAAAACTGTCCGGGCAGGAAAGGACAAAGATTGATGCAAAATCCGATCTATGTCGGTGTTTCGGGGCAAATCAGTTTAGAAAAGCGCATGGAAACCATTGCGCGCAATATGGCCAATGTAAACACAACAGGTTATCGCTCGGAAGAGATGAAATTTGCTTCTCTCGTTTCGCCTGTCGCCCGTGACAATAACCAGAATGTAAATTTTAGCAGTGCCGGCCAAACCTATATTTCAACCAATCGCGGTCCGGTAACACAAACCGGTAATCCGCTGGATGTAGCGGTGAACGGCGATTCCTATTTTTCATTACAAACGCCTACAGGTCAGGTTTATACCCGTGACGGGCGCATGATTATGACACCCGAAGGTGGCCTTGTTTCGGTGCAAGGTTATCCATTTCTGGATAATGGCGGCGCACCGATACAGATAGATCCTGCAAACGGAACGCCAAGAATTGCCGCTGACGGGGCAATTTATCAGAACAACTTGCAGGTCGCTGCCATTGGGCTCTATCAATTCCAGCCTGATAGCAAGTTAAGCTACGGTCCGAATGCTTCGGTTGTGCCTGACAAAGCCCCGATACCCATGCAGGGGGACGCTGCAAACGGCGTCGTACAAGGTTTTCTCGAAAATTCCAATGTGAATGGCGTTGTTGAAATGACACGTCTGATCGAAGTCTCAAGAGCTTTCGAGCGCGTTGAAGCGATGATGCGCCAACAAGAAGAAAGAAGCACTCAGGCAATCCAGACACTGGGCGGTAAAAGTCAATAACGGCTAGCTTGTCGGCAAATTTATAAGTTTGGGCTATCAGATTCACAGAAAGCACTGTCATGGAAAATATCGGACAAAAAAGTGAAGATTTAAGCATTTCCCGTAAAAATGCACTCTCTTTACTTGTCGCATTTGCCGAGCAGGAAAAACGCCAACAGTCACCTTTGGTCAGTAAAGGTGGAATGGTCAGTGATGTCTCGCGTGTTGCTGTTGCTGCCCGTGGTCTTTCCGATTCTGTAGCTCTTGGTGATAATGTTTTGATCGATTGCGGGCATAATATGGCTCGCGGTGAAATTATCCGTGTCAACGAAGATCATGTGTTGATCAAGCCGTTTGATGAAACTGTTGTTCCGGCACTCAATGCCTCGGTATTTCCGAATGGTCCTCTGTTGGCTTCGCCCGACAAATCATGGAAGGGACGGGTCGTCAATGCTTTGGGGGAAGCAATTGACGATCTTGGCCCGATTGTTACAGGTGAAAACAAAATGCCGGTTGAAACCCATGCCGTGCCGGCTTTGAAAAGAGCACGTGTCGGCAAAGGATTACGCACTGGCGTCAAGGTTATCGATATTTTTACGCCTCTTTGTTTTGGTCAACGTATCGGTATTTTTGCCGGTTCCGGCGTCGGAAAATCGACATTATTGGCCATGATGACCGCGACCGATGATTTTGATACGGTCGTTCTGGCATTGACGGGCGAACGTGGCCGTGAAGTTCGCGACATGCTTGATGACACGATGAAAGGAAAACTTTCCAAAGTTGTCACAGTCGTTGCAACAGGTGATGAAAGCCCGATGATGCGCCGCCTTGCGCCTGCAATGGCGACAACCATAGCCGAATATTTTTGTTCTCTGGGTGATAACGTCTTATTGATGGTCGACTCCATTACCCGTTATGCACTGGCTGCCCGCGAGGTGGCAATTGCAGCAGGTGAGCCACCGGTTTCGCGCGGTTTTCCGCCAAGTGTGTTCAGTGATTTGCCTCGTTTGTTGGAACGCGCTGGTCCGGGGCCCGAAGGAAAAGGGTCAATTACCGGCGTTTACGCAGTTCTGGTTGATGGCGATGACCATAATGATCCGATTGCCGATGCCATTCGTGGTATTTTGGATGGTCACATTGTGCTTGACAGGGCCATTGCCGCTCAAGGCCGTTATCCGGCAATCGATATCCCCGGTTCGATTTCGCGTCTTGCGCCCCATAGCTGGACTGCCGAACAGAAAAAGCTCGTAAGAAGTTTGAAAGAAATGATTTCGCGTTATGAAGAAACACGCGATTTACGTGCCATGGGCGCCTATCATCCGGGGTCTGATCCGGTGCTTGATCAGGCCGTTGTTCTGGTGCCACGAATTTATGAGGCAATGAACCAGTCTCCGGATACGCCGGTTTCCCGTGATCCTTATGATGATCTTGCCAAAGCCCTGAAAAATCAGGCAGCTTAAACGACGCGCAGGAGAATGCCACTTATGACTGATATCACAAATTTTGGTTCATCTTTTCCGAACTTTGGTAATGCCGATCATCAAAGTTTTGGCGGTTTCAGGATGAAAAGTCGTGCGAATAGAAAACGCAGTGACGACACAGAACGGGAATTATCAAAGCTTCTACAGGATCTCGAACATATCGAAACCGATAGAATAAATTCTGATGAACTCCGTAAAAATCGGAACCAGCATTGGTTGTTCTGGCGCAATCCTGATGAAATTGACACGCCAGAAACGACAGACCGTGTAGACCCATATGCCAAAAAATATTCCGGTATTTTCAAAAGAGTCATCGGGGTCATTTCTGCGGGTTTTGCAGGGCTCCAGTCATTGACGATTGCAAATTCTGCTGCCGGTTCGTCGACCGGTACACTCTTCGGCATTTTCAATTCGGTCGATTCAATGTTGCGAGCTTTCGGCGTTGCCGTAGCCATCGGGTGCGGGAGCTTACCATTTGTCGTTTATGCTTTCCAGATTGGCGGGCAAGGTGGAGCTGCAACACCTGATAGCCAAACGGTTGCGGTCAGCACGTTCAGGCCACATGAAGGTTGGTATAAACGCGAGCGGTTCGAAGGTATTGACCGTGTTGATCCTTATGCACCACGTGATTACGATTCACAAAAAGCAATTATGTCGAACGGGAAGGGGCTTCCCAAGGCTGCAAATCCGGACGCGACAGATGGAAGTTTGAAACCGACGGCGCCAAAATCCAAAGATTATGTGGTAAAGGATGTTATCGACGGGATGGCAATGATCGAATATGATCAGGGCTACTGGTTTGCAAGACCGGGCAGCAAACTTCCCGACGGAAGCTATTATATAAGGGTTACGAAAGATAGCGAGAACGGGAAAGTTGCATTGAAGACCTCGAGAGGAATTGTTCCTGTTCATCACTGAACCAAGAAATCGTGACGCTTCAATCTGTCGTAACAATATCAATACTGATGAATACAGATGATAAAAATCTTTTGTTGTCGAAAAGGATATCTCGAATAAAGAAAAAAAGTAATTTTTAAACAAAATATATTCCGCCTGAAAATTGCACGTCTATTGGAATGACTATTAGAAAAATTGACATAAGCTTTATGTTTTTAAAGCTCAATTCGGTTAAAAAAGATACAAGTCGGGTTTGATTTTCGAGGATTCGAAGTTCCAAAAATTTCATTAGCTGTTCTATAACATATTGAATTTATTGTAATATTTTTTATTTCTATAAAAATATCGCGAACGCAAGTCTCGCGCAAGTTTAACCGTCTATTGTTCAAACTGTTCAAGAGAGTATGTGACAATGGATCCGGTAAATCTTTTCAATTTAGCAAATAAACAAGCCGACTGGTTGGCAACACGCCAGAAAACCGTGGCAAGTAACGTTGCGAACGTGAATACGCCCGGATACAAGGCGCGCGAAGTTAAAGATTTTGCTGCCATTCTCAACAATGACACCATGGCGATGGCTGTGACAAACAGCAAACACATGGATGTCACGGATAATGGCATGGAATCTCATGCAATCCGGCCGGAAGAGACGATTGAAACCACGCATTCGGGAAATAACGTCAATCTCGAAGAAGAGATGCGTAAAGGTGGTGAAATCGGCCAACAAATGTCACTCAATACCGTTATTGTAAAAGCTTTTCATCGAATGATGATGGCTACAGTTAAAGGAGGATCGTGATCATGTCTGATCCACTTGTTGCCGCTGGACGTGTCGCAACAACGGGCCTTGCAGCCCAATCTACACGCCTTCGTATTATTGCGGAAAATATGGCCAATGCCAATTCGACAGGCGATACTGCCGCCGCAAACCCTTATCAGCGCAAGACTGTCAGCTTTGAAGCAGCTCTCAATCCTTATGAAGATGCGCAAGGCGTCGAAATTGCACGGATTTCTACCGATAAATCACCTTATATTGTTAAATATGAGCCGGGACATCCGGCGGCCGATGCAAACGGTTATGTAAAATATCCGAATGTGAATGCAATTGTTGAAATGGCAGATATGCGTGAAGCCAACCGGTCTTATGAAGCAAATCTACAAGTTATTCGTCAGGCCCGGGATCTTGTATCCCAGACAATTGACCTGCTGAGAGGTTAATAAGTTGAATACCATATCGATAAATAAAGATAAGAATCTTTCCAAGCTCGAAGAACAATTGAGTAATAATGAGATCAATATCAAAGGCCAGATTATAAAGATTAGCGATAAGAGTAACTATAAAGCCAATCTCGAAGTTATCTGCCGGTCTGCACATCTGCTTGCAAATGCACTGAAAATGACGGGGATTTGATAATGATACAGTCGTTAACATCAGCAACAACACGTGCCGCTCTTGAAAGGTTGGGGCAATCATATGGCGCAAATGCCAGCCAGACAACTTCTTCAGACACGCAAGCTTCAGGTCAGGCTCAGGGTGTAAAAAGTCCTAGTTTCGATCAGGTACTCGCTGAAGTTAGCGGAGCGGTCGGAAATAATCTTGAAAAGGCGGAAAGCCTTTCAATGCAGAAAATGGAAGGTGGCGACGTGTCGGTTCGTGAAGTTGTCAATTCGGTTATGGATGCCGAACGTTCATTGAATACGGCAATCGCCATCAGAGACAAGATTGTTCAGGCTTATCTCGAAGTCAGCCGTATGCAAATCTGACGGAATGGCTCGGGTAACAGGTGAACAGGAAAATAAAATAAAGGGAAAAGTCCAATGGTTATGAGATCTTTATCAATTGCGGCCACCGGTATGAACGCCCAGCAGACCAATCTTGATGTGATTGCAAACAACATCGCAAACATCAACACCACTGGTTACAAACGTTCTCGCGCCGAATTCAGCGATCTTATGTACACGACAGATCGTGCCGTTGGCGTTCCTAATATGATGAATGAAGCAACCATTCCGGAAGGTGCCATTGTCGGTCTTGGTGTTCGTACCGCTGCAGTTCGTAAAAACAACATGCAAGGTTCGTTCGTCCAGACAACCAATTCGCTTGATTTGGCAATCCGTGGACGAGGTTATTTTGAAATTCAGGATCCGAATGGCAATACGTTTTATACTCGCTCGGGTGCATTCAACCTGAATGAAAATGGACAGGTTGTTACCCTTGATGGTAACCTTGTCCAGCCGGTTATTACGGTTCCGAATGAAATCGGTAAAAACGGCGTTATTACAGTGAGTGCCGATGGTCGCGTGACCTATCAGCCGGATGCAGATGCTGCACCGGTTGAAGCCGGTCGTCTCAACATGATCAATTTTACCAATGAAGCAGGTCTCGAGCCGGTTGGTGATAACCTGTTTCGTGAGACACAGGCTTCGGGAGCACCGATTGCAGGTAATCCCGGTGAAGAAAACTATGGCACGATCATGCAAGGCTATCTTGAAGCTTCCAACGTTGATCCGGTTAAAGAAATTACCGAATTGATAGCGGCTCAACGTGCTTATGAAATGAATTCGAAAGTTATACAGGCCGCTGATGAAATGTCGGCCGTTGTTTCGAAGAATTTAAGGTAATCTAAAATGAAAAAGCTTTCTCTCCTTCTTGCCGGTTTATTGTTGTCGACTGCGTCGATAACGCAAGCCTATGCGGATAGGATAGGCTTTCTCGTTCCGACCACGACAGTCTATGCAGGCCAGCCTGTAAGCAATGTCGGTCTCAGCGAAAGGATGTTTTACATCAAGGTTGATGCAGCTCCTTTATATGTAACCGATGTCAAGCAGGCCTTGAACAAAGTTGCAAAAAGGACATTGCCGGCAGGCCGCCCGATCTCGCTATCATCTTTGGGTGATCCTGTTCTGGTTGAGCGTGGTCAAACTACAAAACTTGTCTTCAGTGCCGGTGATCTTGTTATCACCGCTTCAGGTGTTTCGATGGAGCCCGGCAGTGCAGGCGATTATATCAAGGTTCGCAATGTAGACTCCGGTCGCATTGTGAGCGGTACAATCTTGTCTGACGGCAGTGTCAGGGTAGGTGGACAATGATTGGTTGTTCGTTAAAGATTGGTCGTTCGTTAGGAATTGTTGCGGCTTTGCTGATGGGCATTATGCCCGCATTTGCCGATGAAGGTGGCCGCAATGTTCGCCATTTCAATTCTGAAGCGGCGTCGGATGCTTCATGGCTCGGTTCGGGTGGTGATCCGGCAAAGATGCGCTATTCCGACCTTTCTCGCCCCGGCGTTGTTGCAAGATTGAAAGACATTGCGGAAATTCAGGGTGTTCGTGAAAACCAGCTTGTCGGTTACGGCTTGGTTATCGGTCTTAATGGAACCGGCGACTCTTTGCGTAATTCGCCTTTTACCGAACAGTCCTTGCGCGCCATGCTCGACAATCTGGGAATTAGTCCGCCGGCTGGTGCTTCGCGTGCAAACAATATTGCTGCGGTTATTGTTACCGCTGACATTCCGCCTTTTGCGACTCCCGGTTCAAGGATTGATGTCAGTGTTTCGTCACTGGGTGACGCAAAGTCGCTACAAGGTGGTACACTGGTTATGACACCGCTTCTTGGTGCTGATGGCGAGACTTACGCTGTTGCACAAGGCAACATGATCATTTCGGGTTTTGCGGCAAAGGGTAATGCAGAAACTGTAACGCAAGGCGTTCCGACGTCAGGTCGTATTCCGAATGGTGCGTTGGTCGAACGCAAGGTTGAAGGCAATTTCAACCGCGATGCCGATATAGTTCTGGAATTGCATAATCCCGATTTTTCAACAGCTATCCGCGTTGCCGATCTGGTCAATGTTTTTGCCAACAAACGCTATCATCAAAGCGTTGCAAAAGAACGCGATGCCAAAACGGTTGTTTTGAAAAAACCGGCAAGTATTACTGCCGCTCGTTTTATTGCAGAAATCGAAGGACTGCCTATCCCGACAGACGAAGTTGCCCGTGTTGTTGTTGATGAACGTACAGGCACCGTTGTCATCGGTGAGAAGGTTCGTGTATCGCGCGTTGCGATTTCTCACGGCAGTTTGACAGTTCGTGTTACTGAAACGCCTTACGCTTCACAGCCCGAGCCGTTCAGTGAAACAGGCGACACAGTTGTTTTGCCGCAAACAGCCGTCGATGCGAATGAACAGACCTCCAATATCGGCATTCTGGGCGGTACCAATCTCGATAATCTGGTTAAAGGTTTGAACCAGATCGGTGTCAAGCCCACCGGCATCATCGCCATCTTGCAGGCGATTAAAACTTCCGGTGCACTTCATGCGGAGCTTGTAGTTCAATGATCGGATCGCGGCGTAAAGTTCTTGCAGTTTTGGGGCTGGTTCCTTTTTTAGGGCTAATGAACAATGCTTTGGCTCAAAAGGGCGGGGCATCGGGCACCAATAAAGCATCAACAGTTCCGCCAGCTCCTGCTGCACCTTCTGCACAACGCGGACTTCCTTCTGCCAATGCTTCACAGGATGAAATCGAAAAGTTCTGCGGCAATATCGACAGTCAGGCAGCCGATGCCCGTTTTGAATTGCAGAGCCAGCAATTACAACAATTGCGCATGCAGATTGATGATCGCATCAAGGTTCTGGAAGAAAAACGCGAGGAATATGAGAATTGGCTGAACAAGAGAAACGAATTTCTGGCAAAAGCTCAGGATTCATTGGTCAATATCATTTCCAAAATGCGTCCGGATGCTGCAGCTGCACAATTGGCACTGGTGGATGATTTTGCAGCTGCCGCCATTATGTTGAAACTGACGCCGCGTGTCTCGAGTGCCATTATGAATGAATTGCCACCGGAAAAGTCGGCAAATCTGACCAAAGTTCTGGTCAGCGCACAAAAACTTCCGCCGGAAAACAAGCCGGCGCCAAAGGCTGTAAAAGCAGGCCAATGAAGAAAGTTGAACAAATGAAAAACGTTTTAGACATCCGTAAATCAAGAGTCGCGCTTATCAGTGTCGTTCTGGCAACGGTTGCGCTTTCTGGCTGTTCTTACAATACAAAGGACTTCAACTCGGTGCCTGACTTTTCGCCGGTTCGGGCAGATCTTGGTTATGCACCGTCGATGAACCCCGATATTTATCCGACAAAACCGAAAGAAAGCAAATATTCACTCTATCGGTCTTCATCAAACAGCTTTTACCGCGATCCTCGCGCAATGAAACCGGGGGATGTGCTCACTGTCCAGATTTTAATCAATGACCGTGCCAATTTGAATAACAAGAGCGATTTGAAACGTGATGCCAATGGCAAATATACCTTGGGTGCAACCTATCCGTTGATCGGCAAAAATGGTGGTAGTGTGAATGGCGATTCAACAGCACACTCGAAAGGCGATGCGAAGGTTGAACGTAAAGAAGATATCAAATTGTCGGTTGCCGCAGTCGTTACCGATGTTTTGCCAAACGGCAATCTGGTTATTAACGGTTCGCAGGAAGTTCGCGTCAACTATGAATTGCGTGTTCTCAATGTTGCAGGCGTTGTCCGTCCGCGTGATATTACCGGTAACAACACCATCGAATACGATAAAATCGCTGAAGCCCGTATTTCTTACGGCGGCCGTGGTCGCATGAGCGAAATTCAGCAGCCACCTTATGGCCAGCAGATTATGAACCAGATATCACCGTTCTGATGGAATTGGCGAATGTGATGATAAAGGGAGCTTCGCCTTCAACCGGCTCCCTTTATTTTTAAGTCTTGGATAAAGGCTTGAAAGCTTGGCACTTTAAGGTTTATTCATCTATTTTTCGATAGAATAATAAACTATGATTGGGCGCAAATGCCTTTAATGTTAACCTAAGAGGTTTTTATGGCTGGCGAGCCTGAAAAAGGTGATGGAAAAGCAAAAAAAGACAGTGGCATCAAGGCACTGCTTCTTGCCGGTGTTATTTTGACCTTGGTTGCCGCTGGTGGCGGCTGGTTTTTGGGAACGCAGATCGGCAAGGAAATTGCACCCCCTCCGGTTGAACCAAAAAATCAGGCCCAAAAGACAGCCGATACAATTGCTTCCAATAGCAGTGTTACGGTGTTGACGCCAATTCTCACCAATATGGCTGCACCCAACAATGCATGGATTCGTGTGGAATGTTCGCTTGTATCCCAACCGGGAGAGGTGCTTGCACCTTCTGTTGCAGCTGAAATATCCAACGATTTTCTGGCGTTTTTGCGAAACAGTACGATTGCCCAGATCAAGGGTGCATCCGGCCTCATGAATCTTCGCGAGGATCTGGTTGATAGAGCCCGTACCCGTTCAAAGGGTAAAGTAACCAATGTGTTGATTTCCAGTCTGGTGATCGAGCAATGAAACGGCTCTTCCTGTTTTGTCTGGTTATTTTACTTTTTGGCGTTGGCAGTGCCTTTGCACAGGAAACCAATGCCGCTGCACAGGCAACTTCCGGCAATTCGTTGTCAAATCTGTTGCCTCAGGCAGGCGGGTCGATAAGCGGGCGCATTGTTCAACTCTTCGGTTTGTTGACGGTTCTTTCCGTTGCACCGGGATTGCTCATAATGGTAACAAGCTTTACCCGCTTTGCCATAGCGTTTTCGCTCTTGCGTTCCGGCCTTGGTTTGCAAACGGCTCCTTCCAATCTTGTCATGATATCGCTTGCTTTGTTCATGACTTTTTATGTTATGGCTCCAACCTTCAATCAGGCTTGGACCGGTGGCGTTCAACCGCTTATGAATAATGAAATTACCGAGCAACAGGCGGCAGAGCGCATCGGCCAGCCGTTTCGTGAATTCATGCTCAGTCAGGTGCGGGAAAAGGATCTTGATCTTTTTGTCGACCTTGCAGACCCCTCGTTTCATGTGGGGTCGGGAGAACAGGTTGATTACCGTGTTCTTGTACCGGCTTTTATGATTTCCGAATTGCGGCGCGGTTTTGAAATCGGTTTTCTCATTGTTTTGCCATTTCTGGTTATCGACCTTGTCGTTGCAACTTTGACAATGTCTATGGGCATGATGATGTTGCCACCGACTGTTATATCACTTCCCTTTAAAATTCTGTTTTTCGTTTTGATTGACGGATGGAATTTGCTTGTAGGCAGCCTTATCCGCTCGTTTAGTTGAACGAAATTGCTTGTTTGGAAGATTTTCAAAAAAAATTTCAAAAAGGCCTTTATTTTTATTGTTAAGCCGACTAAATATAAGGTGTGACAGGTTAGTGAGGTATTTTAAAAGAATACCGGTAAAACTGATAGGCATGAAGCCGCTCTGTCACCCGCTGGTTGG
>NZ_JACFSO010000003.1:122486-571589 GCF_016100385.1 Bartonella sp. W8151
ATTCAGGCTGATATCCAAGCCAATATGAATGATATCCAGTCAGCTGTTTATTCTGCATCTTTGGCTGAAAAGAACATTCTTGGTAACGATGGCCAGTCAGTCCGTATTGCCGGTTCCTATCGTCGTGAAGGTTCGGCTGTTTATGTCGATATGATCGACGTTGGCGGTGCTGATCTTAACTTTGCAACCAAGGGCGCTGATGGCACATTTGATTTAACCAAAGGCGTCTTGAAAGACGTTTTTGGTAAAGCAGCAACTGCACCGGATTTTGCGGATTTGGACGATAAACTTCAAAAAGCTCAGGCTGATCTTGCAGCAAAAGGTGATACTGCCACTCAAGATGACAAGGACAAAGTAACAAAGGCTCAAAAGGACATTACTGAAGCTGCTGCGACAATGACAGTTCAGGATTTTGTTGATACCGATTTCAGTAAAGTTTCCTCGTCGACAATGGAACAGGTCTTAAAGGCTGTTCAGGGCAAAGTCACGACTGCAACGTCTAATGTTGTTACGGCTGGTGCAACACTTGGTGCTGCGAAAGCTCAGGTTACAGGCCAGATCGACTATGTCAGCAAGTTGATGGATGCCGTTGATAAAGGTGTCGGTTCACTGGTTGATGCCGATATGAATGCAGAATCTGCTCGCCTTGCTTCTTTGCAGGTTCAACAGCAATTGGGCATTCAGGCTTTGTCGATTGCTAACCAGAACAGCCAGAACATCTTGTCGCTGTTCCGTCAATAATAGCAATAGTGCTCTTCCGGTTGCAAATGCAACCGGAGTTGCTTTATCAATTAAAAAGGCCGCGTAAAACGCGGCCTTTTTCTTTATCTCTATTCTTTGCCTATTCGAAATGTTTTTTGTTCCATGTGTGTTTCAAGCATTTATCTTCATAGGCTTATTCAGGCTCCACCAGATTTTCTGGCAGATTATTCCTTGTGCCGGATTTTTCACGCAAATGGTGAAAAGTTGAAGGGATTGCCCGAAAAATCGCGCAACACTTATTGTGCAACCCTGATTTCGGTAATCATCGCATCAACATCTTTGAAGCTGAAAGGCATTGGAACAGTTTTTTCCAAAGGCTTCGGGTAGCGTTCGTTTGTTTTCGGGTCGACGTAGTGGGTCAATTTCATAGCTACGGAACAACGCATAAAATCACCGCTTGGACCAATTGTCCGAGGGTCGGTCAAAGTAATTTTTGCCTTTTGGCCGTCGTAATAGCCATCAACTCCAGCTTGGTAGTTCATCCCGATAACGAGCTTGTCATGAAGAGCATCCAGCACCTCTCGCGAGCTACAGGTTTTTTTCGACCCGCCACAGGCAACAAGCGGCAAACACAAAATAGCTGTGAAAAATAAACGGTACATCGATTATCCTTTTAATTTATCCCAATTGGCACCCCCGCAATAAAACAACATGAAAACATGTTGCGCCGCAGCTCACCCCGATTGTCGAGTGGTTGATTTTCCAACAGAGGCTAGGCGGTTTTGGGTACCACGTCCATTCGAGAGTGACAATAGTTTCCATTGCCTATTAACCATAAGGTGAAGAGCACCAGATGTCGCACCATGCCCAACCGGTTGTTCACCTTCGCGCAAGCTTCGGCAACTATGGTGCAAAGTAAAGTTAGGGATATGTCAGCTTTTAAAGCCTATATTTCTGACAAGAAACAACGGGTTTCTGCCCAATTAATACGGTAAAGATAGATGGATAGAATACTGGCTCTGTTTTCTTCGATTGGCTCGGCACTTGGCAAATTGGGCGCCAAACGCCTGATTGCTCTGGGTCTGGTCGGAGTTGCATTATTCGGAACGATTCTGTTTTCAAGCTTTTATCTCACCCGACCGACTTACGAGACGCTTTATGTCGGCCTTACCCGCGATGATGTCAATCGCATGGGCATGGCACTGGGTGAAGCAGGCATTGCTTTTGACGTTTCTTCCGATGGTACTTCTGTTCAAGTTCCCGTTGGACAGGCTGAAAAAGCACGTATGTTTCTTGCCGAAAAAGGCCTGCCGACATCAAACAATGCCGGCTATGAGCTTTTTGACAATATGGGGTCTCTGGGGCTTACTTCCTTTATGCAGGAAATTACACGTCAGCGCGCTCTGGAAGGTGAAATTGCCCGTACAATTCAGGCTGTGCAGGGGGTTAAAGCTGCACGTGTTCACATTGTTTTGCCGGATAAAGGCTCTTTCCGTCGTGCAAATCAGAAACCGTCTGCTTCCGTTGTCATCCGCACGGACGGCAATTTTGCCACCGAATCGGCACAATCCATTCGCCAGTTGGTAGCAGCCGCCATTCCATCTCTCGAAGCAAGTTCGGTTACAGTGCTTGATACAAGCGGCAAGTTGTTGGCTTCAGGAACAGATGCCATGAATGGCGCACCTGTCATGATGGCATCTCTTGAACGGCAGGTTGCTGCGCAGATTGATGAAAACATCCGCAAACAATTGGCTCCATATCTCGGCATGGATCATTTCCAGACCAGCGTTCAGGTTGCATTGGATACCGACCGCCGCCAGACAAATGAAACCATTTATAATCCGGATTCACAGGTTGCGCGTTCGGTTCGCACGGTCCGTGATCAGGGCGACGCCCAGAATAACCGTAATAACGGCGCTGTCGGTGTTGAACAAAACATTCCGCAAGAAGAAATTGCAGGCGGTGCGGGCGAAAACTCTTCTGATAAAAAGGACCGCCGTGAAGAAACGACTAATTACGAAATCAACTCGAAAACAATTTCCACAGTCAGCGACGGTTTCAATGTCAAGAAACTTGCTGTTGCCGTTGTTATCGACCGGTCACGCTTGAAACCCAGTGATAAGGAAGCACCGGCACCGGCCAACTATGTTGATGATCAGGTCAACCGCATCCGTCAAATGGTCGCAACAGCGTCCGGACTTGATCCCGACCGTGGTGATATTATCAACGTAACGGCTGTCGATTTTGTCTCTAACGACGATGAAAATATGCAGCCTGTCTCGACACCGATCTGGCAGTCTCTGTCAAAATATACGTCAGGTCTTGTAAATGGTGCAGCCCTTGTCATTGCAGTATTGCTCATCATGTTCTTAGGTGTACGTCCGCTGATGCGCGAAATGCATGGTAACCAGCTTGCACTGTCGGGAGCCAATGAAAGTGCCTTGGCAGGACCGGAGAACATGCCGGCTCTACCGAATGAGGCTAGCAAGAATGAAGGGTTTGATGGTAATATGATACCGGATGAGGATGGGCTACAAGATTTGCGTTCTCGTATGCGTGTTCCGCCGCAGAACCGCCTTGATCAGATGATTTCGATGGATGAAGACCGTTTTGCAAATGTCCTGCGCGAGTGGGTACAGGAAGACGACAACAAAGGAACGCCGGCACAAGCGGCTTGACAACAGCCGTAAACCCCGGGGTGAAAGATGATAAGCGCAATGGATAACAGCAACACAGAAATGGAAAACAAGAAAGCCGCTTCGCTTTCCCATTTTTTGAGCGATTTTGCGCCTCGTAAAATCCCCGATACCGAGGTTGAAGTGTTGCCGATGGATGCGGAAATTCCCGTTCACGACGAGGAGCCCGTTGTTGAAGCCGACGAAATGGTCGACTTCAACCATAAAGAAGATAAACCTGAAGACAGCTTTGACGAAGCTTCTCTCGTAATGGAGACGAAAGCCAATGCTGAAGAGCTGAGAAAACAGGCTGTTGATGAAGCTGTTGCTCAAACAAAAGCTGAAATGGAGGCAAAGTTTGCACAAGAAAAGCAAACTCTCATAGCCGAACATGAGAAAGCTTTGAGCGAGTTGAAGACAAAAACCATTGCGGAAGTCGCCGGAAATTTGGATGAAAGTCTGAAAGTAGGCTTTGACAAAATGCTCGAAGACATCAGCACCGATGTTGCAAAAATACTTGGCGCGTTTATTGGCGACAAAATGCACGACGATGCTTTAAACGATTTTGCAAAACGCATTGCCCAAGAAGCAGTTTCTGCCAAGCAACCGTTGGTTGTCGAAGGCAATGAAGAACTGTTGAAAGCTTTGGAACAGCGGCCGGATTTTGACAAAGACAAGTTTGTTTTGCGGCCAACCGATTCAGCCGACATAAGGCTGGAACTCGGCAACGAGGTCATCGCAACGCGACTTGAACCGATTATGAAAGAATTGAAGGGGCTGGTAGAATGAGTTCAGACGAGCCCGAAAAACCTCATGATGAAATAATCATCGTCCGTCGTGGAGGCCAGGATGAAGGTGAACATCACGGCGGCGCATGGGAAGTTGCTTATGCGGATTTTATGACGTCCATGATGGCCTTCTTCCTTGTTATGTGGCTCATCAATGCTGCAAACGAAGAAACCAAAGCCGCTGTTGCAAGCTATTTCAATCCTATCAAATTGGTTGACCGGCGTACCAATCCGAAAGGTATTCAGGAAAATGATGCTGTTGGTGACAACGACAAAAAGTCCGGTAATGAAGCTCATGGTGAACCGGGTTCGAAAGAAGGTGGCGATAAACAAAGTAGTGCCGAACAGCAAAAAATGATGAGCGAGCCTTACGAAGAGCTTGATAAAATTGCCCAAAAATCTGCTGTCGATCAAGAAAGTGAAAGCGGTGCAGGTGGCAATGCCGAAGGCGGTTCACAAAAAGGGGCAAGCGAAGGAACAGCGTATCGGGATCCTTTTTCACCCGATTACTGGACAAAAAATGCTTCCCACGAAATAGCCGAAACAGATGGCGGACCAAGCCAGAATTCCGGCGGGCGTGATGCCAAATTGCCAAGTCAGCCGGGGGTTGCAATTCCCGAACATGCAAGCGAGACGGCAACTCCTGGAAATGAGGGCAAGCCGGTGCAGGCTGCCGAACAGTCCGCTCAACAGCAAAATGCGACGGCTGGCGAAGAGAAAAAGGCTGAAAACGCTTTAAATAACGAAGCAGAGAAAGCAGGCGAGCAGACGCCGCAAAGTGAAAAAGAAAAACAAACAGGCGCGGCAGCCGGAACTTCGGCGCAAACAATCGAGCAACAGATCAGTGTGACCAAAGCAGAAACACCACAAGAAGCAGCAAAAGACAAATCTTTGCCAGCCGTAGTCCGCGAAATCTCGAGCGAGCTCAGCAAACTTATCAAAGATGCGAAAAGTACCCAACAACCGATGGTTCGGGTTGTATCGGTCAAAGATGGTGTGGCGATAGAGCTGATGGACCAGGCTCATTATGGCATGTTTTCTGTCGGTTCGGCCAAGCCGGATAAAAAAGTGGTTGATCTGTTAGCCGGTGTCGCAAAAATTCTGCAAAACAAAAAGGGTGATGTTGTCATTGCCGGTCACACCGATTCACGCCCCTATAAAAGTGCAACTTACGATAACTGGCAATTATCAAGCTCTCGCGCACAAATGGCTTATTACATGCTGGTTCGTGGGGGGCTTGACGAAAAACGGATTCTCCGCGTTGAAGGCTATGCCGATCATCAGTTAAAAAACAAAGCTGATCCTTATGCAGCCGAAAACCGCCGGATCGAAATCTTCATGCGGTTGCCACAGAGTGAAACGGAAGAAAAAAGCAGTAACGGCAATAAAGAAAATGCGGCTGATAAAGCCAAGGCTGGCGGCGAGACAAAAGTGGAGAAGAAACAATGATAAATCGTTTTTTCAAAATGATATGTTTTGCCGGTGTCGCTCTGCCACTTATCGTTTCAACACCGCTTGAAGCACAGATGACTGAATCCGCATTGGGGCCGGTTCAGCTTGTCCGCTCGCTGGAAAGCTTGCAGGATGATATTGCTAGCGGCCAGCCCGGTGCATTGCAGATGCAGCCACGCGTGCTTGCCGATATCGGCCAGAAGTTTTTGACGGAAGATCCATCGACTTGGGAAAATGCGCAAAATCTTTTTGCAGCACTCACTTATCTGTTCAATGGTGGAAATCCCAGTGTTGTTGAGACTATTCTCAAAAACGCACCGGATGGAATTATTCCTAAAAACTACATTGATGGTGCGCTGGCATATAGCCACCACAAAAAGGATAGGTTTTTAAGGGCTTTTGATAATTTGCCCGAAGATGACTCCGAAATTCCCGCAGCATTATTGCTTTCCATCACTTTGAGCACGGTAGCCGATTTGACGGAAGCCAGTCCGGAAAAAGCTTCAGCTCGTTTGAATTGGGTAAGGCTTGCAGCACCGGGCTCGCTTTTCGAGGAAGCGGCTATTCGCCGTCAGGTGAGAGTTGCTACCATGATGGGCGATGTCAAGCTTTTGCGTTTGCTTACAAGAAATTATGTAACACGTTTTTCCAAATCACCCTATGCAAACGAATTCTGGCGGGATTTTGCGACTTCACTGCCAATGATGGATAGCCGTTTCAATGATCAGGAATTAAGCGAATTTGTTGGTTATGCACCAAAACAGATACAGCTCGTCATCTATTTGAAAATCAGTCGGGCAGCATTGATTGAAGCGCGTATGCCGCGCGCCCACTTTGGTGCGGAAAAAGCTCTCGGTCTTACACAGGCTCTCAATGTAGATGACTCGTCGGCGCGTCTTTATTATGCGGCAAGTTCGGTGGGGTCAACGGCAGCGGAAGATGCTGGCGAGATGCTGAAGACAATTTCTGTCGACAATCTGCCAGAAAAAGACCGGCCGTTGCTAATGGCGGCCAAAGCGGTCGCCAAGGGGGTTGTTCTTGATACAAATATTTTGCCGAAACAACAGAATGAAGATGAAGACCCGGACGAGGAACAGCCTGCGTTGAAAGAAGCTGTCGGAGTGCCGCTTGATCAGGTCGGGAAAAAGACGACCGAACCGTTACCAATGCCGACAGAAAATGCTTCGGGCAAGGTTGATGTGAAAAAAACATCTAGTGAAATTGATCAATTCATGCAGCAGACACAAAAGAAAATCAGTGACGTAGACAAACTACTGGAGAAAAAATGATGGTAATTTCGGGGGATTTTACGAACATTATTGCAAGCAATACCCAACCAAAAGCCGAGAATAAAAGAGCGGCACAATCCAATCAATCTTCTGACACAAGTTTTGATGATATCTTGCATAAAGATCAGGGTGATAGATCTGCAACGTTGAAAGAAAGCGACAGGCAATCGGCAAAGGTTGCATCTGATAAATCCTATTCGGACAAAGCATACTCCGACAAAGCATATTCGGATAAATTCTATGCCGATAAAGTTGCAAATGATAAAGCTTCGGCCGACAAGATTGCTAATGATAAAGGTGCAACTGACAAAGCAACCAATGATAAGGTTCGTTTAAACGAAGTTACCAAACAAAACGCTTCACAAACGAAAGACAGCGTATCCGGTCAACCGCAAAAACAACAAGAAAATACGAAAACTTCTGTACACCATGATCAGGATAGCGCGGACGATCAATCGTCTTCGACTATTCACGATATTCTTAAACATCTTGATGAACAAAAAGCCGGTTCATCAATAGAAAAAGACACTGCCGGCTCTAATTCTAAAAGCGATGAAAAGTCCGATCGGTCCGGCTTGAACGGAACTGTTTCCAAAGATAAATTGCATTTGTCCAAGGATAAAAACGGCAAATCGGCCGACGGCGACGGTAGCCAATCCGAAAACACCGGAAATTCTTCAAACTTGGATGTTAACCAATTGGCGACTGTCAACCACCTAACTGTCAATCAAAACAATTATACGAAAGTTGCCCATTCGCTCGGCGGAGATAAATCCAAAGGTGATATGCAACAACCGGAAGCAATCGATGCGGCTGTAGCATCTTCTGACGGCGCTGTAGAACAAGCAGCAAAAAACGCAACAGATGCTCAGCTTGCAGCAGTACAGACAAATAGTAACGAAACCCAAGTTCAAGCTGGAACGGCGCGAATTTCTGGAGCAGAAAAAGACGCCAAAAAAGCATTTGGTAAAATTGCGAACGATGACAAAACAGTAAACGAGCCTGCTTCTAAAGCTGCCGGTGAAGACGATCGTGGACAATCGGGCCTTGCCCTTGAAGATGACACTACTCTTTCAGTTAGAAGCGAAGATGGTGACGCGAAAGTTGCAACTGGTCGAGCAGATCACACAGTATCCGGCCGCAAGCAAAATGGTGATAGACGTACACAAAACAATATCTTTCAGGCATCTAACAATTCTTCACAGCAGGCAAATTTTGATAATGCTGCCGAAAAAGCTCAGGCTGGCTCGACATTGAATATCGGTGACAGAGTAGCAACGTCCGAAACGAGAGGGGGCGATCAGACACAAGCCGGCCGCATTGTCGGCGTCGAGGTAACAGAAAATCGGCAAGTTGGTGATATGCGTCTTTTGCGTATCAAACTCAATCCGGAAAACCTTGGCATGGTCGAGGCGCGGCTGCGCAAAACAAGCGATGGACTGCATATCGAAATTCATGCCGAACGTCAGGAAACGGCCCGTCTCCTTGCTGCTGACCACCATGCCTTACATAAGGCACTGGAAAAGTCCGGTTTCAATGATGATGGACATTTGACGATTATGATTGTCGATAGAAGTTCACAAACAGTCCAACAGGGACAATCGAGCAATTCGGGCCAATCACCGTCCCAGCAAGATAATAGTGGCCAGAATTTTAACGGCCAGCGGCAATTTTCCGGACAACAGGGACAAGGTGGGCACAATGGATCAAGGCAAACGTTTACCGAATTTCCAATCACCGGTACGCCCATGCAGGAAGAAGGTGGACGTGAAGAAACTAGTGTTCGCGATCCTCGCCATCTGGTTGTCTAGTCTTACGTCTGTCACAACTGCTTTCGCAGGCAATGCTTGCGAGGGCGAGATGATCGAAGCATCGAAACGTTATGATATTCCATTGGGAATTCTCTATGCTGTAGGCCTTACTGAAACCGGTAACAAAGACTCACTTCAACCATATGCGCTTAATATTGATGGAAAAGCGTATTTTGCGCAAAACGAGTCGCAAGCATTGCGTATCTTTTATGAGGCGAAACGTCGCGGTGCAAAACTGATTGATGTCGGCTGTATGCAGATCAACCACTATTATCATGGGGAGCGATTTCCGTCGGTAGCAGCAATGTTCCAGCCCCATCTCAACGTCGACTATGCTGCGCGATTCCTTAAGGAATTGAGGCAGAGGGAAGGGAGTTGGACAATGGCAGTCGCCCGCTATCATGCAGGGCCGAATAATAACCCCGCACAAAAACGATATGTCTGTCAGGTCATGGCAAACATGATTGCTTCCGGCTTCGGAAAATGGACGCAAGCTTCGCGCCAGTTTTGTCGTGGAGAACTATAACTGATGTTTTAATAAGCATGGTTAAATTCTATAGTTAACGCGTTTAGGAATAGCTAACTGTTTGAAAATAAACGCATTTTATACGAAAAATAGTTTTTTAAAACGTCAAAATGTTAAAAAAATAGTCTAAATTCGGGAAAGTATGGCAGATTCTTGACGGGAAAAGTTAAAAACGACTTGTAATTTTCGTGGTGAAAGATATCTTAAAGAAAGGTCCTCATTAAGGATAAGTTCTTGAGTTTCAGAATTTGGTGAGGGCGTTTAATAGGAATAGGGACATGATAATAGTTGTAGACGAACGCAAGCTGGTAACGGATGGTTATTCTGCCTTGTTCGCACGGGAAGGCATCTCGGCAACAGGTTTATCATCTGCCGATTTTGATGACTGGGTAGAAACTGCACCAAAATCGGAAATGTCAGCAGTCGAAGCGATTCTTCTTGGTGATTGCAAGGATCGTATCGAATTACCGAAGAAAATTCGCGCTCATTGTGATGCTCCTGTATTGGCTGTCACGGAAAACAATTCACTTGAACAGACATTGGCTTTGTTCCAGGCCGGAATTGATGACGTGCTTCGTAAACCCATTCATGTCCGTGAAATTTTGGCTCGGGTAGCAGCAATCCGCCGCCGTATGGGTGGAGAGATCCGTAAATCCGATGCAGCAGTTGTTTTAGGACCGATCAGTGTATTTAACGATGGACGTGATCCCCAGATCAACGGTGTTGACTTTGTTCTACCTCGTCGTGAACGCCGTATTCTTGAATATCTGGTTGCCAATCATGGCCGGCGTGTTAACAAGACGCAGATTTTCAACGCCATATATGGTGTGTTTGATTCAGATGTGGAAGAAAACGTTGTTGAAAGCCACATCAGCAAACTTCGCAAGAAATTGAAAGCCAAGCTTGGAAGCGATGTTATCGATTCAAAACGTTTTCTTGGCTATAGCTTGAATATTGATTAATTTATCGTAACTCCATACGATTTCTTTAAGCCTGCGGTTCCGCAGGCTTTTTTTTGATCAATTCAAAAGTGAATTTTAAACAACCTTCATAAAGCTTTTTACCTTGAAATTCCGCTCACTCGTATCATTTTCTTGATTGTTCAATCCTTTATTCGGACTGGAGACAAATGAACCATTCTGTTTGTTCGATTTTTACTCTCGAGTTGTAAGGTTAAATTTGAAACCGGCCCGAGGTTTGAAACAGCATTTTGAAAATGAAACGCGGCGCCAATGAACAGTTAATTTTCTTTGAAACCGAAATAACGCCAGCTTCGCACAAGGATGCGCTTCTATGTTGCAACTATGGTTCTCAACTCAAGGAGATAACAATGGGTATTTACGGTATGATGCGTACCGGCGTTGCAGGAATGAACGCACAGGCAAACAGACTTACAGGCGTTGCAGATAACGTCGCTAACGTTAGTACGGCTGGTTATAAGCGGACGGATACCCAGTTTTCCGATCTGGTTATGCCATCAACGCGTAATGCTTATCAATCCGGTGGTGTCACAACAACGGTTCGCCATGATATTTCAATGCAGGGTGCAGGACGAGGAACAGGGAAGCCTGGCGATATCATGCTTGAAGGCAACGGTTTTTTCCGTGTTCAAGATGAATCTGGAACCGAATACCTAACCCGTGCCGGTTCTTTCCAGAGAAACGGCGAAGGCTATTTACAAAATGCTGCAGGATTTTATCTGCTGGATGAAACCGGAAAACGCGTCGTGATTAAAGGCGGCGCCGGTGAGCTGCTCCAAGGCCAAGTGACCACAAATATCAATTTAACAGCAAACCTTCAGTCAGATAAAACCGCTATCAAGAGAACCGGCGAAGATGCTGTCACTTTTGATGCAAAAAACGAGAAAACTTATCATCTTAAGAAATCTGCCACAGTTTATGATGATCAGGGCACCGCAGTGAGTGTCGACTTTTATTATACAAAGACCGACGATAACACTTGGGAAATGCACGCCTGCACGAATACAACAGACGCTGACGGTAATCCCGCAGTAGAAGAATTGTTGGATCCTCCGCAGACGTTAACATTCGGCAAAGACGGCAACATTACCTCCCCATTAACGCCGCTCACGATCAACGTTCCGAACGTCAACAAAACTTCTGGAGCCGTTACTACGTTCCCGGTTACCATCAACATGGCAGCCAAAGATAATAACGGTAAAACCAGTATGACACAGATTGGTGCCAACTTTACATTTGATGCGGAAGCTGACGGTTATGCACCAGGGACCTATAAAGGCTTTAGTTTTGGTACTAACGGCGAAATACAAGTTAGCTATAGTAACAGTCAGGTAAGAACGATCGGTACCGTTGGCCTTTCGACAGTGACTGCGCCGGATTCACTTATTCCGATTACAGGAACAGTGTTTCAGGCAGTACCGGAAGCCGGTGGTCAAACATTCGGACATCCGGGTGAAGGTACATTCGGCGTTCTAAGAAGTGGTATGTTGGAAGAGTCAAACGCCGATATCGGTGATGAATTGACAGACATGATCGAAGCGCAGCGCAATTATACTGCGAACTCGAAAGTGTTCCAGACGGGTTCGGAAGTAATGGACGTTATTGTCAATTTGAAACGTTAGGACTAACCTTACTTGAAACCGGCTAAACGGCCGATTACATGAAATAAAAGAAGGCTAAAATGACACTAGGTACAGCACTTTCTACAGCAAGAAATTCACTCAAAACATCGTCTGGTCAGATGAGTGTTGTATCACAAAATATTGGTGGTGCGCGGGACACAAATTATACCCATCGCACCACCCATGTCCAATCCGGCGCCAACGGAATGGTCAGTTCCAAGGTTATCCGTGATGATAATCCGGAACTTCTTACAAACTATTTGGTCAAATCCAGTCAATCGGCTGCTGCTTCAGCTATAAACAACGGTGCAAATCAACTTTCGAACATTTATAGTACGAACGATTTTGAAAATTCTCCGTCGCGTTTACTTGACGATTTCAAAAAAGCTTTGCAGTTTTATGCAAATAATCCGAGCCAAAGAACAGCAGGGGATGCTGCGATTGACAAGGCAAAAGATCTTGCCAATACGTTAAATGCCGGCTCCAAAGCAATTGAAAAAATACGCACTGACACAGATAGCGAGATCAAGGATTCTGTTGATCATATCAACGATCTGTTAAAACAATTTCAGCAAGTTGAAAAAGAAATCGTTAATGAAAAAGGGTCGGGGCGTGATGGCTATGCCTATATGGATCAACGCGATGCAATTCTTAAAGAATTGTCTCAGGAAATTGGTATAACAACAGTTACTCATCCTGACGGGACAATGTCGATCTACGGGATGGATGACAGTACACTTTATGACAAGGTTCCGCGTCAGGTTTCATTTTCTCCAAGCGGGCCATTGCCAGCTGGAAAAGCGGGTAGCCCTGTCCTTGTTGACGGTGTTCCGCTCTCGCATGATGCTTTCAATTCGCCTAACGGGTCGGGCAAACTCGGCGGTTTATTGAAAGTTCGCGATGAAACTGCTCCGCAATACCAGAAACAACTTGATGAAATAGCCAATGCGCTGACCGATATTTTTAAAGGTCCTCCCGCTCTATTCGAGGGAGGTGACGAAACTAACGTTACCGGTACGGCTGGTAGAATTAGCGTTAATCCGGAATTTGATAGCAATACCGTTGATGGTGGTCCGGAAAAGCTCGGTAAAGATATTCAAAAACTGATCGACAATTTGGATAAGCCCCGTAATTTCGGTAACGATACAGGGCTTGATAACACGCAAAGTATCACGTCTTACAGTAAGCAATCCCTTTCGTGGATAGAGGGTGTGCGCCAGTCTGCCACCTCCGACAATGAGTATAAGAGCACAATGTTCAGTCGTGCCGGAGAAGCTCTTTCCAATGAAACGGGGGTCAATACAGACGATGAAATGGCGCTCATGCTTCAACTGGAGCAAACCTATTCGGCAACTGCACGTATCATAACGACAGTAGGCAAAATGCTGGATGACCTGATGAGTGCGGTAAGGTAGGTGTGAAATGAATATCAACGCAATTTCTACTTATGTCTTGAACAATTCGCAGCGCTCGATTGTGTCGCAAGCTCAATCCGAGATCAATGAAGCAAGTTATGAATCAACAACACAGAGGGTTAGAGATCCGGGCTTGAAACTTGGCCGGCAGACAGGTCGCTTTGTTGATAACGAGAACCAGATTTCGACACTTCAGGGCTTGAAAGATAGCAATAATTTGGCCGCTCAGCGTATGGCTTCGGCGCAAACTGCTTTGCAAAGTCTGGTGGGTGCGAGCACAAAAGATAAACCGGGTGGCAGCCTTGTCCAGTTTAACAAGGCTTTGGTGGGCGACAATGTTTCAGCTACGCCCGAGACAATGCAGTCTGCTGCTCAAACAGCTCTCGACTCTTTCGTTTCGGCAATGAACACCAGCTACAATAACGAGTATGTTTTTGGTGGATCAAATACAAGCGAGCCGCCTTTCGATTACTACAAAGCAGGCAGCAATACTGGCGGTAGCAAAATTGTTCAGGATGCATTCAGAGATTACTTCGGCTTCAATCTTGATGATCCGCAGGTTGCCAATATAACAGATGAACAAATGAAGTCCTTTATTGATGGACCATTTGACAAGTTGTTTGAAGAACCAAGTTGGTCAACAAATTTCTCTCGCGCTAAAGATGGCGCGGTCATGAACCGCATATCTGCAAGCGGCGAAACTGTTGATATTTCAGCAAGTGCCAATGATGCCGGTTTTCGTCATGCGATGAAAAATATGGTTCTCGTTGCCGAATTCGGTAACATCGGGCTCTCTTCAGCTGCCCAGCAAGTTGTAGGCGATCGTGCAAGAGCTTCTTCCGATAATAAGTCGACCGGAAGCGCGATTAACGAGATTATAACGTCGGCGTCCAATTTAGGTAACTCCCAAAATCGGGTTACCAATGCCAATGACCATATCAATGCACAGTTAAGTATATTGAACCAGACACGTAATGATATGATCGGGGCAGATGCTACTGAAGCATCTGCAAAATTGGTGCAGCTCCAAACTGTATTGCAAATTTCTTACAATATGACAGCTCGGATCGCCAAAATGACTTTGGCAAATTATATTTAATTTAATCCTTTTGGCGTAAATTAAATAACACGGATGTAAAATCTGGGGAATTTTTGATGTATCAGATGCGGTACGAAGATATAATGGAAGACGATCAAATGGGCGCTCGCGAGCGCGAAAGTATTCTATTTGATCGCTGTATTAAAATGCTACGTGCTGCCCAGAAGGCAGGTCCAAGCACCCGTGAGGCGTATGAAGCCGTAGCCTTCACGCGCAAATTGTGGATTATTTTGATTGAAGATTTGGGGCTGGCGGAAAATGCACTCCCGACAGACCTGAAAGCCTCTCTGATTTCCATTGGTTTTTTTATTCTGAAGGAAATCCAGAGATTGGAGAATGGGGAAACAGCAGATTTTGATACTTTGGTGGAAATCTCTGAATCCATCAGAGACGGTCTTGCTACAAATCCGGAGAAAAGTAAAAATGACTGATAAAACGATGCATATTACATTGCGGCCTAATGAAAAAATCTATCTGAACGGCGCGGTGCTGCGGCCGGATCGCAAGGTCACATTGGAGCTTCTGAATGATGCAACCTTTCTTCTTGAAGCCCATGTCATGCAGGCAGAGGATACAAATACTCCTTTGAAGCAACTTTATTTCGCTGCACAGGTCATGTTGATAGACCCAGATACTGCCGACAAGACTGTAATGATCTTCGTTGAAATGCTGGGGAAGATGCTGCGCACATTTAACGACCCGATCATTCTGGAAGGTTTACGCAAGTGCATTGATTTGACTGAACAGGATAAGATTTTCGAAGTCTTGAAGGTCATTCGTGGATTGTTCGATCGGGAAGCCACAATTATGGGTAAAAAGCCCGCCCCTGCAAAGGAAAAGAAAACAGCCTAATTTTAGGAGAAAATTCATGACCATAAGTGCTGTCGATAATAACACATCAAGCCTTATGAAATACACTCCGGCAACGAATACCGCTGCCGGAAAGACTTCACCATCTTTATCGAGTTTTGCCTCGCAGGCTGAACCAAAAACAGACGATGATAAGAGTGCAACCACAGGTACGAATTCTGCTCCTGCAACAACAGCTGCACCAACGACCGGAACGCAAACACCTTCAACGTCGAATACAGGTACGACTACCGGTTCTACGACTGCTACATCAAGCACGGACGGAAAAGCCCCAACGGCCGATTATAATACATTTATCAAATTGTTGATTGCGCAAATGAAGAATCAGGATCCTACAAAGCCGATGGATTCAACCGAATTTGTTTCGCAATTGGCAAGCTTCTCGGCAGTCGAACAACAAACCCAGACAAACACCAAACTTGATACAATGGCTAAGTCACTGAACAATATTATGGTTGATGGCCCGATTTCCCGTGCCGAAGGGTATGTGGGAAAATATCTTTCATTTACAGATGAAAAAGGCGTTGTGACTGCAGGAACGGCACAATCTGTTACGATTTACAGCGACGGTTTGATTGCTAAACTGGACAATGGCAAAGACCTTCTTATCGGGCCTGGTGTGACTGTGATGAATAGCAAGCCACAGGCTTGATCTGATCGGGGTTAGAAAAAAATGAATGAAGCCGATGCCGTAGATATGATGACGGCGGCAGTGTGGACCGTTCTGGTTGCAAGCGGTCCTGCTGTTGGTGCTGCTATGGCCATCGGCATTGTTATCGCGCTGTTTCAGGCTTTGACACAAATACAGGAAATGACGCTGACTTTTATACCTAAAATTGTCGTCATTTTCGTTGTTCTTGCACTGACCGCTTCGTTTGTAGGCAGTCAAATTTATTCGTTTACCCAGTTAGTCTATGGCCGCATTGAATCGGGATTTTAATCCCATGATTCTTTATAGTATAAAGAAAATATAAAACACAATTTATCGATATTTGTATTATTCAGCGTTCGTATTTGTAATTGATCTGACGTCTGTTTTTCTGAGATCTATAACACAAATATATACGTCGAGCTACGATCCATGCTCTCTAATATCGTTCGGTTAAAACACTGAATGGGTATTTAAACGACACAAAAAATGGAAACAGCCATTTAATGGCTATTTCCACTTGGAATTGTTAAAATCCACCGTTTCGAAAAGTTAGATATTTTCTTTAGTAGTTTCGGGATTTATTCCGTTCACACTAACTTGTGTATCAATTTTGAAGCTTCCGGGATTAGCAGTTGAAAGATCTGTATCACTATCCGCTTGAACCGTTGAGGTTGGATTCTGGGATCCATCCGCTTTCAAACCGGTAGCCTTTTTATCTGCACTTTTATCATCAAAGGATATATGCGGCAGATGGGTTTTACCTTTCGAGCCAACCTTTCCACCACTTAGCGAAAAATCATCTTTTGCCTGAATGCCGCTAGACCCCTGATCGCTTGTTCCGTCAGCATTGCCATCATTAGCTGATTTAACTTCCGGCGTAACTTTATTATCGCCAGCTTCAGGAACCTTGGCTTTCTGATCATCAACCTTCGCCACAACATCAACATCCAAGCGTGTTGTACTGCCATCCGTTTTCTTGCCATCCAAGCCATTACCGGATTGGCCTTGAACAGCTTCAAAAAGCTTCTCCATTTCGGCGCGAGCTTCATCAAGATTTTTCTGATGTAAAGCTTCTTGAGACGCTGTTTGTTGTTCCTTTATAAGCTCTGTAATGTGAGCCATTATCTCAGCGACACTCGCAGAAATCGGATAATGCGGCCGCGGTTCAACAATAGGAATTTGTTCCACAACCGAGTCGGTCCGAGCCGTCTGCGTTGATGGCACCGCTACTTGCACGGTCGTCAACGAACGGGTGCCTGATGTAGCATCAACCGGTTGCATAATTACTCTCCAAAAACTATCAACAAGCTCCAATCTTCATGATTTTTCTTGTTCTGTTTCAAGCTCCTCATAAGCCTAGTTGGCATAATATTCTTTTTTTTAGAAAAAAGCAAGAATTCTTGATGATTTTCAAATATCAACAGGAAATAAAAGAATCCAACGCCCTTGGTATAACGAGAATCCTATTTTAACTTTGAAATAACTAAGACGTTCATCAAAAGCGTAATCTAATCGGAACAACAATATATCAATTGCCAGGTTGAAGTTCAACTGGACTTTCAATTGTTTATATGCCACCAATGTCAAGGTTTCTTAGCCTTTTGGCTTCTAATAAGCAATAAAGCAGCAACTTTAAGCTGTCGTTCATATAAAATTGGCGTTGTTGAAAACAACTATTTACATGATGTTGTGCTAAATTGATTATCCCATCCGTTCCGAAGCGTAGCTCCCGGGTGTTGCGGGGAAGACAACCGTGCGGTTATCGTTAATAAAAACGCGATGATGGATATGAGCGTGAATGGCGCGTGCTAAAACTTGCGCCTCGACATCCCGCCCCAGTGCAACGTAATCATCTGCGTTTTGTGCATGAGTTACACGCACAACATCCTGTTCAATAATTGGTCCTTCATCAAGATCGGCTGTCACATAATGGGCGGTGGCACCGATAATTTTGACACCGCGTTGAAAAGCTTGCTTATACGGGTTTGCCCCCTTGAAGCTTGGCAGGAATGAATGATGGATATTGATAATTTTTCCCGACATTTCTTTGCAAAGCCGATCGGACAAAATTTGCATATAGCGGGCAAGAACAACGAGCTCCGTTCCGGTTCCGGAAATGATTTCGAATAAACGGTCTTCGGCTTCGCGTTTGCGGTCTTTATTGACCGGAATATGGTAAAAGGGGAGGTCATTATTGACAACGAGTTTTTGATAATCAAGATGATTGGAGATAACACCCGTTATATCAATTGGCAGCGCACCTATTCTCCAGCGATAAATGAGATCGTTCAAACAATGGCCGAATTTTGATACCATGATCACAACTTTCATGCGGTCTTGTGTATCAAAAAAATTGGCGTTCATAGAGAATTCACGAGCAATCGGCTCAAATGCCTTTTCGAGCTCGTGCATATCTTTCCCGCCTTCACTATCAAAACCGACGCGACAAAAGAATTTTTTCGACAGTGCATCATCAAATTGCGAACTGTTGACAATGTTACATGTATTTTTTGCCAAAAATGTCGATATAGCGGCAACGATGCCCCTTCTTGCGGGACAAACGACAGTTAAAACAAAACGTGACATTGTCATTTGTATCATGTGTCCTATTAGCCAATCAATTGTTATTCATATCGGGTGACTTCCGGTTATTATCTGTTTTTAAATAAGAAATATGAATATAATATTATTGTTAGGTTATCGATGGGGCATCGATAATTTTTGCTCGTTACAAAGCTTGCGTTTTTGCCAAATGACATGGCAATTATTTCTCTACAGTTGTAAAGTAATAGGAGTTCTTTCCATTGAAGGAATTCGGGAGACAAGAGTCTCCTTGATATGGACATTTGGTCTATGATGAAAAATGTTGGTTGGTTCGTTGCAATTGTTGGACCGAGTGGGGCGGGAAAAGACACGGTCATTAATGTTGTTCATGAGGTTCTGGCAAATAACGAGGACTTTTTATTTACCCGACGTATAATCACGCGACAATCCGGTATCTCGCGACAAAATCGACAAGATGAAAATTCGAAAAAATTAGGTAACGAAGACAATATAGAAGTATCAGTGGCACAGTTCCTGAAACTTCTGGATCAGGGCGCATTCTCTATGCACTGGTTTGCGCATGGAATTTATTATGGCCTTCCCGCTGATATTGAGAATGACGTAAAACAAGGGAAAATTGTAATTGCCAATATCTCGCGAAATAGTCTTGGAATGGCAAAAAAACTATTCGACCATGTTCTCGTCGTTGAAATCAATGCTCCGGCGCAAATTCTGAAAGAACGACTCATCAATCGTAAAAGAGAAAGTAAATCAGATATTGCCGAAAGGCTAGAACGTGCAAATGTTCCAATCCAATTGCCCGACGGGGCTGAATATTGCTACATAGATAATTCGGGTGATGTGAAAATTGCTGTCGGCAAATTATTGCTAATTCTGGAAAAATTGGCTGCACAAAATTCCCGCATGACTGCAGACAAGCATTAAAACTATAGATCATAAAACCTGTATTTATTTTTTCCCCGATTTACGGCGAAATCTATTTTTCCAACCAAAGTAAATTATTTTCTTTGCTTTTCGAAAAGTCAAAAATTGTTGTTTTATGATCTCTGTGTTCTGGAACATGGAGAAATCGTCAAGCCGATTTTGAGCAAAGAACAGATAATCGATGTTATTGCGAAAAACATCTTGTTACGTCAGTGCAAGAGCACTTCGGCCTATTCATATATTCAATCGCGTTCAGGGCTGATTTAACAACTCGCGCCCAGACAGACGACATTGAGAGAAGAACAAATCGTTAAACGAGGATAAAAGGAGGTTAAAAGCAACCTCCCGTCCAATAACAAAAATATGCTAACTAAATGTGCAATTTAAAACGGAAGCCGGTCATTCCGGCTCATCTTCGTCCGGCTCGCTGGTAAAAAGATTTTCCCCTACGACATCTCTATCCTCGTCACTCAACGGATTTTCTATATCTTCTGCTTTCTTGTTGCGTGGACGGAATTTGCCCTCATCGTCGCCTGTAACGTCATCAAAAATGTCGACAGTATCGACGGGACCATTCTTATCATCGTCCTGTTCGTCGATTTTTTCGACATCGACTATTTTTACATGTTTATTTTTATCGTCATCGGACATTTTTAAAATTCCTGTATTCGTTCTTCTGATTAAATGTGTGTTTCAACCTGATGGTCTGCAAGACTAGATCATTTTTTTATTACTCCTGTAAATGATGTAGTTTTTAACTGCGACAATTCACCCCGTTAAACAAAAATGATGAGGGGGGGTCGATTGAGAAAAACAGATGGCTAATTTCATGTAACTGTGTTTACTGACATTGTCTTGGAGCTATCTCGCCTTTTAGGGAGAAAAAATCGCTAATCAAGCCTTCATTGCAACGTTCATGCAGCGAATACTGAACGTTGAAAGCCCGCTTATAAAGTTTGAAATACTAAATATCGGATTTTTTAAAATCATAATAAAAAGGTTTAGGCGGGATTGAATCGGGACGCTAGTGCACTGGAATGGAAACAGACTATGCTGGATGTCATTCGGTGCAAAACTGTGGCAATGGCTCAGCACTATTCGAATCGCGCAAACTGATCAAAAAAGGCTGGTAAATTAGATAATTGGCCCGAGAAGTGAGTGATCAGCATAAAAGCTTGTCTACCTGCTGCTGAAAAAGTGTCTAACTTTTTCACCACAAAAAAATCAGAAAGTAAATTATGTAATCTTTTCAAGGAGATAAATTGGCTGGGGAACCTGGATTCGAACCAGGACTGACGGAGTCAGAGTCCGCAGTTCTACCGTTAAACTATTCCCCAGCATTTCTGCTTTTTGCGAGAACAGCATGGCTTTTAGCATATCCATTTCAATATACAAGCCTAAACTTGAGAAAATAATCCTGTCATAGTGCGTTCAATCTGTTGGCTGAATTCCCGATAAAAAATTTCGACTGCCGCATCGCATTTCCGGCTTAACGTTCGATAAGATTTCGTTTTAACTTTTAAGCTTTTTTCAAAAAAATGAAGAAGCTTGGTTCCAGCTATTGGTAAAAACCGTCAACGCTGTTACATTAGAAACAACGATAGGTAATGAAGTGTCCATTGTGAGGAAATGTCCCCATGGCGCTTTTAAGGAAAGATGATGATGACTCCGTTGATCGACAATCCGGAAGGGTCGGAGCGGGGGAAGCCGAGCGGAAATGATGCAAAAGGTGTGCATGAACGCTTGGAAAGGCATGAAAATGGCGGCGGAGAACCGCCTTTAACAGGGTCTTTAGCTGTTCCCCCATTCAGGAAAAAGCGCGCCAAAAGGCGTCAGAACGCGAAGTTGCGCGCGTCTGGCGAACAGACTGCAGCTGCTGGACCTGAAAAATCCCGTTGCAAAAAAAAACGTTCGCGTCAAACGCCGGTTTTGGCAATCTCCGACGATAATAGAACGAGGCCAAAAAGTGTTGAAAAGCAAAGCTCCACGGACGAGTTCAAAAGGCATGGACATCCAATTCATAGCTGTTGGAAAAAAGTGCCACTTTATGCAGCACTTGATTTGGGAACAAATAATTGCCGTTTGTTGATAGCCGCGCCGACTAAACCAGGTCATTTTCACGTTGTCGATGCATTTTCGCGCATTGTGCGTCTGGGAGAAGGATTGGGGCGTACGGGGTGTCTGAACGAAAATGCGATGGAGCGGGCAATCGAGGCTCTCAAGGTTTGTCGTCTAAAACTTGATCAAAGAAAGATCAAACGGTGCCGGCTTATTGCAACAGAAGCTTGCCGGTCTGCAGAAAACGGTCAACGTTTTATTGAACGGGCTGCACGCGAAACCGGTATTGATCTTGAAATTATCGATCGCGAGACAGAAGCACGTCTTGCGGTTGCGGGCTGTGGCACACTGGTTGAAGATGATACCGATGCGATAGTTGTCTTCGATATAGGGGGCGGGTCGTCAGAAATCGTATTGATCGACCGGTCGAAAAAACGCTCTCCACGGCTTGCCGAACATATTATTGCATGGACGTCGTTACCCGTTGGTGTCATTACTTTGGCCGAGCGTTTTGGCGGTGAAAATGTGACGGCCGATGTTTTTGAAAAAATGAAGGATTATGTCCGTCGTTTGTTGATGCATTTCGAGGGGCGCAAGAAACTTGGAGCATTGGCAAAAAGTCCGCATTTCCATTTGCTGGGCACTTCGGGGACGGTCACAACGCTCGCCGGCATTCATTTGGAACTTGCCAAATATGACCGTCGTTTGATTGACGGAATTTGGCTTAATAATGATGATGTCGAACGCATGACCAAACGTTTGCTTTCATGGAATCTTGAAGAACGCATTGCCAACCCGTGTATCGGACAGGATAGGGCTGATCTGGTGCTTGCCGGCTGCGCCATTCTTGATGTCATACGAGAAGAGTGGCCGTCCGAACGGTTGAGGGTGGCTGATCGTGGTTTGCGGGAAGGGATATTGACGGAATTGATGTCACGCGATGGTGCATGGAGAAAACGTCGTCATATGAATGCACGTTTCGGTCTGCCAAGAAATCGTGAAAGTGAGCGTTTATGACAACAAAAAAAACAGGAACACATGCTGGTGGAAGAGGCGGTGCAGGCACACATGAACTCCACACAAGGGTAAAAAAGAAAGCCGGAACGATCAAGGCGTCATCACGCAGATGGCTTGAGCGTCATCTCAACGATCCTTATGTGCATCAATCAAAAATAGACGGATATCGTTCCCGTGCAGCTTACAAGCTTATCGAAATCAATGAACGCTATCATCTCTTAAAAAAAGGACAGAAGATTATTGATCTTGGTGCAGCCCCTGGTGGCTGGTGTCAGGTAGCGGCAAAAATTGTTGGCTCTACAAATGACCATCCTTCTGTCGTTGGCATTGATTATCTTCATATGGATCCCTTGCCGGGTGTTACAATGCTGGAAATGGACTTTCTTGATGATGATGCACCCGAAAAGCTGATGGGCGCTCTTGGAGCCAAGCCCGATCTCGTAATTTCCGATATGGCTGCGCCGACAATCGGTCATAAGCAAACCGATCATATCAGAACGATCCATCTTTGCGAAGTGGCTGCCGATTTTGCCGTATCGGTCTTGAAACCGGGCGGGCATTTTCTTGCCAAAACCTTTCAGGGCGGCGCAGAAAATGAATTGCTGACAATATTGAAGCAGAATTTCAAAAAGATTTACCACGTCAAGCCTCCGGCAAGTCGGGCGGAATCGGTCGAGCTTTATTTGTTGGCCTATGATTTCAAGGGTAAAAACACTTGAACAGGGCTAATGGGGGCTGGTGTCGTTACTTCGCCTAACAAAACCGTATGATTGATAATAGTTTTTATAGTTCGGGCCGAAAATCTGAAAATCGAATGTGCTGAAAAACTTGTGACCGATAAAAGCACATGCCATGACAAGAGAACGTCGCAATTTCGGACTGTTCGTTAAATTCGTGTCCAAGACGGAGGCTGGTTGGAAATCTGTTGAGGAGACGATGAATATTTGCTCTTCCGGATATGTTTGAAGTTCAAAAGCGTATCTATCGGCTGGTTGGATGATTTTCGCGAAAAAGTCGAGCTTTCCAACGAGAGTTTGTGTCATTATCAAAGCTGCTTTTTTAAATATCGGGCTAAAAATCAGTAAAACTATTTCGCTTTCCATCTCTATAGCCTTGTCCGGAACTTTGCGCTATGAGAGAGGCAAAGACCAACGAAGAGTATAAAAAATGAAATTTCTCGATCAGGCGAAAGTCTATATCCGTTCCGGAGATGGCGGGGCAGGTGCAGTTTCCTTCCGGCACGAGAAGTTTCTCGAATTCGGCGGGCCCGATGGCGGTGACGGTGGTCGCGGCGGTGATGTCTGGGCTGTTGCGGTCGACAGTTTGAATACGTTGATTGATTACCGCTATCAGCAACATTTCAAAGCCAAAACCGGTACGCATGGTATGGGGCGCAATATGACGGGTGCCAAAGGGGCGGATGTCGTATTGAGAGTACCGGTTGGTACCCAAATTTTTGAAGAAGACAACGAAACGCTTATCTGTGACTTGACAGAGGCGGGGCAAAAATTTTGTCTGGCAAAGGGCGGAAATGGAGGTTTTGGCAATCTGCATTTTACCACGTCGACCAATCGCGCGCCCCGTCGAGCCAATCCCGGACTTGAAGGGATCGAGCGCACAATCTGGTTGCGTTTGAAGTTGATTGCCGATTGTGGACTTGTCGGCCTTCCGAATGCCGGAAAATCCACTTTTCTTGCGTCTGTTACAGCCGCAAAACCTAAAATTGCCGATTATCCGTTTACCACATTGCATCCCCATCTTGGCGTGGTTCGTATTGACGGGCGTGAATTCGTACTTGCCGACATCCCCGGCCTTATAGAAGGTGCCCATGAAGGCGTTGGCATTGGCGACCGGTTTTTAGGTCATGTCGAACGCTGTCAGGTTCTTTTGCATCTTGTTTCTGCCCAGGAAGAAGATGTAGCGAAAGCTTATCAGATCATCCGTGACGAATTGGAAGCCTATGGTCACGGGCTTTCTGAAAAACCGGAAATCATTGCTTTAAGCCAGATTGATATTCTTGACGAAGAAAAAAAGCAGGAAAAGCAAAAACAACTGGAACAAATATCAGGGAAAAAAGTCCATCTTTTGTCAGCAGTTACGCACGCAGGAATAGAGGCGACTTTGCGTTCGATTGCTCGAAATATTGACGAAAGTCGCAAAGAGAAAGCCGCGAAGGAAGCCGGAGAATAGGCATTCATGGTGCAGGAATTAAAAAAACTTGATCAATATAAACGTATTGTTGTCAAAATCGGCTCGGCTCTCCTTGTTGATCGCAAACACGGTCTTAAAGTTGAATGGCTTGAAAGCCTGATTAATGACGTCGCCGCGTTGGAGAAAAAAGGCGTGGAGGTGCTTCTGGTATCATCCGGTGCTATTGCCTTGGGACGCACGCTCTTGAAACTACCGTCGGGTTCTCTCAAACTTGAGCAAAGTCAGGCTTGCGCGGCAATCGGACAGATCGAACTTGCCAAAGCTTATGGAGCCCAATTGTTAAAACATGGCGTAATGACCGGCCAAATTCTGCTGACACTTGTTGATACAGAAGAGCGCCGCCATTATCTCAATGCAAGGGCAACAATCAATACGTTACTTCATTTTGGTGCAGTTCCTGTCGTTAACGAGAACGACACGGTTGCAACCGGCGAAATCCGTTATGGCGATAATGATCGTCTGGCAGCACGCGTTGCAACAATGATGGGAGCAGATCTCCTTATTCTGTTATCCGATATTGATGGCCTTTATTCTGCACCGCCGCATCTTGACGATCATTCGGTATTCATCCCCTATATCCGGTCGATCAATCCCGCTATTGAAAAAATGGCGGGTCTTGCCGCTTCCGAATTATCGCGTGGGGGAATGAAAACAAAGCTTGAGGCAGGCAAAATTGCCAATCAATCCGGAACAGCAATGATTATAACATCGGGTAAACGCCTCCACCCGTTGGCCGCTATTGATCAAGGTGAAAGGGCAAGCTTTTTTGCAGCGAGCGAAAAGCCTGTAAGTGCTTGGAAAACGTGGATATCCGGTCAGCTTGATCCATCAGGTACATTGACGATAGACGAGGGGGCAGTGCGCGCATTGAAAAGAGGAAAATCTCTTCTTGCAGCCGGTGTTGTTGCCCTTGATGGTGATTTTCACCATGGTGATACTGTGGCGATTGTTGACAAGGATAACATCGAAATCGCAAGGGGATTGGTCAGTTATGATCGGGATGAGGCCGATCGTATTATCGGATTGAAAAATTCCGAGATCGAAGCTGTTCTCGGCTATGAACCAAGATCTGCAATGGTCCATCGCAATGACATGGTTTTGCGGAGTTAGCTATCATTTATTATCAATAATTTTTGTTATGCTTGCGTTATAAATATCGTTCCTTAAGCTTAGCGGTCGGTAGAGTTATAATATATATTGAGTTATCGGATGCGATGTGGCTAACTGCCGGCACGTGGTGGTTTAAAAGGAAAATGTTTCATGGCTGGTTTGCACGACAATCTTTTGAAAATGGGAAAAGATGCCCGTTTGGCTGCCCGGACATTGGCGCTTGCCCCCTCGCTTAAGAAGACACAAGCACTTGAAGCGATCGCCAAAAATATTCGCGAGCGTAAAGATGATATATTGTCGGCCAATGCCAAAGATATAGAAAATGCCAAAAAGAATGGTATGAGTGCTGCTCTTGTTGACCGTCTGCTGCTTGATGAAAAACGAATTTCATCGATAGCCGATGCCGTTCATACAATTGCTGGTCTTCCTGACCCCGTAGGCGAAATTATGAGTGAATGGAAACGCCCGAACGGATTACAAATCCAGCGCGTTCGCACGCCGCTTGGCGTTATAGGTGTCATTTATGAAAGCCGGCCCAATGTGACTGCCGATGCAGGCGCCTTATGTCTGAAAGCTGGCAATGCTGTTATTCTTCGCGGTGGCTCCGATAGTTTTCTGTCGTCAAAAGCAATTCATGAAGCAATGGTTGAAGGCTTGAAGTTTGCCGGTTTACCGGAACAGTCTATCCAGTTTGTCGACACAGTCGATCGTGATGCGGTGGGTGAATTGCTCACCGGCCTTGATGGCAATATCGACGTTATTGTTCCAAGAGGCGGCAAAAGTTTAGTCGCGCGTGTGCAAAAGGAAGCGCGTGTTCCCGTTTTCTCCCACCTTGAAGGTTTGTGCCATATCTATGTTGATAAATCCGCTGATCTCGACATGGCAAAAAAGATAATTATCAATGCCAAATTGCGACGCACGGGGATATGCGGTGCGGTGGAAACTATTCTTGTTGACCAAGCAATTACCGATAAGATCATTCCGGTTCTTATTGCACTTCAACAGGCGGGTTGTGAAATTCGTGCCAGTGAAGATCTTGTTGATAAAATTCCGGGTGCCAAGCTTGCCACCGAAGCCGACTGGTCGACCGAATATCTTGACGCCATTGTATCGATAAAGACAGTCAATGGTGTAGAGGGCGCAATCGATCACATCAATCACTATTCTTCCCATCACACAGAATCGATTATTGCCGAAGATAAAAAGGCGGTCGACCTCTTTTTCAGAAGTCTCGATTCAGCAATTCTTATGCACAATGCGTCGACACAATTTGCGGATGGTGGAGAATTCGGTTTCGGAGGTGAAATCGGCATTGCTACGGGCAAAATGCATGCTCGTGGCCCGATCGGTGTCGAACAATTGACGACATTTCAATATCGTGTCAACGGTAACGGGCAGATACGTCCTTGAATGACGTTTTCCGATATGAAAACAAAATGCCGCATTGCGAAAACGGCAATCGGATAGGCCTTTTTGGCGGGTCGTTCAATCCGCCTCATGAAGGGCATCTGCTGGTTGCCAAAATTGCTCTTCGTCGATTAAAACTTGATGAATTATGGTGGATGGTAACCCCGGGCAACCTTCTGAAAGACAGAAGCGGACTTTTGCCGCTTCATGAAAGAATGCGTTTAAGTGCCGAACTCGTTGACGATCCGCGAATAAAAATTACCGGCTTTGAACAAACAATCAAATCCTATACGTCAATTACAACGCTTTCCTATTTACTCGCTCACCATCGAAATATCCGCTTCGTTTGGGTCATGGGGGCCGATAGTCTTGCGACATTTCATCAATGGCAGGAATGGAAAAAAATCGTCAATACCATCCCGATCGCTATTATTGACCGCCCGTCAGCTTCAATGTCGGCACTTTTTTCACCAATGGCGGAAACATTCCGGAAATTTCGTGTTAAAGAATATAATGTTGCTGCATTGCCTTATAAAAAACCTCCTGCTTGGGGATATATCCACGGTCGACGCTCTTACGCGTCTTCCACGGGCTTGAGGCAGAAAAACGCAAAGGAGTGCGTGAACGTGAAAGCAACCGAAAACAGGAAACATGCCGATTTTTCTTGAAAAAAAGCGGTAAGTCTGTAACCATTATAATAAAGAAACGGGTGTTAAAACAAGAATTTATATCGGTTTGAAAGGTGAGTAATCTGAAAAAAACTATAGAAACATCAAAGAAGCATAAAATCGGTGAAGACGCTGCCCTTCAACAAAATTTAGCGGACGATCATGCCGGTTTGATTGTCGAGAATAATTTGCAGCGCGTTCTTTCGAGCCTTGATGATTCAAAGGCGCAGGATGTTATCACGATTGACCTTCGCGGGCGTTCCCCGTTAGCCGACTATATGGTGATTGCTTCGGGCGGTTCGCAGCGCCATGTTTCGGCATTGGCTGACCATCTTCTCTATGCCCTTAAAGATTGTAATAAAGGTCAAACCAGAGTGGAAGGCTTGAGCGAATGTGATTGGGTGCTGATTGATCTCGGCGATATTATTGTTCACTTGTTCCGGCCGGAGACACGGGAATTTTATAATCTCGAAAAGATGTGGGGAACGGCGAACAACAATAACGGTATTGCTCTTAAGGTCGGAGAAAATTGACGTGCAGATTTCGGTATTTGCCGTTGGACGTATGAAAAAAGGCCCCGAGCAGGAACTTGTCAGCCGTTATTTCGACCGATTTTCAAAATTGGCACCTTCCTTGGGGCTGAGCTTTCAAAATGTTCATGAAATTGTCGAAAGTCGGCTACAAAATGCCGACCAGAGGATGGAAGACGAGGGTGAGAAACTTCTCGACACCTTGCAAGAGGGGAGCCGTCTTATTGTTCTCGACGAACGCGGAAAATCGGTAACATCGGTTCATTTCGCGCGGATGTTACAGAAATTTCGCGACGAGAGCAGCAAACATCTGACTATTGCTTTGGGTGGTCCCGACGGACATTGTGAAAAGGTCCGTAAACGGGCTGATTTGTTACTGTCATTCGGTGCAATGACATGGCCTCACCAGATTGCACGAATTTTGCTTAGCGAACAACTTTATCGCGCAGCAACGATTTTGAGTGGTCATCCCTATCATCGCGTGTGACGGCGTTCTGAAAATATTAAAAACGCGTTTGTTAACTCCATCTTAGGGGGAAACTGTTTAAAACTGTGTTTTAAACGTCAAACGGCTTCAACAGGAAAAATGGTAAGTTTTGTCATCAGACATGATGCAAGGTTTATCTCGCATATATTTGCGGGAGCTGTGACGATTTGTGCTTTGATCTATTCGGCTTTTCCCGCTTTCGGCGATGAAAACGGAAATAGACAGGTGGCAGCCAAAGCACTCGAAGATATTCGCCAGACAATGACGATATCACGACAGAAAATGGCTGAATTGGCAGGTCAGGTTGATAATTTGAAAAAAGATCAACGAACATTGACAGCCGAAATTGTTAAAGCCGCAAAGAACGAACGGGAAGCTTCCGAAAAAATTGCTGCAAGCGAGAACAAGTTAAAAGACCTTCTTGATGAAAAGTCGAAAGTAAAGCAGAATCTCGATAGCCGAAAGAACGAATTTGCTGAAGTCCTTGCAGCTCTTGAACGAATGGGACTTAATCCGCCTCCGGCTATTCTTGTCGAGCCGGATGACGCGTTAAAATCTGTCCGCAGTGCAGCACTTTTAGGAACGCTTGTGCCGGAAATGCGCGAGAAAACATTGGCACTTTCGGCAAGCTTGAAAGACCTCACCGCTGTTGAAAATTCAATTAAAACCGAACATGAAGAAATGAAAAATCAGGTTCAGTCGCAGGCCGAACAACAAAAACGATTGAGCCTGTTGCTTGAAGAAAAAGCAAAATTGCAAAAAACTTCCGAAAGCGAACTGACCAAACAAAGAAAAAATATCGCGGAACTATCGGAAAAAGCAAAATCTCTTGAAGATCTGATTGCCGAACTCGAGCGGCAATCGCGCCAGCAAACTGCGAGCACCGGCATTACAAGCCAAAATGCGGGGCTTCTTCAAAATCTTGATTTCGAGGCGAAAAAAGGTAGCCTTGTTTTACCGGCAGCGGGCAAGGTCGTTCAGAAATTCGGGGCCAATAACGGTGCAGCCCTTGGTGATACAGTTGAAACACTACCGGGAGCAATTGTAACAGCTCCCGCTGATGGAGTGGTTGCCTATGCCGGACCATTTCGTTCATATGGCGAGTTGGTAATCCTTGATACAGGACAGAATTATCATATATTGCTTGCCGGAATGGACAAGATCAATGTAACCCAGGGCCAATTTTTGCTTTCAGGTGAGCCGGTTGGTACAATGGGTATTCAACAAGTTGCTAGTGCGGCTTCTTTGGATATAGGCAAAAGCACTCCGATGCTTTACATTGAGTTCAGAAAACAAGGTAAACCTGTAAGTCCGGCACCGTGGTGGGTAGCTGGTAAGTCGGGAAGGAACCAGAATGATTCGTAAATTGACTGTTTTGGCTGCCGGAGCATTATTGGGCGCAAGTTCAATGATCATGATGCAATCTTTTGCAGCAAATAGTGATGGTGACACTTATAAGCAGCTTGCCATTTTTGGTGATGTTTTTGAACGCGTGCGGGCACAATATGTGACAGTGCCTGACGATAAAAAACTGATTGAAAATGCTATCAACGGTATGTTGACTTCGCTTGATCCGCATTCATCCTATATGAATGCCGAAGAGGCAAAGGATATGCGGGTTTCCACCAAAGGCGAGTTTGGCGGATTGGGTATTGAAGTGACAATGGAAAATGACCTTATCAAGGTTGTTTCGCCAATGGAGGATACGCCTGCTTCCAAAGCTGGCGTTCTCGCTGGTGACCTGATATCCAAAATTGATGGCGAACAGGTGCGCGGTCAGACCTTGAATGATGCTGTCAGCAAAATGCGTGGCGAAGTCGGCAAGCCGATCAAACTGACAATTATCCGTAACGGTGTTGATAAACCACTCGAAATCACTGTTATTCGCGATATTATCAAGGTCAAGGCCGTCAAATATCGGGTCGAGGGTGATATCGGTTATTTACGTCTCATCCAGTTTACTGAACAAACTTATGATGACTTGCAGGCAGCTATTAAAGACATCCAGTCGAAGATTCCGGCAGATAAGCTTAAGGGATATGTCCTTGATCTGCGTTTGAATCCGGGTGGATTGCTGGATCAGGCTGTCAGTGTATCGGATGCATTCCTAGATAAGGGTGAAATTGTTTCAACTCGTGGACGTGATCAGGCAGAAGTCATGCGCTTTGACGCAAAACCGGGCGACATATCCAATGGCAAGCCGTTGATTGTTCTCATCAATGGCGGGTCGGCCAGTGCTTCCGAAATCGTCGCTGGCGCCTTGCAGGATCACCGCCGTGCAACGATTCTTGGCACGCAATCTTTTGGCAAAGGCTCGGTACAAACAATTATTCCGCTTGGAGATAACGGTGCTCTTCGTCTGACGACAGCGCTTTATTACACGCCTTCGGGTTCTTCAATTCAGGGCAAGGGGATTACGCCCGATATCAAAGTAGATCAGCCATTACCGGACGAATACAAGGGCTATGACGTCAATTTGGGCGAATCCGAGTTAAAAGGTCATATCAAGGGCAATCAGGAAGATGATAAGGGATCCGGCTCTGCCGCCTTTGTTCCGAAAGACCCGAAAGACGATATCCAGCTTAATGAAGCCTATAAATTGTTGCGTGGTGAAATGGCAAATGCTGCCTTTCCTCCGAATCCGCAAAAAGGCGTCCCGAATTGAACAAAATAAAAAGCGCGTTCAACGCGCTTTTTATTTGTCAAAATCGGACTTTGGAAGCTTGCCTCCGAAGGAGAGATCTGAAACGGAAGGTTCCGATTTTGACAAATATAACTTAAGGGTGGCAGGCCTGATCAAAGCGATATAGAATCTTGATATGATTTCGGATGGCAATACATTTGGTAATAAAAGATGACAAAAAACGATATAGATAAACAAAAAAACAAGACAGATTTGCCTTACCGTAAGTGCGTTGGAATTGCCTTGTTTAATAAAGACAATCAAGTATGGGCCGGACGGCGAATTACAAACCGTTTAAGCGAGCTCAAAGGTGCTTCCAAAATATGGCAAATGCCGCAAGGGGGAATTGACAAGGGTGAACACCCTATCGAAGCGGCAAAACGAGAACTTTATGAAGAAACCGGTGTCCGTTCGATAGAATTGATTGCGCAAACCGGGGGGTGGCTTACATACGATTTGCCTGAGGAACTTGTCGGCATTGCGTTGAAGGGCAAGTACCGCGGGCAAACACAAAAATGGTTTGCATTCCGCTTTACAGGTGATGACAAAGAAATTGCGATCAATCCGCCTCCGGCAAACAATACTGCAGAATTCGATCAGTGGAAGTGGGTGGATCTGGAAGCACTTCCGATGATGGTGGTGCCGTTTAAACAAGCTGTTTACGAAAAGGTTGTTGCCGAGTTCCGGCATATTATTGCGTGATACAGTCAAACGGATGAAATTTTTCTGGTTTCAACGCATCAGTTCCTTTATACGTTGTGTTTGAATTTCAAATATCGGGGAAATACTTCCAGAAAGAATTTTAATATGAAACGTTTGCTCAGTTCTTTTTTTGTGGCTGGATTACTTTGTTCTACTTTATCAGCCGTCGCCGCTAATGATAAGGGCGGCAGACCCAATGCCGCAACGTTGCCGAATGGTGCTTCGTCGCTTACTGAAACCTATGGGCTATGGACTGTCAATTGTGCCATACAGAATGGTGAAAAAGCTTGTGCTCTGCTTCGTCAGGAAGTGAACAACCAGAACCAGCCGGTCATCAGCATGAATGTTTCGACAAATAATAACGGGGATGTTTCCGGTGTTATTGTTGTGCCTTTCGGCATTCTGGTTTCCAAACCGGTAAAGCTTCAGGTTGATGATACCAAGGCGGTTATTGAAACAGGCGTTCGTACCTGTATGCCTGTCGGTTGCATTGTTCCTGTTGCCTTTGACAAAACGTCAACTCAAGCCTTACGCGCTGGTAAACAACTCAATGTCAAAGCAACTTCGGCCGGAAATAATGAACAGCCGCTGGATAATCTCTTTGTGCAACTTGATGGCTTCGGTTCGGCTCTTGATCGCTTGAATGCACTTAAAAAATAATCCGTCGACTGCATAATCGTTTGATTAGTTTGATTTGGAAAAATGGCTCGAAAGAGCCATTTTATTTTTTGAATAATAAAAGCCTTAATGCATTGAGTGTGACGAGAACAGTTGCTCCGGTATCGGCCATAACAGCAAGCCAAAGTCCTGTAATGCCGAAAATTGTTGTCAAAAGAAAAATCAATTTCAAGCCGAGCGCTATGGCGACATTTTCCTTGATATTCAACATTGTTGTTCGGGCAAGCGAAATAAGTGTCGGTATATCGCTCACACGGTTGCGCAATATGGCAGCATCGGCTGTTTCCAAGGCTACATCGGTTCCCGAGCCCATGGCAATGCCGGCATTTGCAGCGGCAAGTGCCGGTGCATCATTGATACCATCCCCCACCATAGCAACAATATGATTTTTGCCAAGTTCATTGATGGCTTCCACTTTCATGCCCGGCATCAATTCGGCTTTGACCGCAATACCCAGTTTTCTTGCAATGGCTTCTCCGGTCTGTTTATTGTCACCGGTCAGCATAACGGCTTCAATGTTTAACCGGCGGAGTTCTTCTAAAGCCTCGGAAGCATCGTCCCTTGGCTCGTCGCGCATTGCAATAACGCCGATTGCCTTACCATCATGATGAACAACGACGACCGTCTTTCCTTCGCTTTCGAATTTTTCAGCACTTTTTTGTAATGTTTGGCCGATAATTCCGTAATCGCTTGAAAATCTTGGGGCTCCGATGAAAACCGGTTTACCTTTCCACTCGGCAATAATACCTTTACCGGCAACGGCTTTGACATCTTTTACCGAAACGGCTTCTATTTTACGTTTTCCGCTTTCAGTGATGATCGCAACAGCAAGCGGGTGGCTAGATTCCCGTTCCAGAGCAACGGCAAGTTGCAATACCTCGTTTTCCGAATATTCGGTTGCAACAACATCTGTGACAACAGGTGTGCCTTTGGTCAAAGTACCGGTTTTATCGAATGTTATACAATCGACCTTCGATAAAGTCTCGACCACGTTCCCGCCCTTGACAAGAAGACCATGACGGGTGCCGGTCGAAAGTCCGGATGCAATTGCAGCCGGAACAGAAATAACAAGCGCACAAGGGCAACCGATCAATAATAGAGCCAAGCCGCGATAGGTCCATTCTCTCCATTGCCCGTCAAAGAGTGGAGGGATAACGGCGATGAGGATAGCTATACCGACGATAATCGGCATATAGACTTTAGAAAAAGCATCGATAAACCGTTCTGTCGGGGCTTTCGCATCCTGTGCTTCTTCGACAAGCGATATGATGCGTGCAATGGTATTATCGGAGGGTTTTGTTTCCACACGAATACGCAATGTTGATTCATTGTTGATGGAGCCGGCGAAAACCTTGCTGTTGATTGTCTTTGTTACCGGGATCGATTCGCCTGTAATCGGCGATTCATCGACACCCGAGGTTCCCTCGATAACAACGCCGTCAGCTGGCAAACGATCGCCCGGTCTTGCAAGGACAATATCTGAAATCCGAAGGCTGTCGGCAGGGACTTCTTCAAGTTTGCCGTCTACTTCTTTCCAAGCGGTTTTAGGAGCAAGCTTGCTTAGTGATTTGATGCCTGCACGTGCATGACCCGTTGCAACCCCCTCAAGCACTTCGCCAACACAAAAGAGAAAAACCACTACGGCTGCTTCCTGAGTTGCGTTAATGAAAATGGCACCGATTGCCGCAATGGTCATCAGCATTTCAATCGTAAAGGGGCTGCCATTTTTCAATGCTGCAAACGCCCGTTTTGCAACCGGAAGAAGTGCAGCGAGAGCGGCAATTGTAAAAAACCAGAATGACAAATGTGGTAAAAAAGTCGACGCAATATATGCAAGAGCAAGGAGAACACCGGACAAGATCGCCGCTTGGCCTTTTTGTGTTTGATACCAGTATTTTTCTTCTTGTTGTTCACGCGGCTGGTCATTGTCGATTTTATGCAGGCGATAGCCAAGCGATGCGACTGTCTTTTCTATCTCTTCCGGGCTCACACGGCTTTTATCCGCTTTTAAAGACAGTCTTTCTCTGGTAAGCGAAACATGGACATTTTCCACGCCCGACATGCGCTCCAAAGCGGTGGTAATCGTTCTTGCACAGGCTGCGCAATCCATGCCTTCAACGCGCCATAAAGAATCGTTTCCCGCTTCTAACCGCGGGTCGTCATCGACGATTTCTTCATCTTCATCATCATCTTCATGGGAATGATCGTGGCAATGACCGCCACAGCAATGATCATGAGTATGTTCATGGTGGTCGTCATGATGATGTCCGGCATGCGAGTGATGTTCATGACGATGTTCTTTTTCATCTTCGGACACCGATTCGACCTTATTGCTACTTTGTGCGGTCTCCATTGGAGAATGGGAAACAATGTCTTGGCTCTGTTCAACAGGTTTTGCGGCATTATCGTTATTTATTTGATGATTATGAGCATGTGGAACGGTTTTCTTTTCGACTTCAGCCATGGCTCGTTTCTCCTCTTCCGGGCTTCCAGTCACGTAACGGAAACTTCAACACCAAAATTGCAGAATTTCGAATTTCATTTTTGAAGATCTGACTCTCGAAATCCGCGAACTGAAATTCCCGAAAATGACATTTCCGACGGTGGAATTCATTGTCGAATAACTATATAATTCCTGTAGTAACTACAGGTTCAAGAGAAAAAATGCAGAAAATCTATTTTTCAATCGGCGAACTCTCAAAGCATACCGGATGTAACATTGAAACAATCCGTTATTATGGGAAAATCGGCCTGCTGGACGAGGCCGAGCGCACAGAAGGAAATCAGCGCCGTTATGTCGAAGCTGATTACAAGCGTCTGTTGTTTATTTTAAGAGCTAGAAATCTCGGCTTTTCTATCGAAGCCATCCGCCAGCTTATAACGCTTTCCAAACATCCGGATGATCCATGCGGGGAAGCAGATACGATTGCACAAAAGCAACTTGCAGAAACGCGCATGAAAATTTCACGCCTGAAAATTCTGGAAAAAGAGCTGGAGAGAATAACAAAGCCATGCAGCGGCCATAAAATACATGAATGCAAGGTTATTGAAAGCCTCGCAGATACAAGCTCTCTTCAAGCATGACAGCTTGAAGAGAGAATTCTGTTGATTTTTACAAGGCTTGAGGCGTGTAGCCCTCTTCCTTCATAATGTCAGCCAAACTTGCCTTGTCGTCCACACCTTTGACTTTGACGAGATGTTTGTCGAGTTCGATATTGACATCGGCAGACGGATATTTTTCTTTGATAGCGTTGGTGATTGTTTTTACACAATGCCCGCATGTCATATCCTCTACCTTGAACAAGCTTGTGTTTTGATCAGACATTTTTATATTCCTTTGCCTATTGACTATTTACTATAATATGAGGGGTTCCTATAGGGTAAGGTCAAGGGCGGGGAGTAGTTTATTTTCATAAAGCCCGCAAAACAGGAAAAAGATGAAGTCTGCACGTAATTTGAATGGTGATGACATACGCACTTTGGGACTTGCCTCTCTGGGGGGAGCACTCGAGTTCTATGACTTCATTATATTTGTGTTCTTTACAGCCGAAATTTCCCATACGGTTCTCCCGTCGGAAATGTCGCCTTGGCTTGCCACAACGTGGACCTATGGCATATTTGCCGCCGGTTATCTGATGCGCCCTATAGGGGGAGTCGTCATGGCGCATCTTGGTGATAAACTCGGACGCAAGCGTATTTTTACTTTTTCGGTCCTTTTGATGTCGCTTGCAACCTTGGGTATGGCTTTTGTACCGACCTATAACCATTTTGGTATTCTTTCTCCGCTTATTCTTTTGGCCTGCCGGATGATGCAGGGGTTAGCCGTCGGCGGCGAAGTTCCCGGTGCGTGGACATTCGTAGCCGAACATGTTCCCGAGCGTCATGTCGGGCTGTCTACAGGCGTTCTTACCTCCGGTTTATCTCTTGGCATTCTGATCGGTTCTTTTATCGCGTTTGCAATCAATCACATTGTTCATAACAATGTTTTGCCGTGGCCTGAAAATGTTACCGATTTTTGGGGCTGGCGGGTTGCCTTCATCATTGGCGGGATTTTCGGGCTGATTGCTGTCTGGCTCCGGCGGTTTCTGGAGGAAACGCCAATTTTCAAAGAATTGAAAAGGAAAAAAGCTCTATCCAAAGAAATCCCTTTGAAAGTGGTTTTGACGAAATATCTGGGAAGTGTTGTCGTTGCTGTTCTTTTGACATGGACCTTATCCGCAACGATTATGATCAGTACCTTGCTCACGCCGAACTATATGAAAGCTGCGCCTTATTATTATTCAGGTGACGTCACTCTTGCTGCCAATTCGATTACCAGTTTTTTCCTTATTCTTGGAACGCCGGTTGCAGGATTTCTTTGTGACCGTTTTGGCAGTGGCAAGTTTTTTACCTTTTCGGGAATTGTTTTTGCGGTCGTCTCTTACGTTTTTTATCACTGTGCAGGATATTCAACGGGCGTGTTTTTCGTGCTTTCAGCCTTTCTCGGTTTTTTTGCCGGTTATGTCGGTTCGGTTGCTTATGTGATTGTTCGCAGTTTTCCGGCCACAGTCAGGTTTTCGGGATTGTCTTTTTCTTATAATATTGCCTATGCCGTTTTCGGTGGCTTGACGCCATGGGCAATCAATTTGATGCAACCGGTTTTTCCTATGTTTCATATGTGGTATCTGATCATCATTTCTCTTCTTGCAAGCCTTGTCGGGCTTTACCTCATTTTTTTCGGAGAAAAGAAACAAATGCCGATAGGGATAGAGGAGCTCGAAACAAAGGATTTGTGATTGCCGCGATCGGAATATGCCCTGACCAGAATGTGCCCCGATCGGAATATGCATTGTATTCACAAACTTTTGCTGTGCTTGTGATTTTTCATGATAAGTTTTAAGCGCTTGTTAAAAAAGCCTTGCCCATCAAACATTTGAATGGCAATTTCGCTGTTAGTCGACTTTCGAAGGAATAGAGAATGATTTTCGCTTTGCTATCTGTAATAGATCTTGTTTTTAGTGTCTATATTTTCATTCTCATTGCAGGGGCTGTATTTTCCTGGCTTTATGCGTTCAACATTGTAAATCCGCGCAATCCACTCATTGCTGCAATTGGCAATTTTCTTTATCGGGCGACCGAACCGGTGCTCGCGCCGATCCGGCGTATTCTGCCAAACCTCGGATCAATCGATATTTCGCCGATTGTCGTATTTCTGATTATCTATTTTATCCGTATTTTTATGTGGCGCGCCTATTTTGGCGTCTTTTTTTAAATCCGGACGACGCATTCCGATTTAAAAAAATAGTCAAAGAAAATAGTAAGGAACGCGGTCGGCATCCTTCATTTCTGTGACGGTTTTTATTGCCCTTAGTGGACCTTTTTGTTCCGGCTTAAAAATACTGCCCCTAAACACAAAATATTGGTGAAGATGAGGTAGAAGGCGGGCGAAGCTGGATTTCCTGTGAGCTCCAAAATCCACGTAACAATGATTTGGGCTGTTCCGCCGAAGAGGGAAATTCCCAAAGCATAAGAGATGGAAAATCCGGTAGCCCGCAATCTTTTAGGGAAACATTCGCATAAGAATATGACAATTCCGGCGCCGCTAATGTTCTGCAAGGCCGTAAAAATTGTAATAACGCCGAAGAACACCCAAATATTGTTAAATTGGTTGACGAGATAAAGTCCGGGCCACAGGATAACAAGCAATATGATGCGTGGAACAACGATTGTTATCCGCCGTCCGAACCGGTCTGCACAATAACCGCCGATCAGCGCAAAAATCACAACACCCAATCCGACGACAAAAGTGGCAAGCATCGCAAAATTCTCGCCGTAATGGAGCTCGGTCAGGGCGTAAGTCGTTGTGTAATTTAAAAAATATTGCGTAACGGTACTGCCTGAAAGTACAAATATCCCGATAAAAATCAAAGCGCTGTGATGCTCGAATATCTCTTTCAATAAACCCTTTGTAGAGTGATCTTCGGATTTGTCTTCAAGCTTTAATGTTTCGCCGAGATGACGACGCATCAAAATTGCAATCGGTAAAATGCAAAGTCCAAGACCAAATGCGATCCGCCACCCCCAATCGGTCTGTTGCTGGGGATTGAGACAAAAACTAAGAATATAGCCGATCAAACCGGCGGTTATTGCTGCCCCCCCCTGTGCCACAATCTGCCAGCTTGCATAAAAAGCGCGTTTTCCTTGTGGAGCGGCTTCCATGATGAATGTTGTCGCCGGTCCTGCTTCTCCACCCCAAGCAAGCCCTTGCGCCAATCTCGCAACGACCAGCAATATCGGCGCGGCAATTCCGATTTTCTCATAACCGGGGAGGAGAATAAGCCCTGAAGTACCGACTGCCATCAACAACATTGTGAGGATCATTGCAGGTTTACGCCCGGCTTTGTCGGCATATGTACCGATAAGGATCGCACCTAACGGACGGGCTATAAAACCTATGCCGAATGTTGAAACCGACAAAATGAGGCTGGAAAAGGCGTTGTCAGACGGGAAAAAGGTTTTTCCGATCATGACTGCAAATGTTGTGTAGACGATAAAATCGTAAAATTCGACGGCATTACCGATAGCAACGGCGGCAACATCACCCTTGGTGATATGGTGTTTTTTTTCAGGGGCTTTTATTGCTGCATCCATACGTCAAAAATCCCGTTGCACTATTTTTATCGGAATTGGGGCACGTTTTACACCAACTATTTTCAACCTTTTAATCAAAAAGACCGGTTGCGCACAGACATCGAAAAAGTTTTTTGATGCGCGATGACATTTTGATGAGGTCTCGTCTTCATAAGCAAATAATATTATTTTTTCTGTAATTTCGAGTAATTATCATCGGAAGCTTATAGGAAACTCACGCGAAATCGCAAATCAACAGCTTGTCAACACCATGTTTTTGACGGCATTTTCTCTTATCAGGACAGACCTGAATTTCGTTCAATCGAAAGTGGCGCTACCACGCAAAGTAAATAACAATTCAAATAAAAACTGGCGATGGCAAATAAGCCAGCCAGTCATTGCGATGGTCGAGTAAACACATAAGAGGCGCCCGAGAAAATTGTTTATACAATTGATTAAAAAACAACGCCCGCCAAAGTTTGACGGGCGTTGTTATGAAATGGGTTTAATGCAGATTGATAGATAACTATCAATTATTTCTCATGACTATTTTTTTGCGCGCTTGATAGCCTTGTTGATAAGTTCGCGGGCAAAATCTTCGTCTTCCCAACCGCCGATCTTCACCCATTTGCCGGGTTCGAGATCTTTATAATGCTGGAAAAAATGTTCAACCTGTTTCAAGGTTATTTCCGGCATATCGGCATAATCATGCACGTCAATATAACGTTGTGTCATTTTCGGTGTCGGAACAGCAATGATTTTTTCATCTTTGCCGCCATCATCTTCCATGATCAAAGCACCAATCGGGCGGCAATTGATAACGCAGCCTGGAACAAGCGGACGAGTGTTGAGAACGAGAACATCAATCGGATCGCCATCTTCGGACAATGTGTGCGGAACGAAGCCATAATTGCCCGGATAGGTCATCGGGGTATAGAGGAAGCGATCAACAAACAGCGCACCGGACTTTTTATCCATTTCGTATTTGATTGGTTGCCCGCCGACCGGCACTTCGATGATAACATTAACATCTTCCGGCGGATTTTTGCCGATGGGGATCAAATCGATATTCATAGAGACATCCTTTCCAGAAATAAGAAGAGCCGGACACCGTTACGGCATCCGGCTTGAATGGACAAAAATCAGGCAGCACTGTCCGACGGACGTGGCTTTCCGTTTCTTTTACGATCAATCGGATCGAGGTAAAGCTTGCGCAGACGAATGTTCTTTGGCGTAACCTCGACGAGTTCGTCATCCTGAATCCACGACAACGCACGTTCCAATGTCATTTTGATAGGAGGAGTGAGTTTCACAGCCTCATCCTTTCCGGCAGCACGAACATTGGTGAGTTTTTTACCCTTCAAGACGTTTACGTCCAAATCATTATCACGTGAATGGATGCCAATAATCATTCCTTGATAGACCTTGACACCTGCATCAATAATCATCGGACCGCGGTCCTCGAGATTGAACAGGGCATAGGCTACCGATTCACCATTATCATTGGAAATCATGACACCATTGGTACGTCCGGCGATATCACCCTTATAAGGTTCATAGTCGTGGAACAGGCGGTTCATGACAGCAGTACCACGCGTATCGGTCAATAATTCCGATTGGTAGCCGATAAGGCCTCGTGTAGGTGCGTAAAAGACCATGCGGACACGATTTCCACCTGAAGGCTTAAGCTCGATCATCTCGCCTTTACGTTCCGACATTTTCTGGACGACAATGCCGGAATATTCCTCATCAACGTCAATGACAACTTCTTCGACCGGTTCAAGCTTGTTGCCATTCTCGTCGGTATGCATGACAACGCGCGGACGCGAAACCGAAAGTTCGAAGCCCTCACGGCGCATATTTTCAATCAAAACAGCAAGCTGCAATTCGCCACGGCCTGAAACATAGAAGGAATCCTTGTCTTTCGATTCCTCGATTTTCAATGCAACGTTACCTTCGGCCTCTTTGAGCAAACGGTCACGAATAACACGACTTGTAACTTTGTCACCTTCTGTGCCGGCAAGCGGACTGTCGTTAACAAGGAAACTCATTGTTACTGTCGGCGGATCAATCGGCTGCGCCTTCAAAGGCTCGGTTACTGACGGGTCACAGAATGTGTCGGCAACGGTACCTTTTTGCAGACCGGCAATTGCAACGATATCGCCTGCGTCACCTTCTTCGATAGGTTGACGCTCAAGCCCGCGAAAGGCAAGAATTTTTGAAATTCTGCCGGTTTCAACAAGATTACCCTGCTGGTCGAGAACTTTTACAGCCTGGTTCGGTTTGATTTTACCGGAGTGAATTCTGCCTGTGATGATACGTCCCAAAAATGGATCGGCTTCCAGAATAGTACCGATCATCGTGAAGGGGCCCGGAGCAACAGTCGGAGCCGGTACGTGGCGCACGACCATATCGAACAACGGTGCCAACCCCTGATCTTTCGGGCCATCGGGGCTTTCGGCCATCCAGCCATCGCGACCGGAACCATAAAGGATCGGGAAATCGAGTTGTTCATCTGTTGCGTCAAGGGCGGCAAACAGATCAAAAACTTCATTGATAACTTCTTCAGGACGTGCGTCGGGGCGGTCGATCTTGTTAATGGCAACAATCGGACGCAGGCCAACCTTCAAGGCTTTGCCAACAACAAATTTTGTTTGCGGCATCGGGCCTTCAGCAGCATCTACCAGAACAATGGCACCATCCACCATATTAAGGATACGTTCCACTTCGCCACCGAAATCGGCGTGACCAGGGGTATCAACGATATTGATACGCGTATCTTTCCATACGACAGAAGTAACTTTGGCAAGAATGGTAATTCCACGTTCTTTTTCAATATCGTTGGAATCCATCATACGCTCGCCAGTGCGTTGGTTTTGGCGGAAATTTCCTGATTGCTTTAATAGCCCGTCCACAAGGGTTGTTTTACCGTGGTCAACGTGGGCAATGATTGCAATATTGCGCAATTGCATGTAAATCTTCTTTTCGTTCACTGAAATTTCGAAAATACGGCAACAAAAAGCTGCCGCATGGTGTTGCATGCCTCTTACAAGTTTTTTACGGTTTTTGGAAGAGGGGGAAACCTTTTTTAGCTAAGATAAACGCATTATCATAACTTTGAACCTTCGAAGGCATTCTTCCGATTATATGAGAATAGTCGATTGCCTAATCAATATCTCGCTGTCAAAGGCCTTCTCTCAAGCAAAATAATTGTTAAAAAATTCACGTAATTCATAGACAAAATCGAGAAGCGCGCTGCAACTATTCTATTTTGCCATAGTTTTAAATTGCCACAAAAATCTATGTCGGCACGCGCGAAATTTGCTTGTAAATCCCGATTGTACCTTTGTAGAGTCATGGCCGCTGTTCAATCTTGAAAAGAACAGCGGCCTTAAACAGGGACTCACAAAAGTGTGCCGCTCAAAATAAGTGCAGCGACAGAAAAATAGATAACAATACCGGTCACATCGACCAGTGTTGCGACAAAAGGTGCCGAAGCACTTGCCGGGTCAAATCCCAGACGGTTCAGGAGGAATGGAAGCATCGAGCCCGTGAGACATCCGAACATAACAATGCCGATAAGGGCGGATCCCACGGTTATGGCCACCAGCACCCAATGCTCGCCATAATCGTATATTCCGGTTTTTTGCCAAACGATAATACGTATAACTCCGATCAATCCGAGCATGGCGCCCAAAGACACGCCTGCCGGTATTTCTCTTAAAGCAACTTTCCACCAATCTTTGAGTTCAAGTTCTCTCAATGCAAGTGCACGAATGATAAGTGATGTTGCCTGTGAACCGGAATTACCACCCGAACTCATGATAAGCGGAATAAAGAGGGTAAGAACAATTGCCTTTTCAAGTTCGACTTCAAAATGTTGCATGGCACTGGCAGTCAACATTTCGCCCAGAAACAGAACGGCAAGCCAACCGCCACGTTTCTTCATCATATCGATAAAACCGATATCCATGTAAGGCTTGTCGAGTGCTTCCATACCACCGAATTTATAAGCATCTTCACTCATTTCTTCGGTCATCGCATCAAGCACGTCATCGACTGTCACGATGCCGATCACGTGGTCTGTTTCGTCAACAACCGGAACCGAGAGCAGATCGTGACGCCGGAACAGGCGCGCGACCTCTTCCTGATCGGTCAAAGGACCAATCTTGATCGGTTCGCCATTCGTTGCTGCATCAAGAATCGTATCGTCAGGATTGGCGAGGATAAGATTTCTGAGTGAAACTGCTTTGATAAGAACACTGGTTTCGGGATTAATGACATAACTTGCATAAACTGTCTCGCGCGTACGTTCGACATCACGAATATGGTCAAGTGTTTGACGAACCGTCCAGGTGGAAGGAACAGCAATAAATTCTGTTGTCATCAAAGCGCCGGCGGTGCCATCAGGATAACTTGACAGCTTTTTCATTTCCGCACGGGTTAGTGGCTTCAGGAGAGGATAAAGTTTGGCACGCGTAGTCTCATCCATTTCCTGAAATACATCTACAGCCTGGTCGGCGGACATTCCGTCAAGAATGATGACAGAACGATCTGTAGGCAGCATTTCAAGAATTTGTCCCGGCTCGTCAAGCTCCGGCTTGTCGAACAGCTCGATAGCATATTCGATTGGCAAAAATTTGAACACGTTCACTCGTTCGACAATGTCGAGATCGTTGATGACATCGACAGCGTCGGCAAAATGCAGACGGCTCAAGCGCTCGGCAAGCGCCTCAGCAGACAGCGTTTTGACATCAAATGCTGAAGTCTGGTTTTCAGTCATGATGGAGCTCCTTAAGGACAGTTCGTTACGGACATTCAACCTGTGGGGTAACCTGTCGTGCAGGTTTGACATCCCGACAGATCATGTGGGGGGAGCATTTCCCTACGCAGATGTTTCAATTGTTATGTTTTGACCGAAAGTCAAGCACTGTTTGGCTATCAGTCACTTTTATTCCTGAAAAGCCAAAAAACAGTGGAAATTTCAAGTCCGATCGATTGCTTTTCATGCGGCATGTTTCATTTAAAGAATTGCTTTTTAAAAGGCTTATAGAGCCGAACGGATTGAATGAACTTGTTTTGTAGCGGCGCGATTCCTGAGTACAACAGCCTATCCGTTGAATAATATATTTAATGATAATTATAAATAGATATATTATTATATATAAATTTATTATCATTGAATAATTTATATTGAAAAAATGAAATATTTTTCATCGAAGATATTTTTTGAAAATTAGTTAAATTGTTTTATTGAATTTTTAAATTCAAAATAAGATGTAACAATGAAGACGACTATTTACCTTTGTATCTTTTTGATAATAATTTCTGCTATGGCAATTGGTGACAAAAACGCTATTGTTGATGAGGAACAATCGGTGAATAGAATGAATTGCTTCATTTGCCACCTTCAGGGTGTGAGGCAGAGCATAACCACGAATAGAGATTGATGTGAAACGCTTGAACGATTTTTCTCGATTGACCGGAAAATCGGTCTTATTGCTCAAAACAGCAACAAGATATTTATTAGCGTGCCTTCTATCCGGATGCGGCATTTTTTTACTCTGTGCGCCGGCATTACTCTGTGCACGGGCAATTGCCTCGGAATTAAAAATTGCTCTGCAGGATGATCCGGACAATCTTGATCCTGCTTTAGCCAAAACTTTTTCAGGGCGGCTTGTTTATACTGCTATGTGCGACAAACTTATCGATATTTCGAGAGAAGCGGATTTTGTTCCCGAACTTGCTCAAAGTTGGAGTTTTTCCGACGATGGAAAGACTTTGAAGTTGCACTTACGAAAAGATGTCATCTTTCACGATGGCACGCCGTTTAATGCCGATGCGGCAATTTATTCCTTAAAACGTGCCATGAGTTTTTCGCATTCTGTTCGCGAAAACGAGTTGTCCTCGGTTTCCGGAATTGAAGCGACAGGACCGTTTGAAGTGACAATTAAATTGAAATATCCTGATGCCGCACTTTTATCACATCTGGCCGATCGGGCAGGGGTGATGGTTTCTCCCAAGGCAGCCCGCGAAATGGGAAGTGACTTCGGTCTCAAACCTGTTTGTGCCGGACCTTTTCGTTTTGTAGAGCATGTTCCTCACGACCGGATTGTTCTTGAAAAATTCGATCGTTATTGGAATAGCCAAGAAATCAAACTTGATCGGGTGACTTTTTTGTCGATTGAAGATCCATCCGTGCGTTTTTCGAATTTGCGTGCCGGAATTGTCGATATGACCGATCGACTTTCTTCGGGTGATTTTGACAAAGCAAAAACAGTATCCCGCCTCCAAACTGAAAGAATGGCAAGTGAAGCCTATATTGCATTAACGATCAATATAGCGAACGGAAGCAGGGCAGCAACGCCACTTGGACAACAAAAATTGCTGCGGCAAGCATTTTCTCTTGCCATTGATCGCGCTTCTATTCGCGATAATGTTTATGGTGGTGCGATGGTTGTTGGCAACCAGCCATGGGCACCTGATACAATCTGGTTCAATTCGGGCTATCCAGTTCCTCCGCGCAATCTTGAAAAAGCGCGCGAGCTCATTCAACAAGCCGGTTTTGCAAATCAGAAAATCAACGTTCAGATTTCCCACAGCAATGAACCGACAGTTGTTCAAGCGATGCAGGCTATAAAGGTGATGGCAGATGAAGCCGGTTTCAATGTAAGCCTTCATCCTAAAGAGGAAACCAAACTTGCTGCCGATAATAGCCAAGGCAATTTCGAAGTTTCGGCACAAAAATGGAGCGGACGAATTGATCCGGATGGAAATGTCTATTGGTTCGTAACATGTGAAGGGGGTGACAATATCGGTAAATATTGCAATCCCGACCTTGATAAAAAATTGTCGGCTGCCCGTGAAACACTTGATCCGGCAGAAAGAGCCGATCTTTATCATTATGCTGCATCTGTGCTTCAGGAAGATATGCCGATCATCTATCTGGGGCATCCCGATTATATCTATGCCTACACCAAAAAACTCCATGGATTCCATCCTTATCCCGATGGCATGATAAGATTTTCAAATATGTATAAAGATTGAAGAGCAGGCGACTTTTACCTTAACCTTTAATGGTAGCTGAAAATTCATTAAAATGGACTGTAATTTGGGTTTGCCCTTTGTTATTTGCTAATTTTAACTTTTAAAAATACAGCATCTACAAAAAGATTTTTTAAAATCCTACAATGTGCCTGTCGAATTTTTAAGGCACTATTTGTGATAAAATGTTGTGAGAGAGTCTATGTTGGATAATCGGGAGACGTAACAATATCAGTTTAATGAAATCGATTACCTGTTTAAAATCGTTTTCGTAATTGTCTAAAAGTGTTCCCGGAATGCTGGCATTCATAGTTTTAATCATTACATGAATAACGTATTGACCAATTGCAAATGAATTGCAGCAAAATTATTGGAGAAAAAATATGTCAAAAACGGCGTTGCTGGAGTGGTCCGGCTTTGAAGGTTTGCCCGATTTTTCAAAGATCCGCGATGAAGATTTCAAGCCGGCTTTCGAAGAAGCATTAAAAGATGCCGAAGCCGAAATCGAACAAATTGCTGCCTCTCCGGAACCTGCCACGATCGACGGTTTTTTACAGTCGTTCGAACTGGCAGGTCAGCCTCTTGACCATGTATGTTCTGTTTTCTTTCTCCGTTCGGGTGCCTATAGCAATGATCTCATTCAGCAATTGGAACAGGATTTCGTACCGAAGTTATCTCGTTATTCTTCAAAATTGATGATGGATCCGCGACTTTTTGCAAAAATCAATGCTCTTCATGATGAAGCGAAGAAAAACGCATTCGATGCCGAAACCACGCGTGTGATCGAGCTTACTTGGAAAGGTTTTGTTCGTAACGGTGCGCTTCTTGATGAAAAGGACAAAAAAAGGCTGGCAGAGATAAACGAGAGATTGGCCTTGCTTGGCGCGCAGTTCGGTCAACATGTGTTGAATGATGAAGCCGAGTGGGTTCTTTATCTAGAAAAAAAGGATCTGGCAGGCCTTCCCGATGACCTTATTGCGACGATGAAGGAGACGGCAAACGAAAGGGGAAAAACGGATTCCTATGCATTGACACTTGCTCGTTCTGTTGTGGAACCGTTTCTTACTTTTTCCGACCGTCGGGATTTGCGTCAGATTGCTTTTGAAGCATGGGCAAAGCGCGGCGAAAATGGCAATAAGAATGATAATCGGAAGATTATCAGCGAGATTGTGGCATTGCGTGATGAAAAGGCAAAGCTTCTCGGCTTCAAATCCTTTGCCGATTTCAAACTTGACAACACAATGGCTAAAACGCCCGATAATGTGATGAAACTTTTAATGCCGGTCTGGAAGCGGGCTGTTGCAAAGGCTGAGAAAGAAGCAGAAGAGCTACAAAAACTGGCAGCGCAAACGGGGAGCAATGACGAGTTGGCTGCTTGGGATTGGCGATATTATGCCGAGAAACTGCGCACCAAATTGTTCTCCTTCGACGAAGCTTCGGTCAAAGTCTATTTCGAACTGAATAAAATGATTGAAGCCGCATTCGCCACGGCAAAGAAGCTTTTTGGTGTAACTTTCGAAGAAAAACATGGAGTACCACTGTGGCATCAGGATGCCAGACTTTTCGAAGTAAAAAATCCTGACGGAAGCTTACGCGGGCTTTTCATTGGTGATTATTTTGCGCGCCCGAGCAAACGTTCTGGCGCATGGATGAGTGAATTGCAAACCGAACATCATCTGGGAAAAGGGCGTAAACCGATCATCTACAATATTTGTAACTTTGCCAAACCGCCCAAGGGAAAACCGGCACTTTTGTCATTGGACGATGCGCGAACCTTGTTTCACGAATTTGGACATGCCCTCCATGGTTTGTTATCGGAAGTTAAATGGCCATCGGTTTCGGGAACTTCGGTTGCCAGAGATTTTGTCGAACTGCCTTCGCAATTGTTCGAACATTGGGTCACTGTTCCTGAAACATTGAAAACTTATGCCAGAAACGTCAAAACCGGCGAGCCTATGCCACAGGAGCTGCTTGACAAGGTTCTCGCTGCGCGCACTTTCAATGGCGGTTTCGATGCTGTCGAATTTACTGCCTCCGCACTTGTTGATATGGCTTTCCATGCTGGCGGAAAGGTTGATGACCCGACCGAATTCGAGAAAAATGAGTTGAAAAAATTGGGTATGCCAAAAGCAATTATAATGCGTCACCGTCCGCCGCATTTCACCCATGTTTTTACCGGTGACGGTTATTCGGCAGGCTATTACTCCTATATGTGGGCGGAAGTTCTTGATTCAGATGCCTTCGAGGCCTTTGAAGAAACCGGCAATGCCTTTGACCCGCAAACGGCGGAAAAACTGAAAAAATATATTTATTCAGCCGGCGGAAGCCGTGATCCCGAAGAACTCTACAAGGCATTTCGCGGCCGCTTGCCGAGCCCTGATGCGTTGATGAGAAAACGCGGAATTTGATTGGAAATATTGTTTGGCTTGATTTTATCCAATCGGATGAAGGAAAAAATCCTCTCATTCGGTTTTTTGTATTATCCAAAAACCGCGTATAAAAATTAAAAACCGGAACATTCGATTGGAATAATCGGAAAAGCCAAGAGACTTGAAATGCGAACTGAAAAATTAGGTGGTTAGAGGCAATTTCCAAGCTTTATCTTGGAGACATGGATTAAGAAAAACTTGAATTCCTTCGCTTTTGACAGCTTAATCGTGCAGTAGTAAGAGACATTGGAAAAACTCTAAAATTCGGATTTTGAAAAATGGAAAAGTTCACAACACTGACGGGCGTTGCAGCGCCAATGCCGGTGGTTAATATCGACACCGATATGATCATTCCGAAAAATTATTTGAAAACAATCAAGCGTACCGGCCTTGGAAAAGGGCTTTTCGCAGATATGCGCTATCGCGATGACGGTTCGGAAAATCCTGATTTTGTTTTGAACAAGCCTGCCTATCGTCATGCAAAAATCATTGTTGCGGGCGATAATTTCGGTTGCGGTTCCTCGCGGGAACATGCACCATGGGCGTTAGCCGATTTCGGCATAAGGTGCGTTATATCGACCTCATTTGCCGATATTTTTTATAATAACTGTTTTAAAAACGGAATTTTGCCGATCATCGTCAGCCCCGAAGATTTACAAAAACTGATGGAAGATGCAGAACGTGGTGCCAATGCAACGATGACAATCGACCTTGAAAAAAAGGAAATTCATGGTCCTGATGGTGGCACTTTGAAATTTGATGTTGACGAATTTCGTCGTCATTGCCTGTTGAATGGTCTCGACGATATCGGGCTCACCATGCGCAAAGTATCCGAAATCGATTCTTTCGAGAAGAGGAACGCAAAAGCGCATCCATGGGCTTGAATAAATCAGGTCTTAGATATCGAAATTAATTTGCAGCAATAGAAAATTGCTGCTTTCACACACTGGCGATCTGGTGTGTTTTTATGAGTGAAACGGAGCATGTAATTTATATGGCTAGAACGGATCATAGTCATAACTGGGCTACCCGCTTGTCTCCAAGTCTGAATGAAATTGATTCAATTGCCCGCAACGCGTTTGCAAATTTGCCATCGAGATTTCGCGTTCTCTGCGACAATCTTGTTATTTCGGTCACAGATTTTCCTGATGACCAGATGATGGACGATATGGGACTGGAATCCCCCTTTGAACTTTTGGGGCTGTTTGAAGGACAAGGCCTTAGCGAACGCTTTTCTCTGAATACCGGTAACGAGACCAACAGGATTACATTGTTCAGACGGCCAATCCTTGATTATTGGACAGAAAATGATGAAGCGCTTGGTGATATCATCACCCATGTTCTTATTCAGGAAATCGGACGCAATTTCGGCTTATCCGACGATACATTGGATGAAATCGAAGAAGCTGTCGTATAAAAGAAAAAGCGGACTTTCTGTTTTTCGGTAATTTTTAAGCTCCCATTATAACCGGACACAACTTTTATTTTATTCGATCCCTTTACCAACGAACATATCCGGCTCTACTGGCTGTTTGTGTGCCAATTCGATGTGATAAGTTGGAAAGAATTTACTGAAAGTTTTTAACAAACAACTTGAAAATCGGGTTCAAGTGCTGCTCTGGAATTTAGATGTCATGCACCTTCGATCGGCAATTGTTTTTAACAATTATTCTCTATGCGTGAATTATATTCCAGCAGTTGCCGATCGCTTTTCAGTTGATTTTAATGACCGATTTTACTGGAGAGAAGAAAAGTTATCCGCACGCCCGGGCTCTTTGCCATTTTTAGGCACCCAATGGTCTTCCGCTTTTTCGGGCTTTGGTGTTTCTGTGTCTCCCAACAACCCGTTGTTTTGCCCTGCCATATCATAAAATCCTATAGGCGCAACGCGATCAACATCTCGCGGCAAGATAGAAATGACAGGACCGTTCGGATCAACCTTGACCTTGTCAGAGGCATCGTTGCTATTCAAATTAATGATATTTTCCAACGGTTTTTCAAGATAGAAGGCGAGCTTCTTTTTGCCGGCACTGGTAAAGTTAATACCGTCATTGGCCCGAAGCCGCACAGTTTGCCCATTTACGTCATAACCGGAAAGTGCAAACTTTCCCTGATCATCGACAAATCCTTCCCAGACATCAACAAAATGGCCGCCGGCAGCTTCCATTTGTTGTTTGTAAAGCCTGTTGAGTAAAGAAATGGTCTGACTGAGTTGCGGGTCTTTGAACGAAGGGTTGCCCAGCCACAAAAACGGTTTTCCTGTTTGTTTGAGCGCTGAAGAGAGTGCAACAATTCGTTGGCGATAATTGTCACTCCATTCTTTGTCTCCGGCATTGATCGTCTTGTCACCGGATTTTATCGTTTGATTATCATTGGCGCCCAGTGTCATAACAATAATGTCGGGTTTGTCCTTGGCAACGAGCTTGGCGATATTATCGAGCCAATTATAATGATTGTCATTCACTAAACCTGAAGACAAGTTTGTCGAGGTTAGTATAACGATATTCGGGTTTTCTGCGTAAAGCTGGTTCAATCCGTCGGCAACGGCATTTCCTACAAAGTCACCCAATACGAGAACGCGTTTTGCATTCGGCGCTTTCTGATTGGTTTTCTGAGGCACTGGCGACTTGACAACGCGTTTTTTCTTCACCGGTGGCGGGGGCGGGGGATAGGCCGGTTGCGCCTGTTGTTTGCGTCCGAAAATAATGTCGAAAAGATTACGCGCGTCGGCACTCTGAGGCGCAAATGCCAACATACCAATTGGCAAAAGCAGTACGACGAACCGTAGTATTTTTTTCATCAATAGTTTTCCGGATTTAACGACTACGCAGAATTGTCAATAATTCACGGCTCGGGTTACCATCAGTTGGCAAACCGTTACGGCTTTGAAAAGCCTGAATAGCTTTCTTGGTTATTTCTCCATTTTTGCCGTCGATGTTGCCATGGTAATAACCCATTTTCGTCAATCTCGTTTGCAATTCCTGCCGTTCCTGAATGCTGAGCGGCGAAAATGGACGGTTCCAATCTTTGACCAGTCCCGGACGACCTGCAATACGGTCGGACAGAAGACCTACAGCCAATGCGTAACGATCGGCACTGTTATAACGTTTGATAACGAAGAAATTCTTTGTGACCAGAAATATTGGCCCCTTGCGCCCATCAGGAAGTTTCAAGGTTGCTTTATCCGAAGGATTTGCAAACGGTTTGCCATCGGCACGTTTGACCCCCATTTTTGCCCATTCGGAAAGTGTAAGCGAACCGGGCGGGAATTTGCCGTTTTCAGGTAGAATGACTTCATAGCCCCAGCCGCGGCCTTCCTGCCATCCATTTTTCTTCAAAAGGTTGGCTGCAGTTGCCAGAGCATCAGGTACCGATGTCCAAATATCGCGTTTGCCGTCACCATCCATATCCACAGCATAGATAAGGTAACTTGTTGGAATGAATTGCGTATGCCCCAATGCACCGGCCCAGGAACCCTGCAAGTGAGCCCTGTCAATATCGCCGGATTGTAGAATTTTTAATGCGGCGATCAACTGTGTTTGTGCATATTTTGCTCTTCGTTTATCTCCAAACCCGAGAGTAGCGAGCGAACGAATGGCATCGCGCATCGCCGTATCGCGATCCATAGCCTCTCCGAAATCGGATTCAATCGACCATATTGCCAAAAGAATATTACGATCGACGCCAAAACGTTTTTCGATTGCGCTTAGCCATTTTGCCCATTTTTTGCCATGCGCGCGGCCGAGTGCAATCGCATTATCCTGCACACGGTTGTCAAAATAATTCCAGGTGGGATCGGTAAACTCCGGCTGATATGCAGCTTTTTTCAAAACCTCGGGATCGGGAGAATCAACTCCTTTGAAGGCCAGATTGAAAGTTGCCGGTGTAATACCGGCATTCAATGCAGTCTTTTTGAAATCGGCGATCCAGCGGCGGAAGGCAATGTCGGAATTCAGTGCCAAAGCAGGCATAGAATAAACCAGACTGAAGAAACAGACCCCGCCGAAAACTGCCGAGCGTCTGGTTATCGGTTTTCCGGATTTTCCTTCGATATTATTGCCGTTCATGGTCTTATGTGCTCCGCGCATCTAAAACGTCAGCTTTCTGCAAAAAACGCATTCTTCCATCATAATAATCCGATTTTGATAATTTGATGAATGCTTTATGGTACTTTTTTATGAAAAAAATAAAATAGGAAAAATGGCGTTTTCACAGCCTCATTGATAATTTATTTAGCCTTTGGCTTTTATAAAGTCATCACTTAAGATTGCATCTTGCGAAAAAAGATGATGACAAGAGCCATGAATTTATCATCTTTAACGTTATAGAATGCGACCAAGTCAAATATGAATTCGATTATATCGGGAGAGCAGTTTGAAAAAAATTCGTAAAGCGGTCTTCCCCGTGGCGGGGCTTGGAACACGTTTTTTACCAGCAACAAAGTCGGTTCCGAAGGAAATGCTCACTGTCGTCGACAAGCCGGTCATCCAATATGTGGTGGATGAAGCAAGGGAAGCCGGCATTGAGCACCTTATTTTCGTCACCGGTCGTAACAAAGCGGTTATCGAAGATTATTTCGATGCACAAGTGGAGCTTTACACAACTCTTGCCGAACGTGGCAAGAAAGAGGAACTGGCTCATCTGAAGGATATCCAGCCACAGCCCGGTACAACCTCGTTCACACGCCAGCAACAACCTTTGGGACTAGGGCATGCAGTTTGGTGTGCAAGAGAACTCGTCGGCGATGAACCATTTGCGCTTTTGTTGCCGGATATGGTCATGCAGGCTGAAAAAGGATGTCTGTCGGAAATGGTGCGTCTCTATGAGGCTACCGGTGGCAATATCATTGCTGTTCAGGAATGTGATCCGGAAGAAGCCCATAAATATGGTATCGTCGGCAAAGGCAAAAATGTTGCCCATGGGTTTGAAATAACCCAAATGGTGGAAAAACCGGCAAAGGGCACCGCTCCTTCCAACCTTTATATCAATGGTCGTTATATTTTGCAGCCGGAAATCTTCGACATTCTGGCACGGCAAGAAAAAGGTGCCGGAAACGAAATCCAGTTGACGGATGGCATGCGCACACTCGCGGAACGTCAGAGCTTTTATGGATACCGCTTTGAAGGGGCAACATATGATTGCGGTTCCAAGACCGGATTTATCGAGGCGAATGTCGCCTTTGCACTTTCGCGTTCTGATATGCGGGAAAAGGTTTTTACACCTTTGACAGCACTTCTTGCGAAAGTAAAAAATTAAAACTCCAGTAGACGTCTGACCCGATTTGCTTTATCAAATCGGGTCATGATGACCCATAAAGACGTTCATTTTTCCGCTAATGACGCAGTTTTATCTGCAAATCACACAATTTCTGTCGAAATGGCCGGACTTGAGGCTATCAAAAAGGCGCTCAACGATGGTCTTGCCAAGCCGTTTGCGGAGGCTGTTCATAAAATTCTTCAATCCAAAGGACGTGTTATCGTAACGGGCCTCGGAAAAAGTGGGCATATTGGTACAAAAATCGCGGCAACTCTTGCTTCGACCGGAACGCCGGCATTTTTTGTCCACGCAGCGGAAGCAAACCACGGTGATTTGGGAATGATCGAAGTGGGGGATGTTATTCTTGCCATTTCCTGGTCGGGTGAAACGGTCGAGCTTGGTGGAATATTGAACCATGCTGCCCGTTTTCGTATTCCTCTCATTGCTTTGACATCAGGTGCACAATCGGCTTTGGGGCAAGCCGCCGATATATTGTTGCTTTTGCCGAAAGTTGAAGAAGCCTGCCCGCATGGACTTGCTCCCACAACATCGACCACGATGCAGCTTGCAATGGGGGATGCATTGGCCGTCGCACTTCTTGAAATGCGCGGATTTACAGCAAGTGACTTCAAAATTTTTCATCCAGGCGGTTCACTCGGAGCAAATCTCAAATTCATTCGTGACATCATGCACCGCGGCGACCGTATCCCGATTGTCAAAAGCGGCACGCCGATGAAAGATGCCATGCAAGTGCTCACCGAAAAACATTTCGGCTGCGTCGCAGTTGTTGATAAGGATGGTTATCTTGAGGGTATCGTCACAGATGGCGACCTCGCCCGCAACATCAATCGTGATCTTTCGAAACTGACAGTCAACGATGTTATGACAAAAGACCCCAAAACAGTCACTCCCGATATGATGGTCGGCGCTGCCACGGCTTTAATTAATGATCATAAAATCGGTGCATTGCTTGTTGTCGAAAATAAAAAACCGGTTGGCCTAGTCCATTTTCATGATCTCTTAAGAATTGGTGCGATTTAAAAAATATTACTGGATTTTTTAAAGTTAATTCGTCGGCTAAATGTTTAGTTAATTCACTGTTATACGATGAAAAACTTTTATTTTTATTTGTAAATTTATTTTAATAAAAAATGTTTTTGTTGATGCATGATTTTTAATTAGCCTAATTGAAAACATTTATTTTGGAAAATTGCATAATTTGCAGTTTGAGATTATCCTTCATTATCCATGTTATTGCTTAACATGGATATAGACGTTTGAAATACGTGGAGGATTTTTATGACACCAGAACTTAATTTTATTGACGGGAAACTCGTTGATTGCAAAGGCTGCAAGACGATTCCTGTTACCAATCCTTCTACCGATGAAGTCATTGGTGAAATCTATGATACACCGAAGGGGGAAGTTGACAGGGCTGTTGCAGCGGCTAAAAAAGCACAACCGGCATGGGAGAAATTACCGGCGATAGAACGTGCAAAATTTTTAAAGCAGATTGCCCAGAAAGTGCGCGAACATGCGGACGAGGTCGCAAATATTCTGGTCAGGGAACAAGGCAAAACTCAGGCACTTGCCAAGGTAGAAGCGAATTTTACCGCCGACTATATGGATTATATGGCCGGTTGGGCTCGTCGCATTGAAGGGGAAATTATCCCTTCCGATCGCCCCGGTGAAACGATTTTGTTGATGAGACAGGCGATCGGTGTTGTTGGCGGTATTCTGCCGTGGAATTTTCCTTTCTTCCTGATTGCCCGGAAAATGGCACCGGCACTTCTTGTCGGCAATACGATTGTCATCAAGCCAAGCGTCGAAACTCCGCTTAATGCTTCAATTTTCGCCAAGATCGTTGCCAATACGGATTTGCCGAAGGGTGTATTCAATATGGTTTTCGGGCGTGGCTCGACCACAGGCCAGAATATTTGTGAAAATCCGGATGTCGGACTGCTAAGCTTTACCGGTTCTGTCGATACCGGCGTTCGTATTATGGCTGCTGCAGCAAAGAATATCACCAAAGTCAATCTGGAACTTGGCGGTAAAGCACCGGCAATTGTTGCCAAAGATGCCGATCTTGATCTTGCAGTGCGGGCAATTCTTGCTTCACGCGTTATCAATACCGGTCAGGTTTGTAATTGTGCAGAGCGGGTTTATGTGGATAAATCCATCGAGGCAGACTTTCTTGAACGAATGAGCAAGGCCATGAAGGCTGTCCGTTATGGAGATCCGGAAAAAATGGCCAATGCCGATATGGGTCCGTTGATTAATAAGTCGGCTTTGTCTTCGGTTTCCGGTTTTGTCGAGCGGGCGCTTAAAGAAGGTGCCGAATGTCTTGTTGGCGGTCAGCCCGCCGATATGAAACATGGTAATTTCTATCAGCCGACATTGCTTGCCCATTGCAAACAGAAAATGGAAATTGTCCAGAACGAAGTGTTCGGACCGGTTCTTCCCGTTATTCCATTTAATACAATGGACGAAGCGATAGAAATGGCCAATGACACGATCTATGGCCTGACATCATCCATTTACACCAGAGACCTTTCGACGGCTATGCGCGCCTCGAACGAATTGCGGTTTGGAGAAACCTACATCAACCGTGAGAATTTCGAGGCTATGCAGGGTTTCCACGCCGGTGTTAAAAAATCGGGTATTGGTGGCGCTGATGGAAAACATGGAATTCTCGAATACACCCATACCCATGTTGTCTATATCCAGAATTGATTTGCAATTTAGAGCATAATAGCTGAGCTTTTCAGAGAGCACCCGACCAAGGTGCTTTCTGGATAATTTGAAATAGATAAAATATATTTTTGATATATTTTATGGTAATTTCTTACGTTTTAAATTTTGATTATCTTTTAATAGTATAAATAAATATTACAAAAAACGCTATTTCACTTTTTATTTGTTTCCGGTATAGTCAACTATACTGAAAGTTTCTAGGATAAAAGCTGAAAGGTGGTGCATTATGGCAAAAATGAAAGCTGCAATATTTGTAGAAAAAAACCGGATTGTTCTGGAAGATAAACCCGTTCCCGATATTGGTCCGTTGGATGCTTTGATCCGTATTACAACAACGACGATTTGTGGAACCGATATCCACATTTTGAAAGGCGAATATCCGGTCGAAAAAGGCCTGACGATTGGTCATGAACCGGTCGGAATTATTGAAAAGCTTGGTTCGGAAGTCAAAGGTTTTCGTGAGGGACAACGTGTTATTGCCGGTGCCATTACGCCAAGCGGTGTTTCGAATGCATGTATGTGTGGTTGTGGTTCGCAAGATGGCCCGCATACGAAACATGGTTTCGAGGCTATGGGCGGCTGGAAATTCGGCAATACGATTGACGGTGCGCAAGCCGAATTTTTACGTGTCAATGATGCGGCAGCAAATTTGTGCGCCATTCCCGACAATCTTACCGATGAACAGGTATTGATGTGTCCCGACATTATGTCGACCGGTTTTTCCGGTGCCGAACGTGGCGGAGTTAAAATCGGTGACATCGTTGTTGTCTGGGCATTGGGGCCGATCGGCTTGTGTGCTGTTGCCGGTGCAAAATTATGCGGTGCGACAACAATTATCGGTGTTGATACAGTTCCGGCACGTATGGAAATGGCTAAAAAGCTCGGTGCCACCCATGTTGTCGATTTCAAAGCCTGCAATGCCGTTGAAGAAATCATGCGCCTGACGGATGGGCGTGGCGTTGACGTTGCCATTGAAGCTTTGGGGACACAACCGACGTTCGAGTCTTGTCTGAATGTTCTTCGCCCCGGCGGTACATTGTCCAGTTTGGGCGTTTATTCCAATGACCTGAAAATACCACTGGCAGGTTATCGCGCAGGTCTCGGAGATATTGACATTGTGAGTGGTCTTTGCCCCGGCGGTAAAGAACGTATGCGCCGTTTAATGAATGTTGTTGAAAATGGCAGCGTTGATTTACGTTCGCTCGTTACACATACTTATAAACTGGATGACATCGAAAAGGCTTATGATCTGTTTGCCCATCAGCGCGACGGGGTCATGAAAATCGCTATCAAAACAGGAGCCTGAATAATTTCAGGATAAGTTATAAAAAAGCGGGCTGAAAAGCCCGCTTTTTCAATGCATAGAAATTATTCGCTTTCTTTTTTACGTTTTATGGCAGCACGTACGCCTGCTGCATAATCCGGATGGACTTTTTCAAAGTGTCCAAGTTGACGCTCGATGATGAAATCCGGAACGCCTTCCATTGCATCGGCAATGTTGGAGAAAAGACGGTTTTTCTGATCCTGATCGAACAGATTGAAAAGTGCTGTTACCTGACTGTAATCGTCATTGCCAGCCCGATGATCGTAACGATAAGCATCACCGGAAAGTTTTAACGGCGGTTCCTGTGCCGATTTATCTTCAACCGGGCCATTGAAGGAATTCGGTTCGTAATAAGCGTCGACATTATTGGTTGAATGGCCGCCATAAGTGTTCATTTGCCCGTCACGATGGTAGTTATGAACAGGGCAAACGGGTTTGTTTACCGGAATTTGTTCATAATGCGTGCCCAAACGATAACGGTGCGCATCCGCATAAGAGAAGATACGGGCCTGCAACATTTTATCAGGCGAATAGCCGATGCCTGGAACGATATTGGAAGGCGAGAAAGCAGCCTCTTCGATTTCTGCAAAATAATCGTCAGGATTACGGTTCAATTCCATAATACCGATATCCATTGGCGGATAATCTTTATGAGGCCAAACTTTTGTCAGATCGAAGGGGTTATAAGGTGTCTTGTCTGCGTCTGCTTCAGGCATAATCTGGACTTGGACTTTCCAACGCGGGAAGTTCCCGCTTTCAATGGCATTATAGAGTGCTTCCTGCGAGCTTTCACGCGTCTTTCCTACAAGTTCTTTAGCTTCGGCATTGGTATAGAATTTATGCCCCTGCATTGTCTTGAAATGGAACTTGACCCAGAAACGTTCACCTTTGTCGTTCCACAATGAATAGGTATGCGAACCATAACCGTTCATATGCATGGTATCGATCGGTAATCCGCGATCGGACATCAGAATAGTGACCTGATGCAGACTTTCCGGCGAAAGCGACCAGAAATCCCATTGGGCTGTGTTCGACCGCAAATTGGTTCGCGGATGTCGTTTTTGCGTATGGATAAAATCGGGAAACTTATAGGCATCACGAACAAAAAATACCGGCGTATTATTGCCAACGAGATCCCAGTTGCCTTCAGACGTGTAGAACTTCAATGCAAAACCACGAACGTCGCGTTCGGCATCAGCAGCTCCTCTTTCACCTGCAACAGTGGAAAAACGACCGAGCATAGGTGTTTCTGTGCCGGGTTTGAATACAGCAGCCTTTGTATAGCGTGTAATGTCGCCGGTGATTTTTAATACACCATGTGCGCCAACACCTTTCGCGTGAACTGTGCGTTCCGGTATACGCTCACGGTTTTGATGCGCCAATTTTTCCAATAATTGATAATCTTGCATCAATACAGGACCGCGAGGACCTGCAGTAATGGAGTTCTGATTATCTGGTACGGCAGCGCCGGCCGTTGTTGTCAATGTAATCCGCTCGCTCATTAAAGCCTCCAAGTCTGTTCAATTTCAATTGGTCACACTTGAATAACATAGAGCAAGTTTAAATTAATTCTAATTTTTAATTGTTTAAAATCATATTAGCTTAAATTATAGCTCTGCAACAAAAACCGGAAAACCGCTTCTTTCTTTATCCTCAACAAAACGTTTCGCAGACCAAGATTACGTTTTCACGCACTTTACGGATTTGACACGACGTCTGAGCAATTTGATAAAACGTGGAGTTTTAAAAAATGGATTTCCTCCTTATAGCTCGGGAAAAGCCCGGTTTTTCACCTATATGTTTTTTAATAAAGTAGATTAAAGTTTTACGTTTCGATAAACATCCCGAATTTTTTTAAAAAGAGTTGTGGCGACTGTTACGTTCGCCTTTTTTAAATTTAAATTATAATTTTATAAAATATAAATGACAGGTTGTTTTTGTTTTTTTATAAAAATACATATAGTTATTTTTAATTAGAATAATTCGTTAATATAATGTAATATAATATAATCGTATTTAATCAATATTTATTATCGAAGTCGGGGTGAAGTGAATGAAAGAACCGATATTAGCTTTGGTCGATTCCTCAATTTATTGGAAATCGGTTTGTGACCTTGCTCTTTGGGCTGCCCAACAATTCGACGCCCCGATCAGATTGCTGAATGTCCTTGAAAACATGGCGAACGACGCAGTTATACCACCGGATATAGCGAAGGATATCGATGACAGGTTCTATACCGATTTCATTGGAAAAATACGTGATCATTCAGCTTCCTATGCCCGGTTGATGCAGGAACTTGGGCAAACGTTGTTGGAAGACGCGAAAAGCTATATAGAGGAACGTGGCGGGCGTGATGTTGATACCCGATTGCGGTTTGATAGCCTTTCTGACGCGATAAGGTTTTATGGAAAAACATCACCATTGATTGTTATCGGCAAGCAAGGGCAAAAAACATTAAATGTAACAGGTGTAGCAAAGGTAGGTGAAAATTTCGAAACAATTATACGTGCTTCGCCAGTGCCGGTATTGGCTGCAACAATTGATGTGAAGCCGATAAAGAAAGCACTATTTCTCTATGATAGCGAATTCAAATGGAAGCTGATAACCAATTATTTCAATCACTTTCATCTTTTTTCCGGTAAAACTATAGTGCTTGCCTGTTCAAAATACGCTTCAAGTTCGGTATCAGAAGATATTGAAAAGCTGGTAAGAGAGCTCGAGAGTGCGAAAATACAGGTGTCCCCGTTGCTTCTTGATGATGATCGTGATGGCGAAAATATTAATAAAATTGTCGATGAAAACAATATTGATATGATTATTCTGAGTGCCTTTAACAAAGATAAAATAACGAGCCTGATATATGGTTCAATCCCGGGAAGCCTTATACAAAAGCTGAAAGTTCCGACACTTATCGTCGGAAGCGGATTGGAAAAAGATCGTTGGATAGAGCGGAATTAAGCCTTGAAGTGGAACTTTAGCGCATAGTTCATCTTCACATTTAATTTTTTAGAAATCTTTTGACTGGGATGAGTATCTCAATTTAAATAAGCAAAGAGACCGAAACATAGGGGGAAATGTTTCGGCCTCCAAGTGGTCATCTGAATTAGCATGATGACCGAAGAGAAAAGTAAACTGAAGAAAGCTCCATACAGTTACAGATTGAGCGCTCGCTAAATCTCCTCCCTGAAGCATTTCAGGTTGAAAAATAAACAGCAAGCTCTCAATCTCTGTAATGGGCAGCTAACCCTCCGGCAAGGTGCTGTCCCGTCCTTCTTCAGGACACTTGGTATCGTATTCAATTGATCAAATTAAATCCAATTGCTTTTTGTTTTTTGTTGTATAAGAAAAAGTTATCATGTTTACCGTAAGACAACTTCGTTATTTTCAGATTCTGGCCAGCACGGGCCATTTTGGTGAAGCATCCGAAAAATTGGGCATTTCGCAACCTGCACTCTCCGTACAAATTGCCGAGATGGAGAAAATAGCCGGTTCGCCGCTTTTTGAAAGGACATCGAAACGCATCATATTAACACCGCTCGGATGTAACTTTCTTCCGATTATCAACGATATTCTGGCGCGGCTTACCGTGCTTGGAGACATTGTAGCGGCGCATGAATCGCCGCTCAGCTATCCGATCAAACTTGGTATCATTCCGACCGTCGCACCTTATATATTGCCGTCTGTATTACCAAAGGTCCGCCATTTGTATCCTTCTCTTACGCTGCAAATTCAGGAAGCAAAAACCGATAGACTTGTTGAGCTGCTGCGCAATGGCCATATTGATGCGGTTGTTGCTGCAACACCGCTTGATGAAGATGAATTTGTGTCGGAATTGCTCTTCGACGACGATTTTTATTATGCGCTGCCTCGTGATGACCCGCAATCGGTTTATAAAAACGTTCGTGCAGGCGATGTTGACACCGGCAAGTTGTTGCTTTTGGAAGAAGGTCATTGCCTGAGGGACCAAAGCCTTGAGGCCTGCCAGACAAAAAGATATCGTCACGACATTACGGCATCCTCATTAACAACATTGATGCAACTTGTTGCTAATGGCATCGGCATAACAATCATTCCGCAAATTGCTGTTTCAACGGAAGCCCGTTTGGATAATATCAGCGTTGTTGCTTTTGAAGGTGAAACACCGAAACGGCATATTTGTCTTTTCTGGAGAAGGCGATCACGCCGGAGCAAAGACTTCAAGTTGTTGGCTGATCTTTTAAAATCACTGGCTGTGCCAATTCTTGATCAGGCGCGGAATTTTATAATGTGATTGATTGCAGGAAACCGTTTTGTCATTAGGGATGGTTCTGTTCGCCTTTCGTCAAGCGGGATGGAGGGAGGCGTTACGATAATAGGGCTGTGAATTGCCAAACCGGAAACAATTGTCGAAGATAAAGCGCAACCGCACTGGAATTCTGTGTGAAATATTGTTGAGCCGGTAATACAAATCGTGCCCGGTGCTTTGTTGTTTATCAATTGATATGGATTGCTATTTTTACCACGGTTTCAACAAGAAACGGCATTGCTGAAACTTCAAAGTGTAAAAGCGGAAAACTATTTTGCAGAGTGATTGCCAGTCGGTAGGTGAACCGCGAGACGCAATCCTCATCCAATTCCCGATCTGACTTTCAAGGATGGAAAGTGTGTTCACTGATAAAATTAATAATGTTTTGAGGGACGATGGTAGTACGCTTGCCATGACCGGATGATTATCGTTTTCGCGATCTATAATTTGGTGCCATAATACGCATAAAGTTGGCGACCATTTTGTTATCAAACCGGCTATCAATGACATAGAAATGCCAACAAGTTTTCCGTGGCAAAACTATTTATAAAACCCCTTGCCGGCTTTTGGGGCAGGCAAGGGGGTAAATCCGAAAACCGCAATTACAGGATTGCACTCGGATAATTCGGGCTTTCGCGAGTGATCGACACATTATGGGTGTGGCTTTCACTCAGTCCGGCATTGGTAATGCGTACGAATGTTGCTTTTTTGCGGAATTCTTCAAGGTTCGGTGCACCGAGATAGCCCATTGAAGCACGCAAACCGCCACCGAGTTGATGCAGAACCGAGGCTGCAGGCCCCTTATAGGCAACTTGTCCTTCAATGCCCTCAGGCACGAGTTTCAATTCGTCATGCACATCTGCCTGAAAATAACGATCGGCCGAACCACGTGCCATTGCACTTACCGATCCCATCCCGCGATAGGCTTTGAAAGAGCGACCTTTATAGAGATAAACTTCCCCCGGGCTTTCTTCCGTACCTGCAAGCAGCGAACCGATCATGACTGCGCGGGCACCTGCTGCCAAGGCTTTTGCAAGATCACCTGAATATTTGATACCGCCATCGGCAATAATCGGAATACCTGCTTTGTCAGCAACTTCGACAGCCCCCATGATAGCTGAAAGTTGCGGAACTCCGACACCAGCCACGATACGTGTTGTACAAATCGAACCCGGTCCAATGCCGACTTTAACGGCATCAGCTCCGCAATCGATGAGTGCCTGTGTTGCTTCAGGTGTTGCGACATTTCCGGCCATAATAGCGGTTGAACCGGCAATCTTTTTCACTTCCTTGACAGCGTCAAGAACACGCTGGGAATGACCGTGAGCAGTATCGATCACCAGAATATCAACACCGGCATCAATAAGCCGTTCTGCCCGTTCCATGCCGTCACGACCGACAGTGCTTGCCGCACCGACACGTAAACGCCCTTGGGCGTCTTTGGCAGCATTCGGATTGAGGCGCGATTTTTCGATATCTTTTACAGTTATCAATCCGACGCAACGCCCTTCATTATCGACAACCAGAAGTTTTTCTATTCTATTTTGATGGAGAAGCCTTTTAGCCTCGTCATGTTGGACATTTTCACGAACGGTAACGAGGTTTTCCCGTGTCATCAATTCATAAATTTTCTGTTTCGGATCGGAAGCAAAACGAACATCACGGTTTGTCAGGATGCCGACAAGACGTCCCGGACCTTTTTCGCCATTCTCAACAACCGGAATGCCGGAAATGCCGTGAGCTGCCATAAGCGCCTTTGCTTCTTCCAACGTGGCTTCCGGCCCGATGGTAACGGGGTTGACAACCATGCCGGATTCAAACTTCTTGACCTGACGGACTTCCTCTGCCTGCTCGGTTGGTGTCATGTTACGATGGATAACACCCATTCCGCCTGATTGTGCCATGGCAATTGCCAATCTCGACTCGGTTACTGTATCCATTGCAGCCGACAAGAGCGGCAAGTTTAAAACTATGTCGGTTGCAACAGTCGTTTTAAGATCGACTTGCCCCGGCATAACTTCAGAATGGGCAGGCTGTAAAAGCACATCGTCAAATGTCAGTGCTTCTCTACCTGTAGCTGTTTCAATGATTTTTGCCATGTCCAATATTCCTTTAAAAACGAACAACCGCTGAAACCAAGTACAGCGGTACATTCGTATTGCTTCTTATGGATTGGCGCTGGTTCGTAACACGCGGGAACAAAATTGGAAAGGGGGGTGGCAATCACATTTTGAGTTATCACACTTTAATTTGGATTGTTTTTCTTAAAAATCCGCAATTCATCCTATCCGATAACCAAAAAAGTTGAATTCATTTAATCTATTGTCGGATAACGAAAGGAATTTTTATTTGGTATTTGGAAGCATTTATTTTTCGCAAAATCCGGAACAATTATTCTATTCGATATGCTGATGTTCCGTCTTTGAAAAAATTGAACTGCGGGAGCGATTTCCCGCTTATGCCGGTTGTCGTTTGTTAAAGACCAGGGGTTCTTCAACCAAACATGGATGAGAGTAGAAGAAACGCTCCGGTTATTCGATTTCAGCTACATCCAAATTATCTATAACGCTAGAGGCGACGGGTTTCTTGTCCGGTTGTGTGGAGACGGCACGAGTTCAGACTTTCCTGATGTAATTAAGGGACAGGCAGAATATTTTGCCCTCAAATAGTGTGAAGCGCACCTCATTAAAGCGCAAGATTTCCCGAAATCCTTGGAAGATTGCCATCCGTTCGTAATGCTTTTGTTGCATTCCTTGAGTAGTCAGATTTCAAGCAAGACGAACGTGTCGGTTTTGCGCCAAATTTGATAAATCAAAGACTTTGCGCGCAGATTATTTTTTTACAATTGTGATTGGATAGGCAACCAGCTAATCAGCTTGGCAAAAGCCCTTCGCCATATGCGACTTTCCGGTTCACGTTTTGTGAGGCATGGTTTTGCGCCTTCAACAAAATCCCAGTAAATCCGGTTTCTGCTATCAAGATGAAGATGATAGCTCATTTCCTTTGTTGTTTCTGCAGCAAAAAGCTTGTTCAATCTGTCGGATATGGGGGGACATTCAAACAGAATTCCCATTTCAGTGTTAAGTGAAGCTGAACGGGGGTCAAAATTGAAAGAACCGATAAATGCTGTTTTACCGTCGATCAGGAACGCCTTGGTATGAAGACTCGCACGACCGGAACCAAACAGGCGCAAGCGATGAGGCCCACCATCTGGCTTCAGTTCGTAAAGTTTTGCTCCGCCTTTAAGAAGTGGCTTGCGATAAGGCGCATATCCACCATGGACTGCAGCAACATCGGTTGCTGCCAGAGAATTTGTAAGTATCCGGACGTCGGCACCATTTTTTACGAGCTTGCAAAGCCGTTCGGTTCCCGCTTTTCCGGGAACAAAATAGGGAGATGTAATCTGCAGCTCGGTTTTTGCGCTATCGATTAATGGTGAAAACACTGTCATCAACCAGTTTTCAGGCCTATGCCCAAGAGCTTTTTCGGGGGGATCCGACACAACATCAACCGCAACAACCGGAAAAAGCTTATGTTGCGGTTTGATGAAATGTTCGAAATTCATATGATTGCGGACATAATCAAGATAAGGTTTTGCGTTTTCCGAGTCGTGAAATTGCGTGAGTTTGTTTTTCCAATAATTGATATCACGGGCTTTTTTGGGTACTGCCAAGGCATGGATGGGCAGTGCCACAGCACTGTTCCAGAATGAATCGAAAATTGTTTCCACTTTTTTGACCGAAGGCCCGACAAGCATCAAATCAAGATCGCGAAAATTGGAGGCCTTGCCCGCTCCGAAATAGGCGTCGGCAATATTACGCCCGCCTACAAAAGCAATGCGCCCGTCAATGATAAAAGCTTTGTTGTGCATTCTGCGGGTGACTGTTAATGCACGTAACACCATTTCAAGACCGCGTCTCAAACCACCGTTTCGCGCCCGTCCGGGGTTGAACATCCGTATTTCTATGTTCGGATGTTTATCAAGCGCAACATAGGCCGGATCACGCCCCTGTGCATTAATATCGTCAAGCAACATACGGACGCGAACGCCTCTATCGGCAGCATCCATCACCTCTTTCAAAAGAAGGCGACCCGTGAGGTCATCATCCCAGATATAATACATGAGATCAAGACTGCGTCCGGCAAGTCCGGTTCCGACAGCGCGGCCGGCAAAAGCATCAAGATTACTGATGAAAAGTGACAGCCCGTCTTTTTCAACACCCAACCCGTTTTCACGTTTTGCCAAATCTTCGATTTTCTGGTCTATTTTTGTGCTTTTTCCACCTATTTTCAGCGCAAAAGAACTTTCGCCGCGCGCACTTTTTGCAAAGCGTCCGTAAGCATAGACAGCCAGCATAGAGGCTAACGCAAACACGATAACAATTGCGATGACTAAATGTAGAATGTTCAAAGAAAAGGCTCTCTTGTTCCAGAAAACGATGTAATCTAATATAATCGGCTAATGTCGTCTATTCATTTCCTGAATTGGCTATTTTAAAAAATAATTGATAGTGTCTCGATTCATTATAGGCGACAAACAGTAACAGGTAACAATAACGCTATCCTTTTTTGGGAAAACAGTTTTTTCAGCCTTCCGGTTTTAAGTTTGATGACTTTCCCGGAGGTTTTGCCAATTTTGAAAAATCTTTTTATCAACAAGTGAAAAATCGCAATGTCCTGTTCCTTTCCGGGGCCAGTCTTGAAGACTTGTCGTCCGATGTAAAAAGGCAAACCTCTATTGATCTCAAAAAATAATTTGATTTTGCTGCCTTTGATAAAATAAAGGATCCGGTGAACGGAAGATGAACGATAGAAATAAATGGCGAAGCGGGTTTCACCCTAGGATGGCCATTGTTTTCTGTCTTTTCAACGTTGCAATAGAAGTATCGTCACGACAAAATTGATTGGGCGTTCAAATGGTTGAACAAACTGAAGAATTGTCGCCTCATTGGCGGCGAAATCTCATCATATCGGCTTTCGGTGCCTTTACGACGATTGTCGGGATGACTGTTCTTTTGCCTTTTTTGCCGCTTTTTGTTGAAGAAATCGGAGTGAGTGATCCGAAAGCCATTTCGGAATGGTCAGGAATTGCATATGCAGCGACGTTTTTTTCTGCAACTCTTGTCGCGCCTTTGTGGGGCCGTTTGGGCGACCGTTACGGGCGTAAGCTTATGTTGGTTCGTGCAAGTTTCGGCATGGCAATTTCGATCGGATTGATGGGCTTTGTTACCAGCGTTTCACAATTGGTTTTATTGCGTTTATTGACGGGGCTCGCCGGAGGTTATGCGTCGGGAGCGACTATTCTAGCAGCCACGCAAACGCCGAAAGATAAAACCGGATGGGCACTGGGCGTTATTTCGTCCGGTGTTATGGCTGGCAATTTTATTGGTCCTTTGATTGGCGGTATTTTACCGGATTACATCGGCATAAGAACGTGTTTTGTCGCTATCGGTATTCTGATTTTTATAACTTTTATCATTACAACATTTGCGATCAGTGAAAATCATAAGGTTTTTGTTGAACGGCGTCGCAAAAAAAACAAGGGCATGCTCACGCGAAGTCTCTTTAACCACAATGTTAGCGCAATGTTGCTAACCGGAGCGCTTCTAACCTTTGCCAATCTGTCAATCGAGCCGATTATAACAATTTTTGTAAATACTCTGTCCAAAGGGGGAGCGAGTGTAACTTTCTGGGCAGGTCTTGTTATGTCAATGACAGCATTAGGAAGTGCGCTATCGGCAACCCAACTCGGCCGGCTCGCTGATCGCGTCGGGCATTGGAAAGTGTTAGTCTGGGCAATGATTGCAGCTATTATTCTCGTCGTGCCGCAAGCATTTGTGACATCCGCATGGATGTTGGTTGTATTGCGCTTTCTGCTCGGTCTGGCACTTGGTGGACTGATTCCCTGTGTAACTGCTATTTTGCGTCATATCGTACCGGATGATGCTGTGGGAACTGTCTTGGGGCTTTCTGTTTCGTCGCAATATGTTGGGCAGGTTCTGGGGCCTGTTTGCGGCGGTTTTATTGGTGGGTGGTTCGGCGTTCGTCCGGTCTTTTTTGTAACTGCCTTGGTTATTTTCGTCGCCGTTGTCATAAACTTGAAACTTTATCGACATCACGAAAAGGCGTGAGGCCACACAAATATCGACAATATATCTATTGTCATAGCTTGAAACGTGCCAAGAAAATCGGAGGTGGTGAATTCAAATGCCAATACTGATAGAAAAAGGCGGTCAGAGACCGCCTTTTTTACAAAGCATTATATGCCTTTTCAAATAGTGAACTTTTAATAAAAGTCAGTTGAATCTGAACCAATTTAATGGTCAGAAGCGACTGACGCACCTATGCCGGTTTCAGAACGGATCTGTTGGGCAGGAAAGCCTGCGCGGTCTTCCTGTGCACGGTTGCTGTTGTCGGTAATTGAAAACAACCATACACCGCCAAAGCCCAATATCATCGAGAAGAGGGCAGGTGAGGTATAGGGGAAGAGCACCGTATCCGGTGAGAAACCGAATGTCGAAACCCATACGGCCGGCGAGACAATTGTGAGGCCGACAGAAGATATGAGTCCAAGGAAGCCCCCGATCACTGCTCCCCGTGTGGTACATTTTTTCCACAGGATGGAAAGCAGCAGAACAGGAAAGTTTGCAGATGCTGCAATAGCAAAAGCAAGTGCAACCATAAAGGCCACGTTCTGCTGTTCGAAAACAATGCCAAGTAGAATGGCAATGATGCCGATGACGACCGTAGCAATGCGTGATATCCGCAGTTCGACGTCGCTTGCTGCCGTGCCTTTTTTTAAGACCATATTGAAAATATCATGGGATATTGCTGTTGCACCGGAAAGAGTAAGGCCTGCGACAACAGCCAGAATAGTCGCAAAAGCCACAGCAGAAATAAAACCGTAGAACATATTTCCGCCGACCGCCTTTCCGACCATAACCGCGGCCATATTTGCTGCCCCCGCACCACTTGAAAAGGGCGCTGAAAGTACCGGATCGGAGAGAACAAGTGCAATGGCACCAAAACCGATGATAAAGATAACGATATAGAAATATCCGTTCCAGATCGTTGCCCACAAAACAGATTTTCGGGCTTCTTTTGCATTCGGGACAGTGAAAAAACGCATCAGAATATGTGGCAGTCCGGCGGTTCCGAACATCAATGCCATGCCGAAGGAAATAGCCGAAACCGGATCCTTTATAAAACCACCGGGAGACATGATCGATTGTCCGGCAGCAACCGCTTCAGGCGAAGTGGCGTCAACAGAGTTTTTTTGGGCAAACAATGTCGCTTTGACGTTTACTGCAGCCTGAAAGAAATTTTCAAAGCTGAAGTTGAATTTCAACAAGATCATGAATGCCATAAAAGTGACGCCGATAAGAAGCAATACGGCTTTGATGATCTGCACCCATGTTGTGGCTGTCATGCCACCAAAAAGCACGTAAATCATCATTAAAACACCGACAAGAATTACCGCATAAAGATAATCCAGTCCGAACAGGAGTTTGATAAGCTGGCCGGCACCAACCATTTGTGCGATCAGATAAAAAGCGACAACAGCAAGTGTCCCGCAGGCAGCAAATATCCGTATCGGGGCGGTTGCAAAACGGAACCCTGCGACATCGGCAAAATTGAAGCGACCGAGGTTGCGTAATCTTTCCGCCACAAGAAACATGACAATAGGCCAACCGACAAGAAAGCCGACGGCATAGATCAATCCGTCATAACCGACGCTCATGACCATAGCCGAAATTCCAAGAAAGGAAGCGGCAGACATAAAGTCACCGGCAATAGCCAAACCGTTCTGAAAACCGGTTATACCGCCGCCAGCGGTATAGAAGTCCGCTCGTGACCGGGTTCTGTTTGCAGCCCATTTGGTAATCCACAGGGTCAGAGCAACAAACACGAAAAACATGATAATTGCCGACCAGTTCGTGGCTTGTTTGGGAAGTTCTCCACCAATGGCATCGGCTTTCGCATTGATGTTGTTCGAGAGAAAGATGAGGAAAGTACCTATTCCGAAGACGTGCTGCCTTTTTAAAAAACAAAAGAGGTTCATTGCTTAACCTCCTTTTTAATCTCGTCGATATAATGGTCATAACTGCTGTTTGCGATCAGAATATAGATTGCAGTTAAAAGCACCATGACAACAATCACACCTATGCCAATCGGGATGGCTATCGTTGTGACGCCGGTACCGATGCGTAAACTCAGGAACTGTTTGTCAAAGGCAATGAGTGCAATCCAGCCATAATAAACGATAAGGGCAATAACAGTAAGAATGCCGCCCAACCTGTTGCGCTTTTTTCTCAACGTAACATAGGCGGGGCTCGCCTCTATCCGGGCAATAGTTTCTTTATCCATGACGGCTCCTCCTCCGTGACAGGAATGATTTTCAAATTCAGTCAGATATTGTTACTTGTAATCAGTGTCACTCACGGGGGGGGGGCACAAGGCGCGAAACGGTTGCTCTCCTCTGATACCGTTCCAATTTCAGCCCGATAGCTATCCCTGCCGTTCCAGACGTAGTAAAATACTCAAATTTAACTTGATTTACTCTGAATTAAAGTAACTAAAATGACTATCTTAGGTTTAAAAAACGATTTTTATTTGACACCTCCATAAAATAAATTTCATTCGATTTAAAATAATCATGCAAGTGATATGTTATGTCAATATTGTCAAAATTTAAATTATGTTTTTTGATGATTTTCGTATTCAATTTTTCGTATATATAAAATAAAAACGTTGCTTTGGATGTTTTGTCGCTTTTATGAAAAGTAGTAAGAGATGTGCCGCTGGGGCTAATGTGAGGGAAAATTGCGCAATTCCAATGGCTCTTAATAAGCCGATTCAACTGTGCTGTCGGTCGAGAAAAATCCAGGAAAAATTCTAGTAGGGGAATATCGTTAAGCGTCTTATAATATTTAAAGCTTTTGATCTTTTTGAAGATGCACTATTTTGAATAATGGTATTCAAAACACTACCGGAATAAAACAGAATGAAGATAACTATCAAACGGGTTTATGAACCATATTCGGAAAATGATGGTTGGCGGGTTTTGATTGATCGCCTCTGGCCAAGGGGGCTTTCCAAGGAAAAAGCCCATATTGATGATTGGCAAAAGGAATTGGCACCGAGCAATGAGTTGCGTCATTGGTTCAACCATGATGTTGCCAAATGGGAAGAATTCAAAAACCGATATATTTCCGAACTCGATGGTCAATTGGAAGCGATCGAACTTTTTCTTTCTTCCCTGAAGAAACATCCGCAAGTAACGTTATTGTATGCGGCGCATGATGAAGAGCACAACAATGCTGTCGTGCTAGTCAATTTTCTGGAAAACCATATTTCCCGGGATTGAGAATATTGTCAGGATCGAGAGCCTGTTTAATTGTCCACATGAAGTCGACGGCGTCTCCAAGTTCCATACGCAAATATTTTATCTTGCGTTGTCCTATGCCATGTTCACCTGTGCAAGTGCCTCCCATTGATATGGCCCGTTCCGACAGCCTTTCGGTAAATTCATAGATGCGTTTTTCTTCCCTCTCGTTATCTTTCGGGTACCCCACAAAAACATGAAAATTACCGTCACCGACGTGACCGATGATGGGGCCGATCAGATTATGTTCTTTCAGGTCTTTTTGCGTTTCGGTGACACAATCGGCAAGGCGCGAAATAGGCACACAGGCATCTGTAGAAAATACATCGCATTCGGGCAAGCTTGCCTCGGCAGCCCATAACGCACTATGGCGGGCTTTCCAAAGTTGGGCCCGTTTTTCCGGGTCGGTCGATTGCTGAAAATTGCTCGAACCATGGGCCGAGGCAATTTCGCTAAACGTGGCAGCCTGGCTTGCAACACTTGCCTCGTCGCCATGGAACTCGACGCAAAGCGTCGGGCGTGGCTCCAAAGTTAAACCGGAATAGGCGTTGCACGCCTTGACCATGAACTCGTCCATCAATTCGACACGTGCAAAGGGTATAGCGCACTGGATGGATTCGATGACGGTATTACATGCGTCTCCAATTGTTGCAAAGGTGCAAATGCCACTCGAGACAACTTCAGGTATCGGATGCAACCTTATTGTGAGTTCGGTAAAAAGCCCGAGCGTGCCTTCCGAGCCAACGAGAAGCCGTGTCAGATCATAACCGGCGGCAGATTTTTTTGCGCGACTTGCTGTGCGGATGAGGCGACCATCAGCCATAACTGCTTCAGCACATAAAACAGCCTCTCTCATTGTTCCATAGCGAACAGCGCTGGTACCCGATGCGCGGGTTGATGCCATACCACCGATTGATGCATTCGCGCCGGGATCAATTGGAAAAAACAAACCGCTATCACGCAACCAGCTGTTCAGTGTTTCTCGTGTAATACCCGGTTGTATTGTGACGGTCATATCTTCAGGCGAAAAAGATACAACCTGATCCATTTTTGAAAAATCGATACTGATACCACCTACAGGAGCATTCAATTGTCCTTCAAGAGAACTGCCGACGCCAAAACCGATAATCGGCATTTTATAACGGGCGCAAATTTTGACCGTCTTGACCACATCATCTTTTGACAATGCATAAACAACGCCATCAGGCACTTCGTGCCGCAATTTTGTTTCATTGTGCGAGTGGGTATCGCGAACTGAAAGATTGTTGCTGAAACGATTGCCAAAGGCCGTTTCTAATTCTTTACACACTTGATCTACGGTCTTCTGATCTAGTCTAGCCATTCTCTACACTCCTCTCCCTGTATTGGATAGCTAATGTGATAAGTTCGCACGTTTTAATATCATTTTTCAATCAAAATATTCTTTTACATGATTTATTATTCAAATTTATCATAATATATTTTTATTGTATTTTTGTTTTACATTAAAATACATTATAAAATTTTATAAAACCGTTTAATATCATATATTTAAGTGAAAAATTTTTTGTTCGGAAAATTCGATCAAGTGCTGCTATCGTCATATTTTGCGCGACGTTGGAGTAATGAGATGGTGCGCTTATCGAAACATCGCTTTGTTACTATTCATGAAGAATGAAAAACAGAAACATTTGAGGTAGCTTAAGATGATAACGAGTTTTAATAGCCGGTATTAGATTGCGTTACATAGATTTTGAAATTTCAAAGATCACCAAACCAGAATAAAATTCCGAAAAAATAACCTTAAAAAATAGAGTAAAGCTGCCCATTTAATTAAAAATAGGCAGCCGACAAGAAAGGATTTGTTTTCTAATATACCGGAATGAAGTGACGCTTATGACTGCCGTTTCGAAGTCTTCGTAAAAGTTGCCACTTCACCGTTTAATATCAATAGTCTTCAAATCCATATTTTTCGGGGTTGAAAATATTATCGGGGTCGAGAGCTTTTTTGATAGCTCGCATGTAATCGACAGCATCTCCCAGTTCCAGCCTCAAATATTTTGCTTTTCTCTGCCCGATGCCGTGTTCACCTGTACAAGTTCCGTCCATCGAAATTGCTCGTTCGGACAATCTTTCCGAAAATTCGTAGACCTTCTTTTCTTCTTCTTTGTTTCCCTTGTGATAGGCAAGAAGAACATGGAAGTTTCCATCCCCCACATGACCAACCATTGGCCCGATAAGGTGATGCTCCTGAAGATCTTTTTGTGTTTCGCCCACACAATCTGCAAGCCTAGAAATAGGCACACAGGCATCTGTTGAAAAAACATCGCAATCGGGAAGGCTTGCCTGCGCTGCCCAGAAGGCTTCGTGGCGCGCTTTCCAGAGTTCGGCTCGTTTGTCAGGATCGGTCGAATGTTTGAAATCTTTTGATCCATGACTTGCTGCTATCTCACCGAACAGTGAAACTTGTGCTGCAACACTGGTTTTATCTCCATGAAATTCGACACAAAGTGTGGGAAGAGGATCAAGAGTTAATCCAGAATAGGCATTGCAGGCTTTTGTCATAAATTCATCGAGAAGTTCAACACGGGCTAAAGGAATGGCGCATTGAATTGCCTCAATAACCGCATTGCAGGCATCGGTTACAGTCGGGAAAGTGCAAGCACCGCACGAAACGACTTCCGGAACCGGATGCAGACGCAATGTAATTTCGGTGAAAATGCCGAGTGTCCCTTCAGAGCCGACGAGAAGCCGCGTCAAGTCATAGCCTGCAGCCGATTTTTTTGCGCGGCTTGCTGTGCGGATAATCCTTCCATCTGCCATAACCGCTTCAGCACTTAAAACAGCTTCTCTCATCGTGCCGTAGCGTACGGCATTGGTTCCGGATGCACGTGTCGAAGCCATCCCACCGATAGATGCATCGGCACCGGGATCAATCGGGAAGAACAGACCGCTGTCGCGTAACCAGCTGTTTAATGTTTCACGGGTAATGCCGGGTTGGACAGTAATGGTCATATCTTCAGGTGAAAACGAAACAACTTGATCCATTTTTGAAAAATCGATGCTGATGCCACCCTTGGGGGCATTGAGTTGCCCTTCAATGGAACTTCCGGCTCCGAAGGCAATAATGGGCATTTTGTATTCTGCGCAAATTTTTACGATTTTTACAACATCGTCTTTGTTGGTCGCGTAAACAACGCCATCAGGGGCTTGTTGATAAAGTGCGGTCACATTATGGGAATGAGCCTGACGGACAGAAAGATTGCGGCTGAACCTATCTCCGAAAGCCGCTTTCAATTCTTCACAAACACGATCTATTGTTGCTTCATCGCAGTGTTTTGCCATTCTTTTTACTCTCTCTATGGGTGGGCAATTTTTTTGCCACTTTCGCGCCAAGCGTAATAAATTGCAATGATATTTCAAAATATTATGATTGATTTTTGTATTTTGCGATAATTTTTTTAAAGGATTGAAAATTTATTCCAAAGGAATAAGCACTTCTGTTTATCCACCGTGAAATCGTTTCCGGTAATGCACAGTGGTTTGGTGATACAATTTTTTGTGAGTGTCAACTTCACCCGTCATTCCGGCATGATTATTTTGGCTGTACGAACCGAATGCGAGTGACAGACTTAATTCGCATCTATCCCAGTGCTTCTTGTCAATGCTCTCGTCATCATCCAATTCGCTTGAAAACTTTTCATCCGATATGATGAACGGTCAAGAGCGACCGGATTTTGCAAGAAGATTGGCGAAAACACCGTTAGCCTACAAACGGGGTTTGAAGCGTTTCAAACGCAATGCATTGGAAAGCACAAAGACACTTGAAATTGCCATAGCCGCGGCGGATAGCATTGGCGATAATTGTACGCCCCAGACCGGATAAAAAATTCCGGCAGCAACAGGAATGAGCAAAACGTTATAACCGAATGCCCAGAACAAATTCTGCTTGATGTTGCGAATTGTTGCTTTTGAAATGGCAATCGCATTGACCACGCCTGTCGGATCGCCCGACATTAAAACAACATCGGCACTTTCAATAGCAACATCGGCACCGGTCCCAATGGCAATGCCGGTATCGGCAGCGGCAAGTGCCGGTGCATCATTGATGCCATCACCAACAAAGGCGACCCGTCGCCCGGATTTCCCTATTTTTTTCACAGCATCCACTTTTCCTGCCGGAAGCACTTCAGCGACGATTTCGCTGATACCGAGTTTTGAGCCGATTGTCTTTGCTGTGTTACGGTTATCGCCTGTGACAAGCGCTGTTGCGATGCCCATGTTTTGAAGTTCGGAAACTGTTTTTGCCGAATTTTGTTTGACGGGATCTTCAACGGCAAAAATTGCAGCCGCCTTATTGTCTATCGCGGCATAAAAGGGCGTCATGCCTTCATTGCCGAAAATCGCGGCATCTTTGGCAAAACCGGAGATATCGACATTTATCTCGTTCATATAACGGTCGGCCCCGATAATGACTTCCCGTCCATTAACTTTGCCGGAAATACCAAATCCGGGTTTGGAATTGAATTCTTCAACAGTCGAAAGGATTATTCCGGCCTTTTTCGCAGCTTCATTCAAAGCCTCGCCAATCGGGTGTTCGGAGCGTAGTTCCACCGCAGCAACATCCGCCAATGTTTGTCTTTCATCAAATCCCTTGGCTGCGATTATTTTATGTAATACCGGTTTGCCGACCGTCAGTGTGCCGGTTTTGTCAAAAGCAACAATATCGGTATCACGCAATGCTTGTAACGCATCGCCGCGACGGAACAAAATACCGAGAGTGGCTGCCCGACCTGTGCCCACCATAATGGATGTCGGGGTTGCAAGCCCCATTGCACAAGGGCAAGCGATGATGAGTACCGATACACCGGCAATAAGAGCATGCGGAAATTGCGGGGCAGGGCCGACAAAAAACCAGATAAAAAACGTAACAATTGCCGCTGCAAAAACAGCGGGGACAAACCAGCCGGTTACCTTATCGACCAGAGCCTGAATGGGTAGTTTTGCACTTTGTGCGTCTTCGACCATTTTCTGGATTTGTGCAATAAGTGTATCGCCACCGATCTTTTCAGCACGAAATGTCAAGGAGCCATTACCGTTGACAGTTCCGCCATAAACTTTGTCGCCTTCTTTTTTGGCAACGGGCAAAGGTTCGCCCGTCATCATGGATTCATCAACATTCGAGTTGCCGCTTGTGACAGAACCGTCAACAGGGAATTTTTCTCCCGGCCGCATCACAATAATGTCGCCGACAGCAACATCATTAAGCGCTACATCTGTTTCTTCGTTATCTCTTAAAACGCGTGCTGTTTTCGGTTTCAAACCGGCAAGCATACGGATAGCTTCACTGGTGCGTCCACGTGCGCCCGCTTCAAGATAACGGCCAAGCAGGATCAAGGTAACGATAACGGCCGCTGCCTCGAAATAAACATTGTTAGTACCTTCCGGCATATAAGCACCGGCAAAGGTTGCAACGGTCGAATATGACCATGCGGCAAATGAGCCGACAGCAACAAGCGAGTTCATATCCGGAGTCGCACGAAAGAGATTGGGAATGCCGGATTTGAAAAACCGCCAACCGGGGCCGAACAGAACCAGCGTTGTCAAAATGAATTCGACGAGGCGGGAAGGGAACATGCCGATGGTGGTCATAACAAAATGATGGAAGGGCGGTATGATATGGCCGCCCATTTCGAGAACAAAAACCGGAATGGTCAGAATAAGAGCTATAACCAGAGAGCGGCCAAGTTTATGCGCCTCGACAGCTTGTCTGTCGACTTCTTCACGATTATCGACCGGCTTTGCACCATAACCGGCTTTTGCAACAGCTTTCTCCAGCGCATCAATTGTCGTCACGTTTTTGAGCATCTCGACGTGGGCGCGGTTTGTTGCGAGATTAACAACAGCGCTCTTTACCCCGTCTACAGAAAGAAGTGCCTTTTCAACGCGCCGCACACAAGAAGCGCAACTCATCCCATCAATATCAAGGTCAACCGGTTGGTAACCCACTTCATAGCCGGCTTTTTCGACAGCATGCACAAGCTCGTCAATGCCAAGTTTATTCCGGCTCGTAACGTCAGCCTTTTCTGTTGCCAGATTGACGACAGCATTGTCTACGCCTTCAACTTTTTTTAAAGCCTTTTCGACGTGGCGAACACAAGATGCACACGTCATCCCTTCAATATCAAGCTCTATATGAAATTTGTCTTTTGCCGGAGATTGACTGTTTTCTTCCGTTTGTGAAGTTGTTGTCATGAAACGCACCTTTCACATCAAGAGATAATGGTTACCCTCATGGGAAGGTCAAGAGAAAAAGATGAAAAAGAAAAAGCCTTATCCGGAATAAAACCGGATAAGGCTCATATTGATAAAGTGTGAAATACCGAAGAGGAAAAATCAATATGTGTCGTTGATACGTGCAACAGCATGGAAGTCGATTGCACGACCGCTGAGTTCTGCAACCCGGGAGACTTCCTGCTTTTTCTCAAGACCGGAGACAAAGACCACATTAGGCACTTTACGCAATTCCTCGTCAGGAGCAATAGAACTGGCATCCTTCACAGTAATCGGTGCTTTGTTTTCAGCAATAATATTTTTGAGGTCATCTGTCGCCGGACGATCGACCTTCGGGGCAGTTTTAGGTGTTTCGGCAGCTTTTTCCGTCTCTACTGCTGCAACCGTAGATTTATCGGGTGATTGTGCTTCATCGGCATCGGCATAATCATCATCTTCCTCATAATCATCATCCGGTACAGCTATGATCTCGTTGGCTTCAATGAGCGCTGTCAGATCATCACCGGGGACGTTATCGGTTGGTTTACCCGATCCTGCACCATTATTGGCAATAGCAAGAGCAACCTTGTCGGCTTCATCCTGACGCAAAGGTCTTGCTTCGGGTAAAGGAATATTTGCAACCTTGACAGCGCCTTCCTCTTCCTCACCTTCATCAGGCTTGAACGTCGGTACAGGCACATTGGCATAGGCCATAACCGGTGCTTCGTTTGTCTTTTCTTCCTCGGGCGCCGGTTTCAAACCATTGGCTCGCAATGGTGAAGATTCAGGAAGCGGAGCATCTTTTTTAGGTAACGAAACGACTGTTGTTTGTGGTTCCTCTGCTACAGCCGGAGCCTTAGGTTGTACTCTTGACGGTTGAGAAGGAACTTGTTCGTCGGAGTTTTTACGTCCGAACAGAGAACTGAAAAACCCATGTTTTTGTGTTGAGGTTGTTGCACTGGCATAGACAACCGGTGCACCGCGACGGGCGAGCCATTCGGCCTTTGCCTGGTCGTAGCCGGCAAGCGGTTTGCCATCGCTCGGGATATACATGGTTTTTCCATCGGGGAACAAAGCCATCAATTCGCTGCGGCTCATACGTGGCCAATGGCGAACATTGCCCACATCCATATGGACAAAAGGCGAGCCTGAACGAGGATAATAGCCGACGCCGCCAACTTGCTGTTTTAAACCGATAGCACGCAATTTGGCAAGATTGACATCAGGTAGATAGAAATCCATTGCATGGCCAAGTGTATGCTGGCTGTTTTTGGCAACGCCACTATCGGGCGAGCGAGAACGCAACATATTGTTGGTAGCCGGTGAACGGTATGCTGATACGACATTGATGTATTCGCGCGATCCGCTGGTGCGGTAGACAGACCAGATAAGGTCGAACAGACGTGGATCCATATTTGTTGGCTCGTTACGACGCCAATCGCGCAAGAAAACGTTCAGCCGCTTCAAACCGGCCGGATCATATTTGCCATCACGTTTGAAAACGATTTCGGCTTTTTCACCTGTATGGACGTAATAGAGTTTCAAAGACCTAGTTTCAGCCTTTGCTGCTACCGGTGCCAACATAAAGGACAAAGCTGTACCCATTGCCATAAAGGCCAATGACAAACGACGAAATGTCCAAAATGAATTTTTCAAACCGTCAACCACCATTCGTAAAACCTGCCCTGTTACCCGCGGATGAGACGCGATAATCAAAAACGTGGTGTTTAATTAACTCGCTCCCCGACCATCTGAAATCGGCTTATAGTTAGTAAAGCCTAACCCAGAATGGTTAACAGCAGCTTTATATGTGACCCAGCAAACAATGATGCTGATCAAATACGACTATACCATGGCAAAAATGCCACAGAAGAGAACAAATATCAAAAATTCAGTAACATTTTGTTACGATGGTTAATTTTTTCTTTTTATTGACATATTCCTGCGCAGCATCTTGCCGCTTCAAGTTGAATATTGGGATTGAATAGGCTGAAAACAAGTCTTGCACATGTTGCCAGACTTGTTTTTGACAGGGCGAAGAATTTTCAAAAGAATTCGGATAAAGCTTCATTGTCTTTTATCCGGTTAGCTAATAGCAGGAGAATTTCGTGGTCAAAACGAATTTTTCTTAAAAAAAAGCCAAACACTACGCGCCGTGAGTAAAAGGGGGTTGGAATTTTGCAGATGATAAAAAATGGATGAATGAGAAATTTCAGACCATCCGATTTTATATTTTCCGAATTTCGACTTTTTAAATTCTTCAGGCTTTCTTCATTGTTAAAAAATGATCCGATCAGCTGGATTACCTATGTTTTTTATATTCGCGATAAAAATCGGCATCCAGCAATCAAATGAGAAATTGAGGCCGACTATCAATTAAAAGGCCGTGTAGACTTTCTTCAAAATTTATTTTGCTCGTTGAATGCAGAATGCATTTCTTTTTTTCAGTCAATGAAAGAACTACGGAACTGGCGAACTGCTTCGTTTGTCAGAAAAACAGTTTATTTCTCATGTGGGGGCAAAAGCCTGCAACTTTCTCTACTTAATACTTAGTTTGAACCGGATAGAGATATCTATTGGCTTTTCATTCCGACAACTGGACAGAAAAAATATGGCGACAGTCGATCAACTGCCGCCATACAGATAGATTATAAGTGAAGTCGTAGGATCTAGAGATCAGCTCGACTTTCGTGCCCCGTTCAGCTGGCGCGACGCAGTGCTTCCGACTCCTTCTGGTTCTCGGCGTGGTATTCGTCGAGTTTCCGATAAAGAGTTGAACGACCAATGCCGAGACGCCGGGCTGCCTCACTCATCCGACCACGATAATGGTGAACTGTGCGTTCTATAATCTCGCGTTCGAGTTCGTTATAAGCACGGATTTGCCCGTTATCATCAATAAGCTGAATACTATAACGGCTATTTTTTTCGGCTGTATCAATTGGCACATTACTTCTGAAATCCGTAACCTGATTTCCCGTAAGTTGCGGAAAATCACGGATTGTCAATAACGGCCCCTGACTTAACAGGACCGCGCGAAAGAGCACATTCTCCAGCTCACCAACATTTCCCGGCCAGTCATGTTGCAGCAAAAGTGACAATGCCGAACCTGCCACGCCATGCACATGCGGTTGACCACTTTCAACAACAATATGTTCGATAGCGCGCTGGGCAATATCGGAAAAATCATCACGCCGCTCACGAAGGGGGGGCACGATAACGTGACACTCTCGCAAGAGATCATAAAACTCCTTCAAAAACAGACCGTCTTCCACCAACCCTTGCAGACGGGACGTCGAAATAACCGTCAGACGGAACTTGGGTTCGCTGTCTTTTTCCGCTTCCTTGCGTTTTTTCAGGAAATCGATCCACCGTTTCTGCTGATTGATTTCCAGACGGTCAATTTCGCAAAGACAAATTGTCCCGTGATCAATCGAATGGATGTGTGGCAGAATTTTTGTCTCCCACTTTTTACTATCTTGCGCAGGGTCGGAAATCGGCACGCATTGGATGCGAACAAATTTGCCCGTTGCATAAGGACTTTCATGGTGAATAACGCGGGCAAGTGTTTCTCTTCCGGTTCCCTTTTCACCTTCAATCAGAAGATTTTTGGTTGACAAAGCAGCTTGCTTTGCCTGCTCGAAAGGCTCTTTCATCGCTTCACTGTTTGCGTAAAGATCGGAAAAACGCAAATGGTTTTCCTGCTGGCGACGAATGTAATGCACTTCGCGTTCATAGGTATTGTTGATCGACAGATTGCCCAGTGTCACGCTGAGTCTGAGCGATGTAATCGGATAAACGAGATAATCGACAGCGCCAGCTTTCAGACTTTTCTGAAGAAGCTCTTCATTCTCGACATCCGACATAACAACGAGTGGTGCGGCAAATCCGGTAACCCGAATTGTAGAAATGAGATCGGTTCCGCCAAGGTCACTCATCATCAAATCGACCAATGCAAATGAAATGTTACGGCGTCTGCGCAACAGATCAAGTGTGCGCAGTCCGTTTTCCGCTTCAATTACACGATAACCGAGAGCGCGAAGTATGGAAGAAGTGTTGGCTCGTTTACCATAGTCTTCGGCTGCTACTAGTATAGGACCCATCATTGCTTTCATCATCTCCTTTGTGATGACGAAAACGCATGGATAGGAGTTTGGTTGCAAAACATAGGTATACCTCGTTTGCCCCGCAAGCGGAAAACTACTATCAATCTGGTGATTACATGCAACAGAAAAGAGAATTTTTTTCAAAAAAAATGGTTTTCCGTTGATTTCCATCAAAACCGACATATTGATAGAACCATAACATGTTGTTACAGCTTTTTTCAGTTGTTGTTTTTCCGCTTGGTCGCGGTTTATTGGAGCAAACCAGATGAAACGTATTGCGCCCACTCTTTGTCTCACTGCAATGGCATTTGCCCTTTCAGCTTGCAATCTTTCACAAAATTACGGTCAGCGCCCTTCGGTGCAGAACATTCCTACCGGAATAGATGGCCAATGGGTTGATAAAAACGGTATCGTATCATCGTTCAGAAACGGTATTTTCGAGACTCGTTCTTCCGATACAAAAGAAAAGCTTTCTGAAGGAAATTACCGCTTCCGCAATCCGCAACTTGTAGAAATCGAAATGCGCTCGATTGTCCGCGGCACAGTTTCCCGCGTAAACTGCGCGGTTTCGAACAGCACGATGCAACTCTTGTGTACATCAAGCAACGGTTCGCAATTCTCGCTTAATAGAAAAATTTAGACTAGTAATACAGAACTCACAGATTGAGATTTAATGGAAAATAAAAAAAGTAAAGTTGGCGTCCTCCTGATTAATCTTGGGACGCCGGAAGGTACCGATTCGACAAATGTACGCAAATATTTGCGTGAATTTTTGTCTGATCGACGGGTAATAGAATGGCCACGCATTTTATGGTACCCGATTCTTTATGGAATAGTTCTCAACGTACGTCCGAAAAAGTCTGGTGCACTTTATAAGCGTATCTGGAATTATGAATTGAATGAATCGCCTTTGCGCACTTATACGCGTGCTCAGGCTGAAAAGCTCGGTCCACTTCTTAATGAACCGAATGTCGACGTCTATTGGGCTATGCGCTATGGCAAGCCTTCGATTGATGAAGTGCTCGGCTCAATGATCGAGAAGGGGTGCGAAAAAGTTCTGTTTTTCCCGCTTTACCCCCAATATTCTGCCACAACAACGGCAACCGTGCTCGACGCGGTTTTTGCAAGCCTTGAAAAACGTCGTTATCAACCGGCTATACGCTCTGTTCCGCCCTATAGCGATGATCCGGTTTATATTGATGCGCTTGCCCATTCTGTCGAAACGCACTTGAAGACACTTGAATTTATTCCGGAAAAGATCATTGCATCCTATCACGGCATCCCGCAATCCTACGCAAAACGCGGCGATCCCTATCCGGAAGAGTGTGTGCGCACAACGGAAGCTTTGCGTAAACGGCTTGGGATGGACGAAAACAAGCTCATTATGTCATTCCAATCACGCTTCGGACCTGAGGAATGGTTGCAGCCTTATACAGCCGCGACCGTTGAAAAACTGGCAAAAGAAGGTGTCAAGTCGATAGCGGTTTTCAATCCGGGATTTGTCGTTGATTGTCTGGAAACCGTCGATGAAATGGGCCATGAAGCGCAAAAGACATTCAAAGAAAATGGCGGAGTGAATTTTGTCCATATTCCCTGTCTTAACGACAGTGAAGACGGCATGAAAGTCATTGCCCATCTTATACGAAGAGAACTTCAGGGATGGATTTGAAGTATTGCTGACATTTTGAAACACTTGCATTGATCATTAAACGGGGGAAAGCTGGCTAGCACTGCTGTTTGCAGCTTTCCTTGATCAGGTAAAACTGCAACGATACCGCCACTGTTCTTAAGATTTACCCAAGGAGAGGAATGTGGTCGGTTTTAATATCGCTTTACTGTTGTTGGTCTTGTTGGTTGTTGCAACATTGTTTGCCGGAATTAAACAGGTTCCCCAAGGCTATCAATATACAATCGAACGTTTCGGCCGTTATACAAAAACCTTGATGCCGGGACTTAATCTGATCGTTCCGTTTTTTGACCGCGTTGGTGCACGTGTCAATATGAAAGAGCAAGTGCTTGATATTCCCACTCAGGAAGTGATTACGCGCGATAATGCAACTGTTTCGGTTGATGCAGTAGCATTTTTTCAGGTGCTGAATGCTGCCCAATCTGCCTATCAGGTATCGGATTTGAATTATGCGGTGCTAAACCTCAACATGACGAATATTCGTACTGTTGTCGGTTCAATGGATCTTGATGAGCTTTTATCGAACCGCAATACGATCAATGAAAAGCTTTTGCATGTGGTTGATGAAGCAGCCCATCCATGGGGCTTGAAGATGACCCGAATTGAAATAAAAGATATCCAGCCGCCGCGTGATCTGGTCGACGCTATGGGCCGGCAGATGAAGGCTGAACGCGACAAGCGTGCGCAAGTTCTCGAAGCCGAAGGCGATCGCAATGCCAATATTTTGCGGGCGGAAGGTTTCAAACAGGCACAGATTCTGGAAGCAGAGGGAAAGCGGGAAGCCGCCTATCGGCAGGCAGAAGCGCGTGAGCGTCTGGCAGAAGCAGAGGCAAAAGCAACATTGGTTTTGTCCGAAGCCATTGCGAAGGGAAATGTTCAGGCAATCAATTATTTTGTTGCGCAAAAATATACCGATGCCCTTGCCTCTATTGGTACAGCCAATAACCAGAAGGTGGTTTTGATGCCAATGGAAGCTTCATCGCTTATCGGCTCTCTTGGTGGCATCGGTGCCATTGCAAAAGAAGTTTTCGGTTCCTCACAACAGAAAAAATAAAGTTGCAAGCAGAACCGGAGACGATGTTTCTCTCGTGGTTGTTATATGCAGCTTTAACAAGCGGTTATGAGCAGTCGGAATATGGTAAATCCCTCAGGAGCTTGACCGTTTGTAAACGGTTGAATTTTTAAACAAGCTGGAAGGCTCTAGATAATCAGAGGTAAAAGCTAACGTTCAGAAAGAACAGGGATGTTTGATTTATTGATGACCTTGGGAGCATGGAACTGGGTTGTGTTAGGATTTATCCTGCTCCTTCTTGAACTCGTTTTTCCGGGCGTATTTTTCGTTTGGTTCGGTCTCGGGGCTCTTTTAACGGCACTTGTTTCTTTGCTTTTTTATAACTTGCCATGGATCGCTTTCTGGGAAGTTGAAGTCATTTTTTTCCTGATATTTTCCATCATCATGGTGTTGATCGGTCGTAATTTTTTTCGCCGCGACCGTGAAACGGACGAGCCGTTATTAAATAGGAGAACGGACCAGATTATCGGAAAAATAGTTGTTCTTGAGGAACCTGTTCAGGATGGCAAAGGGCGCATACGCATAGATGACACGATATGGCGTATCAAAGGGCCTGATCTTCCTGAAAGCACTGAAGTCAAAGTCGTTGCCTTCGAAAACGGTGTTTTCACTATTGAAAAGGCCTGAATTCAAGGCACCCTATGATCGCGCAATTTTTCAACGTATTCCGTTGGAAAAATCCTTATCAATGTTGGACATTTTTTGTGTGCTTAAGTCTCGACTGTTCAAGCCCTGCTATTTTTCTATTTCACAAAACTGCCGGATTCCATTTTTCTAACGTGTGATATAAATAAAGCTATCAACATCATCTTTTTTTTCATGAACGGTTTTCCTTTTCAATAAATTCGTTTATTCCCTGTGCTGGAACATCAAGCAGGAATTGAAAAAACTATGCGACTGGGTGGGCGCCTTCAGGCGGCAATTGAAGTATTGCAGGATATCAAATCGCGTCGGCGTCCGGCTGCGGAAGCACTTAAAGATTGGGGGCTTTCACATAGATTTGCCGGCGCTGGTGATAGGGCTGCAATCGGCAATATTGTTTATGACGCCTTGCGGGAACGCTATTTGCTTGAATGGCGTATGGATAGCGATGATCCTCATGACACGGCATTCGGTGCACTGTTGGAAGATGGCGGACTTTCGCTGGAAGAACTTGATCATGCTCTGGAAGGTGACCGTTTTGCACCGGAACCATTGAGTGAACACCACCACAATGCGTGGTTCACAAAAAATATTAACGAAGCACCCGATTATATTCGGGGAAACCTGCCGCAATGGTGTGTTCCTTTATTTCAGGATATTTTCGGCTCCCATTGGCTTGACGAAGCTGTCGCATTGGCAAAACGCCCACCACTTGATTTACGAGTGAACCGCTTGAAGGCAAAACCCGAAAAGATTGTGCGTGAACTGGCGGGAACAGGTGCCAAACCGGTCTCATGGTTCGACAGTGCTTTACGCATTCCATCGATCGAGAAATTGAAACGGCACCCCAATGTACAGGCAGAGCCGCCCTTCCAAAAAGGCTATTTTGAAGTGCAGGATATGGGATCGCAAATCGTGGCAAGACTTGCCGGAGCAAAAGCCGGCATGCAAGTGCTTGATTATTGTGCCGGCGCTGGTGGAAAAACATTGGCTATGGCGGCGGATATGGAAAACCGTGGTCAAATTCACTGTTATGACGCGGAAAAAGCCCGCCTTGCTCCAATTTTTGAACGTCTTCGCCGCTCCGGTGTGCGCAATGTTCAACCGCACGTCAATATAAGTGAACTTGACGCATTAAAAGGGCAAATGGATATTGTGCTGCTTGATGCACCTTGCACGGGTACGGGAACATGGCGCCGCCGTCCGGATGCCAAATGGCGCTTGACAGACGGCCAGCTTGAACGCCGTATTGCAGAACAGAAAACCGTTTTGAATGCAACTTTGCCTTATCTTAAAGTTGGCGGTCACCTCGTTTACATTACATGCTCGCTTCTTTCTTCCGAAAATGACAAACAGATAACGGCTTTTCTTGCCGAGAATTCGCAATTTAAAGAAATCGACATGAAAAATTTGTGGAAGCAACATTTTGGGAAAGATGCACCAAAACCGGTTTTTCCTGCACATGGGCTGGTTTTATCTCCGGCAAGTACAGATACAGACGGCTTTTTTATATCGGTTCTTGAAAAACGTTAAATATAATGACGAGGTCAAGCATGTGGGGTGAAAAATCGGTTCTTTTTTTGATGGCAACCGAACTCGAATATGGCGAGCACCTCAAAAAGCTCATTAAACCGCACATTATCGGCGTGGGGCCAATTGAGGCTGCCATCCATACAACAAAAATTTTAAGTTCTATGAAAAACGGGAACCGCTTGCCCGATCTTGTTGTCTCTCTCGGTTCAAGTGGCTCACAAAAGCTTAAACAAACAGAAGTTTATCAGGTGTCGTCTGTGAGCTGGCGCGATATGGATGCGACAGTACTGGGTGTTGAAAAGGGGGTCACCCCTTTTCTTGATCTGCCCGCGACTCTAGACATGCCCACACTCATACCCGATTTCCCGTCTGCAAGCTTATCGACCGGCGGCAACGTAGTCTCGGGTGATGGCTATAAAAATATAAAAACCGATATGGTAGATATGGAAACCTATGCCGTGTTGCGAAGCTGCCAGACATTCGATGTTCCTTTGTTCGGATTGCGCGGTATATCCGATGGTCAAAAGGAGCTGGAGCATGCAATGGATTGGCGCCAATATTTGCATATTGTTGATGAAAAACTGGCAAATGCGCTGAAGCTGCTCAATAAGGTGCTGGAAAAACCGTAAAAATGAAATTGACGGGCTATCAAAATAACAAGCCATTATTTCGCAAGCTTTACGGTTTAAAAACCTGTTTTCTTGTGTGACACCCGATTGCATTTCTTTAAAAGACTCTTTAAAGGCTTTTTATGAGCACAACACATCCCGACACAATTCTGATTATAGATTTCGGTTCGCAAGTAACCCAGCTTATTGCACGCCGTGTGCGTGAAGCCGGTGTCTATTCCGAAATCGTTCCGTTCCAGTCTGCGGCAGAAGCTTTCAAGCGTATCCAGCCGAAAGCGGTTATTCTTTCCGGTTCGCCCCATTCGACCGTTGATATAGGCTCGCCCAGAGCACCCCAAGAAATATTCGATGCGGGAATTCCTGTTCTTGGTATCTGTTATGGCGAACAGACAATGTGCGCGCAACTTGGCGGCAAAGTCGAAGCAGGGCATGAACGCGAGTTCGGGCGTGCAGATCTTACCGTTGAAGCAGATAGCGCTCTCTTTCAAGGCATATGGAAAAAAGGAACCCATCATCAGGTCTGGATGAGCCATGGTGACAGGGTCACCGCCTTGCCGGAAGGCTTCAAGGTTATCGGCACCTCTAAAGGTGCGCCTTTTGCTGCGATTTCTGATGAAAAACGCCATTTTTATGCCGTGCAATTCCATCCGGAAGTTGTTCATACCTTGGATGGCGCCCGTCTTTTGCAAAATTTTGTCCACAATATCGCCGGTATCAAAGGCGATTGGTCGATGAAAACCTATCGCGAACAGGCCATATCTGCCATTCGCCGGCAGGTAGGGAAGGGGCGCGTTATCTGCGGCCTTTCAGGCGGCGTTGATTCGTCCGTTGCGGCGGTGCTTATTCATGAAGCCATCGGCAATCAGTTGACATGCATTTTTGTCGATCATGGTTTGATGCGCAAAAATGAAGCTGAAGAGGTCGTCTCGATGTTTCGCGAGACCTATAATATTCCGCTTGTTCATGTTGACGCATCCGATCTTTTTATCAATGCGCTTGAAGGGGTGAGCGACCCCGAAAAGAAGCGCAAGATTATCGGCCGCCTGTTTATCGAAGTTTTTGAAAAAGAAGCCAAAAAGCTTGGTGGTGCAGAATTTTTAGCACAGGGTACACTTTATCCGGATGTAATCGAGAGCGTGTCATTTTCAGGTGGTCCCTCGGTTACCATCAAAAGTCACCACAATGTTGGCGGTTTGCCGGAACGCATGAATATGAAACTGGTTGAACCGTTACGCGAACTTTTCAAAGATGAAGTTCGCGCGTTAGGACGTGAGCTTGGCTTGCCGGAAAAATTTATCGGGCGTCATCCTTTCCCTGGTCCCGGCCTTGCTATTCGTTGCCCCGGTGGAGTGACCAGAGAAAAACTCGATATTTTGCGTGAGGCGGATGCCGTTTATCTTGATGAAATTCGCAAAGCCGGCCTTTATGATAAAATCTGGCAAGCTTTTGCTGTTCTCCTTCCGGTACAAACGGTGGGTGTCATGGGTGACGGGCGAACATATGAATATGTTTGCGCACTAAGAGCTGTGACCTCGGTCGACGGAATGACAGCCGATTTTTATCATTACGATATGGATTTTCTGGCACAAGCTGCAAACCGCATTATTAACGAGGTGCGCGGCATCAATCGCGTCGTCTATGATATTACGTCCAAACCACCGGGAACCATCGAGTGGGAATAAAATAAACCGAATATTCGAGAATATTGTAAATGCCATTGAAGAACAGGTTTCCTCAATGGCATGTTAAATCAACGACATTAAAAATGTTATATGTTTGGGAATAAAGAAAAAATATTTGCAATTTATTTTTTCGGTTCATATAAATATTCACCTGATGGAATGCCGAATACAATCATCCTTTTAAATTTTGACGCGTTTATTAAATATCGTTCTATTTTGTAATGATACTGAGTAAGATTTTCGCTCATAAAATCGTCTAATTGAGTAAATATGTTTTTTTCTGTGCAAAAACTAAAAGACTTCACCCAACCGTAATATTTTTTTCCTATTTTATCTACGACATAAGATTTAGTATAGAATTTATTTAAGTCAGTATCCTTTTGTAGATATTCACGTATGTGTTTTAACGATATATAAAATATTTCTCTTACTTCTTTTTTTAAGTTTTTGATAGATTGAGCGCTAGGAACACATCGGTTTTTTTGCAATGTACAACCGAGAAAGTTAATGCCGTTAGAACATTTTCCAGTTTCGGCTTTATTATTATTTTTGTCAGGTTCGTATAAATCGAATCCAAGATTAACAAGTTGTGATTTGGCATATGAAAATGCTTTGAGTAGGTCAGATTCATTTTTGGAAACCATTAATATATCGTCAATGTATCTCACACAAGTAACATTCATTTTATTTATTTCATGATCAAAATCATATAATAAAACATTTCCTGCAAACGCGGATAAAGAAGAACCCTGCGCTACACCAATCCCATTGTGAGGAAAAAGGGAAGTGTAAGAATTTAATTCTTTTTCGTTGCTTAGTTCAACACTGAGTGCTTTTTTGAATAATTCAGATAGTTCGATATCGTTTGTTTCTGTTCTTACGATATTAACAACTGTATCGACAGGAATTTTTGTGAAAAATGCTTTTATATCTGATTTATAGAAATACTCACATCCGTTTTTAATCGCATCATTTATTAAATTAATTGCAGGGCGGACACCACCATACGGGGAGAGTAGACCACCAACACCATAAAGAGAATTATTTATTTTGTTTATCTTGCCTAATCGGACATCTTGTATCGCTGTAGAACTATTTTTAGTCAACGCCGAGTTGCGTGGTTGGAGAACTTGTAAAATTGCGCGAGCAACCACCCTATTTTTGATACTTCCAATAGCTATCGGGCGCGGATCTTTTCCTTCTCTTTGTCTTTTACGTTTGTCTTTCAAAACGCCTTTAACAGGGTCGAATTTAAATTTTTTTTGTCTCAGTTGGGTGATAATGGTCTTTAAATATCTCTGGTGGTCAGTTTCAAAATTGATCGCTTCTGCCTGAATATCATGATTGCTTGAGCGAAGCGCACTCTCTTTAACATGTCGCCATGCAGAAAACATATTACTTTCAGAACGAACTTCGTTATAAAGTGAGGTTTTCATTCTCAAATCGAGCTCTCCCTTACATACTCACCCGATCATTGAAGCAACACATCGTCTAATGAGCACGGAAATACCGAGCAGCAAGACACCGAGGCAGCACAAGCAACCTTGGCGTGTTCAACATGAAGTGTAACCTGAAAGTTTATATTCATGGTCACAACGTGAATCATGCCAAACGATATGGCATGAGTATATATTTAATTAAGATAATTTTCAAGTTAAATAAAAATATTTTAAGAATTATGCTGAAACATACCGCATCAATAAAGCATAATTCAATTGAACATCTTCAGGGATGGGAATGTAGACAATATGTCCGTCACCGGGTGCTACAGTAATGTCTTCGTTCTTTTTATTTTTCAGTGATTTTATTGTAAAATTGATATCGCCATCCGGTGTCATCATTTCCACTTTGTCATTCAATTCAAAGCGGTTTTTGACAGCGACTTCCGCAAGCCCGTTTACGCGTTTTCCGGTAAATTCGCCAACAAATTGCTGGCGGCCGGGAAGCGAGGAGCCGGTTGCATAATTCTGGTATTCTTTATGTTTATGGCGTTGCAAAAAGCCTTCGGTATAACCACGGTGGGCAAGCGATTCCAGAACCACCATCAAATTGTCGTCAAAGGGGCGGCCGGCCAGAGCATCATCTATTGCCTTGCGATAAACCTGTGCGGTTCGGGCAACATAATAATGCGATTTCGTGCGCCCTTCGATTTTTAACGAATTGACACCGATATTGATCAGTTTTTCGACATATTGGACAGCGCGAAGGTCTTTCGAATTCATGATATATGTACCATGCTCGTCTTCAAACGCAGTCATTTCGGCTTCCGGTCGATTTGCGTCATGAAGCACAAATACCTTGTCGGTGGTTGGCCCTTCACCAAGATCGGGTTGAATTTCCCCGCTTACCGTCTCTTCAACTTTGACAATCTCGCCAAGTTCATTTTCGACGCCTTCCTCAACACCATATTTCCAGCGGCAGGCATTCGTACACGTTCCCTGATTGGCGTCGCGGTGGTTGATATAGCCCGAAAGAAGGCAACGCCCTGAATAGGCCATGCATAACGCACCATGAACAAAGACTTCCAATTCGATGTCGGGAACATTTTCACGGATTTCTTCAATTTCCTTCAGTGACAATTCCCTTGAGAGAATGACACGCGTCAACCCCATGCTTTTCCAGAATTTGACGGTTGCCCAATTGACTGCATTCGATTGCACCGAAAGGTGAATATCCACATCGGGAAAATTTTCCCGCACCATCATAATCAATCCCGGATCGGACATGATGAGAGCATCGGGATTCATGTCGATAACAGGTTTTAATTCGCTCACAAAGCTTTTAAGCTTGCTGTTGTGGGGAGCGATATTGACGACAACATAGAATTTTTTTCCCTGAGAATGCGCTTCATCAATGCCTATCTTCAAATTTTCTTCATGATTGAATTCATTATTGCGCACCCGCAAGCTGTAACGGGGTTGGCCTGCATAAACCGCATCCGCACCATAGGCGAAAGCGTAGCGCATAGATTTCAATGTGCCCGCAGGACTTAACAATTCGGTTTTATGAAGTTTTGACATTGATTGAAAGAGCCTTGAAAATTGAGCTGTTGTTTAGCAGAACTGGCCTATCCGTTCAACCTGTCAGGAAACATAATTTCTCGAGATTAATCTTCATGGCAATATGCGGTTTTACCGGAATTGAAGGATGAAGGGAGAGTTAACGACCGACAGAATTTCAAAAAATATAATTTAAAATAGTAGGTTAAAACTGCTTGAATTAAAATGCGCGGGTAAAAATGCGCGGGCAAAGAAAATATGCGCTATAACGATCGAATTTTTTATTCAGGCAGAAATCATCATTATACGCCATAGACGGCCACGGCTTAGGTGGCCAAGTTGGTGGACACGGCTTAGACGGCCGATTTGATTGAAGCAGGATGAAAGTAAACCTCAATCACAAAAATAAGCCCATTGGAGAAGTGCCTGACGCTGGCGCGGACGACAGAAAAAATCATCGGGTTCACAGTTTTTTCTGAGCTGTGCGACATGGCGGTGCATCTGCTTCCAACGTTTGATCTGCCGCTCATCTTCGCCTTCGATACGGCGGCCCGAATAATAACGGCAATACCACTGGAACCAGCCGCGAGGGTCATTGTCATAAATCCAGCCTTTAGCCTTCCAATAGGAAAGCGGTTTTCCGGCCAATACACCATAATAATTCATGTCCGCCCGTTTGCCTTCGGGTGATAATTTTGCGTTTTCAAACCAGTTGGAAGGAAACTCGTTTCTGCAATCGGTCATATATTTACCGCCGAAAACGCCCATTTCCAACATTTGCTTAGGGGTTAACTGCGGTTCAAAATCGGCTGAAAAGTTTTTTCCCTCTTCACACACGCGTTCATAGCGATAGCCGTGTTGCATCTTATCGTTAACCTCTACCCATAAAGACATGGAATATTGCCCCATTGTTTGAACGAATAAATGAATAGTTATGTCGGAAGATAAAAAGTCCAGTGTTTGGATAAAAAGAGAATGAACGCGGAATTGTCATTCAGGGTAATTGAGGTTTTCGGTTTTTCAACCGGAACGGACTTCAAGGATTATTCCCCATCGCATGGATGAAGAACGATCCCTCTTCAAACTCAGAATTTAATTCTCAAACCTACTGTGCCGCCAAAACTGTAATTATCGCTGACGTTTTTGAACGCACCGCGTATATTTGTTTCGCCATAGAGTGACCAATTATCATTATTCCAATTATAACTGCCACCCAATCCAAGTCCGGCTTGAAAATCTTCATTTTCATTCCGGAACGAAGTGCCGGAAACATTCACTTTCGTTCCATCGAGAAATTCGTAATAAAGATTACCTATGCCATATAGAAGTGTGCGACGCCGGTCTCCGCTATCGGATATCCACGTTTTATCTCTGCTGAAAGCGATACCGGCACGGCCTTCCAGACTGTCACCATCTTTCAGAGACACTTTTGTATTCAAGCCATCACGAAAACTGTCAAAATCTATCGACGAATAAGAAAGTTGGATTTGCGGTGTTATATCCCATGTTTCTGTCAATTTTAACCGATGACCGGCCTCTGCCGAAAGAGCATAGCCGAAACCGTTTTGGTTTTCAGTATCCGAACGGGTAAAATTCTTGGAATTGAAATCGGTTTCATACCAGGTGGATTGCGATTGTAAATCGACATAGCTGCCATTGAACCCATACCAAGTCGCTGCAGCCCCTATACCATATCCGTTCGCCTCGACTTTGCCATGCCCGTCATCGGAGCGGACAGATGCTTCCGCACGACCGAAATGACCGCTCAAAGATCCAATCATGATCCCGTTGGCATTTTCTACGAGTGCACCATCAATCCCGCTTTGCATGCGCCATAGATCAAGACCGTAATTTTCATCGGTCAGCGAGCGTGAGGGGGTTACTTTGCCTGTGCTCCCTTCCATGCGGCCCCAAAAGCCGTTGTGTTCAATAAGCGTCGAGGCTTGATCGGAAAGATGAACTTCATTCACCGTATTATCGGTTCCATCCGCCCAAAAGCGGTTACCAACTCGTTGCTGCAACGTCGACAAACGATTGAGACTCGTCAGAACTTGTGGATATGCTTCATAAAGCGGGACTGACGGGCCATAATAAGGTTTCGCCTGTTCCGGTCGGTCTGTACCTGTACCACCTTGATTGCTTCCCCCGCCATGCGAGCCGTTGCTGTTGTTACCGCCGTCGCCACTGTTACCACCGGTATTGTTGTTATCGTCGTCGGAATTATTTGAATTATCTTGTCCGCTTCTAAGATACCAATCGTATGCGTATTCGTTGTCGTTATAGGCGTCGTGATCGCGCGCTTTCTTTAGCGGACCACGGGCAAGTGTATAGGCATAGGCAGTATGGGATCCGGCAACAGCCATCACACCGTCGTCGCGCCGGTAGCCACGTCCCCATCCTGAGCCGATGACGAAACTATCGTTGTTTGTAAGAGCGCCATTTCTGGCGTCGACGACTTTTATTCCTTCATATTTTGTAATTGCACTTTTCGTGTTATTGGAGAGATCGTCGATGAACAGGGTCGTCGTACCGGAAACAGTTCCCCCATCAATAACAACCATATCGGAGGGAGCTCCATCGTTTCCAAGACTGCTATTTAGCCGGATAGAGCCATTATCACTATGGTAATTGCCTTTGATGACCAGTTTATCGGTAATGCCGTCGGGTGTTTTGTTCCCCATATCAATGAGACCGTTATTTGTCAGTGCCAAAGTTCCGGCTTTTCGAGTGATATCTGCCTCGCTATAAAGCGTTGGCGCTTCGTCCGTACCGCGATACTTGGTGTGGTCGACGATCAATGTACTTTGCTTGCCGATTTCAAAATCAAGATCGCCGTTTGTAAAAACATTATCTGTCAAAGTTAAACGGGTGCCGTCGGTAAGAGCAATTTTATTCCAATCCGCGCCAAAATTTACGCCGTTGGTTAAATCATCCTGATTGAATGAACCACCGGTTATGGTTGTGGTTTGAAGTGTCAGTTGCTTGTTATTGCCTTGACCGGCCAGTGCATGGCTGAAGTTGCTTGTGTCGACAGGGCCGGAAATCGTTGCATTGTCATTGTCTCCTTCTCCCATATCGAAACCGCCTTCCCAACGTCCACCCGACCAGGTGAGGCTATCCGATCCTTTGCCAGCTTTAAGAAGTCCACGTATGTTTGACGTGCTGTTTGTAAAAACGAAGGTGTCGCCAAGTTCACTTCCCCGTACTGCAACAGAAGTGGCTGATTGGGCAGTTAATTGCCTCGTATTAATGAATGTTGTTCCGGAAGAAGCGTTGGTCGGCCTATTTGCGAGATCAACCAAAAGACCGTTGGCACTCTTCGAGTCAAGGACGCCGTCATTTTGTACTTTGGAAGCTGTACCGGCAAGCCAAGCAGTGCCGCTAGCACCTTCTTTTAACAAAACAGTTGACTGGTTGCTGACTTCGCCGCTGGTATTGGTACGCAAACCAATCGCATGATCGGATGCATTGATTGTATAAGCCTGCCCGATTACGGCATTCGACCGAAGAACCGGATCGGATAGACTTGCATTTCTTAAATCATAACCGACACCGTTGGCGCCAACATTGATTGTGACGTTAGACACTTGCGACACATTATTCTCATCCAGATAATGCGTAACAAGACCAACGGCAGTACGAATACCGGAACCGCTACCCTCGACATTGATTGTAGCCTGTTTAAAAGCGATTTCGGCAGCGAATTCAGGGTCATTTGAAACGATGTTATTTTCTACACCATTACCATTTCCGCCAGCCGAAACAGTTATTTCATCAACGCCGAGAACTATTCCTTTTGCATCCGAATTCAGCAAAACGCCATGGGCACTTCCCGAAACTTTGATCTTACCCTGACTTCCGGTCGCATTTAAAAAAGCATTCTTTTCCAGATAAATACCGGCTTTTCCATCATTTACTGTTATAGTGCTGGCATTTGCAACATTCGCGCGCGTGTCGGTGCCCGAAAGGCCCTCTATATGCAGTCCGACACCGTTCGAGACAGTAATATCACCATGATTTTCCAAACGTCCACCCTCAATGACATGGATGCCGGTGGCATTCTCAGTGTTTGTCATGGTGATAACGCCATAATTGACAAGAAGACCACTATTGCGCGCAATGAATCCTGTTACATTTGGTGAATCGGTGTTGATTTTGGCGTAATTAACCAACTTTGTGTTCAGGTCTACTTCTTCGGTATAGGTCGCATCAATCCGGTGATAACGACCATCAACAATCCCTCCGATGGCACCTTCTCCTGAAAGATAAATCTGGCGTTCTGTGTTACCTTTTTCGCTAATTTCTCCATAAGCTCCGCCATTGATTAATACAGCCGCCGCACCTTTTCCGGTAACTGTGAGCTTCGCGTCCTTGGTAATTATTTGACTTGCCGTATCGGACGCTCTTCCTGCCCCCTCGAGAATGACGCTATTTTCACCGGAAGCTGTTAACTCTTCTCCTTGTCCCAAAAAGCTTGCACCACCGTCAATACGGAAAAGATTTGATGCAGTTGTCGTTACATTCATCGCTTTTGTGCTGTTTACAATTTTACTTTGCGCACCGTAGACATAAAAACCGATCTGTTGTTTGCCGCTTACAAATTGCGGATTGGCATGTTCCGTAACATCCGCTTGGCCGCCATCCTTGACATAGACACCGACCGCGCCGTCGCCTGCCAGTTCTATCGTTCCATCAATTTTGGCGCGAGCATAATACATGTCGTTGGGGCGGCCTTCCACCCAGACGCCGTAATTTCGTATCAATGGGCCGTTCTGGGGCGGGCTGGAAATTTTTATGACGCTGTTATTGGTAAGCGTGGCCAAGGCATCATTGGCGTTAATTGAATTACCGGATGTCGCGAGAACATAGACGCCAACACCGTTATATCCATTAAGTTCGATAAGGCCATTATTGGTAACTTCGTTATCCAAGCCGTTATTAATCGTTTTCATACCGAAGTTACGGGCACTATTTAACTGGGAACCGTTGTTGACAGCACCATTGATGATGATGGTTCCGTTATTTATCAGTTTTAAATTAATCGCTTGTTTGCCGGGATCTGTCGGAACATCGGCAGCCATAGCTGAAGCATTTTGCATTTTTGAACCGATGATGATTTTTCCGTTATTTATAGCTTCAGCTTTGTCATATGCCCTGATACCATAAAATTCGGCATTATTACTATTGCTTGTATCAGCCGTTTCTTCCGGCGTTGTTGTATCATATTCTGCAGCCCGTCCGATATAAATAACTCCGGTTTCGCTGTTCGTAAATTTTGAATAGTTGCTTTCGATGGCGACGCCGACATATCGACCGTTCAGGGGATCATTGTTGACGCCGATGTTTATAATACCATTGTTTGTTCCAGTGCCGACTTTATACAGATAAAAACCGTTACTATAAGCAAAGGGGGTTTCTTCTCCGCGATTGCCTGCTACATTAATGATGCCGTTATTCTCAATAGTTCCACCATAAAACGCTTCGACAGCAGTGCCATAAGAAAATTCCTGACTGTCTTTTGTGGTGTCATGTATACGGGATTCTCTGAAGCCCGAATTGACCACACCGTTATTGGTACCGAAAGTGTGAGCTTTGGAAACTTCATTATCCTTACCGAGGATAATTGTGGAATTTCGTCGTGACGAGACAATGGCACCAGACTCGACCTCCACAATGCTCCCGCCTTCTGCGACGAGTGTACCTGCCATTTCCCCTTGGTCAAACTCGGTATCGATCTGGCCACCCGATTTGACAATTATCTTACCGCCATTACTGGCATACATTGCGCGCGTATTACCTGTGGGCTTAAATATTTCATCACTTTTAGGATAATCGCTTCCCGGACCTTGTATGGCTTTTTCTATGGATTTCGGATTGGCTTTGTTAAAAGCATCGTTATAAGCCTGTTGGGTTTTAAAATCGGGATAATCCTTGCTTTGAAGTGCAGCTATAAGTTCTCTGTTGTAAGCTTTCAAATCATCGATAGAATTAATGGTCCGCATTTCCCCTTTGTAATCGGTAAAACTGTGCGGAAATTCCGGGACATTAATCCGGTTGATAATGTCATCATCCGGGAGGTAATAGGCTCGTGATTCAAACGAATTCTTTGAATGCCATTCTACGACACTGCCGGAACCGTCTGCCCATGTCAAATTCGAGTCTTTCAGAGCAAGATATACGGTCTTATCGTCACCGTACTTGTTGTTTCCCTTGAAATCATCAAAATTTATATCAATGTGACCGCCGTTTTCAGCTTTTCCAAATCCTGAACTTACATATTGCTGGTCTCCGACCGATTCCGTTACCAGAACTTTTTCGTTACCCCAATCGGAAACAGTAAAAGAACTGTCTTGGTACACATTGATCGTATAAGATTGACCGGCGTTATCAGTCAGACGAACAGCTTGCGTTCCACCTAAAACGAATTTGGTCTGGCCTTTAGTGGCGGGATCGTAATTTCCCAGATCGTCAAGTTGACTAATACCGGATTTTCCGTTGTTGATATCCGAAAAATTACCATTGATTTTCAGTGCTTCACCTGATCCGGAAGCAAGAGCAGCGCCCCAATAATTGTCGCTATCTACCGGATTGAAGTTTTCATTCGTTACCGTACAACTATTGTTGGTTGCAATCGTACCGGAAGTCCAGCCGCCTTGCGTTTTACAATAATTTTCAGCATAGACATTGCTTATCAAGCTTCCTGCAAAGATGGCAGAAGAGGCAGCAAGTGTGGAAAGTTTGCGTTTTAATCCCGATTTTGTGGCAAGAAAAATTCGATATCCTAGACCCTGATCGCAAAATTTTTTGTATTGTTTTTTTAACTTCGACATTACCGTCGGCCCCTTTGAATCTTGTGATTTTGCGTTCAAAATCATGGAATTACGGGTTGATCTTTGCAGTAAAACGAAAAATTCCTTCCCCCTATTTTACAAGGTAATTACGGCATAAAGAAGTATTACATTATATATATGTAAACTATTATTAAACAACATACGGTTTAATATCAAAAAACATTTAAATACACATAAATCGTGTGTCATGTTACTTGATAAATATCAATAGGTATTTAAAATCGGCGCGTGATGTCTTTTTGATATCCGGCATAACCGGTTCATCGGGATGATTTATTATTGTACCGGATCGGAAAATTATGATCCGGATTGCCTATTTTGTAGGGTAAAAATATAACTCGAAAAACGCGTAGCAATTTTGAAATTGAACGATGAAATTGTCAGGCATTTATGTGAAATTTCTTAAACGGATAACAACGTCTGCCGAACTGTACTTTTAAAAGAAAAATCAATAAATCCTAAGATTGTAGTTTCAGTTTCCATAATAGCTGTTTGATAAGAATGCTGTTTAACGAGCCGACAGACGGCCTCCTTCAAGAATGATCCATTATAACTTTATTGTTCGAATCATTTCCGGCACACCACAATTAATGCAATTAATAGGTTATTTTCATCGTCAGGATTTTTGTGAACAATGATGTGCTCAAAAATTATAAATAATTATCGAGTTTCCGGCGACTTAAGACTAAATCTTTTTTGTCAAAGAAGAGTATGACCTATCCGCTTTGTGCCGGCGCGGTTTAACATTTTTTGCTGTAAATAATCTCTTACTCGTCGGATTTTTCATTTTTATCTTCAGAATTATATTCCGGCATAGATATTCTTGAAAGGCAACGGAAAATATAGTTATCAGTCACAGCTTGATTGTTACTTCGAAGCCTCGGGAACTTCCTTCGCGTGGAGATGAATATGAGATTTCGATAGGCATCGTCTTAGCTAAAGCCTCGACTATGGATAGTCCCAATCCGGATCCTTCCTTGTGGTTCTCTCCGCGATAAAAACGTTGACTTAGCAATTCGATTTTTGATGGGGAAACAACGGGGCAATCATTGGCTATAACGATTTTATCTTTATTGATCGAAATATCGACAATTGAACCTTCAAAACTATAGTTCAATGCATTTTCTAACAGATTGCGTATGATGACGCCGAATGCATCACCATTAAGGTGTTTTTCGAGAACTGTTACATAATAGGTCGTAACAAGCCGGCCTTTCGTAATATTGGCGCGATTGAAATCCTCTATAACAGCGTCGATAAACGGAATAAGATCAACAGGTTTTTCACTTGTACCAAGTTGGGCGTCCGCGCGGGCAAGTTGCAGAAGCTTTTCGCTTAAACGACGCAAACGCTGCAAAGCATTTTCAACTTCTTTGGCTCGCGGATGATAAAGTGTCGGCGTTTCTTCAATCAAAACTTGCGTATGAGCTAATGCCGCTGCGATAGGCGTTCGTATTTCGTGTGCACTGTTGGAAGTAAACGATCGCTCCGCTTCCAATGCCGCTTTCAGCTTTGCAAGCAGGCTATTGACCGAACCGATAATAGGTTGGAATTCATCCGGCATAGATCGCGATTCAATGGCTTGCATATTGCCGGTGTCTTTTGTTCCTATTGTTTCACTTAATTTTTTGATTGGGCGCAATTGGTTGCGAACAATAAAGCCGATTGCAAGCATGCTGAGCGGAATAATCAGTAAGGCAGGAATAAGCATTGCTGTCATTGCCTCGCGAGCCGCTTCACGCCGCTCTGAAAGCCTGTCGGCAACTTGAATGAGATAATCACCATCCTGACTGACGAGCGAATAAACACGCCATTTTTTTGTTTTGAAAAATCCTGTTGTCAAAGGAACGCCATAAGGATTGGAAGGCGCATCTTCCGAACGCATCACCATTTTTCCGTTGCGGTCAAGTACCTGATAGGTTGTGTATTCTGCCGGTGTGGAGTGATTATCGGTTTTAACCAGAAGGTCGGTATCCTTGTCATTATCGCGAACATCTTGAAGGGCTAATGGAAGAAGCCGTTCTGCGGTCACCTGCAATGTGCCGTCAAAGGATTCGCCATATTCTTCATACATGACAAAAGCGGCCATGAGGCAGGCGATCACCCAAAAAACCAGATTGGCGCATGTGGCTGAAACGATGACACGCCTTGTCAGGCTTTTTTTCTTATGTCTGAAATTCAACATAAGCTATACCCGCGTCCATGATGTGTCTTGATGCGGTCCTTGCCGATTTTTTTGCGTAGACGGCTGATATAAACTTCAACTGTATTGCTTTCGACTTCCGAACCGAACGCATAGATTGTATCTTCAATTTGAGCTTTGGTGACGAGCATATTGGGATGGGTTGCCATATGTTCTATAATGGCCCATTCGCGTGAACTCAATTCGACTTCCTTGTTGTCGATGAAAAGTCTTTTGTTTTCCATGTCCAAAGTCATCGAACCAATTCTTATCTCGGATTTCGAAAGGCCGTTTGTCCGGCGTGCAACAGCGCCAATTCGGGCGGTTAGCTCATAAAGGTCGAACGGTTTTACAATATAATCGTCCGCACCGCTGTTTAATCCTTCAATCCGCTCGCTAATCTGATCATGTGCAGTGAGAATAACAACCGGTGAGCCAAGGTTTTTTGCACGGATATTTTTGAGAAAGTCCAGTCCGCTTCCATCTGGAAGACGCAAGTCCAACAAGATAAAATCATAATGCGTAGTTGCAACGGCGGAATAGGCATCTTCGAGGGTCTCAGCCCAATCGACAGCATTATTCTGGTTGATCAAATGGTCGCGCACAGCACGACCAAGTGATTTGTCATCTTCAATCAGCAATACACGCATTGTTTATTTTTCCATTGCTACCTGACTGGCTTGACAAGATTTGAAAATATCAAGTCGATCATCTTTAAGCGTTGTTTTTACATTCATCATAGTCAGGACGGAAGGAAAAAGATTGTCGTGGGACATTTGTCTAATGTCGGAGTCTCTTTTCACACAGCCGAGATCCAGTTTCATCGTATTGGCAAAGGCTGGTGATATCCACAAAATAAAAGGGATATGCGTTTGTTCTTTAGGCGCTATGGAATAGGGCATTCCATGAAGATATAGGCCGTTTTCGCCTAACGATTCACCGTGATCCGACATGTAAAACATGGCGGAATCGAATTTTCCTGCTTTCTCGTTAAGTGCGTCGATAATCGCACTTAAGAAATAGTCTGTGTAGAGAATGGTATTGTCATAAGCATTGCGGATTTCTTCGGGCTTGCATTCACTGAAAACGGTTTTCCGGCAATCGGGGCGAAAATGCCTGAACGTTTCCGGATAACGCTCGAAATAGGCAGGCCCATGACTGCCCAGTTGGTGGATGAACAATACACTGTCGTGATCGATGTGATCGAGCCATTCTCCCAATTGCTTGAGCATGATGCCATCTTGACATTCGCCGTCAATGCAGAATGACGGGTTTTTCGAACCGTAAAAAGAAACAGTCTTTACGCGGTCGGCAACGCCTTTGCTCCCCGTATTGTTTTCCCACCACTCTACATTTACGCCGGCATTTTGCAAAATATCGGGAAGACTATTTGTTGAAATAGCACGCGCGATCGTAAACTCTTTTCTTGGATAGGGAGAAAACATGCAAGGAAGTGACTGGGCAGTTGCCGTGCCGCATGATGTCGTATGCGAAAAATAGATGATATCCCGTTTTTTTAGTTCCGGATTGGTTTCTTTATCATATCCTTGAAGTGAAAAATCTTCCGCTCGTGCTGTTTCACCGGCGACAACAACCATTACACGCGGGCGATGATTCTGTGGTTCTAAGGGCACGACCTTGGCATCAAGCCCCACCTGTTTAAAAACGTGGGTTTTTTCGTGCTCTCTGCGGACGACATATTTGACTGCATTACCGATCGGTAGAATGGGGTTGACGATACGAACAATTTCATTGTGTTCGCGCAAAGTCGAGATCAGCTGGCGCGATGTGATCAGTGTACAGAAAACGGCAATTAACAGGCAGGGAACAATGACAGAAAGGTTGAAAAGCACTTTTTTCAGAATTGGAAAATGTTTGACCTTAACCCATAATATCAGTAGGCACGGGAGAACACCGGTCAGGAAAAGATGGGAAAAGAACATTGGCGAAAGCAGGTTGGAAGCTTCGGCCGGGGTGGTTTCTATAGCATTGGCAATCATATCGCGGTCGATTATTGTTCCGAATTCATCGGTGAACCAGCTTGCGACACTTCCCGCAAGAATAAAGATTATGAATACCGGCTTGATAAGATATTTAACCGAAACTGTGACTGTCAAAGCAATGAAGAGACAGGCGACACCAACAGCAATTGCTGTGATCGGTGCAAAATCATAGTTAAAGGCCTGAAAAACATGTTGCCAGAAGGTCCGGTTGAACACCACAAGCATATAAAGTGCAACGATGATTGACAATGTCACGCTACTGATTGCGGGGCGATATTTCATAATCGGGCGAAACATAGTTTACCTCACAACATTAGCGGAGTAGTGACGGGATAACGACATTCTGATAGAAAATGGTTTGACGTATTCGGCAGGAAATTTTTCGCATTTCGCGTTGACATCGGGCCATTTTTCCAATTTTCCCATTTCACTTCTTGCGTTTGATAGATCATCTTGGAAAGCCGGAAGCTTTTTCAAGCGATTGATGAGTTTTTCGGAATAATCTTCATCGACTTCGACAGCGCTGACGCTGTGAACGCCGCAAATCACCCGGCTTTCAGCAAAACTTCGTGCATGTGCAAAGATTGCCGCGCGACGTTCGGGAAAAAATTCAACAAGTAAACGTGCCAAGGTCCAACCTTCCATGGCATGACCGGACGGATAATCATATCCCGCCGACGTCTTACAAGAAGCACCACCATAAGCGATATAAGGACGAGGGATTTTGAATTCTTTCTTGGATTTTCGTGTTAATCTCTCTGCGTCATCATTAATTTTTGTAAAGAGCTTAACGAAATTCGGCATATTTTTCGGCTCTAACCGATATCCCGTTGCACACCCGAAACTTTGAATAAGCTCCGTTTGTGTCGCGTTAGCGTCGTTTATAGCCTGTTTCCAACGCGCACTGTCTTTATACGTACGGGTCTTTAAAAAAACTTTTTCGTCACGTTGTTGTTCAGCGCTACCAACTGGGGGCGGGGTAATGTTGAGCACCATGCGTTGTTCGCCATAACGGTTAAGGTAACCGCCGCCACCCATATAATAACCGCTACAAAACAATGTTGCACAACCAAGAACAGCAATAGTGAGTTTTTTAGTTTTGCGCATTCGTGGAATCCTCGTTTGATCCCTCATCTAAATGCCAAAACTGACAGTATCCTGAACGGAAGAAATAAACTTTGAATTGATATCTAACGAAATCGGTAGCGGATTTTTGAAGCAATGCTTGGTGGTTATGCTAAAAATGCCCGCGTTTACGGCGAAAACGGCTTGAAAAGAAGCAATTTCTTTTTTGTGACCTGTTTTTTAAATTTGACAATACAAAGAGAAAGTTGCGTGTAATTTTTCACCAAAATTGCTTGTTCCTAATTCATGAAGCACCCGGTAAGAAGCCTTTTTCTTTAGAAATGGATTTCATAAATCCCGAAAACTTCATAGAGAACAATTGCCAAAAAGGACATCATTTATGAGTTAAGCCACATTAACTTGTTAGCATTAAATAATTATCGGCTTTCTTTCTTGAATATTTATAGTGATTTCACTAACACATTCGGGTTGTTGCGGCGGAGAGATAGATAATGCAGAACAGTTCGTTAAAACAAGGTCTGAACAAGCGGCACGTTTTTTTTATAGCCCTCGGTTCTGCAATCGGTACGGGATTATTTTATGGCTCGGCCGGAGCTATCAAAGTTGCCGGTCCCAGTGTTCTTCTCGCTTACTGCATTTCAGGCGTTATGGCGTTTATGGTCATGCGTGCATTGGGCGAAATGGTGCTTCATAATCCCCTTCCCGGTTCGTTCGGCCGCTATGCCTCCAATTATATGAGTCCATTTTCCGGTTTTCTTACCGGCTGGACCTATGTTTTTGAAATGGTGCTCGTTTGTCTTGCCGACATTACCGCTTTTGCAACTTATATGGCGTTCTGGTTTCCTGAAGTTTCGCCATGGTTATGGACGCTTGGCATTACGCTCGTCATAACAGGACTGAATCTCACTGCTGTAAAAATTTATGGCGAAATGGAATTCTGGCTTTCGGTGGTAAAAATTTCGGCGATCATTGCCATGATTATCGCCGGTTTCGGCATCATGTTATTCGGCTTCGGAACAGCAACACATGAAGCAACCGGCATTCATAACCTTTGGAGCAATGGCGGTTTCATGCCGAATGGCTGGGGAGGCTTCATTGCTTCTTTCAGTGTGGTTGTTTTCGCTTTTGGAGGAATTGAAATTATCGGCCTTATGGCGGTCGAGGTTAAAGACGCCGATCGTAATATTCCAAAGGCAATCAATGCCATTCCGTTCCGGATATTGTTTTTCTATGTCGCAACTCTTGCTATTTTGATGTCGCTTTATCCTTGGAATAAAATCGGCCTTGAGGGGAGCCCGTTTGTTACAATTTTTGAAAGTCTCGGCATTAAATATGCAGCCAATATTCTCAATATTGTTGTGATCACGGCGGCAATTTCTGCAATCAACAGTGACTTATATGGGGCAGGCCGCATGTTGCATGGCCTTGCCGAAGATGGTCATGCTCCTAAAAAACTTAATTTTGTTTCCAAAAACGGAATTCCGGTTTTGTCTGTTCTGGCAATGTTTTGCGTTCTCGTCATCGGTGTGGCGCTTAATTATTTTATCCATGACAAGCTGTTTTTCCTGATTGCAGCTATGGCAACATTTGCTACCGTCTTTGTCTGGCTGATGATTTTGCTTTCACAAGTTTGCATGCGCCTTAGAATGTCAAAAGCCGAACAGAAGAACTTGCGTTATCAAATTCCGTTCTGGCCGGTTGGTCCGCTTGTTGCGATCCTTTTCATGATTTTTATCATTGTACTTCTGGGATTTTTTGAAGACACAGCGCCTGCACTCGTCGTCGGTATCATATGGATCGTTTTAATGTTTGTCTGCTATTTCATTATGAAGCGGACAGGCAATGAAGCAGGGCATGCCAAATTAAAATAACCCTTGAAATGGAAGCAAGCGATTATCAGACATGAAGCGGCCTTGCACTTTGCGACGAGGCAAATCCAAAAATTTGACGATATGAAAATATAGGCTGTTCACGCACTGTTTATCATATTTTCATTTTTTTAAGATTTACCGCAAAACTCTAAATTGGCTGAAGCCTTGTCGATGGAATGATTAAATCCTTCTCGTAAATCATCGCAAGGCTCGCTTTTATTCTGTTTTGGAAGTGTTCCATTGCAAAACAATATGTTGGTGACTTGCAATGTGATGAAAAAACGCACTTTGAAATAGGGCAGGTATAGAAAAGGGCAGGGTCTGAGCACTTATCCGAAGATAAGAATTACTCGAAAGTACAAAAACAGACATAAGCACTATAGCAAAAGGTTTTAGATCAAAACCGCTAGTAGATGTCCGGTACTCTAACGGGTGCTACAATGCGATATTATTCGTTTCAGCATATTTCATGAGCCAGTGCCGCAACGTTACGGTTGTGGTTTTATCAAGTTCGGCAAGCATCGCTTTTTGCAAATCACCGATATCAAGTCTGAGCAACATGGCCTTGATGGGCCCGATAGCTGAGGGTGTCATGGAAATGCGGGTAAAGCCAAGGCCCAAAAGTGCCAATGCCAGTAATGGTTTACCGGCCATTTCGCCACACAAGGTCACCGGTGTGTTATTGCGTTCACCGGCTTCGATGATTTTGCGTAATGCACGCAGGAACGGTGTCGAGAGCTGGTCAAACCGATAAGCAATTTCAGAATTGCCACGGTCGATCGCCATCATGAACTGAAACAGATCATTAGAGCCAACAGAAACGAAGTCTACAACTTGCATAAGTTCGTCAAGCTGGAACAAGAGAGCCGGTACTTCGACCATTGCTCCCAATTTCAACCGCGTTGGCATAACGTAACCGAAACGCGTAAGATAGGCCACCTCGCGGTCGATAAGCTTGCGCGTGTGGTGTATTTCACCGACCTCTGTCACCATTGGCAGCATGACGCGCAATTCCCGCCCGCCGGATGCTTTGAGGAGCGCGCGCAATTGCGTTCTCATCAATGCCGGTTTGTCGAGCGTAAGGCGGATGGCGCGCCAGCCAAGGGCAGGGTTTTCCTCTTTGCCCTTGCTGCGGAAATAGGGCAATACCTTGTCACCACCGATATCCAACGTCCGGAAAGTGACAGGCTTGTCACCGATTTCCTTATAGACATTGCGATAAAGTTTTTCCTGTTCATGGGCGCGAGGAAATGTCGAGGCAATCATAAACTGCAATTCAGTGCGAAAAAGGCCGATGCCTTCTGCGCCCGATTCATCAAGTTGCGGTAGATCGACAAGAAGACCCGCATTGATAAGCAAGGTAATGTGGCGGCCATCTTTGGTATTGGCCGGGACATCCCGCAAATCGCGGTAGAGTTTTTGTTTACGAGCGCGAAATCTGGCTTTTTCAACGAAAGCACTTTCAACATCCGGTACAGGGCGCAGATAAACCTTGCCGTCATCGCCATCAATGATCAGCGGATCCCCGTTTTCGGATAAGGATACCGCACCTTTCACCTGTCCCACAACAGGTATAGACATAGCGCGCGCCACAATAGCAACATGGCTTGTCGATGCCCCATCTTCCAAGACGAGACCGCGGACCCGTTCGCGCGGATAGTCCAACAATTCGGCTGCTCCCATAGAGCGAGCCACAATAATTGAATCGGTGGGCAAATCGGCATTGATGGTTTCGCGCGTGCGCCCCATTAGCTGGTAAAGCAAGCGATTGGCAAGATCGTCAAAATCCGAAAGCCGCTCGCGTAAGTAGGGATCCGTCAAGTGGACCATACGTGCGCGCGTATCACTTTGTACTTTTTCAACAGCAGCCTCGGCCGTCAAACCATTTTTGATAGCCTCTTCAAGCCTTCTTATCCAACCGCGATCATTGGCGAACATACGATAGGTTTCAAGAATTTCACGGTGTTCGCCTTCGCTTGCAACATCGCTTCTCGAAAGCATGTCGTCGATTGAAAGACGTAACGAGTTGATTGCTCTCGTGAGCTTCTCTATCTCGGCACCGCTATTTTCATTGAAAAGATTGGTCACAACAAGGCGCGGTTCATGAAGAACAATATGGCCAAGGCCGATGCCTTCGTTGAGTGATTGGCCAACAAGTGTAAACGGGCGACGCATATCAACATCAACATTGGGGCGGGTAAGTCGCGGCAGATCACCTGCTGCAACCATTTCCGCAAGAACCATGGCAACCGTCTCGAGTGCTTCGACTTCCTCGTCGCTATAACCCCGTTTGTTGCGGTTCTGGACAACAAGAACACCCAGAGTGCGACCGGCGCGTAAGATTGGAACACCAAGGAATGAAGAATATATCTCTTCACCTGTTTCGGGAAGATAGGTGAAGGCAGGATGTTTTCTGGCATCAGTCAGATTGAGCGGGCGGGCCGTGGCAGCGATCGTTCCGACCAGACCTTGCCCCAACCGTAACTCGGACAAGTGCACAGCTTCCGGATTAAGACCTTCAGTGGCATAAAGTTCCAACATATTGTCGGAACGCAAAACATAAAAGGAGCAGACTTCCGCATCCATATTGCGAGCAATCTCGCGGACGATGAGGTCAAGTCGTTCTTGTGAGTCCATGGCGCGCGCCATAAACTCGCGTAGTCGCTTCAGAATAACTTTGGGGCCTACATGGGTCTCCCGCATAATTTATCATATCTCCCATTATGATAGTTAAGTCTCATGCTCATGCTTTTAAAAGGTCAACCCGCTTTTCATTATTCCCGAGATAAAACCGGATGTTTATACCTTAACCTTTATCCAAGCCGTAGACGGTATGTAGTGTTCTTACAGCCAATTCGGTATAGGCATTATCGATCAAAATTGAAATCTTGATTTCAGAAGTTGTGATCGCACGGATATTAATGCCTTTTTCTGCAAGCGCTTTGAAAGCAGTGGCTGCAACGCCTGCATGGCTACGCATCCCTATGCCGATGATCGAAACTTTCGCGAGGTCTGTTTCCGACTGGATAACATCAAAGCCGATTTCTTTTTTATTGGCTTCAAGCGTTGCTACGGCTTTTTCTATATCGGTCGCCGGAACAGTGAATGTCATGTCGGTTTTGGAACCATCTTCCGAAATATTCTGCACGATCATATCGACATTGACATGCTCTTCCGCGAGCGGGCCGAATATTGCTGCAGAAATTCCCGGTCGGTCGGCCAAACGGCGTAAAGAAATTTGTGCCTCTTCTTTGGCAAAAGCAATGCCTGTGACAACTTGTTGTTCCACGATTTCATCCTCGTCGCAAATGAGTGTTCCGGGTGGATTGATAGGGTCGCCCATGCCCGGAGCATCGGGATCCTCGAAACTTGAACGCACAAATGTGCGTACCTTGTGAACCATAGCAAGTTCTACAGAACGCACCTGCAAAACTTTTGCACCAAGGGAAGCCATCTCCAGCATTTCCTCGAATGCCACTTTCGGCAGACGACGTGCCTTGGGGTCAATTCGCGGGTCTGTTGTGTAAACGCCGTCAACATCGGTATAAATATCGCACCTGTCAGCTTTGACTGCTGCAGCAACGGCAACGGCACTGGTATCGGAACCGCCGCGGCCAAGTGTCGTAATACGTTTATCCGGTCCAATGCCTTGAAAACCCGCAATAACGGCAACCTGCCCGTCCTTAAAACGCTGGATTAATTGAGAACCGTCGATTTTTGTAATGCGCGCAGCACCGTGCGCATTGTCTGTCTCGATCGGAATTTGCCAACCGAGCCACGAGCGCGCATTGATTCCCATGGATTGCAGGGTGATGGCTAAAAGTCCGGCTGTTACCTGTTCACCCGAAGCAACGACCACATCATATTCCCGTGCATCATGCATTGGCGAAGCTTCACGTGTCCAGCCTACGAGCTCGTTTGTTTTACCGGCCATTGCCGAAACCACGACAGCAACTTCATTGCCGGCATCAACTTCACGTTTGACATGGCGCGCAACATTTTTGATACGCTCGATATTGGCGACTGAAGTCCCACCGAATTTCATTACTATGCGCGCCATTTAAACAACTCTCGCCTCTAAATTTTGAAATTGTTCTGAAGCCAAGCATTGCGCGCTTGGCGGCTATGCTGACATAGCCAATATTGAGAATTTAAGCAAGACTGACATATTTACTTGTTTGTCTCTTGACTTTGCCCCATTTAAGACAGAACTGATAAACGTAATCTTTTAGGAGAGACCCCATGGCAGAAGCCCACCGTACTACGATAGATCAGGCCGAAGTTGACCATTTCTCGCGTATTGCAGCTGAATGGTGGAATCCACGGGGAAAATTCCGTCCGCTTCATAAATTCAATCCGGCGCGTCTTTCCTATATCAAGGAAAAGGTTTGTGAAGCTTTTGACCGTGATCCCAACGATGCAGAACCGTTCAAGGGAATACGTTTTCTTGATATCGGCTGCGGGGGCGGGCTGTTATGCGAGCCGATGGCGCGTTTGGGGGCTGAGGTTGTGGGGGCCGATGCATCGACGACGAATATCGAAGTTGCAAAAATCCATGCGACTCAGTCCGGTTTGACTATCGATTACCGTGCAACGACTGCCGAAGAGCTCGCAAAAGCCGGTGAAAAATTCGATGTCGTTTTGAATATGGAAGTGGTTGAACATGTGTCTGATGTCGACCTTTTCATGTCGGAAAGTGCAAAAATGGTCAAACCGCAAGGATTGATGTTTGTTGCAACACTCAACCGCACTTTGAAGTGTTGGGGGCTTGCGATTATCGGAGCCGAGTATGTGTTGCGGTGGTTACCTAAAGGAACACACGATTATAACAAGTTTCTGACCCCTGATGAAATTACAGAAAAATTGAATACAGCCGGTCTCACAGTGATAGACAAACTGGGCATCACCTATAATCCGCTTAAAGATAGCTGGAACAGATCCAAAAACATGGATGTCAACTATATGCTGCTTGCCCGCCGCTTAAAATAAAGGGCTGTTTTTAAAAAGTTAACAGTGTTAGATAATATATTTCCGGAAGATCAATTTTCATCTTCCGGCAATGTTGCAAGCGGCATGACAGGAATACCGTCATCAACGAGTGAAGAGACCTCTTCTGAACTGGCCTCGCCATAGATGGGGCGTTCTTTCACTTCCTTGAAATGAATGCGTCTTGCTTCTTCGGCAAAACGGTCACCGACATATTCCGCATTCTTGCGGACTTTTCGGGTGATTTTGCGCATTTCCTCAAGCATCTTTTTCTGCTCGCCCGTCATTCCCGTTGCTACTTTTTCCTGCTCTCTTGAAGTCGCAACAGCCGGCGCCATCAATGTTTTTTCAATCAATGTTGAATCGCAGACAGGACAGCGGATAAGTTTGGATTTTTTTTGTTCCAAAAAATCATCATTATTTCGGAACCAGCCGTCGAACTCATGAGCCTTGTCACAATGAAGCGAAAAACGGATCATTGGTTGTTCCCGAAAAGCAGTGTGTCGAGCCTACCGCTGTGATCAAGCTCGTAAAGATCATCGCAACCGCCGATATGGTTTTCACCAATAAAAATTTGCGGAAATGTATTGCGACCATGTGCACGTTTCACCATTTCTGCGCGTCTTTCACCAGATCCATCAATTTCTTCAAACTGAACGCCTTTCGATTGCAACAATTCCATGGCACTTTCGCAATAAGGGCAGTGAGGACGGGTGTAAATCGTTACATGCGGCATTTCTTTCTCCATTCTCGCTATATAAGTGTCTTTCATTTTTTCCTCAAGAGGATGGATCTTCATACAACTCCGGCAACACGCGTGAAAAAGTCAGCACATCAACGCTTTTTGCTCCCCCTCTCAGGAGCGCCTTAGTTGCCGATCGGACGGTTGAACCGGTTGTAAAAACATCATCGACAAGCAGAATATGCTTGTCTTTAATTTTTAACTTTTCCCTCTCGGGGACGATAAAAGCCCCTATCATATTTCGCTGTCGGGCTTTTTTTAGTAGTCCCACTTGCTGGCGGGTATTTTTTTGTCGCTTGAGAACAAAAGGCTGCAAAGGTTTTCCTGTCCTTTTGGCAATATTGCGGGAAAGTTCGGTTGCCTGATTGTAAGTGCGTTTTAAAAACCTGCGGTAATGGAGGGGGATCGGCACAATCATGTCGGCACTCTCGATCAGCTCTTTTCCGGCAATGGTCATCCATTCGGCCATGAATGGCGCAAGTTCGGTGCGGTCGCCATATTTAAGTCGTGTTACGAGACTTCGGGCAAGGCCAAAGTGAGCGACAACCGAACGCGCCCGGGCAAACGGAGGTGGAAATTGTATAGCTTCCCCGCTTAGAAAACCGTCTCCTGGATCATAAGTGAAAGGCGTTCCCATAACAGGGCAATAGGGCTTGGTTATGAAATGTAATTGTTTCCAGCATTCAGGACATATCGTGCCGGTTTTTTCAACAAAAACACCACATCCGGGACATGTCGGTGGAAACAGCAGATTCATGACATGTTCGCCGATTTTTAGAAAAGTTCTCTTGTCAGGATAATGTGACTTCGACAATCTTTTCACCCCTACCGATACAACTGATGGGAAAACAGAATTTTCACAGATATTGTTAAAGTCAACGGAATAGATTTAATCTTTCAATGGCAAAGAATATGCTGTAGCTTTTTAAGCTTAAACGGTTACGGTTAAAATACAATATGTTGATTGGTGACAATTTATAGCGAATGATGACAGATTCCCGGATTTTTGATCAGAATAGAATTGAGAAATTTCGAAGCCGTGCTTTTACCCGTTATGGTAAAAAGGGTGATTTTTTACTTAATCGTTTGTGTGAAGAATTGCAGGAACGGTTGCTCACGGTCGACCGGAAATTTTCTCATGCGGTTGACCTTTTCGGTCATACCGGAGCGGGAACGGAAGCGCTTGTCAACACCGGAAAAGTTGCCGTTGTCGATAGTGTCGAGAGTGACAGGCGCTATACAAGCGGTAATCATGCGTTTTTGCAGCGTGGACGCGAATTGATGGATTTACCGACCGGCTCTTATGACCTTGCTATTTCACTCATGTCCTTAAGCGTTACCAATGATGTCCCCGGAGTGCTAAACCAGATTCGCAAAAGTTTGAAACCTGATGGTCTTTTTCTCGGCGTCATGGCTGGAACGGGCACTCTTGGAGAGTTGCGGGAAAGTTTGATTGAAGCAGAAACCGAACTTTATGGCGGAGTGAGCCCCAGAGTCTACCCGTTCACTGATATTCGTGATGCCGGTAGTTTGCTGCAAAGAGCGGGGTTTGCTATGCCGGTAAGCGATGTCGAGAACTTGACTGTTCGCTATGACACGATTTTCCAACTCATTGATGACCTGCGCGCTATGGGAATGCAAAACGGGCTTACCGGAAGGTCTCGTCGCCCTGTAAGCAGAAGGTTTTTTGAGCGTGCTGCGGAAATTTATGCAAAACGGTTTAGCGATCCGGACGGGCGCATCCGCGCGAGTTTCTCTTTCATCTGGCTCTCCGGTTGGGCACCGGATAAAAGCCAGCAAAAACCGGCCCGCCCGGGAACTGCAACAATATCTCTCGCTGATGTTTTAGGCGATAAATCGACCCATTAGTGCAAAATGCTGTATTGATAAACCGGGTTCATGAAGAGGGAGTTGGTATTCTTCCAAGCCTCTCCGGACGAGGTCAATGTGTCAATAAGGCACTATCAATCAAAACCGTCATTTAATTATGAAAAGATTTTATGAGTAGGTTGTTTGTAATGGATATCGGAACAGTCATATTCGACCAAAAATATTTTTGAAAACCTACGACATTTGTGCACAGGCACACAATGTTTTTTGGCGTTTTTGATGAGAATGATTAAATCTGAAAAATAGTCGAGCTTTATAGAGCTGCAACAATTGGTTTTAGTCAGTTTTTTAGAAAATGACAAATGGCCAACAACGTCGGATAAGCGCGAAATGGGATGAAAAGTTTTTTATGAGAATTTATATCTTTGAGCCAGTGTGTATTCATTATCGAAAGACATGCATTTTCTATTTTTCGGATTTTTTAAATAATGCGCTTAGTCGTCGATGATCGAGTGAGTTTTATTGAGCAATTGCAAGCTGATAAAAACACTATTTTTTAATACCCAAAAACGCGAGTTTCCGCGTGGAAAGGCCGATGCGGTTGTTCAACCGACCGTGTTGTTATTCACCAACGAAAGAGGCTGGAAACACCAAAATATGGTGTTCAATTTCATTCGTGTTATGCCTTTCTCGTGTTCAAGTATTGGTCAATTCCTTATCATTATCCGAGTCAAAAATCGATTTATCGGTTTCGCGTAAAATTTGGCTTGTAATCGTTGCGGCAGTCATTGCGCCGTTCACATTCAAAGCTGTGCGCCCCATGTCGATTAACGGTTCAATTGATATCAGCAATGCAACAAGTGTGACAGGCAGTCCCATTGTGGGGAGAACAATCAAGGCAGCAAATGTTGCACCGCCACCGACACCTGCAACACCGATCGAGCTTAATGTTACAATGCCGACGAGTGTCGCGATCCAGACCGGATCTAGCGGATTGATGCCAACGGTGGGGGCTACCATGGTGGCAAGCATTGCCGGATAAAGGCCGGCGCAACCATTTTGACCGATTGTCGCGCCGAAGGAGGCGGCAAATCCTGCAATCGACTGCGGAACGCCGATGCGTTCGGTCAAAGCTTCGATATTCAAAGGAATACTGGCAGCACTTGAGCGGCTGGTAAAAGCAAATGTCAGAACCGGCATAACTTTTGAAAAGAAACGGATGGGGTTAATGCCCGAAATTCCAAGCAGAAGCCCGTGAATGCAAAACATGATTGCAAGCCCGAGATAGGATGCGACGATAAACGCCAATAATTTCAGAATATCTGCTGCATTGGAAGTTGCCGCAACTTTTGTCATAAGAGCAAAAACACCGTAAGGGGTAAGCAGGATAACAATACGGACCAATTTCATGACCCAGGCTTGTAATGTATCAATCGCAGAAATGACGCCGTTTCCTTTTTCCGGATTGTCTTTCATCAAGCGTATGGCTGCAGCACCAAGAAATGCCGCGAAAATAACGACACTTATAATAGAAGTAGGATTGGCACCGGTGAGATCGGCAAACGGATTTTTCGGTACGAAAGAAAGTATGAGCTGCGGAACACTCATGTCAGCAACTTTGGACATGTAATTGGTTTGAATAGCGCTCAGTCGGGCACTTTCGGCGCTGCCCTGAACAAGACCTTCGGCCGATAAGCCAAAGAGATTGACCATCATCACACCAACAAAAGCTGCAATTAACGTAGTAAACAACAAAATGCCTATTGTGATAGTGCTGATTTTGCCGAGCGACGAAGCCGAATGAAGACGTGCAACTGCCGAAAGGATGGATGCGAATACCAGCGGCATAACGATCATCTGTAACAGCAGAACATAGCCGTTGCCGACGATATTGAACCATTCGATCGATTTTTTCAGTTGCAGATTTTCCAAGCCGTAAATGGACTGCAATATAACCCCGAAGATGATGCCAATCACAAGTCCGATCAGAACACGGCGGGAGAGGCTCCATCCGGTTCTGGACGTTTTAGCGATTGCGACGAGTAGCAGAATGAATATGACGAGATTGGCAATAAATCCGATGATCATTAAAAGCTGTCCTATGGCCGGGTATAAAAACAACCCATTGCATCAATGTACCCCAATCATGTGATATAGGGGACAGCACCTATGATCTCAAAGAAAAATATTTCAATAATAAAGATAATTAAGCGAAAATATGCTACCTCAAAACAATTATTGAGGATCTTTTACCGTGTCGACTTGAGGGATAGCAGACTGGTTAACCGAACCCGTCATAGTTGTGTAATCCACTTTATTCTGGAAAATTGATTGTGTCAGCTCGGCATCCTTACGATCACCCAACATAGGGACGAGGATGAGACCAAGCGCGATGGCAACGGAACCAAAAAGCAATACTATTCGCAAAACACCTGTCCCTGCTGATTGAGTAAGGTCGTTACGGTTTGTTTTTAAAGACTCTTGGTGGTGCATTATAATTACTCCAGAGTAACCGTCTGCCAGACTAAAAGTTACCTGTTAATAAGGATTTAACGCGCGACTTGGGTGCGACATTTTTGTCAAACAACGTAAAGAAATTGTTAAAGAAGAATGTCTTTCAAAATAGGTATAAGCGGTTTATCGGCAGGCGGCATCGGATAGTGATCAAGATTGGAAGCCGAAACCCATTTAAGGTTTTGTCCTTCGGCTCCCTTTGCTATTCCTTCATAACGTCTACAAATATAAAGCGGCATCAATAGATGGAATTTTTCGTAAGTGTGACTTGCAAAAGTCATCGGTGACAGACAAGTTTCATTTACAGTGATTTCCAACTCTTCATGAAGTTCGCGAATGAGAGCTTCTTCGGGCGTTTCCCCGGGCTCGATTTTTCCTCCGGGAAATTCCCATAATCCGGCCAGTGTCTTTCCCTTCGGGCGCTCTGCCAGTAACACGCGATTGTCGGCATCAATCAACGCGCAGGCGACGACAAGAAGAATAGGTTTTGAATTGGTCAAACGCCCGGTCTCCAATATTGATAATGGTAAATTGTTTTGAAACCTGCATCGGTATAAAGGCGCCATGCTGCACTGTTCAAAGTTTCCACCTGCAACCACAGACATTCAATGGGGACTTCAGCCGACTTCCGGCTGATCGTGCTGATCAGGCTTTGCAATGCTAGTCCGCCAAGGCCGCGCCCTCTCAAACCCGGAACGATTGCAAAATCGATAAGCCCGACCTGACCGAAATCGTTTACAGCAATGATATTGCCGATCACTTGACCATCACGGTCGAGTTCAAAAAATGAAGGCTTTCCTTTGATACGTTTTAAAAGCTTGAAATAAATCTCGGCATAGCGATTTTCATGGGTGTGGTTCAGCACAGTCAATTTGCTATAAGCTTCGACATCAATAGCTTTCAGTTTGACATCCGATCTAGAAATATGGGGAAGTGGTTTAAGAGCCATCACAGCCACATCTTTGAAATTTGCCCAACCGTTTTGCTTGAGTTCGTCGAAAAGCTCGAGCGGGGCAAGCGGTGTCATACGAAGTGGCCGCTTATACACGCCGTTGTCAAAACAGAGGTGTTTGACCCGTTCCCTCATATTTTTGTTATCATCAGGATCAAGCGGGGTCACCGAATTGATGCGGTCCGATGGAAAATCCGGCGTTGACCGGCAAGCCCAGACACCATCATAAAATTCTTTCTCTGTCGGCCACGCACGGGCAGAAAGTGCTTCAAGCCGGCGTATCTCGGCCAGAGTTGTACTCCGGCGATCCAAATTATCAACTTCTGTAGTCACCATTAATCTCGACATATTCTTTGGTCAAATCGCATGACCATATCGTTGCACAGCCATTACCCAAGCCAATATCGGCTTTAATGACTATATGGGAGCCTTTCATGTAGTTCGAGGCTTCCTCTTCACTATAACGGGGATCACGTTCGCCATCAACGGCCAAGCGGTGGGGGCCGAACCAGATTGACAATCGGTCGCGGTCGGCCTCCATTCCGGCTTTACCGACTGCCATAACCACGCGTCCCCAATTGGCATCTTCACCGGCGACTGCGGTTTTTACCAGTGGCGAATTGGCAATGGAACGGGCAATGGTTCTAGCCGCTTCATTTGTCGTTGCACCTTCGACTTTAACTTCGATAAGATGATGGGCTCCTTCACCGTCAGTGACGACTTGCAAAGAAAGCTCGTGCAGAATTTCATAAATGCCGTCGGCTAGAATTTTGTAACGCGGGTCATTTTTTTGATTGAGCGGTTTGGTGTTTCCCTCAGCTGTACCGGTAGCAAACAAAAGAAGGGTATCTGATGTCGAAGTATCACTATCAACTGTAATCGCATTGAAGGTATCGCGCACTTTATCGGATAATATATCCTGTAAAATTGCCGGATGCACGGGAGCATCTGTCACAATAAATGAAAGCATCGTTCCCATATCGGGGGCAATCATTCCGGCACCCTTGGCAATGCCGTTAATGATGATCGGGTGACCATCAAAATCGACGGTTCGCGTTGCAAGTTTCGGATACGTATCCGTTGTCATAATGGCTTTGACGGCTTCAAGCCATTTGTCTTCTTTGGCATTTTTTGCCATTTCAGGTAGCAAACCGGTAAAGCGCGAAGCATCCATTGGTTCACCAATAACGCCGGTGGATGCAAGATAGATTTCTTCCGGAGTAGCACCCAATGCCTCGGCTGCCGCTTTCGCCGTGGCATCCGTCGTTGCTATCCCTTTTTTGCCGGTAAATGCGTTGGCATTACCGGAATTAACAACAACGCCACGCGCCACCCCATGAGAAAGAATTTTTCTGCAATGATCGACAGGGGCAGACGGACATTTTGACCGAGTGAACACTCCGGCGACACTTGTTTCATTATCGAAAACAATAAACAGGAGGTCGGTACGGCCTTTATATTTGATATGCGCTTCGGCAGTATCGAGACGGACGCCTTTTATTAACGGCATTTCGGGATAAGCCTTTGGTGCAAGGGGAGAAATTTTGCCAACCATAGCAACCTCTTGAAAAATGGAAATTTAAAAAACAATAATGCCGGACAAAGCATTTGAAAAGCTAATTGTCCGGCATTTATCATAAAATCAAAAAGAAGCTTATTGGTCTTCTTCCTCGGGCTGTTCTCCGGGAAGATCACCCGTGTCGCTATCGGGCTTCTGCATCATTTTAGCGACATCTTCATCGGGATATTTGACGTCCATTTTTCCACGCAGATCACCAATCATTTTGACGTAGCGTTCGCGTGCAATCATATTACGAATACCGTCTTTGACATCGGCCAATGCAGGTGGCTGTTTTTCGCGACGGTCTTCAACCTTGATAATGTGCCAGCCGAACGGGCTTTCAACCGGTGTTTTTGTATATTCGCCAACTTTCAAAGCAAAGGCAGCGTCTTCAAACGGCTTGACCATTTGCCCACGGCTGAAGTAACCGACATCGCCACCTGTTGTAGCAGCCGATTTTTCGCTTGATTTTTCCTTGGCAACCTCGTCGAATTTCGCACCTTTATCGAGGCTTTTGATAATATCTTCAGCTTCTTTCTTGGTTTTTACCAGAATATGGCGGGCGCGAACTTCCTGTTCCTTGGGAAGACCAGCGATTTCCTTTTCGTAACGTGCTTTGACATCGTCATCGGTAATTTTATCAACAATGGAATTTTTGAAATAAAGCTGCTGAAGAACATTATCGCGCATAATAGCCATGCGTTTTTCGTATTCGGGTGTTTTGTCGAGCCCGTCTTTCAACGCTGCATCGGACAATGTCTTCATATCGACGTAAATTTTTAAAACGGTAATCCGGCGTTGTTGGTCGGGTAGACGGGCAAGTCCCGGATCAATGTCATTGGCCATGGCGTCAAGGTCGCCGGCAGTCACATTTTTGCCGTCGACGACAGCCATCACATGTGACGGATCAACCGGTTTTTCAGGCTGTGCTGCGGGTGCTCCTGAAGGATCCGGCAATTTGGGCTGGGCCGGAGTGGCAGCGTCCGGTGTGCTCTGTTGAGGTTGAGGAGCATTCTGTGCTGACGATGTCAGGCTGGTGCCAAGAAGCAGAGCCGACGACAGCAATAGGGTTAGGGGAATGGATTTCATAAACGGTCTCCTTGCGAACAGACAAGATGTTCTGGACTGAAATTTTGGTTAAATTCGGGACATTCATACCATGTTGTTTGACAAGTTGATAAAAATGTTTGGAATTTTGGGCAAAATTCACATCTTTTCTGTGGCTATTGTGATATTCGGGTGTTGTCCCACTTTCCAAAATATGTGCAAAGTGAGCCGAAACGGGTGTAAAATTTGGAAACTATGCGGTTTTTTATCCATATTTCTCATGGATATAAACTTCGGCCTCAATGTTGACAGAAAAAGTCGCGACACCTATCTGTGTCGTAAATATTGGGTATACTTCAGGTTTTAAGACTTTGTCGGCATTCTTGCAGCCATAGTCTGTTGCATGCTCTGCCGTTGAAGGTTAAAGCGTGTACGTCATTCAACCGGCGTTCATCAAGCGCCAGTAACTAACATCGGAAAGGACCAGAAATGGTCAGTTTAGGCGGCCTTGCGCGCAAATTATTCGGTTCGGCTTTTGAACGTCGGGTAAAATCTCTTCGCCCTAAAGTTGCAGAGATCAATGCACTCGAAGAACAATTCAAAAAATTGAGCGATAGTGAATTGCGGCAAAAAACCGATGAATACCGCGCAAGATTACAAAAGGGAGAAACACTTGATTCTCTTTTGCCAGAAGCTTTTGCAACTGCAAGAGAAGCTTCCAAGCGCGTTTTCGGTTTGCGACCGTTCGATGTCCAGCTTATTGGCGGTATTGTTTTGAATAATCGCGGCATTGCGGAAATGCGTACCGGTGAAGGTAAAACATTGATGGCAACCTTGCCGGTCTATCTCAACGCTTTGGAAGGCAAAGGGGTACACGTCGTCACGGTTAACGACTATCTGGCAAAACGCGATGCCGAAACAATGGGGAAGCTTTACGGTTTTCTTGGTCTTACAACCGGCGTTATTGTTCATGACCTTGATAACGACCAGCGTCGCGCTGCTTATGCCTGCGATATCACCTATGGCACCAACAATGAACTCGGCTTCGATTATCTGCGTGACAATATGACATTTGATCGTAGCCAGATGGTTCAGCGAGGACATCACTACGCGATTGTCGACGAAGTTGATTCTATTCTGATTGACGAAGCAAGAACGCCGCTTATCATTTCCGGACCTCTTGAAGATCGTACCGATTTCTATAAACAGATTGATACTTTTATTCCGCCGCTGAAGCCCGAAGATTATGAAATCGACGAAAAGCAGAAGACAGCAACTTTTACCGAAGTCGGTACAGAAAAAGTTGAAAAAATGCTTGCCGAGGCAGGGCTGTTAAAGGGGCACGGCCTTTATGACATCGAAAATGTCAAGATTGTGCATCACATCAACAATGCGTTGAAAGCCCATAAATTGTTTACGCGCGACAAAGATTATATTGTGCGTAACGGCGAAGTCATGATCATTGACGAATTTACCGGTCGTATGATGCCGGGGCGCCGCTATTCGGAAGGGCTTCATCAGGCTTTGGAAGCCAAGGAACATGTCGCTATCCAGCCGGAAAACCAGACACTTGCTTCAATCACTTTCCAGAACTATTTCCGCATGTATGACAAATTGGCCGGTATGACCGGTACTGCGGCAACCGAAGCGGAAGAATTCGGCAATATTTATGGCCTCGAGGTTATCGAAATTCCGACCAACCTGCCGGTCAAACGTATCGACGAGAATGACGAGGTCTATCGCACTGTCGAAGAAAAATATCAGGCAATTGTTCGTGATATCCGTGCCTCCCACGAACGCGGGCAGCCTATTCTGGTTGGTACTACATCAATCGAGAAATCCGAACATCTGGCTGATCGTCTGCGCAAAGACGGCATTACCGGTTTTAATGTATTGAATGCCCGTTATCACGAACAGGAAGCTTATATCGTGGCACAGGCCGGAGTGCCCGGTGCAATTACAATTGCAACTAATATGGCAGGTCGCGGTACCGATATCCAGCTTGGCGGCAATGTCGATATGCGTGTTGAACAGGAATTGAAAGATGTTCCTGAAGGTCCCGAACGCGAAGCAAAAATTGCGGCAATTAAAGAAGATGTTGCAAAATTGAAGGAAAAGGCACTTGCCGCCGGTGGCCTTTACGTTCTGGCGACAGAACGCCATGAAAGCCGGCGTATTGATAACCAGTTGCGTGGTCGTTCAGGTCGTCAGGGTGACCCCGGACGGTCGAAATTCTATCTGTCATTACAAGATGATCTTATGCGCATTTTCGGTTCCAACCGCATGGACGGAATGCTCCAAAAACTCGGCCTGAAAGAAGGCGAGGCAATTACCCACCCGTGGATTAACAAGGCACTCGAAAAAGCGCAGAAAAAGGTCGAGGCGCGCAATTACGAAATTCGTAAAAATCTCCTGAAATATGACGATGTCATGAATGACCAGAGAAAAGTTATTTTTGAACAACGTATGGAGGTTATGGATTCGGAAGATCTGACAGATATGATCGCAGAAATGCGCGATGAAGTTATAGAGGATCTCGTTGAAAAATACGTGCCGCATGGAACTTATTCCGAACAATGGGATGCTGTCGGACTGCGTGACCAATTACGAGAATTGTTCAACCTCGATTTACCGGTTGAAGATTGGGCAAAAGAAGAAGGCATTGCCGAAGAACAGATATTGGAACGCGTCAAGAAAGCGATGGACGAAAGGGCAAAAGAGCGTGCGGAACGGTTCGGCCCGGAAGTCATGGCCTATTTCCGCAAAGCTATGTTGCTTGAAAGTATTGATACATTATGGCGTGAACATCTGGTCAATCTTGACCATTTGCGTTCTGTCGTCGGATTCCGCGGTTATGGTCAGCGTGATCCGCTCAACGAATATAAAACTGAATCTTTCGAACTCTTTCAGGCAATGCTTTCCAATTTGCGGCGTGACGTGGTTTCCAAACTTATGCGCTTTGAAATCGTTGAACAGCCGAGCGAACCGGCTCCGCTTCCGGAAATGCATGCTGATCATCCGGAATTTAACGGTCAGGACGACGCTGATGGCCTGGTTTCGGTTAGCGCGCAGGACGACACTGTCGTTGCACCATCCAAACGTGATCCGAAAGATCCGACAACATGGGGGAAAGTCGGACGTAACGAACTTTGTCCCTGTGGGTCAGGTAAAAAATACAAACACTGCCATGGATCGTTTGTTTAAACGATAAAACAGTATCGCCTTTCTAATTTGTGCTACATAAGATAAAAATTCCGGTTACAAAAAATCGGAATTTATTCGCTCGACATTCTGAAAATTTAAATTGACGCAAAATTGCGTCTATTTGTGCTTGTAGCAAATTTTTGTAATGGTTGGAAAATATGAATAAATATTTGAAAGCCGGATTGGTCAAAAAGAGTTTTATTTAAAACGTGGTGCAAGCTTAACTTGTCCGGTTATTTTAGGTTACATTCAGGGGTTTTAATAAACTTATATGCAAGTTATAAAATCTGAATGAAAAACTCTTTTTTCTTTTACGCAATTAGATGAACGGTTCAGTAGTTATCATGGAAGATAAGCCCGATTATGAAAAAGAATTACGCAAAAGCGGCCTCAGAATTACGAGGCAACGGCGTATTATTCTTGGTCTTCTTAATAATAATCTGGATCACCCGAACGCGTTCGAGCTTTTCAAACGTGCGAGTGAAAAAGATCCAACGATTTCGTTGTCAACGGTCTACCGTACAATGAAGGCTCTGGAAGAAGTCGGAGCAATCGAACGGCACGAGTTTGAAGGCGGGCCATCCCGTTTTGAACAGAAAGATCGCGAGCATCACGACCACCTCATTGATATCGACACCGGCGATGTTATTGAATTCCGCTCCGACCTGATTGAAAAATTGCAAGAAGAAATTGCCCATTCATTAGGCTATGACATTATTCATCATCGCTTTGAACTTTATGGGAAGAAACGCAAGCGCTAGATGAGAGGTTTGTCTTTAAAAAACGTGTTCATCTCAAGATGAATGGTGCAAAAAGACGCTTGTTTTTCAAATTCACGTCGAGCAAATGCCGTTTTGGCATTGGCAAGCAGCTTGTGGTGCATTATCAAAGATTTGACCGGTCTTAGTCAGTGATCGGAACGATTGATCCATATAAATATATAGGCCTTTGAAAAATATGGTTGCATTACCGCAAGAGCGTATGAATCAACTCGAAAAGCATTTCGAGATGATCGAAAGTGAAATGGCGAATAATCCGGATGCCGAGACCTATGTAAAACTCGCCTCGGAATATTCCGAATTGCAACCTGTTGTCGGTCTGATACGCGAACTTAATAAAGCTCATCATGAAGCAAATGACCTTGAAGCCATGTTGAAAGATCATTCAATTGATCCGGAAATGCGTGGTCTTGCCGAAGAAGAACTTCCCGGCATGAAAGACAAAATTGCAAAATTGGAACATGATGTTCAAATCGAGCTATTGCCGAAAGATGCTGCTGACGAAAAAAGTGCAATTTTGGAAATACGTGCAGGTACCGGCGGGTCGGAGGCTGCTCTTTTTGCAGGTGATCTTTTTCGCATGTATGAACGTTATGCGAGTTTGCACGGTTGGAAAGTGGAAGTGGTTTCCGCAAGCGAAGGGGATGTCGGAGGCTATAAAGAAATTATCGCTTCTGTCACAGGAAAGAGCGTGTTTTCGAGGTTGAAATTCGAGTCGGGTGTGCACCGTGTTCAACGTGTTCCGGAAACGGAAGCCGGTGGGCGCATTCATACCTCGGCGGCAACCGTTGCGGTTTTACCTGAAGCGGAGGAAATTGATGTCGAAATCAAACCGGAAGATATAAGGATTGATACAATGCGGGCATCAGGCGCTGGTGGCCAGCATGTCAACACAACAGATTCCGCTGTGCGTATCACTCACCTGCCAACCGGTATTATGGTTGTGCAGGCCGAAAAATCCCAACACCAGAACCGCGCACGCGCGATGCAAATTTTACGGGCACGACTTTATGATCTGGAGCGACAAAAGGCCGACAGTGAACGCTCTGCTTCCCGTAAAAGTCAGGTCGGTTCGGGAGACCGTTCCGAGCGCATTAGAACTTATAATTTTCCGCAAGGTCGTGTGACAGATCACCGGATAAATCTTACGCTCTATAAGCTTGACAGAGTTATGGAAGGTGAACTTGACGAGTTGATTGACGCATTAATTGCCGATCATCAGGCGAGTTTGCTTGCAGAACTCGGCAATAACGGCTGATTATGGCAAGTCTTTCTGACGTTTTGAAAAAAACAAGAAAACTGTTTCGCAACAGAAAATTGGACAATGCCGATCTTGATGCTCGCCTACTGGTCGAGTTTTTCACATCGACGACGCGAAAGGATGAAATCCTCAATGCCGATTTTCAAGTGAGCGAAGACGCCTTGCAACGGCTTGATAAGGCAATTGTTGAACGTCTGAATGGTAAGCCGGTCTACCGGATTATCGGAAAACGGGAATTTTACGGGATAGAATTTCATCTGTCCGCTGATACTCTTGAACCAAGAGATGATACAGAAGCGCTTGTCGATCTGGTGTTCCCGGAAATTCGCTCTATTGCTGATCGGTACGAGGAAGCCGAAATTGTCGATATGGGAACTGGAACAGGGGCCATTGCAATTGCTCTTCTGGCAAATGTTGACGGGCTTAAGGCAACGGCTGTCGATATCAGCGAGGACGCCTTAAAAACAGCATCATTGAACGCGGAAAGCGCAAGAGTAGCAGATCGTTTCAGCTCATTAAAAAGCGACTGGTTTTCTGGTTTGTCAGGAAAGTTCGATATGATTATATCGAACCCGCCCTATATTCCGGAAAGCGAAATTTCCATCCTTGCAACCGAGGTGAAAAAATATGACCCGCTCAGAGCCTTGTCCGGCGGAAAAGACGGACTTCAATTTTATCGGAAGCTCGCCGAAGAAAGCCGACCATTTTTGAAACCGCATGGAATGATTGCGGTTGAAATTGGCAAAGGTCAGGAAAAAGACGTGATTGCTCTTTTTTCAGAGAATGGTTTTGAATTGAAAAAGACGCGCAAAGACTTGAATGGTATTTTGCGCGCCTTGTTGTTTTGCTGACCGTGAAACTCACGTTCTTAGCATTTGCTTCATTTTTCTATAGCAATGAAAAATTTAAGCCAGTTCACGGCGCCGTAACAAATAGCAGAATATAAATGCAATGATGACGAGCGTGCCGGTAAAGGCGATGACCATGTCCCAGCCGCCATGGAACCAGAACCAGCCGCCAAAAGCACCGATGAAGCTCGATCCCATGTAGTAGAACAGAAGGTAAAGTGCTGTCGCATGCCCTTTTGCTCCAACTGCAATGCGCCCAACCCAACTGCTTGCCACCGCATGAGCGGAGAAAAAACCGATTGTTACGCACACGATACCGACAATAAACCAGAACAGACTGTTAGTGAGGGTCAAAATCAGCCCTAAAGCCAGAATCGCAACGGAAATGAACAATAGCGAGCTGCGGTGATATTTATTGGTCAGGTTCCCGGCAATCGGCGAAACGATAATACCTGAAACATAACTCAGGAAGATAAAGCCGATCTCAGTCGGGCTAAGGAAGAACGGTGCTCCGCTCATACGAAAGCCGGTATAGTTCAAAATCGCAACGAAATCACCGAACACCAAAGCGATGAAAAGATAAATGTAAAGCAACCGTATCGAGCCGATATGGCCTATCCATGCTCTTATGTGGTGATGGATATTGATGCCGTGTACGGCGACGAAGTTCTTGGATGGTGGCAACAGAAAATAGAACGCAATGGCTGCAATCAAATCGATAATACCGATAATAGCCAACGCCCATTGCCAATTGAACCACTCGATAAGGCTGCCCATACCAACCCGGCCCATCATGCCGCCGAATGCCGTACCACCGACATAAAGCCCCATGATTTTTCCGAATCCTCGTGGTGCAATTTCTTCGGCAAGGTAGGCCATCGCAACGGCCGGCACGCCCCCTAAGAGAATGCCTTCCAACGCACGTGCGACAAGAAGCCAATGCCAGCTCGACGCAAAAGCTGCGACTATGTTCAGAACAGAAGCACCGATCATCGATGCGGTCATCAAACCGCGGCGGCCGAGCGCTTCGGAAAAAGCACTTGAAAGAAGAATGGAAAAGGCGAGAAAGCCCGTTGATATAGAAAGCGCCAACGAACTGTTCGCTGGCGTTATATGATAGTGGTTTGCGAAAGATGGTAGTAGTGGCTGAACGCAATAAAGAAGAGAAAAAGTTGCGAAGCCGGCAAAAAACATTGCCACGCTTATGCGCTTATATAAAGTCGTTCCGCTTTGTACACCAGGTTCAGCCTTAGTGGCTGTTGAGGTAGTCATTTTATACTCCGAGTATCTACCTCCCCCCGATTAACTCTCCGCTATTATGGCGGGTGGCTCTAATGTAATTTCATAAAAATCTAAATTCAATTTATATAATTGAACCGTCAACAAAAAGTGACATTGTAAAAGGGAAATTTGCGTGATCCCTTTTTCGCAAAACGCGTAAAAATTGTATATAATCTGACTTGGCTTTTTAAAACATATTGACGCAAATTTCATGAGTGATACTAGATATTGTGTTCAGGGTTCTCTTTGATTCGAATTTTGAGATTCGAAATCGGATGAAAGAGCTAAGAGGGAATTCGGTAATTTATTAGAAAGCCGAAGCTGCCCCCGCAACTGTAAATGGTAAGTCAGAACCGTATGCCACTGGGGTCACCCGGGAAGGTGGTTTTGGCGCTTCAAGCCATGAGCCAGGAGACCTGCCTTGAATTGAATGTCAACAGACGGGGTGTTCTGGTTATGGCCTTTCCGGCCGTGTTTTGTGCGGATGTGGGCTTAGCCATATCCCCCACATTGCTTCGGGAAGGAAGTTTTATGTTCAAGATTCTTAATCATTTTTCCTGACCGGCTGAAGTTTGCCTTATCGGCGCAACTTTTAAAAAACGTCTCTTATGCTGCTTTCTCAAGGAAGAAAGCAGGCGGGACTTTGCAACCAAAAATCAGGAAAAATCATGACAATTACAATTTACAGCCGACCATCTTGCGTACAATGCAAAGCAACATACAAGGCATTGGATAATAAACATATTTCTTACGATATTGTGGATATTTCCAAAGATGCGGAGGCTTTATCCTATATCGAAAGTTTGGGTTATAAAATGTTGCCGGTGGTTATTGCCGGAAACAATCACTGGGCCGGTTTCCAACCTGATAAAATAAACGGGCTCGAATGATATGGCACTTCTTGTTTATTATTCGAGTGCCACCGGCAATACCGATTATTTTGTGCAACAAATCGGTGAACCGTCTTTAAGACTTTTCAAAAAAACGGCAATTCCGAAAGTGGTTGAACCTTATGTTCTGGTGGTACCGACTTACGCCGGTGCCAAAGGCGATGGGGCAGTGCCTAAAACCGTTATCAATTTTCTCAATGATCAAGAAAACCGGCAATTTCTTAAAGGCGTTATTGCTGGCGGCAATCGTAATTTCGGCTGGGCTTATGCGCTTGCCGGAAAAGTCATTTCTCAAAAGTGTCGTGTGCCCTGGCTTTATAGTTTCGAGCTCAGGGGGACAACAGAAGACGTGAACCTTGTCAGACAAGGATTAGGAAAATTATGGAAACAGATAGCGCAGAAAAAACAGAAACTTTAGATAGTGACAAAAATTATCATTCCCAAAATGATCATTCCCAAAATTATCACTCATTGAATGCAATGCTCAATCTTTTTGACGATAACGGGCTTATCCAGTTCGATAAAGACCGTGAAGCCGTGCGGCAATATTTTTTGCAGCACGTCAATCAGAATACGGTATTTTTCCATGATCTTGAAGAGAAGATCGATTACCTCGTGCGTGAAGGATATTACGAAAAAGCCGTTTTCGATTGTTACGACTTTGCTTTTATAAAAAAAGTTTTCAAACGTGCCTATGCGTTCAAATTCCGCTTTCCCACGTTTTTGGGTGCCTTCAAATATTATACGAGCTACACGCTCAAGACCTTCGACGGGAAAAGATATCTCGAACGTTACGAAGATCGTGTCGTTATGGTGGCGTTGACACTTGCACGAGGCGACAAGAAATTTTGTGAAAAACTTGTCGATGAAATGATGACCGGCCGCTTTCAACCTGCAACGCCAACATTTCTCAATGCCGGCAAAAAACAGCGCGGCGAACTTGTTTCCTGTTTTCTTCTGCGGGTTGAAGACAATATGGAGTCGATCGGTCGTGCAATCAATTCTTCTTTGCAATTGTCCAAGCGCGGTGGTGGGGTCGCTTTGTGTCTCACCAATATCAGAGAACGAGGCGCACCGATCAAAAAAATACAAAACCAGTCGTCCGGTATTGTGCCGGTCATGAAACTTCTTGAAGATGCATTTTCTTACGCCAATCAATTGGGCGCAAGGCAGGGGGCAGGGGCGGTTTATTTAAGTGCCCATCACCCCGATATTATGCGTTTTCTGGATACCAAGCGGGAAAATGCCGACGAAAAAATTCGCATTAAAACGCTCTCCCTTGGTGTGGTCATCCCTGATATTACTTTCGAGCTTGCGCGCAATAACGAGGATATGTACCTCTTTTCACCCTATGATGTAGAAAGGGTCACGGGCAAAGCTTTATCCGACATATCTTTGAGCGAACATTATCGTAAATTTGTTGATGACCCGCGCATCACCAAGAAAAAAATCAATGCCCGCGATTTTTTTCAAACTCTGGCCGAAATCCAGTTTGAATCGGGTTATCCCTATATTGTGTTCGAAGATGCGGTCAATCGCGCTAACCCCATTGCCGGACGCATCAATATGAGCAATCTTTGCTCCGAAATTCTTCAGGTCAATGAGCCGAGCACATTGAATGCCGATTTGAGCTATCGTCACATCGGTAACGATATTTCGTGCAATCTCGGTTCGCTCAATATCGCTCAAGCCTTCCAGTCCAACGATTTCGGAAAAACGGTTGAAACAGCGGTCCGGGCTTTAACAGCGGTTTCCGAAATGAGCGATATTGTCTGTGTACCATCCATTGAAAAGGGCAATCGCGAGGCGCACGCTATCGGCCTCGGTCAAATGAATTTGCATGGCTTTCTTGCCAAGGAGCATATTTATTATGGCTCTCCGGAAGCACTCGATTTCACCAATCTCTATTTTTATACAGTTGCCTATCATGCATTGAGAAGCTCGAACCTTATTGCCAAAGAAAAGGGCAAAACATTTCAAGGTTTTGAACAATCAGCCTATGCCGATGGGCGTGCGTTTAGAAAATATCTTACTCAAAAGTTCGAGCCGGAAACACAACGCATTAAAAAGCTTTTTGCCGATCGCCATTTCATAATTCCCAATGTGAAAGACTGGCAGGAGCTTGAGCAATCGGTAAAAAAATGGGGGCTTTACAACCGTTATTTACAGGCGGTTCCGCCCACCGGCTCGATTTCCTATATCAATAATGCCACAGCGTCCATTCACCCGATTGTTGCAAAAATAGAAATACGCAAAGAAGGCAAGATCGGTCGGGTTTATTATCCGGCACCTTATATGACCAATGATAATCTTGAATATTATCAGGACGCCTATGAAATAGGTCCTGAAAAGATCATTGATACTTATGCCGCAGCCGGTCAACATGTCGATCAGGGCTTGTCATTAACGCTGTTCTTTCCGGATACTGCCACGACGCGCGATATCAACAAAGCGCAAATCTACGCGTGGAAGAAAAAACTCAAAACCATCTATTATGTACGGCTACGCCAAAAGGCCTTGAGCGGGACCGAAGTCGAAACCTGTGTTTCCTGTAGCCTTTAAGGATAAATTTCTGATGCTAACAAACTATTTAAAAACCATTCCGGCTATCAACTGGAATAAGATTGAAGACGAAAAAGATCTCGAGGTCTGGAACAGATTGACAGGAAATTTCTGGCTTCCTGAAAAAGTACCGCTTTCCAATGATGTCTCGTCATGGGCAAGTTTGACACCAGAAGAACAGCAATTGACCATCCGCGTATTCACCGGACTTACTCTTCTTGACACAATGCAAAATTTTGTTGGCGCCATTTCGCTTTTGCCGGATGCAATCACTCCGCACGAGGAAGCGGTGCTCACCAACATTGCTTTTATGGAAGCAGTCCATGCCCGTTCCTATTCGTCAATTTTTTCGACGTTATGCCTGACAAAGGATGTCGACGAAGCCTATCGCTGGTCGGAAGACAATGCTTGTCTCCAGAAAAAGGCGGCACTCGTTCTTGATTATTATAATGGCAGTGATGCTTTGAAGCGAAAAATTGCTTCGGTTTTTCTGGAAAGCTTTTTGTTTTATTCCGGCTTTTATTTGCCGATGTATTGGTCAAGTCGGGCAAAACTTACCAATACTGCCGACCTTATCAGGCTGATCATTCGTGATGAGGCGGTGCATGGTTATTATATCGGTTACAAATTTCAAATCGGCTTCAACAAACTTCCTCAAAGCAAGCAGAATGAAATCAGGGATTTTACCTATACGCTTTTAATGGAGCTTTACGACATAGAAACAAAATATACCGAACAGCTTTATGACGGAGTAAATTTGAGCGAAGAAGTGAAGGTATTTTTACACTATAACGCGAATAAGGCATTAATGAATCTGGGATTTGAGCCTCTGTTTCCTCCAGATATTTGCAAAGTCAATCCGGCCATTCTTTCAGCTCTTTCACCGAATGCAGATGAAAACCATGATTTCTTTTCAGGCTCCGGTTCATCTTATGTGATCGGTAAAGCGGTAGCGACAGAAGACGCTGATTGGGATTTTTAAAACTTTAAAGAAAAACAGAAGAGAAGAGTGCTCCTCTTCTCTTCTTAAAGAAAATGCAACACGCAATTTGCCAAAACGTAATGCCCATTAAAATCTATGGACAACGAAACTAATCACTAGCGCCGCGGCAAATATTGGGCACCAAAGCTGCCGCCTCATCAGAGGGCTGGCGCTTGATCATGTAAAAAACCGATTGCTTGAAAACAGCTTAAAGCGCGGTTTCTTCAGTTTGTTCAATGGCATCAGAAGGGGTGAAACTATTGTGTATCAAACTATTGCAGACAACAGAGTTTTGACCGATGCGTCATCTATTCGCCCTTCGCGTTATGAACGTGCAATCGGAAAACGGGAAAGCGAGATGACGCAGGACTCGATAATCTCTTGCCGATAACGATATAACTTAGCGGGTCTGCCACCGGTTTTTGTCTCGAATTCCCCGACTTCTTCAATAATACCTTGTTGTTCGGTCAAGCGACGGAAGTTCGGCTTATGAAGGCGCCTTCCAATAATGGCCTCAACTGTCTTTTGTAACTGCAATAAGGTAAATTTTTCGGGCAAAAGCTCGAATATAACAGCACGATATTTGATTTTTCTTCTAAGTCTTGCAATTGCTGTTGCCAAAATCCGGCGATCATCAGCAAACATCGGCGTACCAGCATATAGGCTCCCACCTGCTTCGGCAATCAATCCTGCTTCATACAAAAGTTCGTATCTTTGAAGTATGAAATCTTCATTCCATGAAAAACCGTTACAGCCGAAGAGAAAAGAAATCCTGCGCTTTTTAAAGGCGCATGTCTGCGGATCTTTTTCCGCCCACGCGTTAAGTGCATCGATAATTTTATCAACGCATGAATGTTTCCCGTTGCGACAATCATCCCACGGAAAATGTTCGTACCAGTCATGCCACTCGACTTCAGGCAAAAACCCGTCATGCTCGCGTACCAACCCCAAATAGCTAATCGAGACAGTAGGCATATTGCCTTCCGATATAACTCGGTCGCGATTGGTAAAAGTATAAAGTTGTTCGAGAAAACCGACGGGATGCCCTGTTCGTGTGTTCACCCAATCGCGCAGAGTTGATTGTAAACTCTGTTTATAGTTTTTGAGCGGTCCTGACGGTAATTTTTGTTGAGGTCCGACGGTAATAACTTTCGGATTGTCATCAGTAACCGAGACTATGACTCCGATAAGTTCAATCTTGGAAAGAGCTGTCTGTTTGGTTGCAATTGTCATTTTTCAAATATTTAGCTTTAGTTTAGGGCCTAAAGAAATATAAGTCGCGCCCGATGCCAGTTTTATATTTCTTCTTATTTTTGTCTCCAAGCAATTAGGGGCATGGATTTTCTGCCATATAGAGCAGCAAACTGAATAGCCAAGATTAAAAAACAGCGAAATAGCAATTTAAAGCCATTTGGAGATTATCCGGTTCTTGAAAGAGTTCGCATGCGAGGAGGAAGAATAATTTTCAAATCTCATTTTCGAGTACTCTCCAACAAATTTATTTAATATTGTTGTGATTGTTCGATTGAATGCTTTCCGTTGAATACCATAAAATCCGGATGAAAAGGTAGTTTAAAATTTTTTTAAAAAATGCGAAAAATAAAAAATTATTTTTTCAGAATACAAAACTCTTTATCACTTCGGTTGAAGACATCCAAACAATTGGAATTACTGAAAATTTCCGTTAAATAACCTTGAATAAAAATCTCGTCGGCATCGATTTTAAAATTTAATACGACCTGAAGATGGTAAATAAAAACCGGCTTTAAAGCCGGTTTTTAATGAAGGGATATTATGCGATTGCTTTATTAATGGTGGTTTACAGGCGAACCATCGCCAAAATGCGCTTCATTTGCCAAAACTCCGTGCGTTGCTTCACCGGATTTTTGCGCGTGACCGATAATATAACTGTCTTCGACCGAACCATCGCCGAATCCATTTGCCCGTGTATAAGCACGTGAATTACCAGTGTAACCATGGTTGACACCTGATTGGGCACTTGCACCGATGACAAAAGTGTTGACCGGCGAACCATCGTCAAAAGCATAACCACTGGCATAGGCGCTGCTTACACCACATAAACTTGCAAGCGCAATAAACATTAATTTTTTCATTTCATTCACCGTTTTTATGAGCCCTTAGCTTTGGCTAACGGCTTTAATTGCAATTGGATCAATCTGGATATTTTCCAAACTCTCTATCGCTTATATCTTCATCGCGGCAATCAATCTCAAATCACTTTAAAATGTATATATCACGGAAAAGTGATAATACAAAATATAGCAAAAACAACAGGTTAATATTCATTAATTCCCGTCCAATGGAGGTTTATCAAGTCGGGATCACGATTTTTGTGAAGTGGCTTCAAAAAAGGCTAGAAGGTATCTCTCATGTCTTTCAGAAAGTCGATTTTTTGCCTTGCAAGCTGCAAACTTTGTTCGAATCTTGCAGTCTCTTGTTTCTTCAATTCTTCCGATTTGATCCGGAGGATATATGACGGGTGAAAAGTGACAAGAATCGGTGATTTTTCTTCTGTCTCGATTATTTTGCCTACCAAACCGGTTATCGGCTCGTTCAAACCCGTGAGAGAAAACAGGGCCGTTTTTCCCATGGCAACGATAAGTTTCGGTTTGACAACATCGATTTCTTTCATCAGCCACCAGCGACAATGCTCGACCTCGCTGCGATCAGCTCTTTTATGAAGGCGTTTACGACCTTTAAGCTCGTATTTGAAATGTTTGACGGCGTTAGTGATGTAAACTTCGTTTCGTTGGATGTGGGCTTTGTAAGCCGCCTTTTCAAAGATTTGCCCTGCCGGACCGATGAACGGTCGACCGACAAGATCTTCACGATCGCCCGGTTGTTCTCCAACAATCATAAGAGAAGCATTTTCAGGCCCTTCGCCACAGACAGCCTGCGTTGCTGAACAATGCAACGGGCAACGCTTGCATGATTTGACGCCTTTATTGAGATGATCCAAAGTTCCAAACTTTGCTTGCAACTTTAAATTCGTCTGCAAGATATTCTGAGCACACCTTTTCGATAAGCGGGAATGAAAGAGCGGAGGTTGAAGAACCGGTTGTCTTTCCATCTTTTCAACGCGCGTATCCGCATTACCAATGAGACTATCGATCATTTGCGCTTCGGGAAGGTTGCTCCAGTATTTTTTCGGCATATGACTTTGCATGGTTTTGACTTTCAGTCTCGCCGGGTTAAAGATACTGGCAAAATAGGTTTTCCAGAGCTCTTCGATTTCATCTTTATTTTGCGGCTTTTTTAATATTGGTTCGCCAAAAAACAGACTTTTGTTAAAATAGAACGCACTGCCTTTCGGCGTTAGAATTTGCCAATCCATGTCACCAAAACGCCGGCAGAAAAACGGTATAGCTTCCGCAATAATGAAATGCTGAGGTTCATACCAGGCGGTAAAACAACGCCTGAAAGTATCGTCGCCAAGACTGTCAATTTCTTTGAACCGTAAAAACGCATGCATATGGTGGATATCATGGCAAACAGCCTTTTGCCGCGATAGGGCAGTGGCGATATCAATGTCGTAAATTTTTTCAAGAACAGTTTTGTCCTGCTGTAAACGGTAAAGAAGGCGATATAAAAGGGCGGCCGAATCTTCGCTTTCGTGGCAGATGACATTTTTCGCAAGATTGATGAACTGCTTGGGCACCAGAAATTCTTGGCCGTCTTTTGTAGGCGGATAATTTTCTGAATGTTGAGAAGAAGGCTCGCCATCAAATAAAGTTGGAGCCGAATAGTGATGCCAAAACACATTTTCCGGACATACGTCTTCCTGCAATAGCAAACGCGCCTTTGTTCGCCACTCGTTAAAATCTCCCTGTTTTTTCAAAATAATTGTTTTCATGATGAAAATAGATCAAGTTGAGTGGGACGCGCACGAAAACGCTCGGCAAGGTGTGAACTGTCGAGAAGGTTTCTGGGTGTCCAACGTTCGGCAGTCACAAACGGTTTTATTTTTTCAAGGCTGATATGAAAGGTTTTCAAATCCGAAAAATCGAGCCGCTTGAACCGGCGCGCTATCAATATCCGTTTCACATTACGCACTCCAAGGCCTGGAACACGCAACAACATTTCTTTGTCGGCCTTGTTGATGTCAACCGGAAAAAGATGCCGGTTTTGCAACGCCCAGGCGAGTTTCGGGTCAAATTCAAGTTCGAGCATGCCGCCATTTGTTTTTGTGGTCAGCTCTTCCATTGAAAATCCATAGAACCGGTAAAGCCAATCAGCTTGATAAAGCCTGTGTTCCCTTAAAAGCGGCGGGCGCTTGACAGGAAGCAGGTTCGATGCATCCGGAATCGGACTGAATGCCGAATAATAGACGCGTTTCAGCCGATAACCTGAATAAAGCTCGGCGCTTGATTGCAAGATTGTTGCATCATTGGCATCGTCGGCACCGATGATCATTTGGGTGGATTGTCCTGCGGGCGCAAAGCGTTGCGTTTTTTTCGTCTGCAATGTCGCGTCTTTGGAGGCTTCGATATCAATCCTGACATTTGCCATAGCTTGTTTGATTGTCAGGATCTTTTTTTGCGGAGCAAAGCGGTTAATGCTTTTTTCTGTTGGCAGTTCAACATTGATTGACAGTCGATCTGCATAACGTCCGGCTTCCTTGATAAGCGAGTCCGAAGCATCCGGAATGGTTTTTAAATGGATATAGCCGCCAAAATGGTGAATGGTTCGCAAATCGCGGGCCACCTTCACCAATTCCTCCATTGTCTGGTCCGGAGAACGGATAATGCCGGAAGAAAGAAACAAGCCTTCAATGTAATTTCTGCGGTAAAATTCGAGCGTCAAAAACACCACCTCGTCAGTGGTAAAACGAGCCCGCTCGACATTGCTTGAAGACCGGTTGACACAATAGGCGCAGTCAAAGATACAAAAATTTGTGAGTAGAATTTTTAACAGCGAAACGCAGCGCCCGTCAGGCGTAAAGGAATGGCAAATTCCCATATTTGCCGTAGACCCCAAGCCGCTTCTTGTGGGCGGTTGACGCGTGGAACCGCTTGATGCACAGGAGGCATCATATTTGGCAGCATCAGCCAGAATTGCCAATTTTTGTTTAAGCGTTTTGACCATTATGTTCACTATTTGTTCTTTTTGGAAATATAGACATGGAACCGAGGAAGTAAAGGAAAAATAACGTTTCACCACGCGCTGAAATCAACAATTCTGCTGAATATCAGTGTTATTCCGGATAAAGCCGGCTTAATCGGTCAAAGTGTTTCTCATTGTGTTCCACTTTGTAACGTTACCGCTGCGAATGACCTGAGCCAAACGTTAATAATAAGCCTTGAATGAATAATCTATCGAATAAATATGCTGTCGCCTGAACTTCCATAAAACAAATTGTCCTGTGATAATTCGGGTGAGGAGACCTCATAAGGTTTTGCGTGGCTTATGTGTTGCGCGCCATTTTTGCGATAAGCCGTAAGCCAGTCCGAAGATAGCCGACACCAGAGATCCGCAAAGAATCGCGAATTTTGCCGCTTCCAATTGTTCAGGATGGCTAAACGCTAATGTCGCTGTAAAAATAGCCATAGTAAACCCGATCCCGCCCAGTAAACCGACAAGAACCATTCCGCGCCAGTTTACACCCGAAGGAAGATTGCAAAGGCCAAAACGTACGGCAATGAAACTTATAAGCACAATGCCTAGCGGCTTACCGATAATGAGACCAAGTCCAGTTCCAATTATGATGATGAAGGAGGAATGATCTGCAAAATCGACATTGGAAATATCGATACCCGCATTGGCCAGAGCAAAGAGTGGCATAATGACAAACAATACCCAAGGACTAAAGGCGGCAACGAGTCGGGATACGGGAGCGTCAACTGCAGCTTCGCTCTTCTTTATTTCAAGAAGAGCAAAACGGTGCTTTGAAGCGCTATCTTCAGGCTTTTCATTTTTCAATATCTCCAAAGCGTAAGACATACGTTCGATAGGCGAAATCAATGAGCGGGGCGGAAGCGCCGGCGTCAATAATCCCAATATAACGCCTGAAAGGGAAGGATGGATTCCGCATATCATCAGTCCAAGCCAGAGGAGAGCAGCGGGAAGGACGTAAATCAGAGCCGAATTAATTCCTATCCATTGCAAAAAAACGAGGATGATAATTGCAAGACATGCAATCGGCAGTCCTGTCACGTCAAAGCCATTAGAATAAAAAATCGCAATAATCAAAATAGCGATAATGTCATCAATAGTGGCAAGCGCAAGCAAAACAATTCTTAAATTGTTTGGAACCGATTTACCCAGAAGAGCCAAAATGCCGATTGCAAAAGCGATGTCAGTTGCAGTGGGCACTGCCCAACCATGGCTGGTCTCTGGCCCATGATTGATAGAAAAATAAATGATTGCCGGCATAATAACGCCGCCGACAGCTGCAACCAGAGGCAACAGCGCCTGACTTAGTTTTGACAATGCCCCATCGTAAATTTCCTGCCTTATTTCCATACCTGCGACAAGGAAAAACAGAGTCATGAAACCGTCATTGACCAGAAAGTGCAGGTCTTTGGAAAAGGAGTATCCAAAGGCTTCTATCGAAATCCTTTGGTGCCAGAAATTTTGGTAAGCGGTTCCATAAGTTGAATTGGCAAGGATGAGAGCAACCATTGTTGCAATAACGAGGGCAACACCCGCCATTGCATCAATATGAAGTAAATTGCGACAACTTAAAAATATTTTTTCGGCAATAACTGATGCACGATTGGGCAAGCGGTGGGAATTATTTTTCATGGCAAGTTCCTTTTTGCTGGCGGCCCGACCAGCTTGAAACCTGCCCGAAACGATTTTCCAGACACCCGTTGGCAACTATATAAAATTGACTGGAAACTACAATGACAATTTTCTATCTTTCTTATCCGACAGTTGTCAGAGCAGAATAAATTTCCGCTTATCACTCTTTGAACGCTTTGTTAAATTATATAAAAATAAATTTTTTATATACATAAAAATTATAAATAAAAAAAGAAGCAAAACAAATATGATTGAATATTTTATTTAATATAAAATAATATATCCTGAATAAATTTATTATAAAGGGGATGAGATCCCCTTTATAAATCGGAATTTATGTCCTTTAATTTTCGTTTTTTACCGTAAGGTTTACTTTGTTGAGCGCAGTTGCAAGATCGTTTTGCAAGGCGGTTTCAAGATCGGTAGCTGTTAGCCCTTGATTATCCTTGGCTTCAAGCGATATTTTGAGCATTCCGGGTTTTTTAGCAAAAGCGCCGAACGCAGATGAAATCTTTTGTGCTTCTTCGTGATCTTTCAAAAGCATTGCCGGACTCTTCGTCATAACGACATAAAAGTCTTCATACAGTTCCTGTTTGAGATCATGTTTACTGTCATTCAGATTTTGGGCAAGATAGGTAAACAATTTATCTATGAAGCCGAAATCGGAATAACGCATATCTGCTTTGGTAATGCCAATCTGGTTTGCAGCATCAAGAGCCGCTTCTTTATCGCCGGAAAATAGTGCAGATCCGGCATTGATAATTGTAGCTGACATTTGACCCGAACCGATACCGTTGGCGGTGAAAGAAAGGTCGTTCAAAGACAGAATTTTTCGACTGGAATTATACGAAAAATCAATCTTCCCCGAGAGATCCAACGTAGTGAACCCCATATTTTTCAACATTTCAAAATCTTTTTGCGGCATTTCGGATGTGTTGAGCGAAAAGCCATCGAGCGACACCAGCAGACTTTCGGGAACCGGTTGATTCCATTCGCGAGGCAGAAGCTGAAACGAATTGAGGCTCGCCTTGATTTTCGGCAAATCAATATCAGCTTTTTCAACCTGCGCATCAATAGCTGTTATCGCTGAAACAAGTGTTACAACCAATGCATTTCTTGCAGCCTTTTCATTTTTTTCATCCCCGCTCTTTTTGGCTTCAAGATAGGCTCGTGCAAGATTTTCCGGCACTGCTTCCATCGGATGCATTTTCAGTCCGTTGGTTTTGAACTTATCAAGCGAAAAATGCGCATTGCGGTTTGTGCCTTCAAAAACGTCAATTGCGATATCTCCGAGTTCTACCGGTCCGAAGATAGTACGCCCGACCTTGTCGGGTTTGATTTTACCGGCGAGTATTGAATAAGCATAACCGACATCAATATCATCCGCCCGCATGGCATTGCTTTTACCGATGAGACGAAGACCGTTGGTACTATTTGTATCGGAATTTTTTAAACCGACATTGGTAGTCATGCCTTCAATGCCAACAGAGCCGATATTGCCGCCCTTCAAACTTGAAAGCCAGAAGCCTTTAACGTTGAGTTTTTCTGTTTCGCCATTCGGATTGTCTAACGAAACCTCTATGTTCGGCGCATTGACGGATGATACGTCAACCCTCATCAAGGCCTGTAAAACATTGGATTCAATTGATGTATCCTTGTCTTTCAGCGTGATACCATTGAGAGTAACTTCCGGAACTTCGATGTGGATATTGTCGCGTTTCAAATCGATATTATAAATAGTAAACGAGCCAGGCACAAAACCGACTGGCGGACGGCCGGAAATGGCTCCGATTTTAAGGCTGACGCCTTCAGGCACAGGCAATGTCACATTTTTGAGGTTGACATTCCCGGCAACTGTTACTTCCGATTGATCGGCCTTGACGCCATGTTTTACCATCTCGTCTTTGACAAAGCTGTTAAGGTAGGGGGCGGCCATATAAAAAGCGCCAACAGCCAATATGGCCAGGATGACCACGCCTCCGATAATATAAATTAACCAGCGTTTGAGTGTTGCTATCAACCAGCCACCGAAATTGGCCATTCTTTTCTTCCAGTCTTAATGTTGTATATCTGCGCTCAAGTCGATTTTATCGAACAGGCTCAACGGAGCAAGTCGAGCCGCTAAAAAGTCTGCTAATCCGATACCTTGTTTGGATCTTGCTTTGGCATGGATATTAAGAGTTCCACCGCTTTCTATAAAGTTTTGCAGTGCTTCTCCAAATTTTTGTGAATTTTCCGCACCAAGGAAAAGTGCAATAGCCAATCTGGCTTTGACAGCCGCCTCCTTGCGTTTATCAGCAAAATTTTCGTCTGTATTCGCATCATAAAATTTTGCAAAACGATCAAGAAAGTTATCAGCGTTTACAGTCAAGTCCATGCTCTTTGCATGTATAACCAAACCTGCTGCGGCAATAGTCATGACATTATCCGAAAAAAATGCCGGATCGACATTGATGAACGAGCCTTTAAGAGACCAACTTCCCATGTCGGGATAATTCATAGTCAACTCCTTAATATCAAGAGTTTCATTGTCGGCATTCCATGAACCATCAAAAATAAAATCCTCCGATATTGTCTTATAGCCGAGCTGATTGAGCAAACCGCCGTTCGTGGCCTCAGAAAAGCCGAGCTCGGTTAAAATGGGGAATTCCTTATCCCAATCTGTCGCGGAGCCTTCCACCCCTTTCAATGCTATTTTCAGTGATGTCGGAATGGCTCCCAGACTGAAATTCGCTTTCACATTCAGAGAATTTATTGTGACAGGGGAGTTGTCAGCGCCGTTTTCTGAAGGCGGAGGCAATAATGAAAAACCGGACAGATGAATAGTGTCAAATTGCGGCATCAAAGGGAGGTTCTCACTTTGAAGAAAAGCTGTAAAAACACGGCTGATACTATCAAGATCGCCTTTGTCCAATTTGTCCAATTTAGTCAGCAAGTCATTAATATGAGGAAAACGCAGTTGCGAGATTGAAAAATCGTCAAGCGTTGTCGTGTTGTTGTCTCTGTCTATGTTTTTAATGCCTTTCAACGCGATGTCGAATTTGCCATTATTGTAAATGAAAGCGCTATCTTGAACATCTGTGCTGTTATCGGGGTGTTTTATAGCAAGTCCGGTTAAATGAATATCGGCAAAACCGATAGACGGAATGATAGCAAGTTTCTGTGTGAGCAATTTTGCTTCATCAGATTTGTCAATGCTGTTAACGCCATCGGCATTGTCAAGCTGTTTGACCATTTCCGAAATAGAAAATGGCAGTTGGCGCACTGAAAATTTTGTTCCGGAAATTTTTTCGAGCGTTGTATTGCCGGCGTTTTCCTTATCTATAACGTCGTCAATCGACAATTTTGCAACCCACCAATTGCCCGTTATATCTTTAAACGGGTTTTCTGTTTCGCCAGCAGAAGACGGCTCACTATAATAGCGAACGAGATAACCGATATTGAAATTTTCAATTTCAGCCTTGCCGGTTTTGGTCGATATAATACGATCTATTGTGGAAGCATCACGTTCCTCAGACAAACGGATTTCCCCCGAAAGACCATCGCTCGTCAATTTTTTGACAATTCCTTTATCAAAATCATTGAACACAACATTGTTGTACGTCATCGACTCGCCGCCGTGACCGGTTTTGCGTGTCACAGTCATTGAAGGGGCAACAATTTTTTTTACTGCAATATTTGTAACGTCAAAAAAAACGTTTCCATTATTGGCGCTGGTCTTATCATTAAGCGCAAAGTTTTGCACGTTCATCGCGGGAACCGAGACTTCGGTTTTACCGAATTGATAAGAAAGGTTTTCCAATTTTAGATTTTTACTGGTTTTACCAGAAAAATTGACCTCACCTTTGATTGTTTCGATGTTCAAGCTTTCTGCAGACGAGAGTTTCACTTTCGCATTATGGGCAGTGAAATGACGTCTCCAATTGACGTCAAGTGAACCAACGCTGACACCATTGGTTTTCAGAAAATTTTCAACATGCTTTTGTGCCGAGCCTGCAAGATAAAAAACAAAGCCGCCACAAATAAGGGCAATAATAACAAGGCCTGTAATGATCTTTTTCCAAGGCATTTTTTTTGTAGCCTGATCGGCGGTCTGTTCACTCATTGAATTCACCCTCAATTGACAAAAAAATTTGTTGCAATACGGCTTGTCCCATTTCTTTTAATGCCAAACAATCGCGACTTTTTTCTGGCAAAACAATCCTTAATATAAGCGGGCTCAGGAGTCTCGTTCTTTTTTAAAACCTTAGCCCATCAATTTCCGGTTGATAAAAGGATTTTGCATGGTTTAACCGGATTCGGGCAGAAATCTATGGTTGCAGGGGCTTGATCCCATATCCCGACGTGGTTTTCAATATGCTAGCGGGTTCTGTTTGATTATCCGGCATCTCATAAAGCGGAAAATTGGTCGCGGAATTGATAAAAGTCTGTTTTGCCGGAAATCTTGAATGGGAACCGGTTGTTGAAAAGGCTTAATTCCTCAAATATCTACACAGGATCAATTATTTTACCGGCAATTATTTTACCGGTAATGCAGTCTTGCTGTTTTTCTCCGTCGGATTGGCCGTCATTAGACTGTTATAGGAGCTAAACAGACCGATCATACTTTGAGGAGCGTATCTACCAAGCAATTCAAAGACAATCAGGAGAGCAACAGCAACAACGACGCCGCCGATCAAAAACTGACGCATTCTGGTTCTGGACTTTCGTTGATACATGAATTCCCACCTTGATCATAATTTATATGAGTTATTATCAGAAAATAATAAATTATACTGTTTTCGAGAAAAGCGAAAATGTAGTGAAACGTCAAGTTTTGTGATAATGAACGAATGAAACTTCCGAACCTAAGCAGCAACATATTTGGGTTTGATGTATTTTTTTACGGCTTTTTCCAAACTTTTTTCAAAGTGAACCGAAGGTGGCTTAATTCCGTGCGAAAGAAAGTCTTTCAAAACCTGTTCTGAAGCTCCACAAATAACAAGGGTAATTCCTTGTTTTTTGGCTTTTTCGGCGAGGCTTTCAATTGTATTCGCACCTGTTGCATCAAGAAATGGAACCTGCACGAAATCAAGGATCATTGTGCGATAATTATCGCCGATCCGGTCAAGAACGGAGCCGATAGATGCAGCAGCACCGAAAAAGAATGCGCCGGAAATGTGGTAGATGACTGTATTGCTATCCTTTTGGATGTTGCCTTCATAGTGCGAGTTTGGCTGATTTTTAGCGTCTGCAATGTCTTCGGCAACCAGCGGACGATCGGCGGTAACGCTGGCAGCTTTCGACATGCGATGGATAAACAGTAATGCACCCAAAGCAAAGCCGATGATGATGGCTTCGGTAACATTGCGGAAAATTGTCAACGATAACGAAACAAGGAGGACGACAGCATCGCCTGCCGATGCCTTAAGAAGAAGCAGGATTGCACGCTTGTCAATCATGTTCCACGAGATAATGGCAAGAATTCCGGCAAGGCACGCCAGCGGAATAAAATTTGCAAGAGGAGCCAAAATTACCAGAAATAGAAGCAAAAAGACGGAATGGAAAATTCCGGAGATTGGACTTCTTGCACCGGCACGTATATTGGTGGCTGTACGTGCGACAGCACCCGTAACGCAAATACCGGAAAAAAGCGCGGAGGCTATATTGGCCACACCTTGTGCGACCAGCTCGCAATTCGAGCGATGTCTTCTTCCGGTCATGCCGTCGGCAACAACTGCCGATAACAGGGATTCAATTGCGCCGAGCAATGTAAATGTCATGGCATTGGGAAAAACCGCTTGAACCTTGTCGAAATTGAATTCCGGCAGTCGCGGTGAAGGGAGTGTCGAAGGCATTGTGCCGAATTTTGAACTGATGGTTACAATATCAAGGTTGAAAAACGCGGTAACCGCACCGCCGATAATGATTGAAAGCACCATGCCCGGCCAATTCGGACGTAATTTTTTCAAGCTTGTAATGAATATGATCGTGGCCACACAAAAGATGATAGAAAGCAGGCTGTACGTCCCGATATTATTCCAGATAACCGGTAGTTTTTCCAAAATCGGCCCGGGCTCTTTCTCGTTAAGCTCAAGTCCGAGCATATTGATAAGTTGGCTTGAAACAATAATAACGGCAATACCGGCGGTAAATCCCACTGTAACAGGATAGGGGATGAATTTGATATAAGTGCCAAGCCTGAGATAGCCGAGCGCCATAAGCATCATTCCCGACATCAGTGTAGCAAATAAGAGCCCGTCCATACCGTGTTCGGCAACAGTCGTTGAAACTACGATAATAAAGGCGCCTGCAGGGCCGCCGATTTGAAAACGGCTTCCGCCAAGAAGAGCAATGAAAAATCCCCCGACTATCGATGTGTATAATCCCTGTACCGGCGATGCACCGGAGGCGATTGCGATTGCGATGGAAAGGGGCAGGGCGACAATGGCGACTGTAAGACCGGCAACCACATCGGCACGAAAATCAACAAAATGATAACCTTCGCGCAAGACTGTTATAAGCTTTGGCTGGAAAAGCTCGCTAAAGGATATTTTTTCAACAGCCTTTTTGGATCGCGCCATGATTGAACACAAAGAACCTGAAAGAGTAGTTCAATTTTGATAGCATAGTTGTTTTTGTCTATCTACTTTCTTCAACGATAATAAAGCGCCGATCACATAAGTTTTATAATGTTTTTCAGGTAAAAAATTGTTTTCTGTTTATTATCATTGAAGCAACAATGACATGAAAGTTAACCTAATGCCAAAAACAAAGGGCGAGCATCAAAAAGTTAGCAAAAATAATAATAGCGTTGCCCGATTTGTTGCAATTCTTGTCGCTGCTGCGTTTTTTATGGAAAATCTTGATGCAACCGTTATCGCAACGGCATTGCCGCAAATGGGGGAAACATTTGCGACAGATCCGGTCAACATCAATGTTGGCATGAGTGCCTATATGCTAACACTTGGCGTATTCATTCCGGCAAGTGGCTGGTTGACAGACCGGTTCGGTTCGCGTGCCATGTTTTCGTTAGCAGTTTTTGTTTTTACACTTGCATCATTCTTGTGCGGACTGTCACCGAATTTGACTGTTTTTATTTTGGCCCGTATTCTGCAAGGAATAGGAGGCGCACTTATGGTTCCCGTCGGCCGCCTCGTCGTTTTGCGCGAAACTCCAAAAAACAAGCTTGTCGAAACAATTGCTCTTCTTACCTGGCCGGGATTGGTTGCACCGATTTTGGGGCCGCCTCTTGGCGGTTTCATTGCACAATATTTCCACTGGAGCATCATTTTCTTCCTCAATATTCCTTTAGGACTGATTATCCTTTTGTTGAGTCTGAAAATTTTTCCTGATGAAAAATTGAAAACATCGCAATCTTTCGATCTTATGGGGTTCCTGCTTACAGGTGTAGGGCTGGCAACCCTTCTTTTTGCTGCAGAAAAAGTCGGTGATAGCCACGGTTTGTCGGCGCTTGTTATGGCTTGTTTTATAATTGGTGTGACATTGCTTTTGTGGAGTATTTTTCATCTCAAGCGTGCCGAGGCGCCGCTGGTTTCGTTAACAGCACTTTCCTATCAAACATTCGCCGTGTCGATATATGGAGGAACAGCCTTCAGGATGACAACCAATGCCGTTCTCTTTATCCTGCCGCTGATGGCCCAATTGGCAATGGGGTTTTCGCCGACAGAGGCGGGGCTTTTATTAATGCCGATCTTTATCGGTACTCTTGCAATTAAACCATTTACAACTCCGCTGCTGCGCTATTTCGGTTTCAAGCGCACGCTCGTTGTCAATTGTCTTTTCAATGCGTTATTCTTGGCACTTTTTGGCACATTCTCGCGTGATATGCCGCTTTCTGTCATGGTTGGAATATCGGCTTTAAGTGGCGTTTTCCGTTCGGTACAGTTTACAGCGCTCAATACAATTGCATTTGCCGATATTCCCGATGACGAAATGAATGGTGCGAACACGCTGTTTTCAACAGTTTTCCAATTGGGAATAGGTCTTGGTATCGCTCTGGGTGCAATTTCATTGCGTGCCGGTGTCGCCTTAACAGGTGTCGAGCTTGAAACGTCTATAGAGCCATTCAAAATCGCGCTTTATCTCGTTGCGTTCATCAGCCTGTTGCCACTATGGGGATTGATGCGGATGAAACAGGGCGCGGGAGATCTTGTCGCCGGACATGTGAAGAGCTAGATTTAAAAAAAGCCGTAGGCCATCCTGGGGAACAGATAGGCCGGAAGGATGAATGGAGAGTGGGCAGCATCTTATCATGACAGCAGATCAGGTTATGGCTTTTTCCATCATCGGTTTGATGATGGCCGTTTTCATTTGGGATCGCTTTCGCTATGACGTCGTTGCAGTTTTGACGCTGCTGCTTGCTTGTGCCGTCGGTATTGTCAGTCCTAAAGACGCTTTCAAAGGATTTAGTGACGACATTGTCATTATTGTCGCCAGCGCATTATTGGTGAGTGCCGGAGTAGCCCGTTCCGGAATCATGGAGCTGATCATCCAGCGTGTCTGGCCGGATGTCAAATCCGTGCGCTTACAACTCTGTTTTCTTGTCATTGTGGTGACAGTACTTTCGGCCTTCGTCAAAAATATCGGCGCTCTGGCAATTATGCTGCCGATTGCGTTCCAGTTTGCCCGCCGTTCGAACGTCTCGCCTTCTGTCTTTTTAATGCCTATGTCGTTTGGTGCCTTGCTCGGTGGGTTGATGACACAAATCGGCACCTCGCCAAATGTGGTGGTTTCTGCGATGAGAGAACATCTTGTCGGCAAAAGTTTTACAATGTTCGATTTTACGCCTGTGGGTGCAACTGTTGCTGCTGTCGGTGTTTTATACCTTGTATTTTTTTCGTGGCTGGTACCGGCTCGTGCCCGCAAGTCTTTAACAACCGATAGCAGTTTTTCCAACCGCGACTACATTGCCGAAGCACGCGTGGAGAGCGGATCAACCGTGATCGGCAAACAGATTTCCGACCTTGTCAAACCGGCGGCAGGAGATGCAATGGTTTTACAGGTCATAAGGAACAAGAACCTTATTTCACCATTGCCGGATTTTTTGCTTGCTGAAGGTGACACTATTGTCCTTGAAGGAACACATGGTGGCCTCGATTCCGTTATCAACACCGCAAAACTTGATATTGCCAAAGGACGAGACGTCCAGACGGGAGACAAGCTACAGCAGGTTGAAGTTGTCGAAGCTGTCGTCACAGATAACTCGCCCTTGATCGGCATCAACGCAAAAAGGCTTAATCTGTTTGATCGCTATGATGTCAATTTGTTAGCTTTAAGCAGGCCGCAGGAACGGGTGAGGCAACGGCTTGGAGATATTGTCTTCAGGCTCGGCGATGTTATCGTTTTGCAGGGAAGGGATGATGTTATCCCCAATCTTTTGCAGGAATTGAAATGTTTGCCGCTCGCCAAACGTAACATCATGTTCGGTAGCCTTCGTCACGGCCTCGTGCCGTTAGCGATATTGTTTGTCGCAATTGCTGCAACAGCATTGCAAATTGTGCCGGTCGCGCTTGCTTTTTTTGCGGCAGCCGTTGCCATGATTGTTTTTCGTGTCATCCCTGCAAGAGACGCTTATCAAGCACTCGACGGCCAGATATTGGTTATGTTGGCGGCGCTTATACCGGTAAGTGAGACGCTGGAAAAAACCGGTTGCACAAAAATTATCGGACATTGGCTGAGTGTATTTGCCTCGTCCCTGCCGCCATCGGGGGCGCTCGCCGTTATACTGGTTGCGGCTATGCTTGTGACACCTTTTCTTAACAATGCGGCTACGGTTATGGTCATGGCACCTATCGCCTCAAGTTTTGCCGATTCACTCAACTTCAAGCCCGAAGCTTTTCTGATGGCTGTTGCTATCGGGGCGGGATGTGATTTTCTCACCCCGATAGGCCATCAGTGTAATATGTTGGTTATGGGGCCGGGTGGCTATCATTTCAGTGACTATCCCCGCCTTGGCGCACCTTTGAGTATCATTATCGCACTTGTTTCTGTTCCAATGTTGATGTGGGTGTGGCCGCTCACATGATGACAATCGATTTTAAATTAAAATTCATTCAGGCCATGAACCAGGTAAAATCAAGCTGGAAAGACGCTTTATGCGCTGGTCTAGCTTCGGGTCTTGCCTGGTTTGTTGCCGTCCATTTTCTTGACCATGAACACCCGATCTATGCGGCAATGACGGCGCTTATCTGCTTGGCTCCGGGGGTGCCCAGCCATGGGCGTCAGGCAATTTATGTATTGATCGGCGTGTTGACAGGTGTGGCGGTTGGAGAATTGACGTTGCTCCTTCCCCCCATGCCTACCGAAGTGCGCATTGCCATTGTGGGATTTGCTGGGATGACGATTGCTTCGGCTTATTCCATCGTTCCTGCGATTGTCATTCAAGCAGGCATTTCAGCAGTTATGGTTTTTGCTCTTGGCGCGGATGTCGCCGGTTGGACGCGTGCAATTGACGTTGCAGTGGGAACCTCTATCGGATTGATTTTCAGCCAGATCCTTTTTACGCCCGACCCTTTAAAAACTCTTCATTCGGCCGTCGAGCGGTTTTTTAAAGAAATGGCTTTAAACTACACATTGGCTGAAGATGCACTTCAAAGAAACGACGTGTCCGCAGCAATCAAAGCAATGAAAAGCTGTAGCAGAACCCATACAGCCCTTATCGGACTTATCGGAGCAATTGATGTTGCCAGATCGAACGCCCGTTGGACATTGCGCGGAAGATTATCTTCGCGCGAAGTTGTATCACTTTCCGCCCGCTATGACCAGTCAGGCATCAGACTTTATGCCTCCTCGCTTCTCTTTTGCGAGGCATTGGTCAATGCTATTCGTAAAGGTCGGGAAACGCCTCCGGAATGGTTGGTCAATGCTTTGAAACTTATTGCCGAAAATTGTCAATTTATCGCTGGCGAAGCACAACTCGGGCAGGAATTTGTTTTTCCAGATCGCTCAGGCAGAGCCGAAGCGTCACTCACATGGCGCGAATGTGTGATTGACATCGAAATGGTAGAGACGACACTTGCTCGTTTTTATAAAAGCAGGACACGCCGAAATCGTCTTGCGGCCTATCGAAAAAAGCAGATTCTTGATGCCGTGAGAGAGCAGATTGCCGAACGTAAAAGGGCCGAAGCTTTGTTATCGGATGAAGAAGACGGTAAAAATCGTTAAAATTATCGATCAATCGGTCTTATTTAACCCTTTTTTCGTGATAAGGGCTACCATCTTCGCTAAATTATGCTTAAAAGCCCTGAAAACCCATTTTTGACAGGAACAATATAATGTCGGATGAAAGTTTTATTCGTGAAGTCAATGAAGAAATCCGTCAGGAAAAGGCAAAAGCCTTATGGGGAAATTACGGTCCATATCTAATTCTTGCAGCTGTCCTGCTTGTTTTGGGAACAGGCATATATCAGTTTTATGACCATTGGCAGTCGTCAAAGGCAGGGCGCATCGGGGATACATTACTTACAAGTCTGGACCTTGCCAATGAACATAATTTTGACGAGTCCTTGAAAAAGCTTGATGAAGTGGAAAAATCGGGTTTTGGCGATTATCCGTTTTTGGCAGGTTTGAGAAAAGCATCCATATTTATGGAACAAGGGGACGCCAAAAAGGCGGTTGCCGAATTTGACAAAATCGCCGATGACAAAAAAGCTCCGGAAATTATTCAAAAAGTAGCAAAACTTCGTGCTGCTTATATTCTCGTGGATAACGGTTCTTTTGAGGACGTTGAAAAACGTGTGAAGGATCTTGCGACCGATGTAGATCCGACGCGCATTATGGCTCGCGAGGCCTTGGGGCTTTCGGCCTATAAAGCTGGGAAAATGGACGAAGCACGTTATTACTTCCAGAAAATTGCCGATGAAGGGCTTGAAGGAATCAAGGCTACGGAACGTTCTCGTCTCATGCTTGATTTGATGCAGAGTTCCGGTGATGCAGCAAGGAAATAGAAAATGGGCTTGACCATTGCAATCGTCGGCCGTCCGAATGTGGGCAAATCGACACTATTTAATCGGCTTGTCGGGCAGAAGCTTGCTCTCGTTGATGATACCCCCGGTGTGACACGTGATCGTCGCCGTCATGAAGCGCGTTTGATGGATTTGCGTTTTGATGTCATTGATACAGCCGGCTTGGAAGAAGCTAAAAGCGATACTTTGGAAGGTCGCATGCGCGCCCAGACAAAAGCAGCCATTGATGAAGCCGATCTCATTCTTTTTGTGCTTGATGCAAAAAGCGGCATGACATCGAGCGATCTTAATTTTGCTGCGCTTGTTCGCAAGTCGGGTAAGCCGATTGTATTGGTTGCTAACAAATCGGAATCGAAACAGGCAACAGCAGGCTTTTATGAAGCATGGTCACTCGGCATTGGCGAGCCTTGTCCGATTTCTGCCGAGCACGGTTTGGGATTACAGGATTTACGCGACGCTATTGTTGATGCCGTTGGCAAACAAAAAGCTTTCGACAAGACAGAAACCGATAAGGAAAATAGGCAAAGCGACGATGAGTTTGGCGAGAAAATTGATGATCCGGAAGCTGAAGAACCAGCTTACGACAAGACCAAACCTTTGCACATTGCAATTGTCGGTCGGCCGAACGCCGGTAAATCGACCCTTATCAATACCATGCTCGGGCAGGATCGTTTATTGACCGGTCCGGAAGCCGGAATAACCCGCGATTCTATTTCGGTGGATTGGCAGTGGAAAGGGCGTCAGATAAAGCTTTTTGACACCGCCGGTTTGCGTCGTAAGTCGAAGGTTGATGGAAAGCTTGAAAAACTCTCTGTTGCAGAAACCTTGCGCGCGATTCGCTTTGCCGAAGTCGTCATCATTGTGCTCGATGCAACGATTCCATTTGAAAAACAGGATTTACAAATTGCCGATCTCGTCATCAGAGAGGGAAGGGCGCCCGTCATTGCTTTCAATAAATGGGATTTGATCGAAAACAGGCAGGAAACGCTTGCCCGATTACATGCAGAATGTGCGCGTCTATTGCCGCAAGTGCGCGGTTTGAGAGCAGTGCCGGTTTCCGGCGAGCGTGGCGAGGGAATTGACCGGCTCATGGAAAATGTCGAAATGGTCCATCGTATCTGGAACCGGCGTGTGTCGACGGGCAAGCTTAATAGATGGCTTGCAGAAATCACCGCCTATCATCCGGCACCGGCGGTTTCGGGGCGACGTTTGAAGGTGAAATATATCACCCAGATAAAAACGCGCCCTCCGGTTTTTGTTATTTCCTGTTCCCGACCGGAAGCGATGCCTCAGTCCTATCTGCGTTATCTTGTAAACAGTCTGCGTGATTCTTTCGATATGCCGGGTGTTCCTATCCGGTTGACGATGACAACCTCCGATAATCCGTTTGCCGGTCGCGCAAAAAAACGCTGAGTCGTTTTTTAAAAAAAGTGTTTGCACTCTATTCAGAAACATTAACAAATCGGCTTTGCTTTTTTTAAGAAAGCCGATAAATGCGCTATTTTTGCATTAACCATTCTGATAAATTAAGGAAAAATTAATCAATAAAATCAACGAATAAGGGGGTTTTGTTAACCATAAATAAAGGTTGATGAGGCAATCTTCAAACCACAGAAAACAAGTTTTTCTTTTTGTTTTGCGTAAGCGTATTTGCGTTGGAGTGATGTGGTGTTTGAAGTGTCTTTCATACCGTCTTTGCGCCGTTCCGGTAACGAAGGTGAGCAGACCTTGATGCTTCGCGCCGCATCCTCTTATTACATGCCGGAGGGGCGGTTTTATGAAGCGCCGGCCGTTTTAAAACAGAAGAAGCGTAAATCCCGAGTTTTGCCGGTTTTCCTTGGTGCAAGCCTTTCGGCTTTAGCTGCAACAACTATTCACAAAACCGATTTTTCTCATGCGGTCCTGTCTTATAAAACGGCTTTTGTCGATAATGCTGAAAACGGGGCAGGTGAAGTTGTCGCATCACTTGGTCAGGCGAATGCTTCAACCATTGCCCAATCACATAATGAGCGGGCTTTGGAGGATGAACAAAGAAAAGCTGACAATCACCTTCAAGGAAATAATACCGAACAGAAATCGACTCATGTTGATGAAGTTGAGGCCAATAGTCGGCAAGATCTTTCAAACAATCTGTTTCAATCGCTGGCATCGGAATTTCCGAAATTCAGCATGACTGTCACACCGTTCCCGGAAAAATTCCGGCAAGTCGGTGTTTTTGAAGTTGCCCGGAATGTCGAGACCGGAAACGAGAAGCCAAAAAGCGTGGGCGGAAACAGTGAAAAGATAGAAAATAAATCCGAAGCAAAAATTGCTCTTGTCGTGCCACAGAAGAAACCGGTCTCGAAACTTCCTGTGCCGAAGATTCTCAAAAATCTTGTAACCAATGATAATCCGGATGTTCTGGCGTTAGGTTACGCGCCGGCCAATGCGAAAGTCGATACAAGCGCATTTGATAGCGTATTGACGGAAAAGCAAAACTCGCCAATCGACCGGAATGGACGTTTTATTCCGCCTATCGGGCGTAACGACCATGCCTGGGCTGCAACACCTCTGCCTCCTGAAGCTTTTACAGCAAAAGAACAGAAGTGTTTGGCCGAAGCGGTTTATTTCGAGTCTCGCGGAGAATCAATCAAAGGGCAGGCGGCTGTTGCACAAGTCGTTTTGAACAGAGTAAGAAACCCTGCCTATCCGAAAACAATTTGCGGCGTCGTTTACCAGAACACCAACTGGATCAATCATTGCCAGTTTTCATTTGCTTGCGATGGACGCAAACACAGAGTAACCGAGATGGCGCAATGGACCGTGGCCCAGCAGGTTGCCAGAGCTGTTACGGCTGGTCAGATATGGTTTCCCGAAGTAGGCTCGGCCACCCATTATCATGCGGTCTATGTCCGTCCTCGCTGGGCACGCACAATGATCAAGGTTGACAAGATCGGATTGCATATTTTTTACCGTACGCGCTATGGCGGGTGGATTTGACATAAAGACTATTTTTCAAGATAGAAAATTCATAAAATACAATATGATAATAGATGTTTCAGACATCAATTCCGAGAAAAAACAAGTTCAACCAAGCCGTTACTTTCCTTTTTGAAGAAAATTCCTTTTGATCTTGGGGGCTAGCGGCTTGACGAATGCTTCAGGTAACAATATGTTGCGCCCAACTCTAGAGGTCAGACCTTTACTTTGCATTTGGGATCAAGGGGCCAAATATGGCGAAAGGTGATAAACCTGTTAAGCCTGAGAGGGGTACTCGAATACCGGAGCAGGGGAACAGTCCTGAAACTTTGGATCTGGAAACACGCAGACGCAATCTGCAGGAAAAATTGGCTCGCTATCAAGCGGACAAGAAGCCGGATCCCGAAAAACAGGAAGCAGGACCTTCGAAAGGGATGGCGCAGGCAATCAGACTGTCCAGCGAATTTTTGGCTGGCGTTGTGGTTGGTGTTATACTAGGGTTAGGATTTGATCAATTGGCAGGAACATCGCCGTGGGGATTAATTATTTTTCTTTTCCTTGGTTTTTCTGCCGGAGTATTGAATATATTACGGTCGGTGGGGGCTGTTGCTCCCAGTCAAATTGGCAAAAACGGCGCGTCGCGCCAAGATGAAGGGCCTGATAAGCCCGAGTAAAAGAGGTTAAGGTGTCAGCGAGCGGTCCAGATCCTATTCATCAGTTTCAGATGTCTAAGCTGATCAATATTTCTGTCGGAAATATGGATTTATCATTCACCAATGTTTCGCTCTTCATGGCTATAACAGTGGTATTTTCCTCGTTGTTTTTGTTTGCGTCTTCGTCGAGTCGGGGCATCATTCCGACAAGGATGCAATCCATTTCGGAAATTACCTATGAGTTTGTTGCCAATATGTTGCGCGGCTCGGCGGGGGCACAGGGCATGCGGTTTTTCCCGCTTGTGTTTTCTATATTCGTTTTTGTGCTGGTAGCAAATTTCTTGGGGCTATTTCCGTATTTCTATACGGTTACGTCGCAAATTGCGATTACCTTCGCTCTTGCCATGCTCGTCATTTTTACGGTTGTCATATACGGTTTTATTAAAAACGGGTTCGGCTTTTTAAGATTGTTTGTTCCGTCAGGTGTGCCGGTCATCATCCTGCCTCTGGTAACAATTATCGAAGTCATCTCGTTTCTTTCCCGTCCGATCAGCCTGTCTGTTCGTCTTTTTGCCAACATGTTGGCAGGGCACATTACCCTCAAAGTTTTTGCCGGTTTCGTCGTATCTATGATAAGTCTTGGTGCGGCAGGCATTGGCGGTTCAATTTTACCTCTTATTATGACTGTGGCAGTTACGGCCCTTGAAGTTCTTGTGGCGTTCCTTCAAGCCTATGTCTTTACTATTCTAACCTGTATGTACCTTGCTGATGCGGTGCATCCCGGACATTGATGAAACTGGTGGGGTTCCACCGCTTTTAAATGCGATTTTGCTTCAAAGGAGAATGAAATGGAATTAGCACTCGCAGCAAAATATATAGGCGCCGGTCTCGCCTGCTTTGGTATGGCAGGTACAGCCCTTGGCCTCGGTAATATCTTCGGTAGCTATCTTTCGGGTGCGCTTCGTAATCCGTCTGCTGCTGATGGTCAGTTTGCACGTTTGGTCTTTGGCTTTGCTGTTACAGAAGCGTTGGGCATTTTCTCTTTGCTCGTTGCCATTCTGCTTCTGTTCGCTGTCTGATAATTTGAATGCCTTTGGCTATTGCATTTGACGAGGCAGGCCCAAGGCCTGCCATTCGTTCTTGGCAGTGAGCCAATTGTTTATAATAAAACCTTGAGCTGCCGGAAGGCTGTTACCAATTGTGTTAAAACATTGGAGCTTGTGAGAGGGTAAAACGGGATGTTTCTATCAAGCGCATTTGCGCAAACTGTCGAAACGCCAGTAGAACATGCGGGCGAAGCTGCACAACATGCAGGGCGTGTTTTTCCGCCTTTTGATTTTTCGTATTACGAGTCGCACATTTTCTGGCTCATTATTTGTTTTGGCCTGTTTTATATAATCATATCGAGGATCATTGTGCCACGAATAGGCGGCACGATCGAAATTCGTCGTGACAGGATTGCATCCGACCACGATAAAGCCGAACGTATGAATATGGAACGCGAAAGTGCCATTGCTTCATATGAACGCGAGCTTTCCGAAGCCCGTGCAAGAGCTATTGCGATTGCTCAAACGTCTGCCGATGAAATACGTAACAAGGTCGATGAAGAACGTAAAAAGTCGGAAGCCGAGCTTGATAAAAAACTTGCGGAATCGGAAGAGCGGATTAAAAAAATACGTAACAGTGCGATGGGCAATGTGAATAAAATTGCTGAAACAACAGCAGCCGAAATTGTCGAAAAACTTATCGGCTCGAAAGTCAGTGCTTCGCATGCAACCGCGGCTGTCAAGTCTGTAAGCGGTTTGGAGTGAAAGACCATGATGACAGATACGTTCTGGGCGCTGATAGGATTGCTTCTCTTTATAGCCGTTCTTGTCTACTACAAAGTGCCTGCACTCCTTAACCGTTTTCTTGATAAAAGAGCAGAGCTTATAAGAAGCGAGCTTGATGAGGCGCGTCGTACACGCGAAGAAGCACAAGAGCTTCTTGCAGTTTATCAGGCAAAGCGCGAGCAAGCCGAAAAGGAAGCTAAAGAGATTATTGCCGCTGCCAAGCGTGAAGCCGAATTGCTTGCAAAAGATGCCCACCAGAAAATGGCTGATTATGTTGCCCGTCGTAACAAAATGGCAGAGCAGAAGATCGCCCAAGCAGAAGCGGAAGCTGTTGGCGCAGTAAAATCCATGGTTGTTGATATCGCTGTAGCAGCAGCAAAAGAAATTCTCGTGAAAGAAATCGATAGCAAGAAGTCTTCAAGCCTCATTGATAAATCACTTGAGGACGTCAAGGCTCATCTCAACTAGATTTCTCTTTTTATGAAATGACGATGACCACGCTCTGATCAGGCGTGGTTTTTTTTGCCTTCAAATAATCTTCAGCTGTTGCTTAGCCAACGATATTTATCTCTTTTGTCTATTGAATGCATTCAAGCTAACGGCATAAACAATTCGGCGATTTGTTCGTTGCGTTAGCGGATAATGCTGCACTTTGTTTTTGGGCGTCTTATTTCATTAAAAGGCAAAGTTTTTTAGACGTTCCCAGTGACGATGCCGTTTGAACGGTCTGCCGAGAATATTGAGTTCCCGAACTTTGTCGCGCGGGAACGAAGTGCCGTAAAGGTTAAGTAGACTTTCCTTATACGGCCGACAGACCCTTTTTATCGATGTCAAATCCGTTCGCCGCTCGACAAAAGTTGGCTTGACTATTGCTTTTCAAATCGGAAATATAACTTTATGTGGGACGTGTCATGTCCCCGCCCATTTTGTATGGGTAACCTTCTTAAAAATTAAGTAAGGCGATCCTTTTGTCTAGGCATTATTCTTGGGGCATTTGTGGCGCCTTCATAATTTCGCGTTTGACAAAAATAAACAGACTCTCTTCAGAAGAATTCAGTCACCAAGTGTAGTTAGCATGTGATCCAACGAGGTACTTTTACTGAAATTTCAAGCGGCCGGAGTAAACAAAAGTACTGATAGAGTTTCTTTGACGACGTTCCTGATGTGTTTCCTCTCATTCAAATTCGTGGAATTCCTAAGGATAAGAAGTTCAGAAGCAATGGCTACCAGAATCCAAAACAAGCTTTAATTGGATAAAAACCCACCCTTATTGGCGTCGTTTGTGAGAGAATGGGTTGTTTCAGTTATCTTGAGCCACGCTATGATCCGTTTAGGCTCATTCAAGAAGATCACGAGGATAGAACCTATACTCAACTATTATCCCAATTATTTTGGGCGCCATTAAAACTCGCTCCACAAAAGCAATTCTGTTAATAAAAACAAGTGGTAAAAATTTTATTACATTTTTCATAAGACAGTTATTAATAAATAGAAATTATTTTTATATTACTTTTATTCAAATTGATAATATTGATATTTGTTAATTATGTGACGAATAAAATAAAAATATACATGTATGACAATTAAAATATATTTATTAAATTCAGAAAACGAATTATATTTTGTTAGAACTTTAAAATCACTAACTTCAAAGGGTTTTTATTATGGCTAAAAATGAAAAAACTTCATCAGAAAAAGTGGCTAAAGAAGCATCGAAACAATTGAAAGATCCTAAGTCGACAAAAGCACAAAAGTCGGTTGCAGGATCCGCTTTGACACAAGCAGCAGGGAAAAAGAAGTCCAAATAAACGGTAAAGACTGCTCTTTATCATCTGCTTGAAATGCAGATAAAGCAATATAACTGCTACATTCCTCCATCAACTTTGAAGGAGGTGTGAGTTGTAAATATTGTAGATTATTGTGCAATTTCGTCATGCTTGTAAAACAGGCTTTTAAGCATTGAAATCGCGCCGAACTTTTTCGACAAGCGTTCGGGAAGGCATGGAATCCTTGATCATCTGGGTGGGTGCCGCCCTTTAAGGGCAGGATTTTTATAAATAAGACCGGTCAAAAACGGGATGGATAGCGCTTGCCGCGAAGCGGGTGACGTAATGGCATCGTTGTTTATGAATACCGGACAATTACGGGAAGGTCGAACGGAATAATTTATCTCCACTATTGACCCGTTTCTATCGTTGGCCGTCTTAATGACAAGGCTTATCAAATTAAAAATAATTCTCTGACCGATTTTTTCTTTCTTGCATAGACAAGTAAAATAACACAATCTAAAATATCTACCGGTCTTAACCTATATATAGTTAGGCACGCTAGGATGCGGGGGTGCGTTCGTCGCGGTTGTTGGCAAAGTTAACAAACGTTTAGAGGGATTTAAAATGTTTAAAGCTGGCAATATTGTTCGGTTGAAATCCGGTGGTCCTAAAATGACTGTCGATAAGGTCAACAATAGTAAAATTTCTTGCGTATGGTTCAAGGAAGAACATTTGAAGACTGCCATCTTCCGCAAGGATACATTGGAACTCGTGAGCGAAGGCGAGAAGCATAAATCTTCAAAAACCAAGGGCAAAACCAAGATTGAAGAAAATGGCAGAGCGATGGCAACGTTTAAAGCAGCTAAAAAGGCAGACAAAAAGTCGCTCTGATATTATCTGATAGTTATCCTCTAACGATGAACCCATTCCCTTTAAACTTTTCCGATCCTCGTTTCACGCTAGGTTTTAAAGCGGGATTTTCGGGGGGGCAACTCACAGGTCAAGGATTTATCGGGAATTGTGGCCCACTTTGTTTGCAATGATATCGCTGCAACTCAGAGGTATAAAACAAGGGGAATGGTTAGGCATTGACCACAGAGGAGGGATAGAGCTCCAACTGTTTTTAAAGGGAGGAATGATTGCTAAATAGGGAGTTCTGCCAACCATTGTTACCATTGAACAAGTTGGCGGGATATGACCTTTGTTGGTTAACCAAATGTTCCGATATATCTCGGATGAGGTCTAGTCAGAATGGCGTTTCAGCAAAAATATTGTCTGTAGAGTGACGTAAAATCTGCAAATGACACTCAAACGGATGCACGACGGTTGCGACTTCAGGCTTTGGCAGGCTTAAGCATTACATAAATATGGTTCCATCAGTTGGTTATGATCATTTGAACACCCGTGGATGCCCTTTAACAACGAAGATTGACCGTAAAAAGATTCCGCGTTGAACTGTTGACCGGTTTAACCGGATCGGTAAAATATTCTTAAAGTTCCTTGAAAGTCTTTCTGATAAATCGCTACGCCATAAAGTGCAAATTTGCTTTTTGGTAAACGAGCCCGCAAATGAACAGCAAAATTGTATGGCTTGTGAAGCCGCTTGCTTTGGTAAGTTTAAGCATTATCCCGATATGGGCCGTTATCCGAGTAGGTAGTGAACGACCTTGAACACTTCTAAAACGAAAGATTGACCACTAGGTAGGTAACGAGTTTAACAATTGTTGCCCGTGAATGAAGTAGCAAAACATCACATTTATTGCTCATAATTAGTTTGTGTCGCATTTCTTAATGGCGTTCAGGTCAAATGGCTTTCTGTAGAAGCAATCCCCTAGATTCGTGCCATATCAGCAAATAACCCGTAAGACGATGCCTGACATGATGAAGCCACAGGCTTTCGAGGCTTAAATCATTAACCGATTGGCTCATTACCTGAGTATGAAGTTGACGACTTCGACAGGTTTTGGAAGCGGAAGCCCTATAGCTGCGCAAACGTCACGCTCGATTATTGTTGCCATTGCATGAATTGGAAGAACATTATCAAGGTTGCTGAACGGTCTTTCCAATTCGTCGCTCAGAGCGTCAAGGCCAAATAGCGTATAAGCGACAAGAAGGCTTGCAACTGGTGTCCACCAACCAAGTATATCGGTGAAACCGAACGGAATGAGAAAACAATATATATAAGCCGTGCGATGGAGGAGAAGCGTATAAGCGAAGGGTACGCGCGTATTATTCAATCTCTCGCACGAAGTCTGGTTTTCATTAAGCTCGGTCAAGCTTTTATCAAACATTTGATATTGAATATCGCTCAGAGCTTTTTGCTGCTGCAAAGTTGCAAGATACTTCGAAATCTGGTTGAGGATGAATGAAGGCTTATTATGGCTTGCCTGATAGGCTTTAACAAACTCTTCCGGAAAGTTTGAAATTAACGAGGGGAGGGATGATGTCCCTTTCAGATGGTCAACAAGGCTTTGGGAAAAGGCGGAAGTAAGTTCCAATATTGTTTTTCGTTCCGCATCATTACCGGTCAGGACAGCCGATTGGCGAATAAGATCGCGCGAACCGGAAATAATTTTTCCCCAAACCTTTCGCCCTTCCCACCACCGGTCATAACAGGCGTTATTGCGGAAGCCCAGAAAGGTCGACAGTGCAATGCCAAGCATCATGAACGCTGTCCCGTTATTATAGGTAGGTATGACGCGGGGATAAAAATGGTGGGCTAATACCAAGGCTGTTGAAAGAATTAGAATTGCGACAAGTTGTGGTGCTATGGCAGGAAGAATAGAGCCATGCAATACAAAAAAAAGCCGTAAGAATCCCGGCCGTTTACGGATAATCATATCATTCTCCGCTGCCGGCAAGCATCGAATAATCACCGGCAACACTCAAATTTTTATAATATTCTTTGTGGCAGTTTAAGGGCAATGCACGTAGGCACCGCCGGACAAATCCATTTTTGAAAACAATTCAAATCAGATCTGTTTCAGGCGGATTCCCACGTAACTTTCAACCGGCTAGTTTGGAAAAATCTGCCACCCTTCCGGTCACTGTCGTGATGCGTTGCAGAATTGATAATCTGTTCGCACGCACGGCATTATTGTCATCATTGACGAGCACTTTTTCAAAAAATGCGTCGACAGGTTTGCGCAATCCCGCCAGCACGAGCAAAGCGCCCGAAAAATCATTGGATTCAATGTGGGATTTCACCTTGCTTTCAGCATCAACAATTGCCTTGAAAAGTGATTTCTCTACTTCTTCAATGAACAGCTCGGGATCGACATTGTCTGCTATCGGAGTTTTTTTCTTGATTTCAGCTTCAAGAATATTGAAAGCGCGTTTGAAACCGGCAATCAAATTATTCCCGTCATCTGTATTAATGAAGGAAATTAAAGCTTCGACGCGGCGGGCAACCTGCAGGAGGTCATCTGCGTCATTTTGCATGACGGCATCAATTGCGTCGTGGCGCGCACCTTCGTCCTTAAGATAAACTTTGAGGCGCTCATGGAAGAAGGATAAAAGATCGTCAAGAACCGGACCGGTCTTTGCCGCCACTTCCTTCTCGAGTTTCTTTTCCTCCATTGAAAGTGCATTGTCGACATCTTCTCCGGCATCGGTTTCTTTTGCGTTTTCATGACGCAAACCGGATTCATAAAGGCTTAAAGCACGCTCTATCGTGTGGCGTGAAATAAGACCGATAGCCTGTTTGAAAATCGGCATAAGATGGATTGTCCAATCGCGCGCAAGAAGCAGACGGATGACACCCAAACACGCGCGCCGGAGGGCAAAAGGATCTTTTGAACCGGTCGGCTTTTCGTCGATAAGCCAGAAGCCTACAAGCGTGTCAATTTTGTCAGCAAGGGCAACAGCAATGGAAACCGGGGCACGCGGAACGCTGTCTGTCGGCCCTTGAGGCTTATAGTGCTCTTCAATAGCGGCAGCAACGCTTGGGTCTTCGCCTTGAAGAAGAGCATATTTGTGCCCCATGACACCTTGTAACTCGGGAAATTCGCCAACAGCTTCTGTTTGCAAATCGGCTTTTGCAAGGAGCGCGGCGCGTTTCGCCAGTTTAACATCGGCGCCAACCAGCGGAGCAATGATTGAAGAAAGAGCGGCAATACGCTCGACTCTTGCGCCTTGTGTGCCGAGTTTTGCGTGAAAGGTTACATTCAAATGGTCAAGACGCGCCATACGTTGGTCAAGCGGCTTCTTCAAATCAAGGCCAAGTTTTTCAGCCGACAGAGTAAGCTCGGAAAGATCGGGCAGATTGTGTTGGTCGGTATGCCAGAAATACAAGGCATCGGATAAACGCGCACGCACAACTTTTGCGTTGCCGCGCGCAATTTCCTTGCCACCATCAGGCGCGACAATATTGGACACCAATATGAAGTGATTGGAAAGTTTCCTCTCTTCACCTTGTTTGCGGGTGACAAAGCATTTTTGATTGATGCGGATGGTGAGCCGGATAATTTCCGCAGGAATTTGCAAAAAGCTTTCCTCGAATTCCCCCATCAGAACCACCGGCCATTCAACGAGGTTTGATACTTCTTCAGCCAGTCCATCATCTTCGACCAGATCAAGCCCCTTGGCAAAACAAAGATTGCGTGCATCTGCAAGGATGATCTCCTTGCGGCGATCGCCGTCCAGAATGACTTTCGCATTTTCAAGTTTGGTGACGTAATCGTCAAAGCGGCGAACTTCAATCGGCTTGCCGTCGCTCAAGAAACGGTGACCATAGGTTATGTTGTTGCTCTTAAGTCCTGCAACCTCGAAAGGAACGACTTCCGTTGCATCATTTTCAGGCCCGAAAACACACAGAATGTTTTTCAATGGACGGACCCAGCGCAAGGCATTCTGTTTTGTCGATTGCTTGCCCCAGCGCATGGATTTCGGCCAAGGAAAATTGCGGATGATATCAGGCATGATATCGGCTATAATTTCTTCGGCATTGCGACCTTTTTTGGTAATCCGGGCGATATAGAAATCCCCTTTCTTGGGATCGGTTTTGATTTCGGCTTCGCTAATATTGGAAAGACCAGCCGAACGTAAAAAACCGTTTATAGCTTGCTCGGGAGCTTTCACGCTCGGGCCCTTGCGTTCTTCATGGACATCCTTCGAACGGGCACTCAAACCTCTTATATCAAGTGTCAGGCGCCGCGGTGTCCAGTATTCCCGTGCTGCTTCATAAACAAGACCATTGTCAACAAGTCCGTTGGTGACGAGCTTTTTCAAGTCACCTGCAGCTTTACGCTGCATACGGGCCGGAATTTCTTCACTAAAAAGTTCCAGAAGAAGATCGGGCATCAGGCTTCCCCTTTATAATTTGCGCCACCGGCATCGGTTAAAAGAAAAGCTTCGCCACAACGGCGTGCGAGATCGCGAACCCGTAAAATATAGCTTTGTCTTTCGGTAACAGATATAACACCGCGTGCTTGTAAAAGATTGAAGACATGACTGGCTTTGATGCATTGGTCATAAGCAGGCATGACGCAAAGGTGAAGCCCGCCTTTTTCTTGCGGTTTTCCTGCTTCAAGAATAGCAGCACACTCGCGTTCGGCATCAATAAAGTGGCGGTGTAAAAGTTCGGTATCGGCAAATTCGAAATTAAAACGCGAATATTCCTGCTCGGCTTGCAGGAATATATCCCCATAGCTGATTTTATCACTTCCCTTGCGGCCGTTGAAATTCAAATCATAAACATTGTCAACGCCTTGAATATACATTGCCAACCGTTCCAGACCATAGGTGAGCTCTCCGGAAACGGGCGAACATTCGATACCGCAAATCTGCTGGAAGTAAGTGAACTGAGATACTTCCATGCCGTCGCACCAGCATTCCCAGCCTAGCCCCCATGCCCCCAATGTCGGGCTTTCCCAATCATCTTCGACAAAGCGGACATCATGGAGATTTGTATCGAGTCCGATAGCCCGCAAGGATCCCAGATAAAGATCCTGTAGATCATCCGGCGAAGGTTTGAGCAAAACCTGGAATTGATAATAATGTTGCAAGCGGTTCGGATTTTCGCCATAGCGCCCGTCGGTCGGACGGCGGGAAGGTTGCACATAGGCAGCTTTCCACGGGCGTGGTCCCAATGACCGCAGGGTCGTAGCCGGATGAAAAGTTCCGGCTCCCACTTCCATGTCATAAGGTTGCAAAACGGCGCAACCATATTGTGCCCAATAGTTTTGCAATGTCAGGATAAGCCCCTGAAAAGAGCATTTCGGATCAAGATATTCGGGTAGGCTCACGATATTACCCTTTTGAGATTGATAAAAACATATCCGGAAAGAGAAAATCCGGCACAAAACGTCTATTCTTTCACGTCCCCATGGTCAAGGGACGAGGCGCTTCAAAAAGCCATTTGGCCAAAAAGTCGTTTGGTGAAATCGACCGTCTGCCCAAAATATTCATTTGATTAAAACTTGTCATCCGGTAAAAGCAGCGTGCGGATCAAGAAATCTCAAGAATTATAGCTTTCCTGTTTTAATGCTTGGTATTATCGGTTTTTTCAGGCGTCTTTTCAGTGCCTTTTTCCGCGGTGGGTGTTTTTAATCCTGATTTCAGTTTTTCCTGAATTTTTGCAAGTTCTTCCGGCTCGGGTTTTCCGGCAATTGCGTGGTTCCACTGGAATGTGGCTTCGAGTTTGCGTCCGACCATCCAATAAGCATCGCCAAGGTGGTCATTGATGGTTGCATCTTCAGGACGCAATTTTATGGCATTTTCCAATGTTTTGACGGCCTCGTCATAACGACCGAGTTTGTAATAGGCCCATCCGAGGGAGTCGACGATATAACCGTCTTGTGCACGCAACTCGGCTGCCTTTTTGACCATATTCAAAGCTTCATCAAGTTTTTCATTGCGATCGATTAATGAATAGCCAAGATAGTTCAAAACCTGCGGCTGGTTAGGATAGAGTTCCAGCGCTTTTCGAAAATCCGGTTCGGCTTTATCCCATTCTTTCAAGCGCTCTTCGGCCATGCCTCGTTGATAAAGCATCAGCCAATTTTCTTTTTCGAGGTGTGGAATGCGAGCAATTGCTCGATCCATGACGGCGGCGGCTTTGTCATATGACTTTTCTTGCATATAAACGCCCGTCATTGCCATCGAGATGCGCTGGTCTTCGGGATAGTCTGTTTCAAGGGCTGCCAAATGGCGAATTGATTCATCACTTTTCCCGGTGTCAGCCAGAATAAGGGCTAGTCTTAATTCTGCATCGCGATAGTAAGGGGATTTGACCGGTATTTCCTGATAAATATCAATTGCCCGTTCGTTTTCTTCCAATTTTGAAGAAATATCGGCAAGCTGGAATAGCGTTGCGTCATTATGCGGGCGCAGCGCTTCATCAAGCTGGAGGAAAATACGGGCAAATGCTTCAGCCCCGCCACGATTGATAGCTGTGCCGAGATCATAGAATACTTCACCAGCACCCTCTTGAGGCGTTTTGATCAGCATATCAAGCGAACCGCCTTCCTCGACCCTTTGGCGAATGTTTTTCAAGGCATCGCGTCCGGTAAGCATTTTTTCACCGTCGCGCAGTGTAGTGAGGGCTTCATCACGCTTGTTGTTGCGTAGTTCAAAAGAAGCGTAGGAAACGATAATGCGTTCATAGGTATCAGGGGCTGCGGCACCCCCTTGTTGGTCATTCAAAGCCTGCTTGTAATATTTTTCCGCATCATCCCTGTGTCCGGCAAGATCGCTCATCAACGCCATATGATAGCTTAGAAATAAATCGTACCAGACCGGTCCGAGCAGCTTTTTAACATCCTCGACAGCACCGGTTGTATTGCCACGACCGAATGTTGCCCATGCCCCCAATAAACCGGATGAAAGTGTATCCATGTCGGAAGGTTCGGAAAATTTGAGCTCGCTTTTTGCAGTAATATAATTTTTTCTGATAAAGGCATCGCTTGCAAGTGTAAGCCTGACATAGCGTTCAACGTCGGGATTACCTTTCAGCCGTTTTGCCTGTTTGACAGCGTCTTTGAATTCGCCTGCTGACAAAAGGGTTAAAAGCATATCCTGCTGCATGGATACGTTATCCGGTTCAAAACCGAGAGCCTGTTTGAAATAGGAAATAGCAAGATCGACATTGTTGTCACTTGCAGCAATGCGGCCAGCCAGATACGCTCCGGCAAATGATCCTGCTTTGACAGGTTCTTCCTTTTTTGCAAAGGAAGGTTCTGTCATCAATATTGTACCCGCTAAACAAAGCGCAATCAGGCGGGTAACTTTTGCGGCTTGCATGAAAAGATCCTCTTTCCGACTTAAAACAGGTTGGCCACCTTTATAGGATATATCCAGCCAATATGTTCAAAAATATCATCTGTTTCGGGTCATTTTTACGAGAAAACAACCCGACGGAAACTCAGTTGACGCGTGAAATACAAAATTCGATAACTTCACACAATGCTGCTTTTTCCTTACTTGGTGCCAGTCCATCAAGAGCTTTCAATGCTTCATTGCCGTGATGACGTGCTGCTTTTATTGTATCTTCAAGACTATGATGTTGCTTCATGAGCTTTTGCGCATGGGCTAACGCTTCATCGTCATTTTTTCCGTCTTCAAGAGATTGTTTCCAGAAAGCTTTTTCTGTTTCGTCGCCGCGAATATAGGAAAGAATAACCGGCATGGTTATTTTGCCTTCGCGGAAATCATCACCCGTATTTTTACCCAGATTTTTGGAATTGCCGCCATAGTCGAGTGCATCGTCGACAAGCTGGAACGCGAGTCCTAAAGAGGTTCCGTAATGTCTTAAAGCCTGACGTTCTTTTTCTCCGTAGCCTGCAATGATAGGTCCCACTTCTGCTGCAGCCGAAAAGAGGGCTGCAGTCTTGGCATTGATAACTTTCAAGTATTCATCTTCGGTTGTTGTCAAATGTTTTGCAGCCGCAAGCTGCATGACTTCACCTTCTGCAATAATCGCAGCAGCATTTGCAAGCACTGAAAGAGCATCCATCGAATTAACTTCGACCATCATTTTGAAGGCCTGGCCCAACAGAAAATCTCCGACAAGGACGCTTGCTTCATTGCCCCAGATCATTCTGGCAGTCGATGTGCCGCGCCGCATATCGCTGTCATCGACAACATCGTCATGAAGCAGAGTTGCCGTGTGCATAAATTCGACCGCTGTTGCCAGTTTGATGTGCCCTGATCCCTCATAGCCGAACAAGCGGGCGGAAGCCAATGTCAACATCGGTCTTAATCTTTTGCCCCCGGAAGAAATAAGGTGGTTTGAAACTTCAGGAATCATTTCCACATCCGAACCGGCCATGGCAATGATAAGCTCGTTTACTTTTTCCATATCACTTTTGGTAATATTGATAAGCGGCGTTATCGAAGCCTGATTGTCGGCTTTTTTATTTGAATTTTTCTCAGCAACCAATGCCCATACTCCTGAAAAATCTCTTGATTTTTGCCAGCACCTTAATGAAGCAAGAGGATCAACTCAAGCGTGATATTGCTTGAGATAGCGCGTTTCAAAAAATATTTAAGGAAAAATACCATTTTCTTGTGTAATTGCATGTCATGCCGATAAAAAATAGGTGACTTGACTTTATGATCGAACTATTTGCCACCAATGATATTGTGCTCATTTCATTTGTCGAAAGTCTTATGAAATCGGCAGGCATACTTTATTTTGTGACCGATCAGAATACCAGTGTCGCAGAAGGTTCGCTCGGCGCAATCCGTCGTCGATTTCTGGTGGATCAAGAAAGTGCTGAAGAAGCAAGAGAAATCATGATAGACGCAGGTTTGGCTCATGAGCTATCACAATGACAACAAAGCGGATATGACCTCGCTTGATGAAACGATAGATGTTTTTCATCGGGGCGGTTTTTATCTGGTGCAGCCCAAAAGTGGCGGACATCGTTCGGGCATGGACGCAATGTTGCTCGGCGGGCTCGTGCCAACCGGTTTCAAGGGCAAGATTGCAGATCTCGGAGCTGGTGCCGGTGCTGCAGGTTTTGCCGTTGCCGCACGTTGCAAAAAAGCTGAAGTTACACTTGTTGAACGCGAAGCCGGAATGGTTGCTTTTGCCCAAAAGAGTATTGCACTTACCGAAAATCGGGAAGTTGCAAAGCGGATGAATATAATTTTGGCCGATGTCACATTAAGGGGTAAAGAAAGACGGGAAGCGGGGCTTTTAGACAATGCTTTCGATTTCGCAATAATGAATCCGCCTTTCAATTCTCCATTCGACCGTAAAACTCCCGATGATTTGAAAGCCGCGGCCCATGTTATGTCCGATCATATGTTCGAAGACTGGATTCGTACTGCCTCGGCCATTGTAAAACCATCCGGTTTTTTAGGCTTGATCGCCCGGCCACAATCTTTGTCCGAAATACTGCAATCATGTGAGGGGCGGTTTGGTAATATAATGGTATTTCCTGTCCACTCACGTAAAAATAGTCCCGCAATCCGCATTCTGATCCACGCTAAAAAAGCAAGCAAAGCGCAACTGTCACTCATGCCTGCACTTTATATTCATGAGACCGACCTTCATGCTTTTTCGCCGATAGTTGATGCAATCAATAATGGCAAAAAGAGCATCTGGCAGAGTATTTGAACGGGATTTTAACAAAATATTGCTTTTTGCCATTTACATCTTAAATGACAATAGTGCAGTTTTTTAGGCTATAAAAGCAGATTTTCTTATCAGGAGTTCAAACTTTGTCAGGCTTTTTTAAACGTTTTATTCCACGCCGTTTTCGTTCCAATGCTGTTGAAATTCCGGTTGTGCGGTTGCAAGGAATGATTATGGAAGCTTCTTCCCCTTTGCGTCAAACTTTATCGCTTAGTTCTTGTGCAAATGCTTTGGAAAAAGCTTTTTCCGACAAAGAAGCGCCGGCTGTCGCTATTTCTCTCAACTCTCCGGGTGGCTCTCCCGTTCAATCGCGCCTGATTTATCGTCGCATTCGTGACCTTGCGGAAGAAAAGCACAAACGCGTTCTGGTTTTTGTTGAAGATGTTGCTGCATCCGGCGGCTATATGATTGCTTGTGCAGGCGATGAAATTTTTGCAGATCCGTCTTCGGTTGTTGGCTCAATCGGCGTAGTTTCCGCGTCATTCGGTTTTTCTGAATTGCTCAAAAAAATCGGCGTTGAACGCCGTGTTTACACAGCCGGTAAAAACAAAGTTTCGCTTGACCCGTTCCAGCCTGAAAAAAAGGCAGACGTCGATCATTTGAAGGCTCTGCAACTCGAAATTCATGAAACTTTCATAAATCTTGTAAAGGAAAGTCGGGGTTCCAAACTGGTTGATGACCCCAATCTATTTACCGGCATGTTCTGGACGGGCAGAAAAGGCAAGGAGCTCGGGCTTGTTGATGAACTTTCCGATTTGCGTTCTTTGATCAAACAACGCTATGGTCACGATGCCAAAATGCGTCTTGTTTCAGCTTCGAGAAGCTTGCTGGGACGCAAAACGCCGGCAATTTCTGCGGGTTTGGTCTCTTCGGCTGTCGATGGTCTTATCCAATCGGCAGAAGAACGGGCTTTATGGCAACGCTATGGACTTTAAAAAGACAAATTTTTGCAGGAAGATATAACAATAGTCGTTTCAAGACTTGATTTGCGCTCATTAATTATCAAATAATGACATGGGAGCGAAAGGTGAAAATGTTGAGATTAGTTATTTATGGTCTGATTTGTGCAGCCGCACTTTATGCCTATCGCGCTTTCAAGCGCGAATCACAACGCGTTGCTCTGCGTGTAAAACATGCCGAGGATGAACGCCGCACAGGTGCAAATGGTACATTGGTGAAAGATCCCGAAACGGGTGAATATTACGTTGAACGGGATTAAACGTGCCTTTCGAGGTTGCAAAATCCGCAACAATTGTAACACCGATTAAAATCAATCTGGCGCTCCATGTGGTGGGGGAGCACAACGATGGTTATCACCTTCTTGATAGTCTGGTCTGTTTCAGCTTTGAGGGTGATGTTCTCTCTTACAAAACTGCCAAAACAAATAGTTTTTCCATTGTCGGCCCTCAATCTGTCGCGCTCCCGGCAGATGCGAACAATCTGGTTTCAAGAGCGCGCGATGTTTTTGTTAAAAAATTTCCTCTAAAGGCCGAGCCTTGTCAGCTCATCCTTGAAAAAAATCTACCTATTGCTTCCGGTATCGGTGGTGGCTCCGGCGATGCTGCCGGTGTATTTGCTCTCTTAAAACAGCAATGGCAAATCGAAGCATCCGATCAAGAGCTTTTTGAACTCGGTTTGACATTGGGGGCCGATGTGCCGATGTGCCTGTCGGCCTTTTTAAATCGTCAATCGCTTCGTGTCTCGGGTATCGGCGAAAAACTTCAGCCGGTTGATTGTTGTAGAATTCCTATGGTGCTTGTCAATCACGGGCAAGCCATTTCGACACCGGAAATTTTTAAGCTTCTAGGCAATAAAAAAAGCCTACCTCTTGATATCAATTTTGCAAAATTGGCAAATCTTCATTCACTTGTGAATGAGCTCAAAAAAACACACAACGATCTTTATGAATGTGCATGCTTACTTGCACCAGAGCTCGAGGATGTGCTGGCGCTACTTGGTAGGAATGGCGCTCTTTTGTCACGCATGTCGGGGTCAGGTGCAACGTGTTTCGGCATTTACGAAAATATCAAGAGAGCGGAAGAGGCGGCAAGAAAGATAAAATCACAAAAACCGGACTGGTTTGTAAAAGCAGTCGAGACAACGGGTAAAATAAACGAATAATCAGGAATGAAAATCATGAGTCATATTGATGAAAAAGCCAAGATAGAATCGCTCAATATTGCGGTTTTGTCAGTGTCGGATACACGTAATTCTAGTGATGACCGGTCGGGAGATGTTCTGGAGGAACGTATCAAATCGGCGGGCCATAATTTGGCTAAACGTGATATTGTTCGCGATGAAATTGTCGAAATCCGCAAAAAAATTGTTGATTGGGCAGCCGACCCTGACGTTGAAATTATTATCACCACCGGTGGCACCGGTTTTACCGGACGCGATGTTACACCGGAAGCAATAGAACCGTTGTTTGACAAGCGGATGGACGGATTTTCGGCTATGTTTCATAAAGTTTCCTATGAGACAATCGGCATGGTAACAATACAGTCGCGTGCAACAGCAGGACTTATCAATGGAACATTCGTCTTCTGCCTGCCCGGTTCAACCGGTGCCTGCAAGGATGCGTGGGATAATATATTGAAAAGCGAGCTTGATAGCCGCCAGCGCCCGCATAATCTGGTTATGCTTATGCCGCGCTTGACAGAACGATAAGAAAACGAACGATTTTGTTTGTAATCTTTTAATGGAAACGGCTCTTTTAAAAAACAAAAGAGCCGTTTATTTTTGTTTCGTGGGGACAAAAATCTGAATCGGTAAAACCACCGGCCTAAGACTGTTTATCGCTTTCTTTAACGCTGCTTCATTGTCGGCATTGTCAATAAGCTTTTCTTTCAATACAACTAAGCCGCATTCCATCAAACGGGTTTTTTTGAAAAATTTTGGCAGGAGAGATGTTTTTGATAAATCGACAGAGCGGAAGCTTGCAGGATTTGTCTCCTTCTCGACATAACGACTTAAAATTTCCCGCCATTGGTCGAGTAAGCGTGCACCCGGTGTGAGAAAAAGCAACCATTTGCTTTTTGCCGACATAATCACTTCACCTAGTGTGCTTTTTGGGAGATAGCGACAGCCGGTATCATTGGCAACAGTTTGCAAGACATTGCTGTGATTTTCCGACCATAAAATGACCTCGCTAACAAGGCCGAACACACTTACCGATACAAGCATTGCTAGTGTATCGGCAAGAGGATCTATATCTTCATTTGCGTGAATAATAACGCTAACCATAGTGTTTCAATTAAAACATTATTTTATCAAAAGCACGATAATTTATGTTCTTGTTTTGTTCGCATCGGCGTGATAAATCGCGGAAATGGGAAAAACAGTGATCAATCAGCATCTGGTAAATGTCATGGCAAAGGCCGACCGATTGGCTTTCAACGCGATGTCGACCGATGGCGGAAGAATGTTGATTGATCAATCTTTACTTCATGCAGAAGCAGAAAAAATAAGGGGAAGGGGAGCGGCGCTCAATCCTGCCGGTAGGTTCGAGAAACAGTCAGGCGAACGGTTTTATGATTTTTGGGATTTGGATGAACAGCTTTGTCCGCTTCAAACGTCTGTAGAAACCGAAAAAGCCCGTACGATTATTACCCACAATGATTCGCCCGATATTTTCTTTGATCGCTCGATCAATCCTTATCGCGGGTGCGAACATGGTTGTATTTATTGTTTTGCGCGCCCCACCCATTCTTATATGGGGCTCTCGGCAGGGATTGATTTTGAAACAAAATTATTTGCCAAACCCGATGCTGCAAAACTTCTTGAACGGGAATTATCAAAACCCGATTATAAGGTTCGGCCAATTGCTATCGGAACCAATACAGACCCTTATCAGCCAATTGAAAAAAAATGGCAGATTATGAGGCAAATTCTTAATGTATTGGATAAATGCGGTCATCCGGTTTGCATTACAACAAAATCTGCACTTATTGTAAGAGATTGCGATATACTTGAAAGAATGACTGAGCGAAAGCTTGTCCGCGTGGCGTTATCCATCACAACATTGGACAGAAAGCTTGCCCGCCTCATGGAACCACGTGCTGCAACACCCGAGCGACGTTTATGGGCAATCAAGGAATTGACGAAAAGGGGCGTGCCCGTAAGCGTTATGATGGCGCCGGTTATTCCCGGATTAAACGACCACGAAATAGAAAATGTTTTGACGAGAGCAAAAGAGGCCGGTGTGATTGACGCCGGTTACGTCATGCTCAGACTGCCTTATGAAGTTGCTCCGCTCTTTAAAGATTGGCTATTGCGCGAATATCCTGATCGTTACAGGCGGGTTATGCAATTAATCCGTGATATGCGTGGCGGCAAAGATTACGATGCGGATTGGAAAACGCGCATGTCCGGCGAGGGGCCGTTTGCCAAACTTGTTGCCGACCGTTTTCGTCTGGCACGACAAAGACTGGAATTACATGAACGCCATCAAAAGCTTGAGACGGGGCTTTTTAGACCACCATTGAAAGTAGCAAAGCAATTGTCGTTTCTTTTTGATGACAAAATTTGACGAACGTTTTTCTTAATGTTTTCGAATTGCCGGACTTGCGCAAAAACTCTCGTAATGCAATTAGATTGTCCATGTCTCACAAAAACAACGATTTGCCGTTATTTGATGATTTTCCTTTAATGCCCGATTATTCGATTGAGCAACGTCTTATTGCAAAAGGCTACCGGAATATAGCCGGAGTGGATGAAGTCGGGCGTGGCCCATTGGCCGGTCCTGTCGTAACGGCTGCGGTCATTCTTGACCGGAACAACATACCCGAAGGCTTAAATGATTCCAAAAAGCTTTCGGCAAAGAAACGTGAAGCACTTTATGACGGGATTTTGCGTTCGGCATTGGCAGTATCTATTTGCAGCCTGTCGGCAATTGAAATTGATCGCACAGATATCAGGAAAGCTGCTCTTGAAGCTATGAGGAGAGCCGTCTGCTGTCTTTCTGTCAAAGCAGATTATGTTCTGGTAGACGGGCGCGATATTCCTCCGAAACTTGTTTGTCCCGCTCAGGCACTGGTAAAAGGTGACGGGCGATCCCAATCTATTGCGGCAGCATCCATTATTGCAAAAGTCACCCGCGACCGGCTAATGGAAAAGGTGGGAAAAGTTTATCCTGCTTACGGTTTTGAAAAACATGCCGGATATGCAACAGCGTTCCACCGCGCGGCAATAGAACGTGAAGGACCTGTCAAAAGATTGCATCGCTTCAGTTTTGCCCCGATCAAGGGGGCGTTCTAGAGGATTGGTATGATGATTGTTCTTGCCTCGTCAAAAGACGCTGTTTCCAAGGCTGTTTCCTATCTTGATAAAGGGGAGCTCGTGGCTTTACCGACCGAGACCGTCTACGGACTTGCGGCAGACGCAACAAATGGCAAAGCGGTTGCCAATATATTCAAAACCAAAGGACGCCCCCGATTCAACCCGCTTATTGCGCATATCAGCGGTATGGATATGGCGGGAGATATTGTCGAGATTGACGAGATTTCGAAAATGCTGATGGACACTTTCTGGCCAGGACCTTTAACATTCGTTTTGCCGCTTAAAAATAAAACTTCGATAGACCCGCTTACCAGTGCGGGTTTGAAAACTTTGGCGGTTCGCAATCCTGTCGGTATATTCGCAACAATAGTAAAAGAACTCGGCCGGCCGGTTGCAGCACCGAGCGCAAATATTTCCGGCCGTTTGAGTAGCACATCCGCCACGGATGTTGCCGATATGTTTGGTGAAAAAGTGCCGCTTATCATTGATGGCGGCCCGACACGTGTCGGTGTTGAATCGACCATTATCAAAGTGGTAGGCGACCATATTTATCTGCTTCGTCCGGGCGGGCTTGCAGCTGAAAAAATTGAAAAAATATCAGGAATTAAGCTGGAACGTGTAGACCAGCGAGCAGCCATTGAAGCGCCTGGTATGTTAAAATCACATTATGCACCCAATGCATTTGTGAGGCTTGATGCCAAAGATGTTAAAAACGATGAAGCACTTTTAGCTTTTGGAAAACAACAAACCATAAATGCCGGAAGTGCAGTGGCAATGCTCAACTTAAGCGAAAAAGGTAATCTTGAGGAGGCGGCCAGCAATCTGTTCCATTATTTGAAGGAACTTGATAGAAAAGATGTTAAATGTATAGCTGTCGAGCCGATACCGTTTACGGGCTTGGGCGAGGCTATCAATGACCGGCTTCAACGCGCAGCCGCACCAAGGAAATAGGATTATGGACAAAAAGCTGATTGATCGTTTTATAGAAATTGTTGGTGTCAATCACGCTTTGGTGGATCAGGATGTGATTTCATCCTATCTTGTCGAACAACGCGGTCTTTATCATGGGCGCACCCCTCTTGTTTTGCGCCCTTCCTCTCCACAAGAAGTTTCGGAAATTATGAAGCTTGCGAGCGAGACTTTGACCCCCATTGTTCCACAAGGGGGAAATACAGGTCTTGTCGGCGCACAACAACCGGACGAAAGTGCTAATGAGATTATTGTTTCGATGGAGCGTTTGAACAGAATCCGCTCGATAGATGTCGAAGGTAATCTGGCATTGGTCGAAGCCGGAGTGGTTCTCCATACATTACAGGAAAAAGTTGATGAAAAGGGGCGCTTTTTTCCTTTATCACTTGGTTCGGAAGGCTCTTGCCAGATCGGGGGCAATCTTTCATCCAATGCCGGAGGCACGGATGTTCTTGCTTATGGCAACACGCGTGAACTCTGCCTCGGGCTTGAAGTTGTCCTGCCGGATGGGCGCATTCTTGATGATTTACGCTATGTCAAAAAAGATAATAGCGGCTATGATTTGAAAGACTTGTTTATCGGAGCAGAAGGAACGCTTGGTATTATAACAGCTGCCGTCATGAAACTTTTCCCGAAACCACAAGGAAAAGCGGTTGCTTATGCGGGCATGAAAAGTCCGGAAAAAGCGTTAAAGCTTCTACTCCTTGCCCAGAAAAAAGCCGGTTCCATGCTTACCGGTTTTGAACTTATGGCAAAGGTTGGAATGGAAATGTCTTTGCGCTACGTCAAAGGTGCTCATGCACCACTTGAGCATGAAAGCGAATGGTATGTACTTCTTGATCTGTCTTCGTCCCATAGTGACGGTGAAGCTGAAAATACGATGGAAGATATTCTGGCAGATGCACTTCAACAGGGAGTTATAGAAGATGCATCCATTGCCCGGTCGGTGAGCCAGCAGAAGGAATTCTGGCGGCTTCGCGAAGATATGTCACCAGCGCAAAAATTGGAAGGCGGGTCGATCAAACATGATATTTCGGTTCCGATAGCTTCTATTCCCGATTTTATTAGCGAGGCGGCAAAAATTATCGAAACGATCTCGCCTGGTGCCCGCATTGTCTGCTTTGGACATATGGGGGATGGAAACCTGCATTATAATGTGTCGCAACCTGTGGGCGCCGACAAACAAGCCTATCTTTCCCTTTGGGGGGAAATGAACCACCGTATTCATACATTGGTTATGAGCTATAATGGTTCATTTTCAGCCGAACATGGCATCGGACAATTAAAGCGCAAGGAACTTGTTGCCTTCAAATCTCCGGTAGCACTTTCTCTCATGCGTTCGATCAAACAGGTATTTGACCCGAAAAACATTATGAATCCGGGTAAAATGCTATAAGTCTTGGTGAATAATGGCTTAAAGCGCCGTTTGTAATTCGATAACCAAAAAACAAACCAATAATTTTTTAACCTAACCTTTTAACAAACCGATTAACAAAGGTTGCTAAGGTGTTCCCAGTTGAATTGAAGAGGATATTGGGGACAAAATATATGGCCACTCAATGGGCTAATCGGGCAAAAGCAGGACTTGAACTGAGACTGGATCCCTGCCATTTGCCACAATATGTTTCTTTCGACGTTCAGGATAAGACAATTGTCTGTTCATTGAACGAGCGTGGCGCAGCGTTAAAAATCGAAAATGAAAACGGTACATCGCAATTATCGCGCCTGGTGCTTGCCCATCAATTCAGAGGTGTTGCTGCGCGTGCGGTCGTAACCTCTTCAGGACAAAAAGCGGTTTCTCTTGAATTGTTACACCGAAATCATGAAGCGTGCATTCCGCTTCTTGTTTCGCGCGATCTTGATGATGTGCTCCTTGATTGGAGACTTTGGGCAGATACCTACGATTTGCCGATGCTTCTTCTCAACGACGACGGTTCGGCTATTCCTGTAAAAGACCGTTCGCCGCTTGAACATTTTTTCGGAAAACAATCGCACCAACATATAAAGAAGAATTTCTCGTTGCGATGCCGCGGATGCTCTTTAGGCATAAGGTTGGTTATCAACAATCAGGTTATGCTCGGATAACATTGTGGCTCGTACAAGAATTGACGCCGTTATTTTATTGTTTTCTCCGATTTGGTAGTCGATCGCATTTAAAGCCGGTTTTTAGAGAAAAAATAAAAGCCTTGAAAGATTTATTTTTTCGTCCGTGTTTATGATGGAACGGGGCCAGAAGGCTCGTGATTTTTAACGTGGGCTTCTATTGCTTTAAAAAAGATAGCTGTTGAGTTTTTGACAAAATTGGAAGCCGGTTTTATCCGTATTTATTCGCGCAAACAAAATTCCCGAAAATTTTCATTTAAAAATTTTCTTTGCCATTTGACAATGAACCGGTGTTAAGCTTACGAGGAGGTTATATCCGGAGGACTGAATGACGCGGCAGATTGTTTTTATACTTGAAAAGCAGGATGCAATCGAGGCACTTAAAGCTTATTATCGCGACCATGCGCTATCAAGACGAACATTTATGCGTCTTTTCCTGCTCTGGATCATTGCAGTTGCTCTGATGTCAGCGGTTCTTGTGATGATTGACGGTTCTGACTGGTATCAGAATTGGGGGCGTTCTCTCTATCGCATCTCGGCCATTTATGCAGCTATTATCATTGCTATCTGGGCGTTGAACTATTGCGTTCTCATTCCCCATCATGTCCAACAATTGGTAAAAAATGATAAACAGATCGGGCTTGAACAAAGCTGGATATGGGATGATCATGCAGTTGCAATAAAGAGCTCTTATATCAGAGGGACATACCCGTTTCGTTTGTTTTCCGGCTGGCGAGAATATCCGACGTTTATTGCACTTTATATATCGCCCAAGAAATTCAATGTATTGCCGAAAGCGCCTATGAATGACGAGCAACTTGAAGATCTGCGGACTATTTTCAAACGCGAAATAGCCGCCGAAGAGAAGTAGACGTTTTTTATTTGCCATCTCCCGCAAAATCATATGGCAGATGCCGCCACAATGACAATGAGTAGCATATCGAGAACAACATTTTTTGATAAATAACGGCAAAGGCGGGCTTGTCAGAAAAAAATGCGCAAGCTTAAGGCGATTATTTTGATTTGATGTCGGCAGCGGACAAATCCGATATGCTTGAATTTTGAAATGTTTTTTTGGAAAAACACGTATCCGATTTTTTTACCCGCTTTATCCGGTCAGGCTTGAATGCGGGCATCCCTTAAAATTATCGCGGGGACTACAATTCTCCGGATCAAGTTGTGGTCAGTTGCGAAAGCGTTCAATGTCTCAAACTGCGCTCCGATACGGTGAAAAACCGTTATTCTGCAGATTTATGCCGGATCCATCGCGTGCCAAGTGCTAAAATTTCAGCTAGCATCGGCTTTTTCCCGTTCAATGGCACGCCAGCCGATATCATGGCGATAAAACCCTTCGGGCCAATCAATCAATTTTATTGCTTTATAGGCTTTCTGTTGCGCCTGTCTTACAGTTTTTCCTGTTGCTGTAACATCAAGCACTCTTCCGCCATTAGCTATGACTTTTCCGTCTTTCAATGCGGTACCGGCGTGGAAAACTTTGACGTCTGGCAGTTTATCCGCTTTTTCTATGCCTGAAATAATGCTTCCACGTTTCGGCGCTTCCGGATAGCCTTTAGCGGCCATAACCACAGTCAAAGCTTTGTCTGTGTTCCAGTCGAGTGTGACACCTTCAAGATTTCCTTTTGCAACAGAATAAAGGACAGGCAGCAAATCGCTTTTTAACCGCATCATCAGAACCTGACATTCAGGGTCACCGAAGCGGACATTGAATTCAATAAGTTCTGGGCCTCTTTTTGTAATCATCAAGCCTACAAACAGAACGCCGCTAAACGGGCAACCAAGATCGGCCATTCCATGCATCGTCGGTTCGACAATCTCTTTCATAACCCGCTTTGTCATCTCGTCGGTCATGACAGGTGCTGGTGAATAGGCCCCCATGCCACCGGTATTGGCACCTTTATCGCCATCGCCAACGCGTTTGTGATCTTGTGCAGAGCCAAAAGGAATTGCAGTTTTACCATCACAAAGGCAAAAGAAACTTGCTTCTTCACCCGCAAGAAATTCTTCCACAACAATTTCAATTCCGGCTTTTCCGAAAGCCCCCTCAAAGCAGGCATCGACGGCGCGGAATGCTTCTTCGATTGTGGTTGCAACGGTGACACCTTTACCGGCAGCTAAACCATCGGCTTTAATGACAATAGGTGCACCTTTCTTTTCAATATAGTCCCTGGCTTTTTCAGCATTATCAAAACGCTGATAGTCGCCGGTCGGAATATTGTATTTGGCGCATAAATCTTTTGTAAAACCTTTCGAACCTTCAAGCCGCGCTGCGCGTTTATTTGGCCCTACAACCGGAATCATAGCTTCGCGAAGAGCATCTGCAAGGCCATCGACAAGTGGCGCTTCCGGCCCGACGACCACGAGTTCTACCGAATTTTTCTTGCAAAATTCGACGACAGCTTTATGGTTTTTTGCATCAAGATCAACATTATCTCCCAATTCAAGAGTACCCGGATTACCCGGAGCACAAAAGAGCTTTCCAAGAAGTGGGGATGACGAAATTTTATATGCCAATGCATGTTCGCGTCCACCTGAACCAATGAGAAGAACGTTCATTGCTTGCTCCTGTTGAAGAAGATGTTAAAACCCTTGCTCTTGTCATAGAAATGAAATGCTTTAGCTTCAAGGTAAAAGGTGTGCGCTCGTAAATGGTAAACAACAAAAATATTGTTCCCGACAGTTTGAGAGCCGACGAAACGCTTCAACAACAAGGCGTGAGAGGACGTGTCTTCGACGCACCATCAGGCCATTGGGTTTATCGCTTGTTGCCGCGTTCCCTTTGGCCTTACGCCCAATTGGCACGCTGGGATCGGCCAATCGGCTGGAAACTTCTGATGTGGCCGTGTTTCTGGTCGCTAATTTTGGCAATGGATGCAAAGGACTTTTCTTCCGAACTGCATCCATATCCCGTTACCTTGGCAATATGGTATCTTTTTCTTTTCTTTATCGGTGCTATTGCCATGCGGGGTGCAGGGTGCACCTGGAACGATCTTGTTGACCAGAAAATCGATAACAAAGTCGAGCGTACCCGTTCAAGGCCTTTGCCATCGGGGCAGGTCAGCCGTTTACAGGCTAAAATCTTTATGGGGTTGCAATGCCTGGTCGGGCTTATCGTGCTTGTTGAATTTAATCTTTTCAGCATTATTCTGGGCATTTCATCGCTTGTTGTTGTTGCGATTTACCCGTTCATGAAACGTGTGACCGACTGGCCGCAGTTCTTTTTAGGTCTTGCCTTCAATTGGGGAGCGTTGATGGGGTGGGCGACAATTTACGGTGGTCTTGATTTTGCACCCTTGAGCCTTTATTTCGGCTCGGTCTTATGGACAATCGGCTATGACACAATCTATGCCCATCAGGATAAGGAAGATGATGCGATTGTCGGTGTGCACTCGACAGCACGGCTTTTTGGGGAAAAAACCAAATCCGCGCTTGTTTTTCTTTATAGCGGGTTTCTCGTATTAAGCCTCATTGCATTTCTTCTGGCTGGTGTTCCCGCCTTTGCCTATCTTGGCCTTTTACTTGCCGCAATACACATGTTTTACCAGATAATTACGATCGACATCGACAATAATAGTGAGTGTCTGAGGTTATTTAAATCGAATTCGACAGTCGGCTGTTTGATCTTTCTCGGTCTCGTACTCGGTGCGGCGACACGTTATTTCCAGTGACAACCGTCGCCCATAATTGAAGCCGACTTTTTTAAAGCCGGCTTTAAAACTGTCCGGCTTGCCGGAAAATGTTGCCGATAACGACGCCTCTCAAGGATAGAGGCGGTGTTTTTCCCATGATTTAGCATCGGGGGAAGGACGTGAAAAAACCACGCGGTCGTGAAGTCTGAATGGCCTGTCATGCCAGAATTCTATTGAAAGTGGTTTGATTCTGAAGCCGGACCAGTAAGGAGGGCGCGGAATATTGCCGATTGCATATTTTGCAGTGTATTCGGCAACGGCTTTTTCCAGCGCAAAGCGACTTTCCAACGGGCGTGACTGTTTGGAAGCCCATGCGCCGATACGGCTTCCACGTGCGCGTGATTGATAATAGGCATCAGCTTCTTCATCACTTACCTTTTCAACCAGTCCGCGTACTCTCACTTGCCTGCGCAAGGATTTCCAGTGAAAACATAAAGCCGCTTTCATGGAAGAAAGGATTTCTCGTCCCTTGTTGCTTTCATAATTGGTGTAAAAGACAAAACCGTCCGCACCGAAAGCTTTCAAAAGCACCATACGTACATCTGGCAGACCCGTCGGATCCACTGTAGCAAGTGCCATGGCATTCGGGTCGTTAATTTCGCTTTTTGTCGCGTCATCCATCCATGTCGTGAAAAGTGCGAATGGTTCATTTGCTTCAACAAAGTCACCAGTTGTTAACGTTTCATCTGTCATAATGCACCTGAATTATGTGTTTTGCGTATTATAGTGTGTTGTCAAACTACCTGGCCGACACAGAAAAAAGTGAACTATGGAAGCTTTTTTTAACTTGAAAAGCCGGCTTGGTCGTTTTGTTATTTGTGTCACGATCATATTGCCAATGCAAGGCTGTATCATATCGGGTGATAAACTTGATAATATGGCTTCGACGGCTGCACCAACGGAAAATAATGTTGATGCCTCGCTTGTGACCGGCTCGATTCCTTCTCAGTCAACAGAACTCGCGAGTGATCCCATTTTACAGTCTGATGAACTCGTCATACGCGACGAGATTAGAGTGATCGAAAATTTGAAGACCTCGGACAAAGAATTGAAATGGGATAATACCATAACCGGAAGCGAAGGGACGATCAGTGCCATTGTCGAAAATTCGGATAAAGGGCGCAAGTGCCGCAAATTCAAAGCGACCCGTTCAGCCTTCGACGGTGAAAATCTCTATCATGGTGAACTTTGTGAAGTCGCTCCCGATGTCTGGACAATGACAGCCTTTGATGTGGTACATTGAAGTTCATAATCGGGTCATTCAAAAACGCTTAAAAAAACATTTAATGATCTGGTATTTTTGCTGTTTCATAGGCATATAGAGAATTAGATATTTTTCTGCCCTTCGAGGTGGAACAGATTTTTTATAAAGCCGTCTTGAGGGAATGCCCTTTTTTCGGCTGGAAAGAGGATAAATATGCGTGATCCCTATACGGTTCTGGGTGTGGCGCGCACTGCCAAACCGCAAGAGATTAAGTCTGCATTCAGAAAGCTGGCAAAACAATATCACCCCGATCTTCACAAGGGCGATAAGACTGCTCAGGACAAATTTGCCGAGGTCAATCAGGCCTATGAAATTCTGGGGGATAAGGAAAAGAAAGAAAAATTCGATCGTGGCGAAATTGATGCCGAAGGCAAGCCTGTTTTTCAAGGCTTTACAGGTGGTGGTCAGGGCTTTGGCGGAGCGCAAGGCTTTGGTGGCCGTGGCAATCCATTCGGTAATGGTACCAGCCATTTCGAATTCCGTTCAGGCGGCGGCAAAGGTGGCTTTGACGCGAGCGATATTTTTCGCGATCTTTTCGGTGCAGGAAACGGTGCCAATCGAGGTGGCGGTTTTTCCGGCTTTGGCAGCCGCAGCCGTGCTCAAGCTCCCCAACAGGGGGCTGATATTCACGCAAGCCTGGACGTAACGCTGGAACAGCTCGTTGGTGCCGAAAAGGTTGAAGCTATTTTCCCTAATGGCAAAAAACTTAAAATCAAGCTTCCCGATTATGTCGAGGATGGACAAACAATTCGTTTGAAAGGTCAGGGAGAAAGCATTCCTTACGGTCGTGCAGGAGATGCGTTGGTGACAATTCACATCAAACCTCATCCCCACATTCACGTTGAAGGAAGAGCACTTCATCTTGATTTACCGGTATCTCTTAAAGATGCAGTTTTGGGCGCTAAAAAGCCTATTGATACGCTTGACGGGCGTATCATGTTGACGATCCCTGCATGGTCAAGTTCCGACAAGGTATTACGGTTGAAGGGGCGGGGGTTGCCATTAAAAACAGGTGGCCGCGACGATCTTTATGTTCATGTACGCATTATGCTGCCGGAAGGTGGAGATGCCGGACTTGAACAATTCATGAAATTGCAATCATGAAAAACGCAGATTGATGAAGGCAACACACAGGAATAAAAGCGGGATAGAGGATTGTCATGAAGATCAATTTTTGTCTCGCTTTTTTGCTGCTGCCGGTTTTTTGTTCATCGGCATTAGGTGAAAATTTTACCAAAGGCGATATTACTGTCGAAAGCCCGTGGGTACAAAAATCCGATACAGGCGAGAATCGTGCAGAAGGATATGCTCTTATCCATAATGGCGGATTTAATGAAGATCGCTTGTTATCAATCAGCGCGGATATTTCCGATCACGTGGTGATTCACGAGACGATTAGACAATATGGCAAGGTCAAGATGCAAAAGCTCAAGGAGCCTCTCACGATCGAGCCAAACGGTTATCTCGAATTAAAGCCGGGTGACTATCATTTTATATTTTTCAATTGTCAGGATGAGTTACGTGAAGGTGAAATGATTCCGGCTGTTTTGCATTTTGAAAAAAATGGTGACGTAAAAATCAACTTCACGATAGAGACGCCAGACGATAAACCTGATAATCCTTGATTGCCGGTATCTTCACTTTATAATTCTTACAGCTTGTCGGGCGCGCTTCCTGATTTGACGGGGCGCACCTTTCTAAAGGCCTGCTTATCCACCGTACCGAAACACTTTGAAAATAGTAAAGAAGATCAATCGTGTGTTTCTGTATCGGGGCTTTTTTACGTGTCTGTAGTCTATCGAGCGCATTTATTTGCCACGATAAAGGAAAGCGCAAAGCATTACTAAACCAACGATTGCCTGTCAAAAACACTGTTTTTCTTATTTCACTCCAACGCGCTGCTATTGTCGATTGTTCAATTGGAACCACCGGTTTTAATTCCAGCAAAAATTTTGTTAAAACCGGATTGATGGGTTTGCCGGAATGGACGCCGGTTCAAATAGACTGACCTTAGCGAATGCTGGAATCTATTCGTCACGAACGAAAAAACGGACTGCTTTTCACAGCTTTTCTGTGTTAGCGTTGCATAATTAACGGTTTTAACCGACAAATTGCACCAATTACTTGAAGAAACGTGCGAGCTATGTCATAGGGCAAAAAGCGAAAACTGATATCAAGCAATTATGAGGCAATACCAATGGGTGACAGTAACGGTTTGTTGCGTGGCAAGCGCGGTTTAATTCTCGGGCTTGCAAATAATCATTCAATTGCATGGGGTATCGCAAAAGCTGCACACAAAGCAGGTGCCGAGCTTGCTTTTACCTATCAGGGCGAAGCACTGAAAAAACGTGTTGTACCGCTTGCAGAAGAGGTCGGGGGATTTGTTTGTGGCCATTGTGATGTAACAGATGCGGCATCAATTGACGCAGCATTCGATGCGGTAAAACAGAAATGGGGAAAAATCGACTTTCTCGTTCATGCAATCGGCTTTTCCGACAAGGATGAATTGACGGGACGTTATGTTGATACATCGGAAGCAAACTTCAACATGACAATGAATATTTCTGTCTATTCCCTTACAGCAGTTACCCAGCGGGCAGAAAAACTGATGCCCGACGGCGGTTCGATTTTGACATTGACCTATTATGGCTCGGAAAAGGTCATGCCGAATTATAATGTTATGGGTGTTGCCAAGGCTGCTCTTGAAGCAAGTGTCAAATATCTTGCGGTCGACCTTGGGCCTAAGAAAATTCGTGTCAATGCTGTGTCGGCTGGCCCGATCAAGACATTGGCTGCTTCTGGTATCGGTGACTTCCGGTATATTCTCAAATGGAATGAATATAACGCGCCTCTTCGTCGGACGGTTACAATTGATGAGGTCGGTGATTCAGCGCTTTATCTTCTTTCGGATTTGTCCCGTTCGGTAACTGGCGAAGTTCACCATGTTGATGCCGGTTATCATGTCATTGGCATGAAAGCAGTCGATGCACCGGATATTTCTGTTGTAAAGGATTGATAAAGTGTCCAAGCGTCCACTTATTTATTTTTCCCGTCACGGTCAGACGGACTGGAACATTACCAAACGCATTCAAGGCCAGATAGATCGGGATATCACCGAATATGGCCGCCAACAGGCTGCCCGTAACGGACGGTTGTTGAAAGAGCTGTTGGGCGATGCAAAGGGATTTGATTTTGTTGCAAGCCCGTTGCGTCGCACCCGCGAAACTATGGAAATTATCCGCGGGGAAATGGGGCTCGATATTCGTGGTTATCGCACAGATCCGCAATTGATGGAGATGCATTTCGGTGATTGGCAGGGTACTACCGAGGATGATATCGCCAAAGTCCACCCTGAACTCATTGCTGCCCGTGTTGCCGACAAGTGGAATTTTTTGCCACCCGGTGAAAAGGCAGAAAGTTATGCCATGCTTGCCAAGCGTGTAAAAGACTGGGTCGAAAAGGTTGACGGCGATACAGTTTGTGTCACCCATGGCGGGTGCCTGCGTTCAATTATGCATATTTACGGTGGATTGAGCGAAGCGGAAGCTGCCAACTTTATGGTCGATCAGGATCGTATTTTGCGATTTGATGAAAACGGACTGGAATGGCTCTGAGCCAATTTCAAATTCTCGATAATTGATGACACACCAAATTCGCGAGTTGGATCTGGTGTGTCTCATTTTTTAATTTATAACAGTGTCATGAAAAAGATAATCAGCCTTCTTGTGGCTCGATATCCGTGACATAGCGGTTATCACCTTCTGTGTCGTAAAACACGATAACCTTCATGCCCTCATTTAAAACAGAATAATCGAATTCGCCTGGTAAACTGTAGGTTTTTCCATTGTCGAGTACTATGGTGTTATTATCCTGATCAATGGCAGTTATCGTCCCTTTGACGTCGTCGGCAAGGGCTAAGGCTGGAAAAAGAAATGTAGCTAGGATCCCCGCAAAAACCAGTTTTCTCATAGTGAGCCTTTCAAAATTGTCTATTATAAAATTTCAAATCAGTATGGATTGATGACGAGGGATTGTGTCGAAACCATAGCCATAGGTCAACCATAAATGGAATATGCAGAATGGCACCACGTATTTCTTTAAAAAATGCCCGGAAGTCATGCTGGAGTGTTTTGTTGAAAAACTTGCATGAAATATGGGTAAAATCCCTTAATCGAACAAAATTGTTTCAATCTTGGCTCTCAACTGTTTGACCGGAAACAAAAAGCTTAATAGAACAAAAAGGTTCGCAAAGTTGGATTGGCGTTTTTATGTCATATAATACATTCGGTAAACTCTTCCGCGTTACAACATGGGGCGAAAGCCACGGACCGGCATTGGGCTGCGTTATTGATGGTTGCCCTCCGGGGATAAAATTCTCGGTGGCGGAAGTGCAAGCTTATCTTGACAAGCGCAAACCCGGACAATCCCGCTACACGACCCAGCGTCGTGAAGCCGATGAGGTCAAAATATTGTCGGGGGTGTTACCTTGTGACGAGGGAAAGCAATTGATCACCACTGGAACGCCGATTTCTATGATGATCGAGAACACCGACCAGCGTTCGAAAGATTATGGTAATATTGCCCGTGAATATCGTCCTGGACACGCCGATTATACTTATGATGTCAAATATGGTATTCGCGATTATCGTGGCGGGGGACGTTCTTCGGCACGTGAGACTGCAGCCCGCGTTGCCGCCGGTGCAATAGCCCGAAAAGTTGTTCCGAATCTTCGTGTGCGTGGTGCAGTGATTGCTATTGGCGAAATCGATATTGACCGCTCCCGTTGGGATTGGAACGAGGTTAATAACAATCCGTTTTTTACTCCCGACAAGATAGCCGCTGAAAAATTCGCAACTTATCTTGATCAAATTCGTAAAAAAGGTTCGTCAATCGGTGCTATGGTGGAAATTGTTGCAGACAATGTGCCTGCCGGGCTTGGCGCTCCGGTTTACGGGAAACTTGATCAGGATATCGCATCCTTTCTTATGTCGATCAATGCAGTCAAGGCCGTTGAAATTGGTGAAGGATTTAATGCTGCCCGCTTGACAGGTGAGGAAAATGCCGACGAAATGCGGCATGGGGAAAATGGAAGACCGGTTTTTTTAAGCAATCATGCCGGTGGTATTTTGGGAGGTATTTCCAACGGCGAACCGGTCGTTGCGCGTTTTGCCGTCAAACCGACATCATCGATATTGACGCCGCGCCGTTCGGTGGATGTTGACGGAAATAATGTTGATGTGGTGACAAAAGGGCGCCACGATCCTTGTGTTGGAATACGAGCTGTACCTGTAGGGGAAGCGATGGTGGCTTGTGCCATTGCCGACCATTATCTTAGACATCGCGGCCAGACAGGCCGGATCTGAAAGGACTATTATGACATTCAACCAGAAATCGGTCGTGGACGCTATAAGAGCATTCGAACGCGGTGAAATCGTTGCGGTTACTGATGATAACGGCCGTGAAAACGAGGGTGACCTTATTGTTGCTGCTGTTCACTGCACACCTGAAAAAATGGCATTTATTGTGCGCAATACTTCCGGAATTATTTGTGCACCGATGACAGGCGAGGAAGCAAAACGTCTCAATCTTGCCCCTATGGTTTCAAATAATGATTCAGCCCATCATACGGCTTTTACTGTGACAGTCGATTTTCTGCATGGCACGACGACTGGAATTTCTGCCGAGGACCGGACATTGACAGTGAGGAACCTCGCAAATCCGAACGCCAGTGCGTCCGATTTCAGTCGTCCGGGTCACGTATTCCCGCTTATTGCCCGTGAAGGCGGCGTATTGATGCGTTCCGGCCACACAGAAGCGGCTGTTGATTTATGCAAGCTTGCAAATCTTCCCCCGGTTGGTGTGATCGGCGAACTCATGAATGATGATGGAACAGTCAAACATGGTCCGGAAGTAAGAAAGTTTGCCGAAGAACATAATCTTCATGTCGTGACCGTAGCCGATCTTATCGCTTATCGGCAACGCAAGGAAACGCTCATCGAGCATGTTGACGAGATGAAAGTCGATACACTCGTCGGACCAGCTATAGCACATAGCTATCAATTGCCGTGGGAGCCGATGCAACATGTTGCTGTTGTTTTTGGCGATATCCGTGACGGCGAAAATATTCCCGTTCGTCTGCAACGGGAAAATGTTGTCGCCGATGTCTTTGGCAAGAAGCACGAGATTGAAGCTGTGTTGCGGCGGATGGCCGAAACGGAAAAGCGCGGTGTTTTTGTCTATCTCAGAGCCGGGTCTGTCGGTGTTGGTAGTGCCGACGAGAATCGCGATCGCGAAATGGCTATGGAAGGGCTTGAGACACACGAACAGGCGGTCGAACGTGAGGAAGAATGGCGCCAGATCGGTCTGGGAGCGCAGATTCTCAAAAGCCTCGGTATTACCTCGGTTATTCTTTATGCCTCGCGCGAGCGTCATTATGTTGGACTTGAAGGTTTTGGTATCCATATAGAAAAGACAGATATTTTGTGAGGCTCGAATGGCAGAACAGAAAGATAATGCCGATGTTTCTCAAATGAGTTTCGAGAAGGCACTCGGCTCTTTGGAAGAAATTGTTGAAAAACTCGAGCGCGGCGATGTCGCGCTTGATGAGACAATTCGCATATACGAGCGTGGAGAAGCTTTGAAAAAACATTGTGACAAACTTCTCAAAGAAGCTGAAAACAAAGTTGATAAAATTCGCTTGTCGCGCGAGGGAGAGCCGGAAGGGCTGGAACCGCTTGATGCCGAACAATAAGCGGAATTTTTAAAATAAAAATTTTACAAGATAGGGGCCGCCGCCCCATACAAGAGTCCACGCGGCTGCCCCGATAATATTGGCGACCAGAAATTTTGGAAAAGCCATTCCTCCGGAACCGGCAATAAGCCCGTTCAATTGGCGTAAAACGACTATAAATCGGGCCGTCGCTACAAAGAAGAATCCGCGTTTATCAAGCATATTCTGAAACTTTTCGAGCCTTTGTGATGTGAGTTTCACGTAATGGCCATAACGCAATAAAAGTTTTTCGCCGCCGAAATGGCCTATTGCATAACCTGTGCAGTCGCCAAGCACACTTCCTGTAAAGGCACAAAGCAACATGGGCAGTAAATCGAGCTTTCCGGCAGCTGCGAGCAGAGAACCGGCGATGAGACCGCTTTCTCCCGGTACAGGAGCGCCGAATGATTCGAAATAGAGGATGAAGAAATAGGCAAATGGGCCATATTGTGAAATCCAATGTTGTAAATATTCTTCAACCATTGCCTATCATCTATCTTACGCTAATTTTATCACTCTTATGACGAAAACGGACGCCGGTTTGGTCATATGGCGCATCTTTATTTGTTATCAAGCGCATCATAAAGCTTGAAAATTATGTCTTGTCGACAGTTTTAAGCGGATAAGAGGAGACAATCATCGCAATTTGATAGATGTGAGGCCTTAAATGACCAAAATTTTTGAGTTTTAAGGTGCAAAATTGCGTCAAAAGCTGTAAAGCTTTGGCAACCAGAAAAATATGTTAACAGTTGAGAAAAACTAAGGAAAATAATTTGTCGCGACCATCAACACCATTGTTGGACAAGATACATCTGCCGGAGGATTTGCGCCGCTTGCCGGAAAGCGCCTTGACAGAAGTCGCTAATGAATTGCGGGCTGAAACGATTGATGCCGTATCGGTGACAGGGGGACATTTAGGCGCGGGGCTCGGCGTGGTAGAACTTACCGTTGCTTTGCATTATGTTTTTAACACACCCGAAGATCGTATTATTTGGGATGTCGGGCACCAGTCTTACCCCCATAAGATATTGACAGGTAGACGCGATCGTATTCGTACCCTTCGTCAGGAAGGGGGATTATCCGGTTTTACCAAGCGCAGTGAAAGCATTTATGATCCGTTCGGGGCAGGGCATTCTTCAACTTCCATTTCCGCAGGTCTCGGCATGGCTGTTGCCAACGAACTAAAACAGGAAAAGAAGCGCAATGTTATTGCCGTCATTGGTGATGGTTCAATGTCGGCAGGCATGGCCTATGAGGCGATGAACAATGCCGGCTCGCTTGACGCGCGTCTCATTGTTATTCTCAACGATAATGATATGTCAATTGCACCGCCAACCGGTGCCATGAGTGCCTATCTTGCCCGTCTGGTCTCGAGCCCTTCCTATAGGAACCTGCGCGAGCGTGCAAAAGCTTTAAGCAAAAAACTGCCCAAATTTTTCTGGGATAAAGCACGTCGTGGCGAAGAATTCGCGCGTGGCTTTTTGACCGGCGGCACGCTTTTTGAGGAACTGGGTTTCTATTATGTCGGGCCGATCGACGGTCACAACATAGAGCATCTTTTGCCGGTTTTGAAAAATGTGCGCGAACATCCGAACGGACCGGTGCTTGTTCATGTCATTACCCGTAAAGGCAAGGGTTATGCTCCTGCTGAAGCGGCCAGCGACAAATACCATGGTGTAAACCGTTTCAACGTCGTGACCGGCGAACAGGTAAAGATTCAAAGCAAGGCTCCCTCTTATACGAAAGTGTTTGCCGATTCACTCATCAAGGAAGCAACTCTGGATGACAAGATTGTTGCAATCACTGCCGCTATGCCTTCAGGAACAGGACTCGACAAGTTTGCCGAAAAATTCCCCAAGCGCATGTTCGATGTCGGCATTGCCGAGCAACATGCAGTGACTTTTGCAGCCGGAATGTCTTGTGAAGGCCTGAAGCCCTTTGTGGCTATCTATTCGACATTTCTCCAGCGTGCTTATGACCAGATCGTGCACGATGTCTCGATACAACAACTGCCAGTGAAATTTGCAATTGACCGCGCGGGTTTTGTTGGTGCAGACGGTTCGACCCATGCCGGAAGTTATGACACGGTCTTTTTGTCTGCACTTCCGGGTTTTGTTGTCATGGCACCGTCCGACGAGCTGGAATTGATGAATATGGTGCGCACGGCTGCAGCCTATGATCAGGGGCCAATTTCTTTCCGCTATCCACGCGGTGAAGGCGTTGGTCTTAAACTGCCGGAACGTGGCGAATTGATCGAAATTGGTAAGGGACGCATCCTGCGTGAGGGCAGTAAAGTGGCATTGTTGGGCTTTGGTACCCGTTTGCAGGAGGCACTTGCCGCCGCCGATGAACTGGGAGCCGCCGGACTTTCGACAACGGTTGCAGATGCCCGTTTTGCAAAACCGCTTGATGAAGATCTTGTTCGTCGCCTTGCGCTCGAACATGAAGTTCTCGTCACGATTGAAGAGGGGGCAGCCGGCGGTTTCGGTGCGCAAGTTTTGCAATTTCTCGCCAGGGACGGATTGCTCGACAAGGGATTGAAAATCCGTACAATGACATTGCCGGATAAATATCTCTATCATGGGCCGCAAGCAAAAATTCTTTCCGAGATTGGGCTTGATAAAACCGGTATCGTCAATACTGTCTTTGCCGCTCTCGGCCGCGAAGCATTGGTGACACCACAAATTCGAGCCTGAAATGCCGGAACGGCTGAGATTGGACACACTTCTTGTTGAAAGAAATTTCTTTTCAACACGCTCACGTGCAAGGGATGCTATTTCACGAGGTACTGTAACCATCAACGGCATTGTTGTGAAGAAAGCAGGGCAACCTGTTTTGGAAAACGCCGATATCGGCGTTTTTGACCCTGCACAACATTATGTATCCCGTGCTGCTTTGAAACTGATTGCTGCACTTTCATATTTTCCGGTTAAAACAGAAGGTGTAACCGCGCTTGATATCGGTGCTTCAACGGGGGGATTTACAGAAGTTCTGCTTGGAAAAGGAGCGAGCCACGTCATAGCTGTCGATGTCGGTCACGGTCAGCTTCATTCTTCCCTCGTTAACCATCCGGCTATCACCCTTTACGAAGGGCTCAACGCCCGTGACCTTACGAAAACCCACTTGAAAAATCGTCAAATTCAACTCGTCGTCTCGGATGTAAGTTTCATATCGTTAAAGTTGGCTTTGCCTCCGGCATTAAGTCTCGCTGAAAGGGGCGCGCAGGCTGTGCTTCTCGTCAAACCGCAGTTTGAAATCGGGCGCGAAGGCGTAGGTCGGGGCGGCATTGTCAAAGATCCATCACGCGCAGAAAGCGTGGCACACGAACTTTTTTATTGGCTCGACGGGCTTGATAACTGGCGCGCGAAAGGGTTGATTCCTTCCCCGATTGAAGGTGGTGATGGAAATCGCGAATATTTACTTTTCGGAGAAAAAAGCAATGATTGAAGAGGTCGTAATAGACCATATCGGTGTCGCCGGTGACGGGGTTGCAAAGACAAAACATGGATTGGTCTATGTGCCGTTCACACTTCCTCAGGAAGTTGCCAATATTGCGTCGGAAAACAATCACGCTTCAGTCATTGCGTTGAAAAAACGGTCCTCCGAAAGGGTTGAGGCGAAATGCAAACATTTTGAAGACTGCGGTGGTTGCTCGTTGCAGCATTGGGCCGATCACCCTTACAGAATGTGGAAGAAGTCTTTGGTCGTCGACGCATTGGAGGGAAGGCAAATAGAAACCGATGTGGATCCCGTTATTCCATGTGAGCCCCATACACGCCGGCGTATGATATTGACTGCCCGTGTCACGCCAAAAGGACAAATTGTCGGGTTCAATCGCTACCAATCCCATGAAGTTGTGGCCATTGAGGAATGTCCCGTCTCGCGTCCGGAGCTTGTGGATGCACTTGGGGCAATCCGATCGGTTGCTGCTTTATTGGCAAACTACTCTAAGGAAATCCGGATTACCGTGACACTGGCAGAAAACGGAATCGATGTTGCCTTGGAGGGGTGTAAAATCAACGATGAAAAATTGCGCCAGCGACTTGTCGAGGAGGGCTTGAAGCAATCGTTCATACGTTTGACGGCTGACGGCGAGATCATTATAGAAAAAGAAAGACCTGAGCTTCATTTCGGTTCAACGATTGTCGAACTTGCGGCAGGCGGTTTTTTGCAAGCAACCAGAGAAGCGGAAGAGTTTATGGCTAGCCTCGTCCTGGAAGGCTTGAAAAAAACTAAAAATGCGGCCGATCTTTTTTCCGGTGCTGGCACATTTACATTCCGCATGGCCGAAAAAATGAAAGTTCATGCCGTTGAAAATGATGATGACGCTTTGAAAAGCCTTGATCGTGCCTATCGTCAATCGGTCGGGCTGAAGACTGTAACTTATGAAAAGCGGGATTTATTCCGTCGTCCACTTCTTCCAAGAGAGTTGGAAGCTTTTGATGGGCTTGTTTTTGACCCGCCGCGGGCCGGTGCTGAAGAACAAGCGCGGGAAATTGCCAAAACAAATATTCCGCATGTGGTTGCGGTTTCCTGTAATCCGGTCACAATGGCGCGTGATTTGTCTATTTTGATTGAGGGTGGCTACACAATTGAAAAGCTCGTGCCAATAGACCAGTTTTTATGGTCCCCCCATGTCGAGGCAGTTGCTTTACTCAAAAAGCGCAAGCCCAAACCGGGCTGGCGCCTTTAAGAAATGTGAACTGCGCTTATCTCTAGCAGGATTTGATTTGCGGCGCAGTTTGAGGATTTTTATAAAAAACCGGTCTTAGGTAAACACCAGCCGTATTTCCGAAGAACGCGGCAACAACCCAAAGCCAGCCATGCAAGCTGCCTGATGCGATACCTGAAAAATAGGCACCGATATTGCAGCCGAAGCCAACACGGGCACCATATCCAAGGAGTAGCCCGCCAATAACGGCTGCACATGCAGAGCCGACAGGCATACGGAATTTGAAAGCAAAACGGCCAGCTAAACCTGCAGCAAGCATTGCTCCGGCGATAATGCCGAAATCCATCACCGAAGTGACATTGGAAAATATGCTTGAGCTAAGGTTTTTTGCGTTTCCCGGGTTTTGCCAAAACTGCCAGCTTGCGACGTCGACACCGAAAGCAGAGCTGATTTTTGCCCCCCAAATCGGAAAGGCGCCGGCAATGCTCCACGGCTTTCCTGAAATCACAAGTGTCAAATAATTAAGCAATGCCAAGGCAATGCCGCCCCAAACCATTGGCCAAGGGCCACGGAAAAAGCGTTGTAAACCTTTATGAGTTGTTGTCTTTTCCTGTTCAAGCGCGCCGTGGCGACGTTTTTCGATGATAACTGTCACCGATGCAATGATTGCAAAAAGCACAAGCGAGACAAAAATTCCTAATGGTGCGCCAAGGGTTTTAACTAGCGAAACCGGTTTCAGTGCCGGCATATTTGCCCAGAATGATGCATGAGCCGTTGAAACAAAGCCACCAAGAACAAAAAATGCAAGAACGAGAAGCATGCGGGCATTGCCGCCACCGAGAGTAAATAGCACACCGGAAGCGCAGCCACCGGCAAGTTGCATTCCCACGCCGAACATAAAGGCTCCAATGATAACCGAAAGGCTTAATGGGGCGAGTGAGCCATTGACGGGATGGCCAAAAACTTCACCGAGGCTTAATGTCGGGAAAAAAAGTAAAACAGCAATTGCCAGCATCAGCATTTGCACGCGCAAACCGCGTCCCCGTCCATCAAGAATGAAATTGCGCCAGGCCGAAGTAAAGCCGAATGACGCATGGTAAAGCGTTATTCCAAGCGCTGCACCGACAAGAAGCAAAAGCCCTTGCTCAACGCTGTAGCTAACTGAAAGCCAAATAGCAGCAAGCACAATGAATAAAGCGCTGATAATTTTTGGAAGTGTAAACTGACGAGACAGCTTTTGAGGCTGACCAGACACGACCGTGTACATGGTAATTCCTTTCAATCATGAAAGCCCGTTTCGGGCAATTTCATTATTTTTCCTACAAAATTAAGGTTACATTTTCAATGTTCTTTGTTCAAAAAACAAGAAAATTAGGTTTTTGAAGTGAAAGGTTTTTTTTGAGCTTTTGCAGTGAAGATAAAAAGCGGGATGCTCGATGGACGTTCGGTAGAACTACATTCCAAACGGTGTCTTCTCATAATTCGAAATTGCATCGGAATTCGAATTTTTAAAGCAGAGTTTACGATCGATAATTTACGATATCTTTCCAAAAAGAAAATTGCCATCGTTTGGTCAAAACATTGGTGAGATTGACAATTGAAAGCGGCTTTTCGATAGTTCGTTCTTTTGCCAGATTTCCTGATTAATGGCGAAGATATTTTTATCATTCAAGGATGGCAATTCAGCAAAGGAACTTTGCGATTTCCGTAATCAAAGCCGTCTATTTCGCATATTTCGGTCGACAATTTGTCGAATCCGATTTGACAGCAATGTGCCATAGAAACTATCAGGATTTGCCGTAAGGTGTTCTCGAAGCTTTAAAGAGGGAAGTTTGTGATAACAATTTCATCCAAACCTCGATGTATCGGTATTATGGCCTTGAGCAAGTGTCCATATCAAGGTTTCACAACAGTGATAGATGGTCAAAAAAATACCTGAAGGAGGGCGTGTTCGTCTCCACTTCAATACACTCGGAAAATTATATTTTCGCGTGAACGGCCTATGTCTTGCCTTCAAATAAAAGGATTAGCCACCAGTAGAGAAAATTTTGTAGGATATCATCAACTGACGAAAACGACCCGATTATTTGTTAGCAGAATTGCTTAACCATCATTTCCGAGATAGTGGCAATGCTAACTGACAATCTCATGGTTGGCATCAAACAGCAGTGCCACCAATCGTCATTGCATTAATACGCAAATGCGGAAGTCCGACACCGACAGGAACACTTTGGCCATTCTTGCCACAGGTACCGATGCCATTGTCAAGTTTGGGGTCGTTGCCGATCATTGTGATGCGTTTCATGGCTTCCGGACCATTGCCGATAAGTGTAGCCCCTTTGATCGGGGCAACGATTTTGCCATTTCTGACACGATAGGCTTCGGTACATTCGAACACAAATTTTCCGGAAGTAATATCAACCTGTCCGCCACCGAAGGAAACAGCATAGATACCGTCCTTCAAGGAGCCGAGCACTTCTTCAGGAGTGTATTGGCCACCTAACATCATTGTGTTGGTCATTCTTGGCATCGGTGCACAGGCATAGGATTCACGCCGCCCGTTTCCCGTAGGGCGCATGCCCATCAAACGTGCATTAAGCCGATCTTGCATATAACCGACGAGCTTTCCGTCTTCGATCAGAACATTACGTGCAGAAGGTGTTCCTTCGTCATCCACGGTGAGAGAACCACGACGCCCGGCAATCGAGCCGTCATCAATAACTGTCACACCTTTTGCAGCGACCTGTTGTCCCATGAGACCAGAAAAAGCAGAAGTCTTTTTCCGGTTAAAATCGCCTTCAAGTCCATGCCCAACAGCTTCATGCAACATAACACCCGGCCACCCGCTTGCTAGAACTACGTCGAATGTACCAGCCGGTGCAGGCTCGGCTTCGAGATTGACCAGAGCCATACGGAGCGCTTCATCGGCAGCCATTTGCCAATTGTCTTCCGTAATAAAGCGGTCAAAAGCTTGCCTGCCACCGCAACCGTAAAAACCATTTTCAAGCCGGTCACCTTTTCCTGCAACCACTGAAACAGCAAGCCGCACAAGCGGGCGAACGTCTCTTACAAGCTCGCCATCGGCACGTAAAATCTCGACTTGTTGCAACGATCCTGCAAGCGATACAGAGACTTGCCGAACGGCATCATTTTTATTGCGGATATAAGAATCGATCTTTTTAAGAAGTGATACCTTAGCTTCAAATGAGGGGGAATTGAGCGGGTTCAGTTCGTCATAAAGCTTTTTATTGGTGCCCCGTGGTGCCGCGCTATAAGTTCCTTGGTAGCCGTTGGTGACAGCCTTTGCCGCATCCGAGGCTCTTTTTAATGCCGCTTTTGTGAGCTCTCCGGAATGGGCATAACCGGTCGCCTCATCCGCTACAGCACGTAAACCGAAACCTTTATCCTGATTGAACGAACCATTTTTCAGTCTTCCATTATCGAAAAGGAGTGATTCACTTTCACGATATTCAAGAAACAATTCTCCATCGTCAGCATTTTTCAAAGTGTCCTTCACAATCGATTGGACATCATTGGCTCCAACGTCGAATTGTTCGATCAGCGGTTTCATATAATTTTCCTGTCTTTAAACGGCCCTTTTCGCTCATTTATATAAAAAACACGAGCACGATAATAAAGACCGCTTCAATCTTTATTGATCGGTCAGAGTGATCCGCGGGTTTGCTATCGTTTTCGCCCTATTCTTTTGGCAAGGAAGCATAAGCGTCCTTCAAGCCGTTAAGATCGATCATGCCGCCGACACCTTCTTCAGGTGTCGTAAATATGAAATAGGTTGCCATTTTCCCTTCAAGAAATGACTTAAGATCGTCATCTTTCAGAAATGCTTCGGCTACGCAATTGTCACCAAGACAGCGACGATATTCCATTTTGCCCATATCTTTATTGTCTATCTTGATTCCTACACCCAGACGCAGTTCAACTCTGATAGGAACAAAGACCCTCATAAGTGTGCCCTGATTTTTCGGCAACTTATAAAGCGTGACACGAAAAGCAATGTCGGGCCGGTTTTGCGCACGCACATTCTGGACAACTTCACATTGGACATTCGGTGTCCCCGGGGGGAGAGAACAGACTTTCGTCCATGCTCCAAAAGTTTTCGGAGCAGGTACATCCTGTTGGTTGGGTGTTTGCGCCTCTGCAAGAGCAAGGCAAAGCCCGATCATCGTTAGAGAAGACGCGGCGACGCCACAAGCTCGTTTGAAAAAATGACGAAGTGACATAGAAACTCCTGCTCGAATCATCCTGACGATATCGCGCTTCAGCGTTTGTGAAAAGAGTCCACAAGCACGACAGTGTAAACCATTCACAACAGATATCACTTAAAGTTCAATTCTTGGGCAAGAACATGGCAAAAGCGCGCGGAATTGACAATTATGGCAATGAAGTGTTTCTATTTGGGGCTGTTTGTCGCATTGTTTTGATGTAAATATGTTGTTAAACGAAGTGAAAACAGGTTCCGCAATCAATAGATTGCTTGATTACGTTGGCAAAATTGATGTCTGAATACGCAAAGAAAAGTTTTTTTTCATCGTTATCGAACTTGGATAGCAAAGCAATCGGTACACTCTATCTGGTGCTCGCAATCGTAGCAGGCGTCATCGGTGCAGTATTTTCGTTTGCCTTGCGTCTTTCTATGAACGGAAACGATTTTGCCTTTCTCGACGGAGTTTTTCCGAAAGATACAGCTCTTTTATCATTCATGAGCACGGCGCACGCGCTGATTTTGGTGTTCTTCATGGTTATGCCGGCATTGATCGGCGGTTTTGCCAACTGGTTTGTACCGTTAATGATCGGCACCCATAATGTTGCATTTCCACGTGCAAATTTGGCAGCTTTCTTATTGCTACCCATTACTGTTCTCTTTGGATTCATTGCACTTTTGTCAGACGGTGATGGAAATAACTTCAAAATATTGATGCTTGCAACGATCGTCATCGGGTCGATCTCGTTCATTATTACTTATATCAATTTCATCACAACAATTATTACAATGCGGGCGCCGGGACTTACCCTTTCTCGGTTGCCGGTTTTTGTCTGGTCGGTGCTCGTCTCGTCGTTTCTGGGACTGGTTTCGGTTCCGGCGATGCTTGCGGCTTTGACGCAACTTGTTTTTAACGGTTCGGGCAATGCCGGACATTTATCAATGATGGTGTGGTTCTTCAGCCATCCGGAAATATTTGTGCTGCTCCTGCCGGCTTTCGGAATTATCAGTGAAATTCTGGTAACCTTCTGCAAGCGTCGTCTTTTTATGGAAAACGTTGTCATTGCGGCTATAGTGTTTACTGGCACAATCGGTTTCATTCTTTGGATGAACGATCTTTTCCAATTCGAGAAGCCTGATATCATGGCTCATTATTTCAAAGTTGCGGTGCCTTTTATCATTTTACCAACTGCTTTTATCCTTTTGAGCTGGTGTGTGACATTGGTTCAAAGCAATTTCAAATTCGAGACACCGATGTTGTGGGCAATGGGCTTTTTCTTTGTTGTCCTGATGGGGCAACTTTCAGCATTGCAGCTTGTAACAATCGGCAACGGCATTAGCCCGAAAGATCAGTCTGCATTTGTTGCCCACTTCCATTACATCCTGTCACTCAGTGCTGTTTTTGCAATTTTTGCCGGTTGGTATTACTGGTTGCCGAAAATGACGGGATATCGTTGCAGCAAAGCCATGACGAATTTGCACTTCTGGTCATTGTTTATTGGCGTTAACGCTATTTTCCTGCCTCAACATCTCAATGAATTAACTGATAATGCTCTTTTCAGTCCGGCTATATCGGGTATGTTCTCGTCAGTCGGGGCACTTCTTGCAGCCTTTTCGGTTATTGTTTTTCTATTCGGGCTCTGTAAAACTTTTATTGTAAGACAAAAAGCAGAAGGCAATCCGTGGGGCGAGGGGGCTTTGACTTTGGAATGGCAATTGCCGTCACCTCCTAACAAAGACGCATGGGAAAAAGTGCCTGTCGTAACGAAATAATGGCTACCGCGCTTACGGATTTTTAAAATCAAAAGCGTTTATTGTTTAAGTTTGAGCCGATTAAATATGGGGCGAGCCAATTACCTTATAACCGGAGAAAACTCTCTGAAAGGTTAGCAACACATATTTTTAAAAAAGCATCAGATGTGTGATTTTAATTATCTATTCCGCAATCGGATTTTTAAATTTACGTTGGTATATTTTTCAAAGATTCATTTTCGAAAATGGAATAGTGCATACAAAATAAGCGGAAATTTTTCCTGCTTTTGCCATTGAATTGAGCGCCCCGAACAATGTGCTTAAAGTCAGTTTGATCTTCAAGAAATCGATATTGTTTCCTTAAAAAACAAATTAATAGTTGCGTTTTGTTGTTAAAATAGCTTCTATAGTCGAGGTTGTTTTGACCTTTCGTCCGGTAATGCCACGAAGGCACCGCTTTAAAAGGTGCATTTAAAAGAACGGGTTATGTATGTCCATATCAAAGCAAGCATCGCAAAAACCGCATTTGGTTGGCCCTTCGGAAGCCGATGCGAACGACTATATAATTCTTTTGAAGCCGCGGGTGATGTCTCTGGTGGTGTTCACAGCACTTGTCGGCATGATGGTCGCACCTAATCCTATCAATCCCGTTCTCGGCTTTCTGGCAATTTTATGCATTGCCGTTGGTGGCGGGGCGTCGGGCGCTTTGAATATGTGGTATGATGCCGATATTGATGCCATCATGAAACGCACTAAAAAACGTCCTATACCGGCTGGCAAGTTGACGGGCGGTGAAGTGCTGGTTTTCGGCCTCGTATTGTCGGCATTGTCAGTGCTTACAATGGGCATTTTCATTAACTGGTTTTCGGCCGCATTTCTTGCTTTTACAATATTCTTTTATGTCGTGATCTATACCATGTGGCTTAAACGCTCTACGCCGCAAAATATCGTTATCGGCGGTGCTGCTGGTGCATTTCCTCCGATGATCGGCTGGGCAGCGGCAACCGGTACAATCAGCATTGAAAGCGTTGTGCTCTTTCTCATTATATTTATGTGGACCCCTCCGCATTTCTGGGCCCTCTCGCTTTTTGTTACGACCGATTATGGTGCTGCCCATATTCCAATGATGCCGAATGTGAAAGGCGAGCGATCGACGAAAAACCAGATTTTCGTTTATGCAATTTTGATGGCGCTATGCGGAATTGCACCCTATTTTATCGGTTTTGCGGGCATGACTTACGGGGTTTTGTCGACAATTCTAGGCGTTATCTTCGTCTATCATTCCTACCAACTTTGGAAGACGGAAAATCGCGAAGAAACTGTGGCACGTGCGAAGAAACTGTTTTTCTTCTCGCTCTTTTATCTCGCAGCTTTGTTTGCAGTGCTACTGATAGAATCGCTGGCTACTCGCCTCATGGGCTATCCGGGAGCATGAATATGGACGGGCACAAGCCTCTCAATCAAATCGAACTTACAGAAATTCAGAAAAAAGCTCAGCGTCATAGGGCAAAAGGTCTTGCTATTGCACTTTTTCTTTTTGTTCTTCTTGTATATGCGGCCACGATGGCGCATGTGGGTGCCTGAAATAACGGGTTCACCCAAGGAAAGATTATGACATCAAAACCTCCATTAACAATTCGCCTTTGCGGGCCGCGCGGTTTTTGCGCCGGAGTCGACAGGGCGATACAGATTGTCATTCTTGCATTGAAAAAATATGGTGCGCCCGTCTATGTGCGCCACGAGATCGTCCATAACCGCTATGTGGTTGAAGGGCTACAGGCACGTGGTGCAATTTTTGTCGAGGAACTTGACGAGATACCGGACGAACACCACAACCAACCGGTGATTTTTTCGGCCCACGGTGTTCCAAAATCGGTGCCGGAAGAAGCGCGCTTGCAAAATCTGTTTTATCTTGATGCAACTTGTCCGTTAGTGTCAAAAGTTCATAAACAGGCTATGCGTCATCAGCGCAACGGGCGTCATGTCATTCTGATTGGCCATTCCGGTCATCCCGAAGTTATCGGAACAATGGGGCAGGTAGACGCCGGTACAGTAAGTTTGATTGAAAACGTCGAGGATGCTGAAAATTACCAGCCATTGCCCGGTCAAAAATTGGGGTTTGTCAGCCAGACGACTTTGTCTGTTGAAGACACAGCAGAAATCATCGAGGTATTGAAACGCCGGTTTCCCGATATCGAGCCACCGGCTGCCGAGTCGATTTGTTATGCAACGACCAATCGTCAGGAAGCGGTGAGAGCAGCGGCTCCGGGCAGTGATCTGTTTTTGATTGTTGGTGCTCCGAATTCATCGAATTCCCGTCGTTTGGTCGAAGTTTCCGAGCGCTTTGGTGCAAAAAAGTCATTGCTTGTTCAACGTGCGGCGGAAATAGATTTTGCCCATTTGAATGACGTCCACACGGTGAGCCTTTCCGCCGGTGCGTCTGCACCGGAAATAATTGTTGATGAAATTATTGCGGCATTCAGAAAACGCTATGATGTGACTATAGAAATCGCCGAGACTGCGGTTGAAAATGAAACCTTTTTGGTCAACAGGGAATTGCGGGAAGTTGTGTTGACGCCGGAAGATATGGAATTTGTCAACGGCAAGGGCATTCCCGATAAAGACAAGTGAAGAAAACATGAGCTTGCTCGTGTGGGGCAAATAATGGCTGTTTATACCGATATCAACGAAGATGAATTAACAAGCTTTTTGACCGATTATTCTATCGGCGCATTACAATCGTATAGAGGTATTGCCGAAGGTGTCGAGAACTCGAACTTTATGCTTCATACAGAAGCAGGGCGTTTCATCCTCACTTTGTTTGAAAAGCGCGTCAATAAAAAGGATTTGCCATTTTATCTTGAATTGATGAACCATCTGGCACTTAAGGGAATTTCGTGTCCGCAGCCCATCAAACGCAAAGATGGAAAAATGATTGGCGAGCTTGTGGGTAGGCCCGCTACAATTGTTTCTTTCCTTGAAGGGGTTTGGCTCAGAAAGCCGAATGTCGAACATTGCCGTGAAGTCGGCAAAGGCATGGCAAAAATGCATCTTGCAGGTCTCGACTTTCCTCTTAAACGGAAAAACAGCCTGTCGATCGACGCTTGGCGACCTTTATGGAATTTAAGCCGCGGACGGGCAGAAGAATTGGCATCCGGCTTAGTTAAAGAGATTGACAGAGAACTCGACTATCTCGAAAGCAACTGGCCTGATAATTTGCCTCAAGGCGTTATCCATGCCGATTTTTTCAATGATAATGTTTTTTTCTTGAACGATCATATGTCAGGCATCATAGATTTCTATTTTGCATGCACAGATATGCTTAGCTATGATCTTGTCATCGCCCTCAATGCATGGTGCTTTGAACGGGATTATTCTTATAATGTGACGAAAAGTGAGGCGATGCTCAAAGCCTATTGTGCTATTCGTCCGCTTCAACAAAATGAGATTGATAATATACTGGTTCTCGCCCGTGGGGCAGCGATCAGATTTTTCCTCACCCGCCTTTATGATTGGTTCAACACACCTTCAAATAGTCTGGTTGTGAAAAAGGATCCTCTGGAATATTGGCGAAAATTGAATTTTTTCAGAGACGTCATTAAACCATCTGAAATCGGGCTCTAAATTGCGGACGGTTCCTTGAAACAGGTCGAAATATTCACTGATGGCGCTTGTTCCGGCAATCCCGGACCGGGAGGTTGGGGGGTGCTATTGCGTTGGAACGGGGTCACCAAAGAATTTTACGGCGGTGAACCCGACACCACCAATAATCGTATGGAGTTGACGGCAGCAATCAATGCGCTCAATGCCTTGAAAGAACCGTGTAACGTTGATCTTTATACTGACTCTGTTTACGTGCGGGATGGCATTTCAAGCTGGATTGATAGCTGGAAGGCGAAAGACTGGAAAACGTCTGCGAGAAAGCCTGTCAAAAATGCCGACCTTTGGCAAAAACTTGATTTGGCTCGCACACGCCATAACGTGAACTGGCATTGGGTCAAAGGACACGCCGGTCATCCCGAAAACGAACGCTGTGACGAACTTGCTCGTAAAGGCGTTGATGAAAACCGCTAACGATTTATTTGCTTTGTGAAGTCAATATGCCGGTGAAAGAAACGGGTTTTGCTTCGGCGATATAAGAGATAGTCAAAGGACCTTTGCTGTTTTTCGTAATAATCGGTGCAGCAAAAACAGTTTCATTCCGGCTATTTTTGATAATTTCAGCCGGACCTATTTCATCTGTCTTTCCGTCAAGATAAAGCGCTGATATGTTTTCTTCATCTTGATGGGTAATCGTAATGTTAAGCATTTTTTCGTCGTTACTGGCGTGAATAACAATATTTTCCGGAGCCTTTTCAGGTAATTTTTCTTCCGCCATTGTAAGAAGGGAGCTTGAAAGAGCGATATTGGCAGTCCCGTCGGAAAAGTCGAACGGGATATCAAGAGGCATACATATTTCTTTACATAAGCCGATTGTAAGTTGACCTTTCAAGCTTTCGCCATTGTCGGATTTTTCAACCGTAAAAGGCAAAAGAACGCTGTTTTTATAGCCGATCGACCAATCACTGCCATCTTTGAATAGATGAGGTACAGGATACATAATCTCGTAGCTTGAAGGGGGAGAAAAATCGAAAGAAGGGGCCATACCCGAATTTCCGGGATTTTTCCAATAGGTTTTCCAATCCGGCTTCAGGTTGACTTCTATAACACCACGCAGACGCTCCTTTTCGGCAACAGGCTGTAATGCGAGGCGCACCCGTCCCCCCTCGAACTCATGCCATGGCGTTGCCAATAGCGTTGAAGTGTCATTTGTTTTGGTAAATGCGGGCGTCTGGGCAACGACTAACGTTTGGCCAAAGCCGAAAAAACATGCAAGCACAAGGAAAATCAAAACGGCTTTGAGCTTAAAAAACTGGTACACTGTTTCGGCTTCCGTTAAAACATCATTTTGTTTAAGACTTTTGACGAAAAAATTCACTTTTTCCTTGCAACTCATCAATACACGATTACTTTTAAATTATGGATAAAATTAGCACAATGAAAAAACGCGACGGCTTTTTGAATGGTCATCTGCTTATAGCAATGCCCGGCATGGGGGATGAACGTTTTGCACACGCGGTTATCTATATCTGTGCCCACTCGGACGAGGGCGCAATGGGCATCATGCTGAACCGGCGTCAGGATTTGAAGTTTCCGGATTTGCTGTTGCAACTTGGGATAATCAATGCTGCCCAAGCCATCCATCTGCCCGAGCCGATAAAGCTTTTTCCTGTGAGAAATGGCGGACCGGTTGATCGTTCGCGCGGTTTTGTCCTACATACCGATGATTATGCCTGCCGGACGACGATACCTGTTACCAGAGATATTTGTCTTACTTCAACAACTGATGTCTTGAAGGCAATGAGCGTCGGAAAAGGGCCACAGCACGCCATAATTGCGCTCGGCTATGCTGGCTGGGCAGGCGGGCAACTCGAAGCCGAAATCGCAGCAAATGGCTGGCTGACAAGCCCCGTTGATGCCGATTTTCTATTTGCTCAGGATTTTGACCATCAATATGAACAAAGCCTGAAGAAAATGGGCATTGATCCGACATTTCTTGTTGGTCAAGCCGGTCACGCGTGAAAAAAGCGCGCCACTTCAATCGTTTATACCTTTTTTATCCATTATCTTGGCTTCAGCGAAACTGTAGTCTAAGCGTATAAGAGCGGTTTTCGCCCGATTTATTGCATTTTCCTTTGAGCCGACGTTTCATTCGCTCAAAAAGCGTAGGCGTTATTCAAGCAACAAATGCTGTTATTGGCGCGTTCCGAAAGCGAGGAGACCGGATATCCATTTGGTAATTTGTTAAACGGCAGCTTTCGGATGTTTCATGACGAGTGTAATCAGATCTTCGACGCCGACAGGTTCGGTGAAAACATTGCTTTGAACAAATTCACAGCCTTCTTCGCGCAGCATAACAGCTTCATTTTCTTTCTCGACACCTTCAGCAATTACTTTGAGGTTGAGGTCATGTGCGAGTGTGATGATCGATTTTAATACCAGTCGTTTTTTCGAACTATTGACCTCCAGAAGCGAACGGTCAAGTTTGATCATATCGAACGGATAACCTAATAGAAAGGCAAGCGAAGAATAGCCGGTTCCGAAATTATCAAGCGCAAGGCCGATGCCGAGGGCCTTGATTTTTTCTAACAAATTGGAAGATTGTTCGGGATTTTCGATCAGGATCGATTCAGACATCTCCATCATCAGTCGCCCCTTGTTAATAGGATTGCGCATCAGAATCGCTTTAAGCTCGTTAATCAGTTCCTGATGAACCATTTCCGCACTCGGTATGTTGACAGACACGAAAAATGACTGCTTCGGGAAACGGTCCTGAATATGGGTGAGATCTTCGACGACGGTTTTCATTGCAAAACGGGCGAGATCCATAACCACGTGTTCGCTTTCGGCTGTATGGATGAAATCAACGGCAGAAAGGTTACCATGACGCGGATGGTGCCATTCCATCAAAGCTTCGAATCCGACGATTTGTCCGTCATTGAGGTCGAGAACAGGGTGATAGAGAACCTTGATTTCATTGCGTTGCAAGGCATAACGAATGTCATTGCCCATGCTGTTTCGCTCAAGCCCCAATGTGCGGAAATTCGGGCGGAACGGTTCAATTTTATTACCGCCTGATTTTTTGGCGTGAATCATTGCAAGTTCCGCATCACTCAGCATATCTTCGGCATTCGAATTGCCTTCAGTCCATGTGATGAGGCCAATTGAAGCGGAAAGTTTGACTTCGCGTTCGGAAAACAGAATTGGTGCGGCAACTGTTCTTTGTAACTGGTCGGCAAATGCTGCGATTTTTGCAGGGTCGGTCTGACTGGTGAGCACAATGGCAAAACGGTCAGTCGACAGACGCGAAAGTGTGTCTTCGGGCGTAATAAGACGTCCAAGCCTACGGGCAATTGTTAACAGAAATGTATCGCCGACAGACATACCGAATTGATAATTGATGTTACGGAAGCCATCAAAATCGATAACGAATACGGTCGGTCTGACAGGACGACCAGCGACAGCAAGATTTACAAAAGTTTGTAAGTGATCAAGAAAGAGCTGTTGGTTCGGAAGACCTGTCAGATTGTCATGGACAGAATCCTGCAACAATCGCTCTTCGGCTTTTTTGTGGTCGGTTACATTGACGAGGGTGCCAACGATCCGCACAATTTCTCCGTCCGAACCTATGACCGGTCGTGCTCTGAGTGAAAACCAGTAATAATGTCCGTCACCGGAACGGAGTCGCAGTGTCTGGTCGATGCGCCCCTTACGTGTGTCGAGGATCATATCAAGTATGGCACGGAAACGATCGCGATCGTCGCTGTGTAAAGCATCAACCCAATTGCGGATGGTTCCATTCAATTCACCGGCTGTGGATCCGAGGTAGAGAGAAAGATCGGGATTGATGACCACACGGTCACGGCGCACATCCCAGTCCCACACGATATCGCCAGCCCCCATAACGGCAAGAGCTTGCCGTTCAAGGTCGGAAAATATCCCCTGATGGAATGCGCCGCCTGAAAAAGCATGTTGCATAACCGTGAAAGCAATGAGCAGAACAATGAGAACCAGACCGCCTGCTAGTGCGGGTTGAACAATATCGTTATCAAGTTTTCCGGTTACACACACATATGCCCCGCATAGCCAGAAGATAATGAGTAGCCATGTCGGTATCAGCATAATAGCGCGATCGTAACCGCGAATGGAAAGATATCCGATGAGCACAACGCCGAGAAGAGCGGTAAGACCGAAGGAAAGCCGTGCAATGCCCGCAGCACGCGTCGGGTCATAAATTGCGAAGGCACCAAGGGCACAAAGAGCGATAATCCATGCTGCTGCGCCATAGCTGAAATGGTAATGCCAGCGATTGAGGTGGAGGTAGGTAAAAAGAAAAATGAAAAGCGATGCTGCAAGTGCCACTTCTGTTGCCGCGCGCCAGATCGGTTCGGTTTGGGCAGAAATGACGAACAATTTATTGAGAAAATTGAAATCGATACCGATATAGGCAAGCACCGACCAAGCCACCGCTGCAGTGGCCGGAAAAAGTCCGGTTCCGCGTACGACAAAAAGAACACTTAAGAGTAGTGCAAGAAGACCGGAAATGCCAAGCAATATGCCATGATAGAGCGTGTAGGAATTGATGGTATCCTTATAGGCTTCGGGTTCCCAAAGATAGACTTGCGGCAATTTCGGTGAACCAAGCTCCGCAACAAGAGTAACGACTGCTCCAGGATTGATTGTGATACGGAAAACATCTGAATCGGCACTTGATTGGCGGTCAAGCGCAAAACCTTCCGATGGCGTGATAGATTGTATACGTACAGAGCCGAGATCGGGCCAAATCAATCCCGAACCCGCCATACGATAATGTGGGGTGACAATCAGTCTGTCAATCTGGTCGTCTGTAGGGTTGGCAATAGCAAAAACCGCCCAGTCGCTTTCTGCATGATCGCCATTTCCTTGCATTTCGATACGCCGCACAATTCCATCAGGACCGGCCGCTGTCGATGTTTGGAAAGTGTTTCCTTTTATGTGGTGAATTTCGACTGCACGCGAGAGATCAAGTGCTGTATCCTGTGAAGATATTTTGACCGGTTCAATAGACAATGCTGTCTGGCACAAGGTGATCAAGCCCAATGTCCAGAATATAAAAATGCCAATGGTTTTGCCTATTGTCTTCACAACGCCTCACTTTCAAATTGACTTCGTTGTTCTTTCCGTTTCCAACAAAGAATAAAGGTAGTGATCTTGCCATTCGCCATGGATTTTTACATAGGAGCGCATCAACCCCTCCCGAACAAAACCACATTTTTCCAGTAAGGAAATGGAGCGTATGTTTGTCGGAATCGTGGCAGCTTGCAGACGATGCAATTTGAGCTGTTGAAAAGCAAAATCAACCATCAGCTCCAGACTTTCATGCATAAATCCATGGCCGGAATATTTTTCTCCACACCAATAGCCGATCTCGCCCGATTGTACGACACCCCGTCTGATGTTACCGAGACTTATTCCACCGATAAGATTGTTATTGTCGTTCAAAAACACAAAAAAGACAAAGAACTGGCCGTTTTTGCGTCCTTCAATGTAACGTTCAAGATGGTTTTTATAACGGGTAAGTGTGTGTGCATCCTCTGGCCAGAGGGGTTCCCATGGTTCCAGAAATGGCCGGCTTTCGGTTCTCACGGCTGCCCATTCCTTATAGTCATCAATCATCGGAAAACGTAAATAAACGTCTTTCGCCTTTAAATTCGGAAGCCGAATTTTCTCCTGCTGTTTATGCGGCAGTCGCCGGAAGGGCATTTTGAACATGCCATTGCCTTTCTGGCTGCTCTTAATAAGGGCGCCGTCCGGCTCCTGAAGAAAGAGCCGCAACCAGATCACCATAACTCATAATTGGTCCTATCGCTCCAACTGCTGCCAATGTGGGTTTTGAATCAATAAATAAGCGTTCGGCCAAATCGGTCAACCTGTCGACTGTAAGAAGAGACAGACGTTCCAATGTTTCGGATGCGGGAATCGGACGACCATAAAGAAGCATTTGTCGTGCAATTGTTTCGGCGCGGCTCGAAGGGCTTTCTTGTGACATTACGAGACTGGCGCGATATTGTTCGCGCGCACGGTCAAGTTCTTTCTGGTCTATCTTTTCGCTCACTTTGTAAAGTTGTTCCAGAATAACGGGAATGAGGTCATGCAGGCCGTCTTCGCTTGATGCAGCATGGACCCCGAAGAGGCCAATGTCGGAAAATCCCCAGTGAAAAGCATAAATAGAATAACAAAGTCCGCGTTTTTCACGCACTTCCTGAAACAGACGCGACGACATTCCTCCACCCAGAATAATGGATAGAATTTGGGAGGCATAATAATCGCGTATATGGTAGGCTCGCCCTTCAAAGCCTAAGAGCACCTGGGCATCTTTGAGGTTACGGTATTCGCGAAAATCTCCACCTACATAATTTGCAAGATCGGCAAGAGGTGCCGGCGAATGGGCGCGATAATTGCCAAGTCGTTTCTCGACTTCCTTGACAAAAGACTGATGGTCGACAGCGCCGGTTGCTACAAAAATCATGCGGTCGGCACTGTAATGCTCATTCATGAAGTTACGTAAATTATCGGCAGTGAGACTGCGTACCGATTGTGCTGTGCCAAGAATAGGCCTTCCGATTGTCTGGTGACGGAACGCGGTTTCAGTGAAATGGTCGAACACAATGTCTTCCGGCATGTCGTTGGCTGCACCGATTTCTTGCAAGACGACCTGCTTTTCACGTTCAAGTTCGGTTTCGTCGAATTTCGGCGTGGTGATAATGTCGGCGAGAATATCGACGGCAAGCGGTATGTCATTTTTCAGGACACGGGCGTAATAGGCAGTGGTTTCGACACCCGTTGCCGCATTGATTTCGCCACCGACATCTTCGATTTCAGCGGCAATTTCATAGGCCGTGCGGTTCGCTGTCCCCTTGAAAGCCATATGCTCGAGCATATGGGCTACACCATGTTCCTCAAATTTTTCATTGCGGGAGCCGGATTTTACCCATATGCCGAGGGCAACACTCTCGATCTGTGGCATCGTATGTGTGACGATCGTCAAACCATTGCCGAGCCGGCTGATTTCTACGCCCATACTCATAAAGCTCCTTCATTCAAAACTTTAATAAAAAACCACATTGCGCATTTTCTGTCTTTCGGAAAAAATGAATAGGGTTAATGGCAAGCACGGGATTTTGCGCCAATATAATCCTTGACGATTTTTTCGTCGTTCTTCAATGTTTCATAGTGTTCGGGCTTTTCCATAAGCCCGTCAAGCCATTGGGGAAGCTTCGGAGTTTGACCACAAGCTTTGTTGACAGCATCCGGAAATTTTGCCGGATGCGCGGTAGAAAGGACGACCATCGGAATGGTTGCTTCCATGTGTTCACGCGCAACCTTTACAGCTATTGCAGTATGGGGATCGGCAAGGTAATGGCTTTCCCTGTAAAGTGTGTCGATCATATGGGCGGTTTCTGTTTCGGTTGAACGTCCTGCCGAAAATAGAGCACGGATTTTTTCAAGAACTGTTTTTTCAATGGTAAACTCGCCGGATTGTTTAAGACTTTCCATCGAGTTGCGGATTAAAACCGCATTGCGTCCGGATGCCTCGAATAACAGGCGTTCGAAGTTTGACGAGACTTGTATATCCATAGATGGCGATGTGGTGTGTTTGAGCGAACGGATCTGATAAATTCCGGTTGAAAGTGTGCGTGCCAGAATATCGTTATCATTGGTGGCAATGACGAGATGGGCAATGGGTAGCCCCATGCGGGAAGCGACAAAGGCTGCAAAAATGTCACCGAAATTGCCGGTGGGGACAGTAAAGGAGATAGCCCGGTCAGGTGCTCCAAGAGAAATTGCCGAAGTAAAATAATAGACAATTTGCGCCATGATACGCGCCCAATTGATCGAGTTGACTCCGGAAAGAGCTGTTTTATCCCGAAAAGCGTGATCATTGAACATGGCTTTGACCAAAGCCTGGCAGTCGTCAAAGTTTCCTTCAATGGCAAGCGCATGCACATTGGCATTGTTATTTGTTGTCATTTGCCTTTGTTGGACCGGTGAAACATGCCCTTTCGGAAAAAGAATAAAAATATCGCAGCGCTCGCGTCCGGCAAAAGCCTCAATTGCTGCCCCACCGGTGTCTCCCGACGTTGCTCCGATAATTGTGGCACGCTTGTTCTGATGGCTCAGTATATAGTCCATCAACCGGCCAAGCAATTGCATCGCAACATCCTTGAACGCCAATGTGCGACCATGGAAGAGTTCAAGTATGAATTCACTGGTATTGGTCTGGACAAGGGGGCAAACCGCAGGATGACGAAATGTGCGATAGGCTTCGTCAACCATAGAATCGAAATCATGGCGTTCTATTTCACCGTCGATAAATGGCCAAAGAATAGTTTTGGCGATTGTCGCGTATGATTTTCCGCGCAAAGCTTTTAGCGAATCCGGTGAAAAATGGGGATAAGTTTCTGGCAGATAAAGCCCGCCATCACGTGCAAGTCCCGTCATGACAGTATCGCAAAAGCCGAGTACCGGTGCGTTGGCTCTTGTACTGATATATTTCATTTCTATACTCCTCGGGCCTAAACCTGTGAAAAAAATGTTTGATGTCGCGCTATTTTACAACCTTTACGGGACTGAAAACGTCCTCTATTTTTACCAGACTTGCCAAATTATAGAAAAAGCGAGAAAACAACAAATCACTATTATTGATCGCTGATATAGAACAGGTTTACTACTCTAGGAAAGTCCACTTCATGGATAAAAAGTCGATTTATCGTTTTTCATTGGGCTTTGGCCTTATTATTGCCGCTTCGTCAACACTGTCTGGATGTTTTATTCATAAGAAAGTGGACAATGTCCCGCCCGAACCGCAAATAACCGAAGCACAATTGCGCGCCTATTGCCCGATTGTTCTCATGCGCGATGACACGGCTTTTTATGATGTTTACGAGCGCGGTGGTGAGGGTGACGCCAATAAAGTCATGTATCAGGCTGCCATCAGAGATGTGACAAGAACCTGCAATACAACAGACACAACACTTTCAATGAAAGTTGCAGCTTCCGGCCGCGTCGTCCCGGGACCGATGTTTAAAAAAGGCACAGTATCACTTCCGATCCGCGTCACAGTTATGGAAGGGGATAGTGTGATATATTCCAAGTTGCGCAATTATCCGGTAGAGATCAGCAATGGCGTTGACGCAACGCAGTTTATTTTTTCCGACGATCAAATATCGTTTCCCAAACCTACAGCAAAAAACATTCGCGTTTTTGTCGGTTACGACAGAGGACAAAAGAAATAATGCTTAGCCACTGTTCATAAGCTGGTTTCGTTTAAATGACTAAACTGACTGAAAAGGCTTGAGAACAAGCGTTCTCAAGCCTTTTTTATAAGGTTAGAAAAAATTTCCGACAAAAAGATTGTAAGCTCTGTTCGTTCAGGATTCTTTACAAATCCTGCAACAGAATTTCTCAAGGTTGGCAAAGGCCAATTATTTTCAGCAGTTTGATAGTAATAACGATCAATGTCGCTAACGAAGTTATCGAACTTTATTGATTGCCAGCGACCGGAGATAATGCGATTGGCCGATCAAGATAAATTCAGATATCTTTCCACTCGGACATGGCTTTCAAGACAGCAGGTAAATCCGTATGGTGAGCAATAACTGTTTCGGCACCCGCTTCAGTGAGAACGTCGGCAAGGCCGCGGTAAGCATGGGAACCGCCGGTGAAGCCGACAACACGCATACCCGCTTTAACCGCTCCGCGCACACCATGGACGGAATCTTCTATAACAATTGTATTTTCAGGCTTTGCATGCATTTTATCTGCCGCATAAAGGTAAACATCCGGTGCCGGTTTCACTTTTCCTGTGCCGACTTCCGGTGCTGAAAAAATCTTGTTTTCAAAGAGATCATATAGACCAACAATCGTCAGCATATGTTTTATGTCTTGGCTCTTCGAATTGGAACAGATACAGTAAGGATAAAGCTTGGCAACAGCTTCGACGGCTTCGCGCGCACCGTCAATTCCAAGCAACTCGTCTTTCATACGCTTTTTGAAAAGTTCAGGCACTTTTTCAATCAGGCTGACAGAAAGCGGAACATCCGACTGCTTTTCAATTTCTTTAAGAATATCAAGGAAAATAAGCCCTGCATAACGTTCGGACAGTTCTTCAGGTGTTATTTCATAACCTTCTATTGCCAGTAATTCAGATTCAATCTGGGCCGCCAGATATTCTGAATCAACAAGAACACCATCACAATCGAAAATAACCAGATCTATCTGCGGCATCGGTTTTATCCTGTAATCTATCAAATTGATTGGCAATCTTTTAGACGTTTCAACTTGTCATTGGCAATAGCTGATGAAAAATGTGCTGTTCTTAATTTTGTGTTCTTTCAACCTCATGAAACGTGCGATTGATTTGACAAAAAGCCAAAATTCAAGCGCTTGTCATGCCTTGAGCAACGATTAATTGGCATGAAAATGACACTTGTTCGGCTTTATATCCAAGTGTGGCGCTTGCGAATTCTTGACCAAGGATAGGTCTATTTCAAAAACCTGTGCGCTTTAACGCGATATTTACCCTATTTCGTCAATTTAAGCTTGTCAGAGCCGTGATTCGATTGGTCACGGAGTATTTAGTATCTTGAGTATGTGTGGTCGAGTATCCAATGACTGTTGTTCGTCTTGTAAAAGATCTCGTGCAAGCTTCGCCGGAAGAAGCATGGCGTAACCAGATTTTAAAGGGTGACTGCGTTGCAGCACTCAATAAACTGCCAAGTCAATCGGTAGACGTTATTTTTGCCGACCCGCCTTACAACCTGCAGCTTGCAAATGCATTGCATCGCCCTGACCAGTCATTGGTGGATGCTGTGGATGATGATTGGGACCAGTTCGAGAGCTTTGCAGCCTATGATGCCTTCACACGTGCCTGGCTTCTTGCTTGCCGCAGAGTGTTGAAACCGAACGGGACAATCTGGGTTATCGGTTCTTATCATAATATCTTCAGAGTTGGTACTGCTTTGCAGGATCTCGGCTTCTGGATGCTTAATGATATCATCTGGCGTAAAACCAATCCAATGCCCAATTTCAAGGGGCGTCGTTTTCAGAATGCACATGAAACGCTAATCTGGGCATCGCGTGACCAGAATTCCAAAAAATATACGTTTAATTATGAAGCGATGAAAGCTGCCAACGATGACGTGCAGATGCGTTCCGATTGGCTGTTTCCGATCTGCACTGGCCAGGAACGGCTGAAAGACGAAAACGGACATAAAATCCATCCCACGCAGAAGCCGGAAGCATTGCTTGCGCGCGTTATCATGTCTTCGACAAAACCCGGCGACGTTATTCTGGATCCATTTTTCGGTTCCGGTACTACGGGGGCAGTTGCCAAGCGGTTAGGGCGTGATTTTGTAGGAATCGAGCGTGAACAATCCTATATCGATGCAGCATTGGAAAGAATTCGTGCAGTCGAGCCGCTCGCAAAACCGGAGCTTGTCATGCTTTCGGGAAAACGCGCAGAACCACGTGTGGCCTTTATAAGCCTGCTTGAAGCAGGATTATTGAAGCCGGGCTCTGTGCTTTATGACAAAAAACGCAAACACGCAGCCATCATCCGCGCAGACGGGACAGTGGTTGTTGATGGTGAAGCCGGCTCTATCCATATGATGGGGCGGAAAGTACAAAACAGCGCCAGCTGCAACGGTTGGACCTTCTGGTATTTCGAGAAAGATGGTCAACTGGTTCTGATAGATGAACTACGTCTTATTATTCGGGAACAAATGACAAAACAGGGCGTTTGAAAGATGAACGGTCGGATAATCTCCAGTCTCCGATCATAAAAAAGGCGTGCGCATGAATTGCGCCGCCTTTTATTTTTTTCTGTTTGATTTTTTTGGTTTCATGCCGCTGGTTTTAAAACTATCAGGAATGGCTGCAGCAATTGCCTTTTTCATAACAGTAGGCAGAGCTTCACCCGAAAGTTCATTTGTTTTGCACCACCAACCATTGCCCGCAATTGATTTGTCTACATTTCTGGCCAAATAGACATCAAGAGTGAGCGAAAAATGGGTAAAGACGTGGTGGGCTTTGCCCTTCAACACCCAGTTGGCATGAAATGGAGCGTCGGCGACAGAATAATTATTTTGTTCGCTGAAGTGATTGGGGATTTGCGTCATTCCGCCGAGTAGTCCGGAACTATGCCGTTTTTCCAGATAGATCTCGTTATCTTTACTTAATGCGACAAAGGCAACTCCATAGCGTTGGGGACGCTGCGGCTTTGGCGGTTTGACCGGAAAGGCTTCGGGGTTACCGTTGCGCTTTGCCTCGCACAGGTTTTCAACCGGACATATCATGCATTTAGGGGCGCGTGGTGTGCAAATCGACGCACCGAGGTCCATCATGCTTTGGGCAAAGTCGCCACAACGCTTGTCAGGTGTTATTTCCTGCGTTCTTGTTCTGATTTTTACCTTTGCTTGCGGCAAAGGTTCACCAATTGAAAAGACGCGGGCAACGACCCTTTCGACATTACCGTCAACGACGGCGACAGGTTCGTTATAGGCAATAGAAAGAATGGCTGCTGCCGTATAATCACCAATACCGGGCAGACTCTTCAAGCTTTTTAACGATTTTGGAAAAACCCCATCGTATTCGGCCACTACTTGTTCCGCACAACGTTTGAGATTTCTTGCTCGTGAATAATAGCCGAGGCCTGCCCAGGCTTTAAGCACATCTTCCAATTCGGCTTTTGCGAGAGAAAAAACCGTTGGCCATGTTGTTACGAATTTTTCAAAGAAGGGTTTTACAGCTTCAACAGTTGTTTGTTGCAACATGACTTCCGACAGCCAGACCCGGTAAGGATCATTTTTCTTACCCGTCAACAAGTCGGCCGGAGCCACGCGCCAAGGCAATATACGATGGTATCGGTCATACCAGGAAAGAAGCTTTTCTGAAAAATCATTCATGGATTTTTCCAATCACAGTTTATCAAAAAAATCAAAAAGAAAAGGCAAGCCGTTAAAAGACTTGCCCTACATTTCATCAAGCTTATTCGATGCGAATAATCGACTATGTTTTTTCAATCAATGTGATGGCCTTGAAGGTAACCGCCATTTCTTGCGTCTTTCATTTTATAGGCGCAGACAAAAGCAATTACCATCATGATCGTCACATACCAGTAGAAGTAATTGCCGACGCCTTCATTCTTGAACCAAAGCGCAACATATTCGGCCGAACCGCCAAAGAGTGCGTTCGCCACAGCATAGGAAAAACCTACCCCTAATGCTCTGACAGAAGCCGGAAACATTTCTGCTTTAACAATACCGCCGATGGAGGTGTAAAGACAGGATACTGCGAGCATCACAACGATCATGAAAAAGGCGGCGAGTTCACTATGTGTAGATCCGATAAATGACAGCGCGGGAATGGTCAGGATGATTGAAAGAACTGACCACATCAACAACGATGTGCGCGTCCCGATACGATCCGCAAGCATCCCGAAAAGAGGCTGAAGAATCATAAAAATAAATAATGCAGCAAGCATCATTGTATTGGCATCTTTGGCCGAAAAGCCGGTAGTAGTCACTAGATATTTCTGCATGTAGGTGGTGTAGGTATAAAATGTGAGAGAGCCGCCGGATGTGAAACCCACAACAAGCAGGAACGAGCGGGTATGGTTCTTCAACAGGCTGATGAGGCTTCCGGCTTCAACACTGGTGCGCGATTTTTCCGTTGAAGTTTCATGCAGTGAACGACGTAAGTAAAAAGCGATGATTGCTGTTAATGCGCCAATAACAAAAGGAATACGCCAGCCCCACGCCTTTATCTGATTGTCATCAAGGAACAGTTCCAGAATAACAACAACCAGAACGGCAAGAAGTTGTCCGCCGACGAGTGTCACATATTGGAAGGAACTGAAAAATCCGCGTCGGCCTTTCAAAGCAACTTCACTCATATATGTGGCGGTGGTTCCATATTCTCCGCCGACAGAAAGCCCCTGCATCATACGAACGAGCAACAAGATGACACCTGCGGCATTGCCCCATGTGGCATAGGTCGGTAGAAAAGCGATGATAAGCGAGCCTAGGCACATCATCACCACAGAGATCATCATGGATTTTTTCCGGCCATACCGGTCGCCTATACGGCCGAAAATATATCCGCCGATCGGGCGCATCAGAAAACCGATGAAAAATATGCCAGCCGTTTTAAGAAGTGCTGCGACCTCGTCATTGCCAGACGGATAGAACTGGTTGGCAAAATAAATCGATGCAAATGCGTAGATATAAAAATCATACCATTCCACCAGATTGCCGGATGCGCTTGCAACGATTGCAAAAATTCGTTTGCGTGTATCGTGTGGGTCAGCGGACTGAGCTGTTTTAGTCGTTTCGGTCATGTCTATCTCCCATGAGGCAAAGCTTTAAGCCGGATTATTATTTCGTTTGTTGTTGCACGTTCATGGAAAAAGGCAATGGAAACTTTTGGAGACACACAAGTAAAAGTGATATTAATAGTTTAAAAATGATATTGGTTATTTGTGGCTAAGAACCATTTCAACATTTTATTTATTTAAATCTCCTTAGAGATGCGTTTATGAGGGGGGTAAAAGAAATAAAACATTGAGTTTGTTTTTTTGCCTGAAAAATTATCGAACGACCATTGCGGGAGTAAACGAAAGAGAAGGAGAGATCAAAAGCGTTTACATCGGCCTGCCAAATAGCTAACTTGCCCACTGTTTTTGATCGAACAAGAAGATTGGTGATGCGCCCATTTCCGTCTTTCCGCTCAATTTGGCTACCGAGGTTACTTTGAATATTCCCGTCTATATAATCAATCTTGATCGGTCAAAAGATCGTTTCGAAGTTGTCGCACGATCAGCTGAAAGCGTTGGACTGGACTATCATCGTATAAGTGCGGTTGACGGTAGCGAGATCGACATTCAGCATTCTCCCGAAATTGATGTGAAAAGGTTTCGCCGCCGGCACGGGAAAAATATCCTGCCTGGAGAAGCAGGGTGTTATCTTAGTCATCTTCGGGTGTTGTCGGTTATTGCAAATGGCGAGGATCCTTATGCCGTCATTGCAGAGGATGATGTCGGCTTCGATGAGGAATTTGTCAGAATTATCAATAAACTTTCTCAAATCGACGGATGGGATATGATCAAATTTTCCAACCATCGTAACCGGATTTTTCGTAAAATGATGGATATAACCGATAATGTATCCATTGGTCGGTATTTGCATGGTCCTTTAGGAAGCTCGGCGGCCTATATGGTGACGCGCGAGGGAGCAAAAAAGCTTCTTGAAAAACTCACTCCGATGAGCCTTCCTTACGATGTAGCGCTTGAACGCGGTTGGAGCGGCTATAAAGCATTTTCAACCAACAAGAATATCGTAAAATTTTGTGGAGTGAATGGCTCGACGATCGTGAAGGGAAGAAAAACCTATCACAATATGCGATTGCCGAAGTGGAAGCGGATTGGTACCCTGTTTTTCCGGATATCGGATTATATTCGTCGTATCATTTATGGGCTACAGCCGTCCCACCTGAAACTTCAAGATAGGGTTAAAAAATGAAAGCCATTGTCACAGGTGCTGCCGGTTTTATCGGTTTTGCAACGACGAAAGAATTGCTACGGCAAGGTTTCGAGGTTGTCGGAGTTGATAATCTGAATGATTATTATTCTGTCGAGCTTAAAAAGGCACGTCTAAAGAATATCAGTGACGATTCGGCGTTTCGTTTTGTTAAAGCGGACATCGCCAATAAAGAACAAGTCGAGCGGGCTTTGGGTCACGAAAAGAATGTCGACGTCATTGTGCATTTGGCTGCTCAGGCGGGCGTGCGTTATTCGATAGAAAATCCGTCTGCATATGTAAACGCAAATGTTGAAGGTGAGGTCAGAATCTTCGAGCAAGCGTTGAAGTTTGATTCCCGTCCGCCGGTTGTTTATGCAAGTTCTTCTTCCGTTTATGGGGCAAACAAGAAAGTACCATTTTCGGAGGATGACAGAGTTGACGATCCTGTTTCGGTTTATGCTGCGACAAAACGGGCCGGAGAGCTTCTTGCCCGCTCATATCACCATGTTCATAAACTCAGAACTTCCGGTTTGAGATTCTTTACAGTCTATGGCCCGTGGGGGCGTCCCGATATGGCTCCCTGGCTTTTTACGGATGCCATTTTGAATGGCCGTCCAATAAAACTTTTCAATTACGGCAAGATGCAGCGGGATTTTACTTTTATCGACGATATTGTGTATGGCGTTGTCACTGTGGTAAAAAATATTATCAATGAACCGGAAAATGTCGCCAATATTTATAACCTTGGTAATAACAAGCCGGTTCAACTGTTGGAATTTGTTGAAGCTATCGAACGGGCAACGGGCAAAAAAGCATTGACTGAACTTTGTCCTATGCCGCCTGCCGATGTTAAAAAAACTTATGCCGATATTTCCCGTGCCGAAAGGGATTTGAATTTTCACCCGACAATGTCGATAACCGAAGGCATGGTAAAGTTTGTCGACTGGTTTAAATCTTATCAAGGCAAATGATGGGCTGGAAACCGAAAAAACGTCATTTTTCTTCACTTGCCGAAACGACATCGGGGCTACTCGAGCCACTTTTGCGTAAAAAAACCGGTCTCAGTCTTGAACTTATGGCAAATTGGGCCACCCTTGTTGGCGAAGATATTGCCAAAACCACAATGCCGCTGAAAATTATTTGGTCAAGGCGTGCGAGCATTGATGATCCCTTTAAACCGGGAACGCTGGTTGTGGGATGCGAAGCCTATTCTGCAATGATACTCACGCATGAGACGGGAGAAATCCTTCAACGCATCAATGCCTTTTTCGGCTATGTCGCGATCAATCGCATAAAGATCGAACAGCGTGTTATTGTGAAAGAGGAAGAGGCACGTATCGAACGCCCGCCGGTTAATGAGAAAGACCGCAAACTTATAGACGAACTTACAGGAAAAATCGAAAATGATGGTTTGAGAAACTCTTTGAGCGATCTGGGGTTATCTATTTTTTCGCAAAAATATGTGTCTCATGGCAAAAAATTTAACAATTAATCCGAGACAACTTTTAATGGATGACTTATAAAATAACAAAGCTTGCCTTCGACTTAGCGAGTTTCAAGTTTGAACAAATAAAAAGAAAAGGTACTGTTATGCTTAATAAAAAAAACAGTCAGCGTCTTCGTTCTTTCGCTGCCGCTTTGGGGTTAGCCGCAACCACCTGTTTTACTATTTTTCCCTCTTATGCTGCCGATAATAAACCGGCTGAAGCTACAACAGGTGATAGCAAGACGATCAATGTCAAATCGTCAGGTACTGTTGATATGGCAAAACTTCTTGAACCCGGTAAAGGCAGGGAAATGGTCGAGGGCAAAGCTGATGCTCCGGTAACCATTGTTGAATATGCTTCTGTTACTTGCGGCCATTGTGCTGCTTTCTTTAATGAAACGCTGCCATCCATCCGTGAAAAATATATCAAAACCGGTAAAGCGCGTCTGGTATTCCGCGAATTTGCCTATGATCCGCGCGCACAGGCCGGTTATATGCTTGCACGCTGCGCACCGGAAGACCGGTATTTTCCGATGATTCAAGTGCTTTTTGAAAAGCAGATGGATTGGGCTGCCGCGTCCGACGCTTTGCCGCCATTGAAAAATATTGCTGCGATGGCCGGTCTTGATGACAAAGCTTTCGAAGCTTGCCTGAAAAACCAGACTGTACTTGACGAAGTCAAGAGTTCGTTTGAACGAGGCAAAGAGTTTGGTGTAACTTCGACACCGACATTTTTTATCAATGGCAAGAAATATGAAGGCGCATTGTCTGTGGAAGAAATGTCTTCTGTGATTGATAGTTTTCTGTAATACCATAATATGTGCTAATAAAAGGATGCAGTTATATTTTTGGCTGCATCCTTTTTTGTAACCCGAAGGTAGGTTTATGCAGTTTACCAAGCTGCGACTGGTCGGTTTTAAATCCTTTGTCGAAGCTCAGGAGTTCGTGATAGAGCGTGGGCTAACGGGTGTTGTTGGCCCGAATGGATGCGGAAAATCAAATCTGGTTGAATCGCTCCGTTGGGTTATGGGAGAAAACTCCTATAAAAATATGCGTGCTTCCGGCATGGATGACGTTATTTTTTCAGGTTCCGCAACAAGGCCGGCTAGAAATTTTGCAGAAGTAACGCTTTTTCTTGATAATTCGGACCGCAGTGCGCCGACTGCTTTTAATGATACTGATGAATTACAGGTTTCCCGTCGCATCGAAAGAGATGCAGGTTCGGTTTATCGTATCAACGGTAAAGAGGTTCGTGCCAAAGACGTGCAGTTATTGTTTGCAGACCAATCGACAGGTGCAAGGTCGCCTTCAATGGTCGGGCAGGGGCGAATTGGCGAACTGATACAGGCCAAACCGCAAGCACGGCGTGCTTTACTGGAAGAAGCGGCAGGTATTTCAGGCCTTCATAGCCGTCGTCATGATGCGGAATTGCGCCTGCGTGCTGCTGAAGGAAACCTTGATAGGCTTGAAGATGTGGTCGGCGATCTTTCCTCGCGGATTGAAAGTTTGAAACGTCAATCGCGACAGGCCAATCGCTTCAAAACCCTCTCGGCCGATATCAGACAGGCAGAGGCAGGACTATTCTATCTGCGTTGGTCAGATAATAAATCGCAGGAAGCTGAAGCAATCAGTGCTTTGAATGGCGCCACTCAGCTCGTCGCAGAAAAGGCGCAAGCGCATATGCGCGCAGAAAAGGCACAAGAAGAGAGTAAAAACAAACTTCCGCCCCTGCGGGAAGAAGCTGCAAAAGCTTCCGCCGCATATCAAAGATTAAGCCTTGAGCTACAACAACTTGATGAGGAAAAAAACCGCAATCGGCAACGACAACAGGAATTGATGCGCAGGCTTGAACAACTCGACGCCGATATTAGTCGTGAAGAACAACTTGCCAAAGATAATGGTGAGAGCCTTGAACGACTGAATGAGGAAGAAGAAACTTTACGGTTTGAGGCGGAAAACCAACAGGAAACCGAGGTCGAGCTCACCCTTCAATATGAAGAGCTGCAAAGTGTGTTGAGCAAAAGCGAAGCTCAGGCAGGGGAACTTACACAATTGCAAGCCCACGCCAAGGCCGAGGAATCAAGAATTGTCAATCAGATTGCTGATCTTGCGAAACGTGGCGAGCATCTTGATGAAACAATTGCCGATTTTAAGCGGCAAATAGAAGTACTCCAAATAGAACTGAAGTCTTCCGACAAAATTGCCGAAGCCCGTAAAAAATTGGACGAAGCCGAAGTGAAGCTTACGCAAAACGAAGCCTTGTTGCAAGAATGCGAGTTGGCGACGGAAGCTGCACGGGAAGAGGAAAATGCGGCGCGTCCGGTGGTCGCTGATTGTCGCGATCAGCTGAACGGACTTGCTACGGAAGCACGCACGCTTGAACAACTTTTGAGTTCTTCAATCAGTGGGGAGTTTCCGCCGGTTGTGGATCAAATTACTGTAAAAGACGGTTATGAAGTTGCTCTCGGTGCAGCATTGGGAGATGACCTGGAAGGGTCGGTTGAAGAAGGCGCGCCTCTTTTCTGGAGCGGTCATACGGGAACTTATGAAGCACCAGCTCTTCCCGACGGTGTAAAGTCATTGTCGGATTTTGTAAAAGCACCAGCAGAATTAAAGCGAGCCTTGCAACAAATCGGTGTTGTCGAAGAGGAAGACGGCAAGCGCTTACAAAGGGATTTGAAGACAGGGCAAAAACTGGTGAGCCGAGATGGTGCAATCTGGCGTTGGGATGGTTTAATGGCGCGCTCTGACGCGCCGACTGCAAGCGCGCAACGTCTCGCTCAAAAAAATCGCCTTCAGGTGTTGGCCCATCTCATTGACGAAGCGAAGGAAGCTTTGAAGATTGCCGAACTTAATTTACAGAAACTCACGAAAAAAGTTGAAGAATCGGCCCTTTATGAGCGCGAAATACGCGAAAAACTGCGGTCGAGCCGCGAAATTCGGGATGAGGCACAGCAGTTTTATAGCAAAATTGAACGCGAAGTCTCCGAACATCGTTTGAAGCTTTCTTCACTTGAAAATAATGTGCGTGATCTTGAAGGCGAAAAAGCAGAACTCGTTCAAAAACTTGAAACTTTATCGAATGAACGGAATGAATTGCCTGATATGACTGCTATAGAGGAAAAGATCACGTCATTTTCGGCAAAAATCTCTTCGGAACGCAGAGCAGTATCGGAAGCATTGGCTGCCCTCCAAAGCTGGAAACAGAATGCAAATGCGCGGGTACGCAGGCTTGAAGTGATCGGATCGGAGCGTAAAGCCTGGTTCAATCGTATTGAAAATGCGAAAAATCAGATAGAGGCGCTAAAAGCACGTCGCGAAGAAGCAATGACCGAGGCCGAACAATTGGCCGAGACGCCGGAAGGGCTAGAGGAAAAACGACAAAACCTGCTTGATGCCATTGCAAAAAAAGAAGCGGAAGGCCATGCCGCTATGGACCGTCTGGCAGAGGCAGAAACAATACAGACAACGCTTGATAAACAGACTTCGGAAGCTTTTGCCAAACTTTCTTCAAGCCGTGAAGAACGCGCGAGAGCTGAAGAACGACTTAATGCTGCCGTTGATCGACGGAAGGATATTGAGTCGCGGATAAGCGAAGCTTTGAATTGTCAGCCGCATGAAACTTTGGCTCTTGCAGGGTTTTCGGTTGGCGATGAAATGCCGGACATTGAAACTCTTGATCACAAGCTTGAACGGTTGCGGATCGAACGCGAACGTTTGGGAGCGGTCAATCTACGTGCCGACGAGGAAGAAAAAGAGCTGCGCTCGCGGTTTGATTCAATTACCGGCGAACGTGACGATGTGGTAGAGGCGATCAAGAAGCTGCGTGTCGCAATTGTCAATCTTAACCGCGAGGGGCGCGAGCGTCTGCTTTCAGCCTTTAACAAGGTCAACGACCAATTCCAGAGACTTTATCACCATCTTTTTGGTGGTGGAACGGCAGAGCTGCAACTCATTGAATCCGATGACCCGTTGGATGCTGGCGTGGAAATTCTGGCGCGGCCGCCCGGTAAAAAACCACAAACCATGACGTTATTGTCAGGTGGTGAACAGGCTTTGACTGCATTGGCATTGATATTTGCAGTTTTCTTGACGAGTCCGTCTCCCATTTGTGTGCTTGACGAAGTCGATGCACCGCTTGATGACCATAATGTCGAACGTTACTGCCATTTGATGGAAGAAATGGCAAAATCGACAGAAACGCGTTTTATCGTTATCACCCACAACCCGATCACTATGGCACAAATGGATCGCCTTTTCGGTGTTACGATGGGCGAACAGGGGGTTTCGCAACTCGTATCCGTTGACTTGCAAACGGCAGAAAAAATGCGAGATACCGGTTAATATTGAAGGCTCAAAAAGTTGTTATTCAATCGATTTGGTCAATCTGTAAAGAAAATTGATGTTGGCGGCAGACTAAATGTCATTTAAGCTATAGTTGATAGTTGATATTTGTTTGTCTCCATCAAGGGTAATACAGGAATTCCAGTTTTTAATATTCAACTATCGAAGTCAATCGGAGGATATGTTTCAAATGACAAAATGGGTTTACAGCTTCGGTAACGGGAAAGCGGAGGGGGCTGCATCTGAACGCAACCTCTTGGGCGGAAAGGGAGCAAATCTCGCAGAGATGAGCAATCTCGGATTGCCGGTTCCTCCGGGTTTTACAATTACGACCGAAGTCTGCACCTATTTTTATAATAATGATAAAACCTATCCTGACAAACTTGATGAAACAGTCAAGAAATGTCTTGCCGAAGTCGGTAAACTGACCGGGCGCCGTTTTGGTGACAAAGATAAACCGTTGTTGGTTTCTGTGCGTTCGGGGGCGCGTGCCTCTATGCCCGGTATGATGGATACAGTCCTCAATCTTGGACTGAACGATGAAACTGTCAAAGCCATTGCCAGAGAGACGGAGGACGAACGTTTTGCCTATGACAGCTATCGTCGTTTTATCCAGATGTATTCGAACGTTGTGCTTGGTATTGATGGTTCATTGTTTGAAGAAATTATCGACGATGCCAAAGCCCGCCATGGTTACGAAGTCGATACCGAAATGACTGCCAAAGATTGGCAGGATGTGATTGCTTCTTATAAAGAATGTGTCGAAAGAGAAATCGGAAAACCGTTTCCTCAAGATCCTGAAAAACAGCTTTGGGGGGCGATCAGTGCTGTTTTCTTAAGCTGGATGACACCACGTGCTGTGACCTATCGCGAACTTCACGATATACCGGAAAGCTGGGGCACTGCGGTTAACGTTCAGGCAATGGTGTTTGGCAATATGGGTGATGATTCGGCAACCGGTGTTGCTTTCACCCGTAACCCGTCGACGGGCGAGAATGCGCTTTTTGGCGAATTTCTTGTCAACGCACAAGGAGAAGATGTTGTTGCCGGTATAAGAACGCCGCAAAACATCACCGAAGCTGCGCGCATAGCAGCCGGTTCCGACAAGCCTTCGTTGGAAAAAACTTTGCCGCAAGCCTTTAAAGCATTCAATGACATCGCCCATAAGCTTGAAAAGCATTATCGCGATATGCAGGATATGGAATTTACCATTGAAAAAGGTAAGTTGTGGATGCTGCAAACGCGTATCGGCAAGCGCACAGCGCGGGCGGCCCTCAAAATGGCTGTCGATATGGTTGCCGAAGGTCTCATAGACCGCACCGAAGCAATTTCCCGGATTGATCCCAAGTCGCTCGATCAACTTTTGCACCCCACACTTGACCCGAATGCAAAAAAGATTGTTTTGGGAACAGGCCTTCCGGCTTCTCCGGGAGCGGCAACGGGCAAAATCGTTTTTTCTTCGGAAGAAGCGGAAAATGCAACCAAAGAAGGACATAAAGTTATTCTGGTGCGGGTGGAAACAAGTCCGGAAGATATTAACGGTATGCACGTTGCAGAAGGTGTTTTGACAACGCGCGGCGGCATGACCAGCCATGCCGCTGTTGTGGCTCGTGGTATGGGAAAACCGTGCGTTTCGGGTGCCGGTAGCATCCATATTGATTATCGTAGCGGCACATTGAAAGCAGCCGGCGAGACTTTCCATAGAGGTGACATCATCACGATTGATGGTGGAAATGGCGAGATTTACAAAGGCAAAGTCGCTATGTTGCAACCGAAAATGTCGGGCGATTTTGCAAAACTCATGTCATGGGCCGATGAAAAACGCCGTATGCATGTTTGTGCGAATGCCGAGACACCGGCGGACGCACGTATGGGGCGCTCTTTCGGTGCGGAAGGAATTGGTCTTTGCCGCACCGAACACATGTTTTTTGCCGGTGATCGTATCATCTCGATGCGCGAAATGATTTTGGCCAATGATGAACAGGGGCGTCGCAAGGCTTTGGCAAAACTTCTGCCCATGCAGCGTTCCGATTTTATCGAATTGTTTGAAATCATGCATGGTCTTCCGGTTACCATCCGTTTGCTGGATCCGCCGCTTCATGAATTTCTGCCGAAAACAGATGTCGAAATTGCCGAAGTTGCCAAAGCTATGTCAATTCCGGCTGAACTGATTAAAGAAAGAGCAGCAGAGCTTCATGAATTCAACCCGATGCTGGGATTAAGGGGATGCCGCTTGGCGATTACTTATCCTGAAATTGCCGAAATGCAGACGCGCGCAATTATAGAGGCTGCGATTGAAGCAGGGAAAGCTACCAAGGAAACGGTTATACCGGAAATCATGGTGCCTTTGGTCGCATTGAAAACGGAACTCGATTATGTCAAAGATCGTATTGATGAAACGGCAAAGGCTGTGATGAAAGAGCATAATGTTTCAATCAAATACCTTGTCGGGACGATGATCGAATTGCCAAGGGCTGCGATTCGTGCTGCCGAAATTGCCAAATCGGCAGAGTTTTTCTCTTTCGGCACCAATGATCTTACGCAAACGACGTTCGGCATTTCACGCGATGATGCCGGTCCATTCCTTTCGACTTATATTAAAAAAGGTTTATTGGAACAGGATCCATTTGTATCCATCGACCGTGATGGCGTAGGCGAACTTGTTAAAATCGGCGCAACACGCGGCCGCAGTCAGCGTGCCGACATCAAGCTTGGTATTTGTGGTGAACATGGTGGCGATCCGATGTCAATTGACTTATGTGAAGAAGTCGGATTGAACTATGTTTCCTGTTCGCCGTTCCGTGTGCCGATAGCCAGACTTGCTGCAGCCCAAGCGGCAATCAGGCATAAAAAATAGGTTATGCCAAGAGTAGGTAATTAATGTGGAATTCGATTTGCCGGTGCGTTTTTGCCGGTATCATAAGTTTGAGTGCACCGGCCATAACTATGGCCGGTACCGTCGAGCCGATATTGCATATTGAAAAAGGTGAAGCGTCAAGTCCACAGGTGGCTTTGACGCTTGACCTATGTATGGGGGATATCGACCACCGTATTTTTGACACTCTCGTCTCTCATCAGATCAAAGCCACTTTATTTGTTACGGCCCGATGGTTACAACGAAATAGGCAAATCGTCGAAGTTATCAAGGCTCATCCCGATCTGTTTGAAGTTGCAAATCATGGCAAAAATCATGTTCCTGCAATCGACAATCAGACGGATATCTATGGTCTCAAAACAGCAGGTAGTCTTAAAGCAGTTTGTGAAGAAATCAAAGGTGGAGAGCAGAGTTTGCTAGCTGCAGATTTTCCGCGCACTTACTGGTATCGCGATGCATCTGCACGCTATTCTAAGGATGCGGTGAAACTTATTCATGACATGGGGTATGAAGTGGGCGGCTTCTCTCTTAATGCTGATATGGGAGCATCCTTGCCGCCAAAAACGGTTGCTCAACGGATTTCATCTGCTAAGAATGGTGATGTCATTATCGCCCATATGAACCAGCCTAAACGGGCATCCGGTCAAGGGGTCGCAGCGGGTATTCTGGAGCTTGAGAAAAAGGGCTATCGATTTGTGAAATTATCGGATGCCACAAAACCGGTAGAGAGACAAACGACGATTAGCGACTGTAGCATGTTGGAAGGAAAAAGTGCGACAACGGGGACAAGCACGTTACAAGGGGCAATGAACGGACAATGAGAAAAAAATACGTTCGGCTAACTTCCTATGCTGCTTTATGGTCGCCACGTTTTGGCGGTGTGAGTCTGTTGGCTCTTGTCATTGTCAGTCTTCTTCATCGTTTTTCCCTTATCCGGACCCATATATTTCTCGTCTATTCAAGCATTGCCGGTTTATTGGCTCTTATAGCTCTCTTTCTGGCAGCCAAAGGACTTTACGATCTTTGGGAAAATGGTGACAGGGGGGGATTGAAATCACTAAAGGGTATTGTCTATTCACTCATAACACTTACCCCCATATCGGCTTTTTTGTTCATGTGGTGCGTTATGCCACCGCTTAATGACATCTCGACCGATACCGATACGCCGCCACACTTTATTGCAGAGGCAAGACCGGCTGACGCTTTGCCTGTTGCTGCCGACTTATCCGGTCAGGCCAATCTGCAACTAAAAGAATGGCCCGAGCTTTCAGGCCGTCGTTATGATGGCTCTCCTGACCGTATATTGAAATCTGTGCGCAATGTTTTGAATGCACAGGGCTGGCCAATCAAGGCGCAACGCGGTGTTGACGGTGAAGACGACGAGCTCTTTATCGAAACCGAAGCTAAAACTTTTTATCTCGGTTTTATATCGGACATCGTTATTCGTCTGACCGATGAAGGCGATACAACTTTTGTAGATATGCGTTCGGCTTCACGTTATTTATATCGTGATCTTGGTGTTGATGCTTCCTTTATTCTCACCTTTATGGATGCTCTTGACACTGAAATGCTTTCAACACCTATCGATCAGGATAATGAATAAGAACTGAAAAGCGAAAGTGGTTCATCCGTTATGACAATGCCTTTCTCCACCAAATCTTCGAGGTGGGCAAGAACCGAGAGAGCAGCAGCTTTGTGAAGGCGATTGTCGAGTGTTCTGTAAATTGCCATGACAATCTCGCTTATTGTCCGGTCTCCTTCACGCAATCGTTCGATAATTGCCCGTTCACGCATTTTTCTGTGTGCAATAATGGCGCGCACATAAGCGCGCGGCTTCATGACAGGGCCACCATGTCCGGGAAGGTAAATCTTATCGTTGCGGCTCAGAAGTTTTGTGAGTGATTGCATATAATCCTGCATGGCACCATCAGGTGGCGCGACCACTGTTGTTGCCCATGTCATAACATGGTCGCCAGTAAAAAGCACACCGGTTTTATCAAGAGCATAGGCTGTGTGATTTGCCATGTGTCCGGGAGTAGTGACCGAAGTGAGTTTCCAGCCATTGCCTTCAATTGTCTCACCGTCCCCCAGTATAATGTCAGGTTTAAAATTTTTGTCACAATCTGCGTCAAGGGCGATGGAGTTGTTAAGGACATTGGTCAAAGCAGGCCTGTAGCGTCCTTCAGCAACAATTCTTGCTCCGGTAAGGTCACTTAATCTCTTCGCAAGCCCGCAGTGATCGCTATGGCTATGCGTGATAAAAATATAATCCAGTCTATGACCGTCAATGACGCGAAGAAGCGTTTGCAACTGGTCATCATCATCGGGACCGGGATCGATAATTGCAAGCTCGTCTTTTCCTAAAATATAACTATTCGTGCCGGTAAAGGTAAAAGGGGAGGGGTTATGAGCTGTTACCCGACGGATATCATTACCAAGAACGACTGCCTGACCATATTGAGGTGTAAAATCCTTTTTAAAATCGACACGCATCGGATTTCCTTTTCCGTTAAGCTGGAAGGCATATTAAATTGCAAAGCTTCAAAAGCTAACATCTGCAACCTGATTTTAAAGATTATAGCAGACAGGAAAGACGGAAAAGTTACATTTGCTTGAAAATAACTATTGAAATCCGTGTCATAAGTTGAAATTCGCTGGGTCGGTAAAATCGTCAGGTAGATGGATATATGCCGAAGGGTTGGACGCGTTTGAAAATCTGTTTTCAACCAACGTAATGGCAGAACTCGCGCGAGACTATAGCCAAAAAAAAGTGCCGGTACGTGCTTAGACATATTGCACATTTTTATCGAACTCGTTATAAGGCGCGCAGGAAGTATGCCAAGCATGCTTTTTGGGGTATAGCCAAGCGGTAAGGCACCGGTTTTTGGTACCGGCATTCCCTGGTTCGAATCCAGGTACCCCAGCCATTTTCCCTAAATCAGCTTTTGATTTTCGTTCGAGAACGGTCACTATCATTAGAGAGATAATGATATAGCGGTTTTTGGACAGAGATTCTGGCAAAAATACGTGCAAAACGAACCATAAAACAGTTCAATATCGCTTCACCGTAAGTTATAAAAATCCTATTTAAAAATGTGAAATAGCCGCAAAACGCTAGGAGATTCCTGCTTTAGCGTTTCATATTGATTATTTCTGCCATTGTCTCATCGGCAATTTGGAAAACGCGGAAATTGGCTTTAAAATTATGTTCAGCCAGGTCCATATTCACCATGTCGTCTCCGGCATCATATGTCTCGCGACCGACAGTTGTTCCAACCGCAACATTCTGGGCAATCTGATCAAGTGTATCCGCTTGTCTGTTCATGCCGCCTACCGAAATACGCATTGCTGAATCAATAGACATCGAATTCACCCTTTCTGTTGATGCTTTTAATTATCTCAACACGTTAAATATAATACACTTAACGGCTGATTTCCAGAGAAGAGGTAAAAGTTAAAATTAGAGCCAGCCTTTTTTTCTGAAGTATAATATGGGTATAACAGCAGAAATAATCATCAGAAACAAAGCAAAAGGATAGCCCCATTTTTCATTAAGTTCCGGCATAAATTGGAAATTCATGCCGTAGATGGAAGCAACAAGTGTTGGCGGCATGAAACCGACCGCTGCAACCGAGAAAAATTTGATAATTGCATTTTGTTCAGTCGATATCATTCCGACAACGGTATCAAGCAGGAATGTCATTTTTGCAGACAAAAAGTCTGCATAATGTTCAAGCGACTGGGTATCCTGTTCCAATGATTTGACAGTCGTCTTCATATCTTTTTTTGGTGTTACTGTTTTGCCGTCGGCTTCGATATATTTGGGGGTAACTGTTTTCCCGTAAGCTTCAACATAAACGAGAAGGCGGCTAACTCCTGCAATGCTTTCTCTCACCATTGAAAGCAACGTTCCCTGATTGCCAATATGGTTGAGAGTTTTGCGAAAATCGATGGTCGACATCGGCATAGCCGCTTCATCACGATGGAAAATATTGCGGGAAGCCGTTTCAATGCGTCCGGAGACTGCTTCAAGAAGATCGGCAAGCCTATCTGTTGCGGCCTCGATAACAGCAGTGAGAATAGTTAACCCCGTGCACTGCGGTGTAATTAATCCATTGCCTGCTTTAGTCACCCGCAAAATGAAAAGCTCGATTGCTTGCGGGTGGCTATAGCGAACAGTCACCAGCCTTGATCCTGTCAGAATGAAGGTAACAGGTGCGATATCACGTTTGTCGCCGTCAACAGTGTAGATCAACGGGGCCGTCATATATTGCGCTCCGTTTTCCATGTAAAAGCGGCTTGATTCTTCAATCTCTGTCATATCATCATGCGTCGGTATGGGAATTCCGAGCCACTTTTCCAGCTTTTTTTCCTCTCCTGCAGTCGGATCGGAAAGATCAATCCACAGCACGTCATTTTCGGGCGTTCCGTCTTCTTTGAGCGGGACTTCAACAAGACGGTCAGTCGATGTTCGGAAGCTGCGGATCATGCATTAATCCTTTGTGATTTCAACCGGCGCTATTTTTTGTACTTCTACGAATTCTTGGTCCCAACGGCCTGATACCAGCGGGTGACAATGAGAAATACCTTCAGCTGAAAAATGAACCGGCTTGGTATCGACAATGCCGGCAGGGGCGTCATCGCCTTTCCGATATTCGGATGTTCCGATGATGGCACGTTCATTTTTGTGATAACTCGCCAGTCTGAGATCTCGCGCTTCTTCAATACGTTTGGCAAGGTTGCCATCAATCAGACTTTGCATAACGCCGCCTTCATCTTCAAGGCGGGTAAATTCGACCCATGCTGCTTCTGCAAGTGCATCTGCGTCACTGTCTCGCCGGTTTGCCTGTTTTGCAAGCGGGGTGGCAAGCTCTTTCATAAAAATAAGCTGGCTGTTACGGGCAATGCGACGTGCGTTTTCGTCAGGTAAACCGAATACGAAACTATATGGCAAAACCGATAATGATGATGCCCCACCCAAAATGGCAGCATAGGCAGCAATCGATGAACGGGAGATATTGCTGAGGGAATCCTGTTTTGTCATCATTCGCATCGATGTTTCGACGTGAATGACCGCAGGAAATGGCGAAGTCACCCCGCGTTCTTCCTGAAGTCTGCGCCAAAGCGACCTGATTGCACGCATTTTTGCAAGCCCCATGACGGGGTCTTCATCAAGAGCTGTGGCAAAACCGATGTGCGGTAAAGCATAAATAATGTGGTGGCGTGCTTCCTCGACCATCTTCAAATGGGCGAGCGCAACCGACATCATAGCACCGATCTCTTGTGCCGGCGTAGCACCGGCATTATGATAAGGGCGTCCATCGGCTTCAAGAACAACACCGGGAATGCCTGAGGAAAAAAACACCGACATTGATTGCGGCAATGACGCTTTTAGCGCTTCAATCGACATTTTGAGTTTGCCGGTCGTGGCCAACACAGCCGTGGGGTCGGTACTGAATGTCAGTTTTGTGCGAGTCGGGTTAATGCGCCGGTGCTGGAGATAATCGATAAAACTGTCGGCAATGACACGACCATGGGGATGGTTGTCGAGACGGATATGAAGACCGTCGAGGCTTACCCCGTCGAAAAGTGTTGGAATTGTTTCTGCTTTAGCCGGTAGTCCGAAGCCGTAAGCACTATTGGCGCCTTCGAAAATCAGGGCAATGCCGGTAGCACCATTGGCTATATCTTCCTTAAGTTGGAAGCGGGCACGTTCAATATCGGGATCGTCGGCACGTTGCATGACTGACCAGCCTGCCTGACGGGATTGTGTATTGTCGGATGGATGGGATTGTTTCGAGCTCATGAGCAAATCAAAATCCTGCTAAATAAATTTTACACCATCACGGAGATGGGGTTTTATGTAACACAATCACAAAGCCCCGACCGGTGCAAGTCCAACCTATTGCAAATTCATTTAGGATTCAATTTGTCAAAACCAAGTTTGGCTCGAGAAATCCGCAATCAATCGGGTGTTTATTCAGTATCGGAAGCAATTATGAAGTTACGAGGTTGGGCGCATTCCAAAATCGCGAGCTCAAAGGCGAATTTTTATATGTCGTTGATTTAAAAATAGAACTTGCGAAAATTTATTGAGCTTTCAAATTTTTGAAATTTTTACGAAGATGCATTTGTTGCGTTGTTAATCACGCCAGTCATCGGCCGACTATCCGGTTTTTTACCGTAAGAATTGGTGCATCAGAAAACCAAGTTCTCTTATCTCGTCAAGGCTCACATAAAAGACTTATTGATTTTGTCTAATTTCGGTACATTTATGATGATTGGAAAACATGCCGAGGGATAATTGGGTATGATAGACAAGAGTGGAATTTTTCTGGGTGCCAGCCATCAAAAAAAGGATAACGCACTCAAACCTGAATATATCTGGCTTAAATATGCAAATCGTCATGGCTTGATAACCGGTGCGACAGGCACAGGAAAAACTGTAACATTGCAGGTTATTGCCGAGGCCTTTGCAGCTTCCGTTGTGCCAGTCTTTTGCGCCGATGTGAAAGGTGACCTTTCAGGCATAGCCAAAGCCGGCACGCTTAATGACAAGGTTCGTTCGCGAGCTCGAAGTGTCGGGCTCTCAACTATCGAAATGAAAGCCGCACCTGTTATCTTTTGGGATTTGTTCGGCGTCGACGGGCATCCGATAAGGGCCACTGTGTCAGAAATGGGCCCATTGTTGCTCTCAAGGCTGATGGATTTGACACAAGCACAGGAAGGTGTGCTGAATATTGCTTTCCGTGTTGCCGATGACGAAGGATTATTATTGCTTGATCTTAAAGATTTGCAGGCAATGCTTAATCACGTTGGAGAAAAGGCTGCGGAACTTTCTTCCCGTTATGGCAATATCTCTAAATCTTCCGTAGGCTCTATCCAGCGTCAATTATTGGTTTTTGAAGAGCAGGGCGGAGAACATTTCTTTGGTGAACCGTCTTTAAAGCTTGAAGATATTATGCGCACAACGAGTGATGGGCGAGGCGTTGTCAGTGTCCTTGCGGCTGACAAACTGATGACCAATCCGCGTCTTTATTCCACATTTCTGTTGTGGCTTATGTCGGAACTTTTCGAACAGTTACCGGAAGTCGGCGATCCTGAAAAACCGCGACTCGTTTTCTTTTTTGATGAAGCGCATCTGCTTTTTGATAACGCACCAAAAGCATTGATTGAACGGATTGAACAGGTCGTGCGCCTGATCCGTTCAAAAGGAGTGGGCATCTATTTTATTTCGCAAAATCCGTTGGATGTGCCGGAGTCCATTCTGGCTCAACTGGGCAATCGCATCCAGCATGCATTGCGTGTTTATACGCCGCGCGAAACAGCAGCTGTGAAAGCCGCAGCCTCGACTTTTCGTGCCAACCCTGATTTTGACACGATGAAAGCAATCTCGGATCTCGGAACCGGTGAAGCGCTGGTGTCAACTTTAGAAGATAAAGGGGTTCCATCCATTGTTCAAAGGACCACTATCCGTCCACCTTCATCACAAATTGGCCCGATTACTTCCGAAGAGCGTCAAAACTTGATAAAAACAAGCCCCGTGAGCGGAAAATATGACGAAACCGTTGATCGTCAGTCCGCTTACGAGATGTTGCAGAAAAATACGCAAGAAAAACAATCCGGTAATAATCAGGAAGAAGGCGGGAGTTTCTGGGATACGATTTTCGGCGATGATAAAAAGAATAGTCGCGGTCAATCTGTTGCGGAAACTGCCGTCAAGTCGATTACCCGTACGGCAGCCAATTCCATCGGCCGGTCAATTGCAAAAGCCGGTGAAAATTATTTACGCGGTGTGTTAGGCAATCTTCTGGGTGGTAGACGGAAATAAACGGTTGGTGACCTGACAGGTTTCGGCGTATGGTTGATAGATCACCAGTCACAGGATTGTAAATCTACCGTGAAGCGACCGGCCGCAATTGTGGCCTTGGCGTTACTCGAACTAATGTTTTAATATTTTAAAAGCCAATCGGCCTTCATCTATGGTCATATGGTTTTAAGAAGTTTTATATAATTTGTGAGCTGCGCTTGGCAAAGCAGGGGCGTTCATCAGAGGGTGTAAAAGTGGCTTGCTTTTGTTCTACTTAGCAAGACTTTCAAAACATTCTGTTAGTTTCAGGGAATTAACGTAACTACCGGAACCGTTATCGGTATGTGAGACCGAATTTACCGCCGCTCCTCAATATCAGACAACAAGTACGGGAGCTTTATCCGGCACACGCTCGTAAAGATCAATAATGTCCTGATTGATTAATCTCACGCAACCAGATGAAGCGCGCTTGCCAATGGACGACCAATCGGGCGAACCATGAAGACGGTAGAGAGTGTCTCTACCGTCTTGAAAAATATAAAGCGCGCGTGCGCCAAGCGGGTTTTTGAGACCCGGTTTCATTCCTCCGTTTTCGGCACTGTATTTTTTAAGTTGTGGCTGTCTTGCGATCATATCCGAAGGTGGAGTCCATGTCGGCCATTTGCGTTTATATTCGATGATGCCGCGGCCGGACCAAGCAAACCCTTCTTTTCCGACACTGACACCGTAACGGATAGCTTTGCCGTTCAAACGGACGAGATAAAGATAACGGCGTTTGGTATCGACAACGATTGTTCCCGGTTGTTCTCCTGTCGGATCATCAACAATCTGACGTAGAAATTGCGGATCAATTTTTTGATAGGGAATTGCCGGTAAGACAAAATCTCCATCGCGCATTTCAGCATACATCGACGCAAAAGGAAGAAGTGCACTATTGTCGGTTGTGGATGGTGATTTTACTGGCGCAAGCGCAATATCTTTCAACCCTGAAGGCATACATGCCGAAAGACCGGTTGTGGCTGCCCCGATTGTGAGTGTTTGCAAAAATAAGCGGCGGGAGACATAGCTGGTCATCTATCAATCCAATTTCTCTTCGTTATTTTATATATGCCGCAAAAAAGTTAAAAACCGCCAAATCTTAGACGCATCATCGCCATGCGAAGGTAAGTTTTCGTGTGAAAGTTCAAAAACACAAACAATAAAAATTTGCCATTTACGGGCTGCCCTTACAGCCATCAATGGTCTATCTATAAAACCGGTTTTGTAGAGACAACGACCCGATACCCCGACTTAGGCGGTCAAACTCTTGTGAGATAGGCAAATTCCCTTGCTTTTATCCAGTGAGAGCACCAAATAAATAAACGCACCTATTCCGGGAGAGAATATATTTTAAGGAGTATTGAAAATGGCTTTTGAATTGCCCGAACTACCCTATGCGTATGACGCACTTCAGCCTTATATGTCGCGTGAGACACTTGAATATCACCATGACAAGCACCATCAGGCCTATGTCACCAACGGCAATAAATTGCTAAAAGATTCAGGTCTTGAAGGCAAAAGCCTTGAAGAAATCGTCAAAGCAAGCTTTGGCAAAAATCAGGGTCTGTTTAACAATGCAGCGCAACACTATAATCACACCCATTTTTGGAAATGGATGAAGAAAGATGGCGGTGGAAAGAAACTACCGGCCAAACTGCAAAAAGCGATTGACAGCGATTTGGGCGGTTACGACAAATTCCGTGCCGATTTCCTTGCAGCCGGTGCAGCTCAATTCGGCTCTGGCTGGGCTTGGTTGGCTGTGAAAAACGGAAAATTGGAAATTTCCAAGACACCGAATGGAGAAAACCCGCTTGTTCACGGAGCAACGCCTATTCTTGGTGTCGACGTTTGGGAACACTCCTATTACATTGATTATCGCAATGCTCGTGCAAAATATCTGGAAGCATTTGTTGATCACCTGATCAATTGGGATCACGTTCTGGAAATGTACGAAAAAGCCTGATCTCTTCAGAAAAAAACGAAATTTGAGCCACCATTTGTAAAAATGGTGGCTTTTCTATTTTAAAACGTAAATAAGTTGAACACCTTAAAATCTGGTGCACATGCTCGCGTCGATCGACTTTTCATTATAAAGATAATTCATTGTTTTTAACCATGACTTGCATTGATTCATGGTTTTGAAACATCTGTAACGTTCTACCGGCATAAGACCGGAGCCACGATTTTGAAACGGGGTTTGTTCCCAGCCGCGGAAAAAACCGGCAACTATTCCACTTCCCTTCGGAGGCGTCGAACAACGTTCGCCTGCATATTCACTGGTCATATTAGCCACTTTCCCGGGATCCCGTCCACTTGCATAACCGTTTTGCGACATCGCGAGAAAGGCAAGGCCGATTGCAGTAAAAAATGTCAATCTCAGTTTCATAGAGAATAGGCCTCCATCAGCCCGGTTAAAATCAATATCTTGTACACAATGTTGCCGTTGGTGGTGGTGCACCGTAAAGCGATTCCATTGTATACAGCCAGCCACGGCATTCATCCATCGATTTAAAGCATCTGAAGCGGTCAACCGGGACAAAGCTATCAGAGCTTACAATGGGGTTATCTGTCAGGCCGCTAAAATAGCCTGCAACAATTCCACTTCCCTTTGCCGGTGTGTTACAACGGGTGCCTGCATATTCATCAACATCTTTCCTGATTCCTGCACTTTGAGCAGGCAGAGAAAAAATGATGACCAATAATAGAACAATTAAATTTGTAATTTTCATTTTCGAGACCAGATATTCCTGAAATATCAGACCAAATCCTGTAGATTTATTTTTAACATCTTGAGTAAATATCTGGTGTTTTTAGACTGCATTGACAAGTGTGACATTTATCCATTGCCTTAATATTAAATATGAGACGGTTAGAAAAAATAAATGTCCAAGTCCAAGCCAGCTTAGAGGGAACCTCGTTATAATCATCAGAATATGAAGTCCCCCTGAAAAAGTCTTCCGGAAAGCTTAATTTGCAAGAAAAAAACAGGTAGGATCGCAATATCCTGAAAACAGAATTGTGAGACCCGACCTGTCATTTAAAAAAACCTCCGGTATCATCCGGATGACGGCATTAATTCTTTCCGGCAACTTTAAGAATGAAAGCGTAGATATAGGCACTTTCTTCGAGCCGTGAAAAACGGCCGGATGCGCCGGCATGACCGGAATCCATGTTGGTTCTGAGCAAGACCGGATTATTGCCGGTTTTGAATTCGCGCAATTTTGCAACCCATTTTGCCGGTTCCCAAAAGGTTACACGGGGGTCGGTGAGACCTGCCATTGCAAGAATAGACGGATAGTTCTTCGCGCTCACATTATCATAGGGAGAATAGGACGCTATCAGTTCATAATCTTCCTTTGATGCAATAGGATTTCCCCATTCAGGCCATTCAGGTGGCGTGAGTGGCAAAGTATCGTCAAGCATTGTCGTTAACACATCGACAAAGGGAACGATAGCGACAATGCCGGCATAATCTTCGGGAGCCATATTGGCGACGGCACCCATCAGCATGCCACCAGCCGACCCGCCTTCCGCAATCAACCGGTCGTGAGAGGTGAAATGATTGGCAACCAGAAAGCGCCCGCAAGCGATGAAATCGGTAAATGTATTGCGCTTGAATAGATGCTTTCCTTTTTCATACCAGTCAAAGCCTTTTTCTTTGCCGCCTCTGATATGAGCGATTGCATAGATAAAACCGCGATCGACCAACGATAAAGCATTGGTATTGAAACTGTCCGGCATGGAAATTCCATAGGCCCCATAGCCATAAAGGAGGCATGGCGCACTGCCATCGAGTTTTGTACCTTTGCGATAAAAAAGCGAAACGGGAATCTCCGCTCCGTCTTCAGCCTTGGCCATCAAACGACGCGTTATATAATTTTTAGGGTCATGCCCCGAAGGTACTTCCTGCCGTTTTAACATGACACGTTGGCGTGTCGTCATGTCATATTCGTAAAGTTCGGCGGGCGTTGTCATTGAAGAATATGTAAAGCGGATCGTCCCGCTATCATATTCGGGTGCTCCATGAAGCCCTAATGAATAAGTTTCTTCTGTAAAGGAAATGGCATGTCTTGTCCCGTCACGCCGGTCAAGGAGCTCGATTCTGGGAAGGCCATCGCGCCGTTCAAGCCAGATTAGAAAATTCTTGTAAGCATCATGAGCAAGGATGAGCCTTGAACGTTGGTGAGGTACCACTTCCGACCAGTTTTCCTCAGTAGGTTTATCGAAAGGCGCTGACATGATTTTGAAATCTTTGGCGCCATTTATATTGGTGAGGATATAGAAGACGTCGCCGCCTTCAGTTAAGCTATATTCGACACCTTTTTGACGCTTTCTTACACATTTGGGTGCGCTTGTCGGATCTTTTGCCGGAATAAGCCAAACCTCGGAAGTTTCGTGGTCGTGTATATCGATATAGATCACGTCATTTAACGACGAACCACCAACACTCAAGAAAAATCCGGGGTCTTTTTCTTCAAAAACCAGTTTATCAGCTTGTTGTTCGGTTCCAAGCTTATGATAATAAAGTTTGGAGGGGCGGTGATTTTCATCCACGTTTGTGTAGAAAAAACCTTCCGAATTCGCGTCCCAAACAACATCACCGGCAGTATTCAGAATTGTTTCAGCACTATCCGAAAGCGAACCTAAATCACGCAATTTTGTTGTATAGAATTCCGAACCTTTGTCATCATAGGTCCAGGCACATTTCTTATGGTCTGGCGAATGCTGGACTGCACCGAGACGAAAGTAATCTTTCCCTTTGGCTAGCGCATCACCATCGAGATAAACGACAGCCTCACCACCATTGCGAGGTGTTCTGAAATAATGCGGCTGTTCACCACCGGTTGTGAAAGAAACGCCATAAGCATAGGGCCCTTCTTTTACCGGTACCGAGCTGTCATCTTCCTTTATGCGGCCCTTCATCTCGACAAAAAGTGCTTGCTGCAGCTCTTTCGTGTCAGCCATAAGGGTTTCCTGATAAGCATTCTCTTCTTCAAGGTGGTTACGTATATTTTCGTCAAGCAATTCGGGCTTTTTGAAGACTTCTTGCCAGTTTTCAGCTCTCAGCCAATGGTAAAAATCGTGACGAACAATGCCGTGATGTTCTTCATAATGGTCTATTTTCTTGGTTTCTGGCGGGAAAATTGATGATTCGGTCATTCTTGTTCCTAAATCAGGCACTACACCCGATTATTGCTGGGTTATTCTACAGGCCTATTTTATTTGGCCTGCCTGTTTTATCTTGGCGTCTTATCCTGCTTATAGGTTAAAGCATAGCCATTCATGCAATAACGCAAGCCCGTCGGCTCCGGGCCATCCGGAAAAACGTGTCCGAGGTGAGAGCCACAATCGGCGCATAAAACTTCAGTACGTTCCATGCCATGGGAAAAATCTTCCTGAAGAACCACTGCATCAGCGCTAATCGGGCGGAAAAAACTTGGCCAGCCGGTACCCGATTCAAACTTGGTTTCGGAACGATAGAGTGGTTTGCCACAACAAACACAATAAAAGGTTCCTGGTTTCGAAGTATCGAACTTTGGTCCTGTAAAGGCTCTCTCTGTCCCGTGTCCACGAGTAATATCGAATTGTTCCGGCGTTAATTGTTTACGCCATTCTTCGTCGGATTTGATAATTTTGAAATGATGTTTATCACTCATGAATTCTTCCTTGAATAAATATATTAATTTTGCCGACTAATCAGTCAATTGCTTTGACAGCGAAAAAATTAGCTGCTAGAAGCTGACAAAATAGCAATCATCCCCATTTATATGATATCTATGTATAAGGAAATCAATCAATACTAGAATTATCGTCATGTGTTCACGTTAATTATGTAAAAATGGGACACTTTGCCTTATTTTATATATATTTTGTATAAGAGACCTTTATAAGTTCAATAGAAAAATCAGAAAATAACTTGAAAACTATATGGAACCTTTGTTTTATAGATTTGTTTTCTATTTGTAATTGACAAGGTTTCTTACATAGCTATATGAAAACAACATTTGCTTGCTAAACAGACGCAAGCTGAAACAAAGAAGAAGTAAAAAGGAAAAGAAGATGGATGAACAAGCCGTCAGCGAGAATGAAAGTGATTTCATTATTACACTGGTTGCTGATGTTGTAGCTGCTTATGTCGGCAATAACTCAATTAGACCGGGTGAGTTACCTAGTTTGATCGCGGACGTTCACGCTGCATTTGTCAAAGCAGGTGGTGAAACAGCCGCAGAGGCTGAGGTCGAAAAGCAAAAGCCGGCAGTTAACCCGAAGCGTTCTGTTTTCCCTGACTACATCGTCTGTTTGGAAGATGGTAAAAAATTCAAGTCGCTCAAGCGGCACTTAATGACACATTACGAACTTACGCCGGAACAATATCGTGAGAAGTGGGATCTGGATCCTAACTATCCGATGGTTGCACCGAATTACGCTGAAGCCCGTTCCTCACTTGCAAAGCAAATGGGATTAGGGCGCAAACCCGGCAAAAGAAAAGCAAAATAATCGAATTTATAAGATTGAAAATTTAAACGGGTGCATTTTTAATGTGCCCGTTTTTTAAATCGATTGAAGTCCCGATTCAGATTGGCACACGTATGTTTGCGGATGGAAGCTTCAATCCGATCATAAAAATATAGATTTATTGTTTTTGAAGAGTGTTTCGGGCTTCGAGGCGAATTCGTTCAACCATCGACCGCAAGCCGTTCGAGCGTTGTGGCGTCAAATTTTCGTCAAGCCCCAGTTTTTTCAGAATTTTTTCGATGTCAGCGTCACGAACTTCCGAGGCGTGCTTTCCCGAATAGAATGTTATCAATATATAGACAAGACCGCGTACGATATGTGCGTCGGAATCGCCCACGAAAGTCATCACCGGATCGGCACCTTCGCCACGTTTGGTCAACAACCAGACTTGACTGACACATCCCGGCACCTTATGTGCCTCATCACGCGCTTCTTCCGGATAAGGGGGGAGTTCGCGGCCGAGTTCGATAACGTAACGATAGCGGTCTTCCCAATCGTCAAGCATGGAAAAACTTTCTAGAATATCGTTCATTGTGTCAGTCATGATTTATTATCGTTCTGCTTTTTCTCTAATGTCTAATAGTTATCGTTGAACCGTTTACTCCGTCTTTGAGAAAAAGTAAATTTTTCGACTGAAAGCTTTTTGCCGTTCTGCTTTTGATAGCCTATTCGAGTGGCTTGTTGTGACTGGAATGTGCTTCGTCTTTTCCCCCGGTTGCCGGCTTGTTTAAAGGTGTAGCAGCACTATCCATTTTGGGCATAGCGGGCTTTATTTCATGCTTTTCATGCTCGTCATGTCCTTTTTCAGGCGTGATCGAACCGGTATTGATATTTTCAGGCGGCAATTTTTTCTCGCCTTTGTCAGAGCCGAATGTTCTGTCCAGATATTCATAGGCAATACGTGCACCATCACGTGCACGTTCGCCAAGCGAGCCGAAAAAAGTCTTACCGGTTTCGCACGTATCGGAATTGCGTTCGCAGAAGTTGCCAAGGTCATTGACCGTATCTTTGACCGCCAATAGCGCCTCGACAGTATTCATATATTGATCAGGCTGAGAACCATTATTTTTTCCGGATGTTCCCAAAAACGAGATGATCACCAGAAACAGAGTTAAAAAACAGAAGGATTTTATAAAAAACCGTATCATAACGCCCCGACACAACGCAGTTACAAATGAGCAGGATAATGTCGACTGTAACGTTTTATGATTGACGAAAGATTGACAGGATTGAGTTTTTTTAAAGAAACCACAGGCTTTTTGATGATTTTTCGTGGTAGTTGTTAACCATAGCGACGAAGATATGCGACTTGCTACCGTCTTCTCCTGTTTATTATCCTTTCGTTAAAAACTTGCCGCCAGATTGGGTGCAGTGAGCTACAGACGTTGTTTGTGACAAATGGCGTCGTGCTCGAAAATGATGCGCAAAACTGGAAGCGACAAGGTTTTAATCGGAACAATGGAAACATTGAACGCAACATTGACAGTAAACAGCCAGGGTATTTTGCTTCAAAATGCCGCGCCAAACTGTTTTTTGGGATATTTAAAACAAAGCGATTCTTTGTCGGATCATGTACATATCAATGATCGTATCATTCTTTTGTCATTCCTAGCAGATGTTCGCGAAAACCGTATTGCCTCACCGATTTCAATTCGCATGAACGGACTTGATCGTACGCGATTCGTTTCGGTTATTGTCCATTGTCTTTCGACAGACCAAAAAGTCATCAAGCTTTTTATCGAAGCTAACAGCGACGAGATCAATGATATAGACGTGAGTGCGGTTTCGCCTTTTGCACGCGCCGCCCATGAAATGCGCACACCTTTAAACGCAATATTGGGATTTGCCGACCTGCTCGATTTTGTCGAAGACAAGAGTGCAGCGGACGGAAAGCGCCATGAATATATCGCAATGATTAAAAAGGCGGGTAACCATCTGTTGGGAATCGTCAACAAGACATTGAAAGATCAAAATCGACAGCTTGATGAAAACGGCGCCGGTACCTGCCTAGTTGCCAATGTGCTCAACGAGACCTTGGAGCTCACTTTGCCGCTGCACGGACATAGAAAAATTGCTCTTGCCGGCACTGAAATACCGATTAGCTGTTGTCTTGATACGCTATCGTTCCGTCAGATATGCATGAACCTTATTTCAAATGCTATAAAATATAGCAATGATGACGGACATATCGACATTCATGTTGCAACCCGCTCCGACAATTATTGTGAAATCACTATCAAGGATGACGGAATCGGAATGGATGAGCAACATATTGCGCGTTTGGGATTGCCATTCTTGCGTGCGTCCGACGTTGTCGTCTGTAAGATCGAAGGTGTCGGTCTCGGTCTTGCTATGGTGTTCGATCTGGTCAAACGTGCGAACGGTCAAATCTCGTTTGAAAGTCAAAAGGGAAAAGGTACGCGGGTGAAATTGCTTTTGCCGATTGATCCGACAAGATTGGTCACCCCGTTCAACAATTCCTCAACCGAACCGGTTAATGGCGATGGGTCCTCAAATAATCAATATCTTCTAACCCCGAAAACAAAAATTAGGAACAATGGCAAGTCAACGAAAAACATCACGAACCCGAGCCGGAAAACAGCGTAGTCTGTTTCTTGCAATTCTCTCCGGATTGGGCCATCTGCTGCGCTTGTTTGTTGCGTGGGTATATCGTTATGCGCGAAAAAACCCGCTCATGGCATGTGGTTTTTTCCTATTTTTAGTGGGATTCGGTTTTGTAACGTTCAACGCACTCTTCTACCAAAGTGCAAGCCATCATGCGGTTTTTATCCAGACCCGTCCACTGGCACAGCAGATCTCGGCGCCTTCTGCCCAGAGCACGTCTAACAAAGCGGATCATGCACAGGAAGGGACTGTCTCTGCAGTATCCTCATCTGCCTCTCCGGCTTCTCAAACGCAAACGTCACCGACGTCCAAAGAAACAACGCTTCCTGACAATTTATTGGATGCCCAGAAGATGTTGGCTGCAATGGGGCTTTATGACGGTCCTCTTGATGGACTAGATGGCCCAAAAACGAGAAATGCTATCGCATTATGGCGGCAAAATTCCAAAGGGAACGGAAATCCGAATGGGGGCAAACAACAGGATGATATTGCCTCTTTGATCAGCGGAGCTTTACCAAAGTCGGGCAATGTGGATCAGGTTACAACACAATCACTATCAACCACCAGGCAGGCTGTTGCCAATGGTCAAAATATCGCTGCCGTAAAGGAAGTTGCGGGAAACCAAAACAAAACAGGTGCGGATAATGGTGATGTTAAAATATTGCAAGCCACACCAGCGGTTGCAGCATCACAACAAGCAACGAACATCAACGGATTTAAAGCGGGAACTGCCGATATTATGCGCGTTCAGGCGGGCTTACGCGCATTCGGAGATGATCATGTGGTGGTGACCGGCACAGAGGATGAAAACACAGCTGAAGCGTTGAGGAATTTTCAAAAAATGTTCAGCCTGACCATCACCGGAAAAATCAATCAGGAAGTGATTGATAAAATGAAAGATATTGGTCTTATCGGATAGATTCGTGGCTCGAAACGGGTGAAACGTCAATCGGCCCCATAATGTGTCTGAATTCTAAACTTAAGATCATAAATAACGTTCGGCTATCGTAGTTTGTTTTCCTTTGATAGTTTATTTAGAAATTGAATAGTTCGGGTAACGGCAAGCTGAAAGTCGTATTTGAATTTCATTCAAGCTTTGTCGTTCAAGGGCAGATTTTCGGAGTATCGAATGCGTCTTACGTCAGATTTCTGGACGGCAGCTTTAATGCGCCGTGTTCGCGCAGAGGGCGGATTCGCTTATCTTACCCGTCGTGGCTCCAACGAAGCAGGTACGATTTTCATTCTGGATCGTTTAGACGATGGAAAGGTTGATCTTTATGGACCGGCTCCACAAAGCTTTTATACCGAACAAAGCGATCGCGACGAACGTTGCTTTATAAAAATTCTGGTAGATGTCGAAGAGGCAGTCGCTGTTGAAAAACTTGAAAAAGAACTACAATTCGATGCTGATTTATGGTTGGTCGAATTTGAAAATTATACTCCACAACAATTGCCGTTCAACACAGTGAAAGCTTGAAACGCCTAGTAATCAAGCGTCTGGCAATGGGCATGGTCAAGGAACTCATCGCCATTATTTGTCAACTTGGTCTTTAGACTGCGAAGGATAACAAATCCATCTGCAATATCTTCTCCTATGAGCACAGAATTTTCAACACTTTCCGGTGTTGATTGTTTCAGTTCCATGATCTGACCGGGATTACCGATGACAAGATCAAGCTTTCCGTTCGGCATAGTGTGATTATTCAAGCTGTAAAAATTGGTTCCGTTACGGTCATAAACCGACATTGACCAAAATGGAGCAGTACCTTCGGCCTTGATGTGGACGGGGCCGTCATCAAGATTAAAGCGGCAAGCTTTGAGGTGGAATAACGGGTCGGTAGAGGCAACGATCGGATTATCTTCGCCAAGCGGGGCAAAATTATATTTGTTATTTGTTGCGAGCAAACGTTTCCACGTATTGAGTTCGCTGAAATGGGGTACCATTAACACCACGCAAATGTGAACAATAATGGCTCCTATAATCCCGACCAGAAGTGCGTAGATTAATTTAGTCACAGTTGCGTACTCCCGTTGGAACAACCTCGACTGTTGGCATATTGAGTTTTTGTAGTGCTGTCGAAGTCACAATCGGTGTGTCGTAAAGTGTCAGGATCAATCCATATTCGCGCTTGCCCCGTGTAGCGAGCCAGTTTCCTGCTTGCGGTTGAGGCGAAACCAGTACATTCAATGTTCCATCCTGATTCCAGACGACGTTGGAACTTGATAATTCGGTAGGAAGTTTGTCATCCACCCATTGGGCACGCAATTCATGGTCTGCAGCATAAAGGGTAAACAATCTGGTTTCGGGCAGAAAACCTTTAAGGCGGTAAGTGCACCGGCTTTTCAAGGAGTGGTTGTGGTTATCCCGCCAGAGCTGGAAAACCAAGCCTTCGGTTCTGCCTAAAGAAATATCGCCGCGCTTTGCTGCACGGGCACGTGCATAGGCATCTGCCTCGTCGGTTCCAGCCTGCGGATAGGCTTCCCATTGACCGATTTTCAAGCGGCCGAAACCGTCGAAACTATCGAGGACATAATTGACGCTTAAGGCTCCGCCGACGATAGCTATGAAAAGGCTTAGAGTGACGAGAAATATGCGATAAAACATAAAGCGGCTTTTCCTGTTTCTTGCCCTTCCGGTTTAACGTATCTCACTTGTCGAAGAGGATACGACGTGCGCCGAACTTGCAGGCGTTAGAAGTGGTGCCTTCTGAAACTCTTCAATCAGTGATTTGATAACTTTTGAAGAGGCGGGCGAGAGCACCTGCGGCAGGTCGGGAGCAATATTTTCATTGGAATTATCGGTTTCGGAATGTTTCGAATTGGAAAGGATCGAGTTTTCGACGCCAAAAAGTGGTTTGATAGTTGTGTTTTGATGGGCATATAGCATTATGCGGTTCCACATCATTGCAGGCACAACGCCGCCGAATGCGCGGTTCATTGACGAAAAATCATCATTTCCCATCCAGACTGCACCGGTATAATTTCCGGTAAATCCGACGAACCATGCGTCACGATAAGCTTGAGATGTTCCGGTTTTTCCGGCAACGAGTGTCATCGGTAATTGGGCTCGTTTACCGGAGCCCCGTGTGGTCACGCCTACCATCATCTGGTTCATATAGGCCGCAGATTGTGCACTCATCACCCGATGTGGTTTTTCGCCATCTCTCGTCCAATCCCAAATAACTTTACCATCTGATGTCATAATTTGGGTAAAGCCATGACGGTTACCGGCCATACCGCCGTTGGCAAACACATTGAAACCGGTTGCCTGATCGAGCGGAGTCATGTTGGATGTGCCAAGAACCATCGTCTTATGCGAAAAGATATTTGCGTCAATGCCCATATTCTTGATCAGATCGCGAATAGGCTGCGTGTCGCGATTAAGATATTGATAGGTTATCCGAACCGGTACTGTATTGATCGAAAAGGCAAGAGCCGTTGCAAGGTCAACATTGCCACTGTAACGGCCGGAATTATTATGAGGTGACCAACCACCCCAGTTGATCGGAGCGTCGGAAATGATTGTTTTCGGAGTGAGGCCGCGTTCCATCGCAACAGCATAGACATAAGGTTTGAAAGACGAACCCGGTTGCCGTCCGCCCTGGGTTGCGCGGTTGAATTGGCTTTGTTGATAATCGCGCCCGCCGACAATGGCTCTAACCGACCCGTCATTATCAAGAATAACGGCTGCGGCCTGAGTGGCTTTATATTGGGCGCCGTATTGCTGAAGATAATATTCAATCGATTCGTCGGCGGCTTTCTGTATGCCTTGATCAAGAGTCGTGCGAACGACGACATTATGGTTCGGTAATTTGTTGCCAAGTTTTCTTACTTCATCGAATACCCAATCAAGGAAATAGTTCGGCTCGTCATTATCAAGCTCTGTGACGACACTTGCGGGATGGCGTCGTGCCCCGATAACCTGTCCTTCGGTCATCAAGCCGTCATCCACCAGATTCGACAACACAACATTGGCACGTGCCCGCGCTGCTGGCAGGTTGACATGGGGGGCATATTTCCCGGGTGCTTTGAAAAGTCCGGCAAGCATTGCAGCTTCGGCAAGCGAAACATCCCGTATATCTTTGCCAAAATAAAAACGTGAGGCAGCTGCAATACCGAATGCACCGCCACCCATGTAGGCCCGATCAAGATAGAGCTGCAAAATCTGTTTTTTGGAAAGATTTGCTTCCAGCCATATCGCCAGATAGGCCTCCTTGATTTTTCGCTCGAACGTTCTTTCATTATTCAGAAAAAGATTTTTTGCTAATTGCTGGGTGAGTGTCGAGCCACCCTGAACAACACCATGAGCGCGCAAATTTTGACTGAATGCGCGTGACAGACCATAAAAATCGATTCCCCAATGTTCGAAGAAACGCCTATCTTCGGTTGCCAGAACCGCTTTGATAACAAAATCAGGCATCTCCTCAATTGGCACAGGCTCGCCATGGAGAGCACCGCGGCTTCCGATGTAGTTGCCATGTCTATCGAGAAAATTTACTGCAAAATCTTCCGGAGAATGCCAGTCTTTTTTCGTTAATGAAAAAACCGACACGCCGATGAAGGTAAAAATGGCAAAACCGATAAGTCCGAGGGTTAACCCTTCATCGACGACTTCCACGATTAGCCTCTTCCAGCCGCGCACGCGGAATCGACGCGATATAATCGTGGCATTTTCCCAGAAAACTGCCATTGCCCGCCCGAACCGGTAAAGGCAGGTGTCAATCCACGAATCAAGCCCGATCAAAAGAGGGCTACGGAAACGCTTCCTGTCACTTTTATTATTTTTTTTAAAACCGAACATGGAAAGCAATCCGTGTCATTGACTACAGCTTTTTAAGAGCAACGCAAACTCTCGTCTATATTAGCTTATCGAACCTTTAGAACGAAAGAGTTTTTTCTCTCTTAAGGATTAATTTAGAGTGAAAGGTTAAGAGCTTTCATCATTCAATCAACAGGCCGGTCGATAAAGAACCGTCATCGAAACGGGTAGATTAGCCCAATTCCGCATGACCATTGAAAAATGGCGGTTTTCCCTAATATTAAAGTAAATATGGTAGCAGTTTGCAAATGACGACTTTTCATGGATTATAGAAAGTTGGAAATATCGGATAATAAATAATTGGTTTGTTCATTTTGTATTCAGACAAAATAGGATATGAGTGCGTTATCATGAAAAAGTTTCTGTTTTTTTTAATTCTGACATGTTTTGCAGGTGCAACCGGAGCTTATGCGGCCGATTGCACGGAAGTAGGAAAACGTGTTGCAACAGAGCAGGGCGGCACATTGGCCCGTGCTACACTTGATACACAAAATGGCAATACCTGCGTTGTAATAGTTCTCATTCCCGCCCGTGACGGCGAAAAGCCGCGCCGCGTTGAAGTAGCAGTACCTGCAAACTGAGAAAGCGTCGGAAGCATCGTCAATGAGAATTCTCGTTGTAGAGGATGATCGCGATCTCAATCGCCAACTCGTCGAGGCACTTAACGGGGCCGGATATGTTGCTGACCGCGCGTATGATGGCGAGGAGGGGTATTTTTTGGGGGATACCGAATCTTATGATGCTGTCGTCCTTGATCTCGGTTTACCAAAAATGGATGGCATTAGCATCGTCGAACGGTGGCGGGAGAATTCGCGTTCAATGCCTGTTCTGATTTTAACAGCGAGGGATCGGTGGTCGGATAAAGTTGCAGGCATTGATGCCGGAGCCGATGACTACGTCGTAAAACCCTTTCATATGGAAGAAGTCCTTGCACGCCTGCGCGCCCTGATAAGACGCGCATCCGGACATGCGTCAAGCGAGCTTGTCTGCGGGCCGATTACCCTTGATACCAAAACCTCGCGGGTTACAGTCAATGGCAGCCAGATCAAGCTGACATCACTGGAATTTGCTCTGTTATCCTTCCTTATGCATCATCAGGGTGAAATCATATCGCGCACCGGTTTGACAGAACATCTTTACGATCAGGATTTTGACAGGGATTCCAATACGATTGAAGTGTTTATAGGCCGGTTGCGAAAAAAATTGGGCGTCGATGTTATAGAGACGATACGCGGTATGGGTTACCGCTTGAAAGCCCCTGAATAATAGACAATGTTTTGCCCATGGAAACGGTAAAAGGCGAAACGAACTGGAAGCTTTTTTTCAAGACCATCAGTAAATCACTGGGGCTTCGGGTCAATATATTTTTGACTTTGTGGATCATTGCAGCGCTGGCCTTCATATCGGTTGTCAGTCTCGTCTTCTATCGCCAGTCAAATAACGATTATCTGGAACGCATTCTTACAGCTCACCTTTATAGCCTGATATCATCGGTCAATGTTTCTTCCGACGGAAAGCTGCAAGGAAATCCCGAACTCGGGGATATACGATATTCTGACCCTTCTTCCGGCTGGTATTGGGAAGTGGTCGCACTATCCGGTAATCTCAAGGGTAGACTGACTTCTTCTTCTCTAGGAGTAAAAAAAGTAGCCTCTCCAAGCGAGAAAACAGATCCTTTCGATCCAAAATTTTTTCGTTCATATAGAACCAAAGGGCCGGAAGGCCAGCGCTTGCGCGTTGTCGAAAGTGATATTATTTTAGACAACAAAAATCGTGTCGCCCGCTTTCGCGTTATGGGAAATATTGATGAAACGCGAGCGGAACTGGAAAAATTCAAGAAGACATTGCTCCTCTATCTTTCGTTATTCGGTGCTGCAAGTATTCTCATCAATCTTGTCATCATTTACATCAGTTTGCGCCCCCTTCAACGGATAAGGCACTCATTGGCCGATATTCGTGCTGGCAAGGCCAACCACCTTGACACGGATCTGCCTTTGGAAGTTATGCCGCTTGTCGGTGAAATGAATGCGTTGATTGATAATAACCAACGTATTGTTGAACGTTTTCGCGTTCAGGTGGGAAATCTTGCCCACTCGTTGAAAACTCCTTTATCAGTCATATCCAATGAAATCGACCAAAGCGCCAGTAAACCTCTTGATCGTAATCCGCTTAATGTAAAACTGCTTAAAGAGCAGACCGATATTATGCGTTCCCAGATTGACCGTTATTTACAGCGTGCCCGCATCGCTGCCCAACGTGATAGTGTTATTTATCGCACACCAATTCGACCATTATTGGAGCGACTTGTCAGAGTTATGGGTAAGCTCAATTTTGCGAAGGAAATTTCTTTCTCGATGGAGGAACCCGAGATTATCTTCATCGGAGAAAAAGAAGATATCGAGGAGATGGTCGGAAATATTCTCGAAAATGCCTGTAAATGGGCGCAAAAGCGTGTCGTTTTAAGCTGTAAAACTTTAAACAAAGAGGCTGCAGACGCAGATTCTGTTCACCCGATGTTTGCCCTTTCTGTTGAAGATGATGGCCCGGGGCTTCCTGAAAACCAGCGCAAAGACGCCCTTGAACGGGGCAAAAGATTGGACGAAAGCAAGCCGGGAACGGGGCTTGGACTTGCAATCGTTGCGGAACTTGTTGGCGAATATGGCGGAAGTGTCGAATTGACAAACTCAAAGCTTGGCGGCCTTTGCATAACGCTTACTCTGCCTTATGCAAATTCTTGACAAATTCGGGCGAGGCTTCTTACAAACAGTCGGAATGAAAAGATGAATTCGCGCACTTCATTTCCTGTTCTGTATCGGGCAAATATAAGCGTGTTTGAAAGTCACAACACTTCGCCAATTCCATAAAAATTTATAGCATTGACGGTGTTTGACAGCTGTCATCAGACACGATCATCGGTCGCAACAATTATTCGCTCGAATATGTCTGCCGCTACCGGTAAAAAGAGCAGGCATCAATGATGCGTCGTCGAAATATCCATTGCCATATAATGTTTAGGTGCAGCCGGTTGGCTTGCCTCCAACTCGTGGAATGGTAATTGATAACGTTCACGCAATAATTCGCCCTCACGAGGTTTGATGTGCAAACCTCTTCTTTCAAGAATTGGAATGACGCTTTCGGAAAATACGTCAATGTCAAAGGGGAGGGAGGGAAACAGCACATTAAATCCGTCGGCTGCTTCATTTTCAAACCAGTTTTGCATTGTATCTGCAACTTCTTCGGCCGTTCCGACAACCAGAAGATGGCCGCGCGAGCACATGAAGCGCTCTATCATTTGTTTCAGTGTAAGCTTGCGCAAACGCGCATCACCCAGAATAAGACGAGTACGGCTTGGTGCGGTTTTATCATCTGCCATTTTCAATAAAGCTTCAGGGAGTGGTTCATCAAGTGGCAGGCCGGACAAATCTTTATCGAAAATGTAGGAAAGACGCTGGATACCCGATTGAGGCACAGCAAAACTGTTCAGATAATTGAATTTTGCTTCTGCTTCTTCATGTGTTTTGCCAATGACCGGAACGATTCCCGGAAACACCAATATATCATCAAAATTCCGGCCATCTTCTTCTGTGCGATGTTTGACATCTTTATAAAACTGCTGTGCGCCGGCCAAATTGGATTGTACAGTAAACGCCAGATCGGCGTAGCGGGCAGCAAACGAACGACCGATTTCGGAGGCGCCACCTTGTGCCAATATCGGCTTTACCTGTGGCGAACGTGGCACAGTGAGCGGACCGATAGAACGCGTATATGAACCGGTATAATTGGCATTATGAACTGCTGAAGGATCAAGATAAAGACCGGTTTTTTTATCGGCAATGCGTGCACCGGGTTGCCAGCTTTCCCAAAGTGTCATAACGGCATTGAGAACATCTTCGGCGCGTGCATAACGTTCCTGACAGGGGGCAATAACATCCCGCCCGAAATTTTTTGCTTCCGACAATGTTGTTGATGTCACGATATTCCAACCGACCCGACCATTGGAAATATGATCAAGCGAAGCAAAGCGTCGGGCAATATGATAAGGATGATCAAATGTTGTGGAAGCTGTACCAATGAGGCCGATTTTTTCGGTGGTGGAAGCCAATGCCGATAAAACCACAACGGTGTCAAGCGCGCCGCTTACACTATATTTTACTTCATGCTGAAGAGCAAGAATATCACCTAAAAACAGCGAATCGAATTGTCCTCTTTCAGCCCGTTTTGCAATGTCTGTCCAATAGGACAGGCGGGTAATTGCAAGTGGATCAACATCCGGTAACCGCCAGGAAGCCGTATGACTTCCCAAACCGAACACCATGGCGTTCAAATACATCCGCCGCATTGATCAATCCTCTTAAAAGTTCGTCGGGAAAAAGAAAATTTATTTCGTTGAAATACAACTATACGTTATTTTGTTTCCAACTTTCCATAAAACATTCCGTGAGCTTTTATATCCCACTGTTTTTCCTATATATTTTAAAAAAATAATGTAACTTTGTGACGAAAAAAAGTTTTGTAATCCGTTTCCTAAACCGATATGAGAAAGGAGTAACGGAATTTGTTGGTGTCAGCATGAAGATACGCAGTTTCATCCTGTTGGTTTTATTTGCAGCATTATCGGCTTGTAGCCATAGCCGTGCACCGAATGGTGTAACAGGGCTTGCCGATACAAAGGTTATTTTGCAAACCATGGGAAACGGATTGTTGGGATCATCGATACAGTCGCTTTCAAAAGACGATCGCAAGCAGGCACTGGAAGCCGAATATAAAGCACTTGAATATACAGATGCCGGAAAAACAGTGGCCTGGACATCCGCCAAAAATGGGGCATCGGGTAGTGTCACACCGGGGCAGCCCTATCAGGTTGGTTCGCAAAATTGTCGCCAATATAGCCATTCATTCACAATTAACGGTGTTCCACAAACGGTTCATGGTAGTGCATGTCGTAACGCAAACGGCACATGGTCGCCGCTCATTTGACACATTTCATCAATCCGCCATCGTCTATCCAATCAATTTGACGCGAGAAAGCAGTGCAGGTTCTGGTTTTTTCTCTAACGTTTCTATATTGAACTCATCATGACATTTTGGGTTATCGTTCTCATTTTCGCAGCCATAGTGACAATGGTTGTGCTCTATGCCGTTAGTCGCCCGATCAAAAACGGGCAGGAACGGGTGGTTGTGGATTCTTCCACTTCGGATATTGAAATATATAAAAACCAATTATCCGAACTTGATGCTGATTTGAAGCGCGGCCTGATTGACAAGGAAAGCGCTGACGAAGCAAGGCTTGAACTTTCGCGTAATATATTGACGGCTGAAAAGCAAAAAACCGGAAACGCTTTTATAAATCACCGCAGCCGCGGGTTAAAGGGCGTTATTATTGTAGCGGTTTTATGCGTGCCTCTTATTACCATAGGGGTTTATTCGCTTTTGGGAAATCCGGGACTTCAAAGCCATCCCTTCAACGATCTTATGATGAAAGATCCCGCAGAACTGACGCCCGAAGAAAAGCTTGTTCGCACGGAAGCACTTTTTGCACGCAGTCCGGATGACGGAAAATTGGCAGACGAACTTGCAACCGGTTATCTTGTTGCCGGACGTTTTCAGGATGCTGTCAATACATACGTCAGTGCTTTACGTTTGAATGGTGATTCTGCACCCCGTCTGGTGGGCTACGGGATGGCTCTTGTCGGCTATAATGGCGGAACGGTAAGTGAAGACGCCGAGAAAAGTTTCGAAAAAGCGGCAAAACTGTCTCCGGATGACTTCTATCCACGTCTCTTTATTGCTGAATCTCTCCGACAGGCAGGAAAAATTGATGAAGCAATATCAGGGCTGAAAGATTATCTTTCGCGACAAGTGAAAGACAATGCCGGACGCCAGCGTGTTGAAATGATGATCAAAGAGCTGGAAAAAGCAAAAACTGATGCCGCCTCCCGCGAACAGGGAGCTAAAGGCGGTGCGATTTCCGGAAACGGCGAACGGGCTTCCGGTACCGGAAATAAGCCGGTTGCCAGCGATAATGATAGCAACGATGCCATTCACGCAATGGTGGAACAATTGGCACAAAAACTTGAAAAGAACCCGGACAATCTTGAAGGTTGGAAACAGTTGATCCATTCATGGCTCGTTTTAAACGAAACCGGAAAGGCAAGAAACTCGTTAAAAGAGGGAACATCGAAACTTACAAAAGATAAAGCGTCAGAGCTTGAGGCTTATGCAAAAGCACAAGGGCTTGCGTTGAAGTAAAAATCTCTTAACGTGAAAGTCAGGAAATAAGATTATGAGCAATGAAACAGCCGTACGTTTGACAATCCAGAAAGGGTTGCGGCGTCGTAAGACCAAACGCCTGATGATGATATTGGGTGGGCTCGTCGTATTGGCGGTTGCAGCGGCGCTTGTTCTTTATGCCATGCGGGGTACCGCCAGTTTTTTCCGCATGCCTTCAGAAATAACCGGTGAAGATATTTCATCCGGCAGGCCTCTGCGGCTCGGTGGTTTTGTTGAAAAAGGTTCGGTTGATAAAGAAAACGGAACCAGAATAACGTTTGCAATTACCGATTTTTCCAACAAGGAAACTGTGAAATTCGATGGCGTTCTACCCGATCTTTTTCGCGAAGGTCAGGGAATCATTGCAGAAGGCCATTTTGTGCCGGATGGTGTTTTTGTTGCCGATCGTGTTTTGGCAAAACATGACGAAACCTATGTGCCGAAAGATATTGTCGATAGGCTCAAAGCCCAAGGATTGTGGGAGGCCTATCAGAAACATGAGCGTTGAGATCGGTTCTCTTGCACTCTGTGCGGCACTCGCTGTAGCAATATTCCAGACGATTGTTCCTGTCATCGGTGTTTACCGTTCCGATCGGCGTTTGGTTGATGCTGCCTCGCCTATTGCCCATCTTGTCTTTGTGCTTGTGCTCGTTGCATTTGCCACATTAATTCACGCCTATATTGTTTCGGACTTTTCGGTTCTGAATGTTGTGCAAAATTCGCATTCCGAAAAGCCGCTCCTTTATAAGATAACCGGCGTGTGGGGAAACCATGAAGGCTCAATGCTGCTTTGGGTTTTTATTATCACATTTTTTTCCTCTCTTATTGCACTTTTTGGCGGTAATTTGCCGGAGCGGCTGAAAGCGCTGATTTTATCGACACAGGCGTCGATCACCACAGCATTTTTGCTGTTTATTCTTTTCACCTCAAACCCGTTCTTAAGAGTTAATCCTCCCGCTCTTCAGGGGCGTGATCTTAATCCTATTTTGCAGGATATCGGACTTGCTATTCATCCGCCGCTTCTCTATCTCGGCTATGTCGGCTTTTCGGTCTGTTTTTCATTTGCAATCGCTGCCTTGCTTGACGGGCGTGTTGATGCAGCCTGGGCACGCTGGGTGAGACCATGGACATTGGTTTCCTGGATATTTTTGACCGGTGGTATCATGGTCGGCTCTTATTGGGCCTATTATGAAATGGGGTGGGGTGGATACTGGTTCTGGGATCCGGTAGAAAATGCTTCACTGATGCCGTGGCTTGCTGGTACTGCGCTTCTTCATTCTGCTATCGTTTTAGAAAAGCGTGGCGCTTTGAAAATCTGGACGCTGTTTCTCGCCATTTTGACATTCTCGTTGTCGCTGATGGGAACTTTTCTTGTCCGCTCGGGCATTCTCACCTCGGTTCACAGTTTCGCGGTTGATCCGGCACGTGGACGTGCCATCCTCGCCATTCTGTTTTTCTTCATCGGCGCGGCATTAGTTCTTTTTGCCTTACGCGTATCATCTCTTAAAACCGGTGGTCTGTTTCGTCCGATATCACGCGAAGGACTTTTGGTTTTTAACAATCTGTTTTTGACAACTGCAACGGCTACCGTGCTCATCGGCACGCTTTACCCCTTACTTCTGGAAACATTGACGGGCCAAAAAATTTCGGTTGGTGCACCGTTTTTCAATTTGACCTTCGGCCCCCTTATGGTGCCGCTGTTATTGATGGTTCCGTTCGGCCCCCTTATGGCGTGGAAAAGGGGCGATATGCTTGCTGTTGCCAAACGGCTTTCGGGCGTTTTTGTACTGGCAATTATTGCAACATTGATTGTTTTTTACCAGACATCCTTGCGATCAATTCTCGCTTCCTTGGGGATTGGACTGGCAGCATTTGTCTTTTTCGGCGGCCTTTATGACCTCTGGTTCAAGAGCGGTACCAAAAGCACAGGATTTTTCGTCCGGCTAAGACGCCTTGGTAAATTGCCGAGGTCAAATTATGGCACCGCATTGGCTCATATCGGCTTAGGCATTACATTATTCGGCATTGTTGTGGTGGCAACCTTCGGACACGAAAACATTTTGAGAATTGGGGCAGGGCAGAGCGCAACGATAGCGGACAAACAGGTGCTGCTTGAAGGTGCCCGTAATGTTCATGGTTCCAACTACTCGGAAACCCAATTCCAATTTTCAGTGTCGAAGGCGGGCAAGGATTTGGGAACCATCACAGCAGCCAAGCGCTTTTATCCTTCGCAAAATATGCCGACAACAGAATCGGGCATAAAGAATTATGGGCTCTCCCAACTTTACATTGCTCCAGGCGACGTTAATAACAACGGATTGGTGCTTCACATCTGGTGGAAACCGGAAGTTGTCTGTATCTGGCTTGGTGCAATATTTATGATGATCGGCGGACTCTTTTCGTTGTCGGATCGCAGGCTCCGCGTCGGTGCTCCACAACGCGCGTTAACCCGTAGCAAAAAATCGTAGAAGGGGGCTTGATGCGTTTTTTTTGTCGAATCCTTGCTGCCTTTTATTTTTGCTGTTTAATAAATAGTGCCGGCTTGGCAGTGTTACCGGACGAAGTTTTGCAAGATCAGGCACTTGAAGCACGGGCGCGCGATATTTCTTCGCATTTACGCTGTCTCGTTTGCCAGAATGAATCGATTGACGATTCAAATGCGCCACTTGCCCGCGATTTACGACTTATTGTACGCGAACGTTTGAAAGCCGGTGACACAGATACTGAGGTCGTCGACTATCTGGTTGCCCGCTATGGCGAATTTGTGTTGTTAAAACCACGATTGAATGGTGAGACGATACTTTTATGGCTTGCACCACTTTTGATTATCGTGATTGCCGGAGGGGCGATTATCTTTAGGGTCAAGCGCCGCAAACACAACAAGTTGATGCCGCTCAGCGAAGCTGAAAAACGGCAACTTGCCCGGATATTGAAGGCGAAAAAGCGGTAACCCGTCAAAATACAAGAAAAAGGACGGAATGATCTTTTTGAAAAGACTTGCATTTTCTTAAAACCTTACAAAATTTTAATAAATTGGACAGGCGATGGTAAGGTTTGACATCTTATCTTTCCGTCAACATATGCGTTAAAGCCGCAGTCTAGAAGGAGTTTATGAGAATGCAGATGTCCCCTATTCGCAAAACGTTGGCAACTATTACGATGTCAACCGCTTTGGCGGGATCGATGATTTTCGCAGGACCGGGTTTTTCTACCAATATTGCTCAGGCAAAACCGGTTTACGTTGAAGGTGTTCAACAGCAAAGTTTTGCCAATGTCGTCGAACAGGTAAAGCCCGCAGTTGTTTCCGTTCAGGTCAAGAGCGACAAGAAAAATGAGGATCAGGGATTTACGGGATTTTTTGGTGGTCCCGGCATAGACCAGTTGCCTGATGATCATCCGCTCAAACGTTTTTTCAAGGATTTTAATGAACATCACCGTCCGCAGGCGCGTCCGGGCCAACGGTCGAAACCGCGGCCGATCGCACAGGGGTCGGGCTTCTTTATTTCTGAAGATGGCTATATCGTCACCAATAATCACGTTGTTTCGGACGGAACAACCTATTCGGTTGTGCTTGATGATGGAACCGAGCTTGATGCAAAATTGGTGGGAACAGATCCGCGTACCGATCTTGCTGTGTTGAAAGTCAACGACAAGCGCAAATTTGTCTATGTTGATTTTGCCGACGATTCAAAAGTTCGCATCGGTGATTGGGTTGTGGCCGTGGGTAATCCGTTCGGTTTGGGCGGAACCGTTACGGCAGGTATCGTCTCGGCACGCGGGCGTGATATCGGCGCTGGTGTCTATGACGATTTTATCCAGATTGATGCAGCGGTTAATCGCGGTAATTCTGGTGGTCCGACTTTTGACCTTAACGGTCAGGTCGTCGGCATTAATACGGCGATTTTCTCGCCTTCCGGCGGCAATGTTGGCATTGCTTTTGCTATTCCCTCGTCAACTGCAAAACAGGTTGTTGACCAGCTTATTAAAAAAGGTTCGGTCGAGCGCGGCTGGATCGGTGTTCAAATTCAACCTGTTACCAAAGAGATTGCCGATTCCATCGGCTTGAAGGAAGCCAAAGGCGCAATGGTTGCCGATCCTTTGGATGGACCGGCAGCAAAAGCCGGTGTCAAGGCCGGTGATGCAATCATTTCTGTCAACGGTGAACAGGTTGCCGACGCACGCGATCTTGCACGCCACATTGCAAATATCACACCGGGTGAAACCGCAACACTTGGTGTTTGGAGAGATGGCAAACAGACCGATATAAAGGTAAAAATTGCCGCAATGCCGAAAGACGAAAACAAGAGCGATGGAAGGGTTTTGCCTCAAGGCGAAAACGGTTCATCTGAAACACTTGATGATTACGGTTTGACTGTCACTCCTGCCGAGGAAGGCTCGGGGCTTGTCGTAACCAATGTCGATCCGGATTCCGATGCAGCGGATAAGGGAATTCGTCCCGGCGATGTTATCATGACGGCCAATAACCATCCGGTGAAGAAAGCTGCCGAATTTGTCGATGCAATCAAGGAAGCAAAGAAATCCGGACGTACAGCCGTTTTGTTGCAAGTTGAAAGCAATGGACAAAACCGTTTTGTTGCTTTGCCGATTGCCAATAAATAGGCGTCATATGTGTAAACAAGCTATGGCAAAGTTTTGCCATAGCTTACGCTTGTTTTAGTTATGTGAGGTGCTCTTTATGAAAGTTCTTGTTATCGAAGATGATCGTGAAGCATCGCGCTATCTGGAAAAAGCTTTAACAGAGGCAGGGCATTCTGCCGATGTTGCCGGTGATGGCGAAACAGGAGAAACATTGGCAGAAAATGGTCATTATGACGTTCTCATTGTTGATCGTATGCTACCGAAAAAGGATGGATTGTCGGTTATCATGGCGCTTCGCGCCAAGGGTATCGAAACGCCGGTACTTATTCTTTCGGCATTGGGACAGGTTGATGATCGTGTAACGGGTTTGCGCGCCGGAGGCGATGATTACCTGACAAAACCCTATGCCTTTTCAGAATTGCTCGCCCGCATAGAAGTGTTACAGCGGCGTAAAAATCCTAAAGAAGCCGAAACAATTTATCGCGTGGGTGACTTGGAACTTGATCGTTTGGCGCACACTGCCAAGCGTGGAGGCCAGGATATCATTCTGCAGCCAAGGGAATTCCGTTTGCTTGAATATCTGATGCGTCATGCCGGACAAGTTGTTACGCGCACTATGCTTCTCGAAAATGTCTGGGACTATCATTTCGACCCGCAAACCAATGTCATTGACGTTCATATTTCGAGACTTCGCTCGAAAATTGAAAAGGGTTTTGATACACCGCTTCTTCATACCGTACGCGGTGCCGGCTATATGTTGAAAGCGGTTGATAAACCATCATGAGCAGGATCAAAAGCCTAATGCGCACCACGGCCGTGCGCCTGTCAGCCCTTTATGTCATTCTTTTTGGACTGGTTGCCATCGGGCTTTCGATTTATATGACGTCACTTGCTGTTTCCATGTTGACCGAACAGACTGAACAGACGTTGAATGAAGAGGTCGGCAATATCGCGCATGCCTATCAACACGGTGGGTTACCACTTCTTGTGCGAACCATTGATCGCCGGTCACGTCAACCGGGTGCTTTTCTTTATCTTGTAGCTGATCCACAGGGACGGTTTTTGGCCGGTAATGTACAAAGTATAGAACCGGGACTCTTGAATGGTAGCGGCTTACTTCACAATTCCGTCGTTTATTCGCGGTTTGGCGATAGCGGGGAAAAGATAAAACATCGTGCTATCGCAACTGTAATTGATCTGCCAAACGGAATGAAATTGCTGGTCGGGCGTGACATCGGGGAGCCTGAAACTTTTATTGTCATTATCAAAAAGGCATTGATGTTTGCTTTGGCTGCCATGGCTGTCGGAGCATTGCTCATCTGGTTTTTTGTTGGCAGGCGCGCCTTGAAACGCATAGATCAGGTGACGGCTGCTTCCCAGCGCCTTATGGCCGGAGATTTGACAGGAAGACTTCCGGTTTCGGGGGCAGGCGATGAGTTTGATCGGCTTTCTGCAAATCTCAATGTCATGCTTGACCGTATCGAAGAACTCAATGTCGGCCTACGCCATGTATCAGACAACATTGCCCACGATTTGAAAACACCTTTAACACGGTTGCGTAATCGCGCTGATGAAGCATTGTCCAGGCGCGACAAAGATGTTGATTATCGTCAAACGTTGGAGTCAATTATTGCTGAATCCGACCAATTGATCCGCACATTCAACGCTATCCTCATGATCTCCCGTATCGAGGCCAGCACATCGGTCGAGCATCTGGAATGGCTTGACGCACGTCCTATTGTCGAAGATGTCGGGGAGCTCTACGGGCCGGTTGCCGAAGAAGCAGGCGTTACATTCAATATGGGGAAAACATTTGATGTAACCTTGTTGTTAAACAGGGAACTTCTGGCGCAAGCACTTATCAATCTGATCGAAAACGCCATCAAATATGGTACGGTACCTGAAAGAAAGCCTTTTGTATCGTTATCTATGGCAAAAAACGCCGGCCGTGTTGAAATTATCGTGAGTGACAATGGCACGGGTATTGCGCCTGAAGACAGGGAAAGGGTCACCAAACGGTTTGTAAGACTTGAAGATAGCCGAACAAAACCGGGTTTCGGAATCGGCTTGAGTTTGGCAAAAGCCGTTATGAAACTTCATGGTGGCGAACTTATACTTGAGGATGCAAAGCCCGGTTTGAAAGCTGTTCTTTCTTTTCCCGAGTTGTCACAAGAAAAAATCGGGACAAACAAGCCATAACAGCAAAATTGGTGTCGCATAACATCAAACAGAAAAAGCTGCAGCTTAAGAAAAACAATAACACAGCATTTCAATTTAGTCGTTTGTCATTTCTGTTGTTCATTAAATAGTCTTCTATTAATGTTGAAAGACATGAGATAGCACTGTCATGCCGTATAATTAGGGAAGACGAAGAGTGATGCAACAAGCTTTCTGGAATGAAAAGTTGAAACATTTAACCCCGCTTGATGCAACCGGCTCACAATGGCTGGCCGATATGACAGACAAAGCCCGTGAAAATGGGCTCGAAGAACTTGCCAGCGAACTTGAAAAAGGCAAGGGCCAGTCGGAATTTCTGGGTACAGTCATGACGCTTTCACCTTTTTTACGTGAAACGCTTGTGCGCAATCCGGCCTTTATTGCTCCGCTTCTTCATAAAGATATATCGGAACGGTTGCATGATTTGCTTGAGGAAACTTCGCGGATAGATAGGCTTGAAAATATAACCGAAGCGCTTTTAATGGCCTCACTGAGGCAAAAAAAACTTGAAATGCATGTGTTGATTGCGCTGGCTGATCTTGGCGGGCTCTTTACATCTGCCATGACGTCGGAATGGTTGACAAAACTTGCTGAAGTTACACTCGGGGCTGCCCTGCGATTTTTATTAAGAGATACACATAATCAAGGCAAAATCAGTCTTGCCGATTACAACAATCCGGAAAAAGAGTGCGGACTCGTTGTTCTCGGAATGGGAAAACTCGGTGCTCGCGAACTTAATTATTCTTCCGACATAGACCTTATTGTTTTTATTGACGAAACGTCGTCCCATATTGGCGAACCATTTGAAAGCATAGATGTTTTTTCCAAAATGATACGTCGGCTTATCCGTATCATGCAGGAACGCACCGCTGACGGGTATGTCTTTCGCGTCGATTTGAGGTTGCGCCCCGATCCCGGCTCTACTCCTCTTGCTCTGCCAATAAGTGCGGCTCTCCATTATTATGAAAGTCGGGGACAGAATTGGGAACGTGCAGCCATGATCAAAGCGCGTCCTGTCGCAGGCGATATCAAGGCTGGTGACGAGTTTCTCCACGAATTATCCCCCTATATATGGCGCAAATACCTGGATTATGCGGCTATTGCCGATATCCATTCAATCAAACGTCAAATTCATGCTTATAAAGGCCATGGGGAAATTGCTGTTCGCGGCCACAATGTCAAACTCGGACGCGGTGGAATACGCGAAATCGAGTTTTTTGTGCAAACCCAGCAATTGATCGCCGGCGGGCGTTTTCCCGAACTTCGGGGGAGGCGTACTGTCGATATGCTTGCCGAACTCTGTTCTCTCGGCTGGATCAATGTCGAAACACGTGATGTATTGAGCGAGAAATATGCTTATTTACGCAATGTTGAACATCGCATCCAGATGCTCGAAGATGAACAGACGCATATCCTGCCCGAGGATGATAGAGACTTTACCGCCGTTGCCTATATGATGGGGTACGCAAATATCAATGATTTTACCCGCGATTTTCTGGAAACGTTGACAACCGTCGAGCATCATTATGCAGCATTGTTCGAACAGGAAAAGGAACTAGGGTCAGAGGCCGGAAATCTGGTGTTTACCGGTGAGGATGATGACCCGGGCACGCTTGCGACATTATCGAAATTGGGCTTTGCACGCCCCAGTGATATTTGCCGCATCATCCGGACTTGGCATTTCGGGCGTTATCGTGCAACCCAATCTGCAGAAGCCAGAGAAAGATTGACCGAACTGACACCTGCGCTTCTTAAAGCATTTGGTGCTACCAAAAGAGCAGACGAGGCCTTGTCACGGTTTGATGCTTTTTTACAGGGGCTTCCGTCAGGTATCCAGCTCTTCAGCCTGTTACAATCCAATCCTTCGTTGCTGGATATGCTGGTTCTCATCATGAGCTCGGCACCGCGTCTTGCCGATATTATTACCAGAAAACCGCACATTTTCGACGGTATGCTTGATCCGGCAATTTTTGCCGAATTGCCGACAAAAACCTATTTGCAAAACCGGCTGGAATTTTTCTTAAGCGGCGTTTCCAACTATGAAGATATTCTTGATCAATTGCGCCTTTTTGCAAGTGAACAGCGCTTCCTCATCGGCATCAGGCTTCTTAACGGTGCTATCGAAGGTGAGCGCGCTGCACGTGCTTTCACTGATCTCGCCGATTTGATGATTGCCAATACACTTGAGGCCGTCGAGCAGGAATTTTCCCGTGTGCATGGTTTTGTCAAAGGCGGACGCGTCGGAATATTGGGGATGGGTAAACTTGGTAGCCATGAGCTTACGGCCGGTTCCGATCTCGATCTTATCCTGCTTTATGATTACGACAATAAGACAGAAATGTCGGATGGTGAAAAGCCGCTTTATATTTCCCAATATTACATGCGTCTGACGCAACGTCTGGTATCGGCTTTGTCGGCACCGACAGGCGAGGGGGTTCTTTACGAAGTTGATCTGAGATTGCGTCCATCGGGAAATAAGGGGCCGGTTGCTGTGCCGTTCGAGGCATTCGGAAAATATCAAAGAAATGAAGCGTGGGTGTGGGAACATCTGGCACTCACCCGTGCCCGCGGCGTTGCAGGCGACCAATTGTTTTTGCAAGAGCTTGAAGATGAGGTGGCCGCTATTATTGCTTTAAAGCGCGATAAGAAAAAGGTTTCCCATGATGTGCGCGAAATGCGCGAATTGATCGAGCAGGAAAAACCGCCGATCAATATATGGGATTTCAAAACAATGCGTGGTGGGCAAGTCGACCTCGAATTCATTGCTCAATTCGCATTGATTACGCACCAAAGCGAATTTGTTGTAGGCCGTACAACAGGCGAAGTTCTGGAAAAATTGCCCCAATCCTTCTTGTCTATCTCTTCCGTTGGCGAACTTCATCATGCTTATCGCGTATATACAAATTTAAGTCAGATGATGCGGTTATGCCTGAATGACAAGCTCGATCCGGATGATATGCCGCCGGGGCTGGCAGATCTCTTACAAAGGACTGTAGGCGAACCGGATTTGAACCACGTCGAGAGCTTGATTGTTGAAACGGCAAACACTGTTAGCGAAATTTTTGATGACGTGGTGGCCTGAGTTTTTGTGGATAGAGAGCGGGAGACTAATTTCTTATCCCGAAAACTATAAATTGCTTCAGTCTGATAAGCTTATCGGCAAACGCTGTTGCACTTTTTTCTGTTTGTTGTTGGAAAATGCACTATCAGGCAGCATCAACAACAATCCGGCATAAGAAACAAATTGAACGTTGAAAAAGCTTGCAGCTTGCGGTGACCGTAAAGCCTCAATTGATCGCCGTTGCTAGCTTTTTATAAGGGGAGGAATTGCTCACGGAAAGATTGGCGAACAATCAGGATTATGGATGGGCATGATAATGAACGGCGGGGATGATGAACGGGCACGTGTGAAAGTTAAGCGACGCCGCCTTTTTCTGACAGAGGTTGCGAGTTTTCTCTAACGATCACCATAGAAAACCGAAGTGGAGAAGAGGGATTATTAACGAACACATTCCGAACGAATGAGACTTTAAAGTTTGATAGAAGTTAGTGTTTCTGGGTAATCGGCAAGGTGATGGTAACCGTTGTTCCCTTGCTTTCTTTTGAAGCAATATCAAGCGCTCCGCCATGAAGTTCGACCAGAGAACGGGAGATTGCAAGTCCAAGACCGGAACCGGCATGGGTTTTGGTAAACTGGTTTTCAACCTGTTCAAAAGGTTGGCAAAGTTTTGCAATGGCCGATTCAGGAATACCAACACCGGTATCGGCGAAAACAAAGACAAGTTTGTCGTCTTTCTGATAGCCCTTAACGTCGATATGGCCACCTGACGGAGTGAATTTGACTGCATTCGAAAGAATATTGAGGAACACCTGATGAATGGCTCGCCGGTCGATATCGCCATGGAGTTTCGGTGTAATATCGGCTGTTACAGTGATATTCTTTTCTTGTGCCTGCGGCGTCAAAGTACGCAATGTCTCGCTGATAATCGGCTCAAGATCGGCATTTTCGCTTGAAAGGGTGAACCGTCCGGCTTCGATCTTGGACATGTCAAGAATATCATTGATAAGTGTCAGTAAATGCGTACCCGAATTATGGATATCATTCATATATTCGGCATAGCGTTCTGATCCCAATGGGCCAAAGGTGCCCTGTATCATCATTTCCGAAAAACCGATAATGGCGTTGAGCGGCGTTCTCAATTCATGTGACATATTTGCCAAAAATTCGGATTTTGCCTTATTGGCGCTTTCGGCACGTTCTTTTTCCGATTGCAGACTTTCGTTCAGTTTTTCAACTTCGGTGGCGCGCTGTTGAGCGCTCTGGCGGGCGAGTTTCAGTTCCTGAATAAAGGAATAAAGCCGTCTCTCGCTATCTTCCAAACTTTTTTGTTGTTGTTTGAGTTCGGAAATGTCGGTACCAACCGAGACCAGACCACCATCCTGCGTACGGCGTTCGTTAATTTTGAGCCAGCTTCCATCAGCCATTTGGCGGATACTGGTAAAGTTGCCGGTGTCATCATGCTCAACCGACATTTCGTTGATGGCAGGTTTTGCCATTGCCTCGACTGTAGCCCTTTGCACCCCGGGTTGCAGCATGTGGTCGGGAAGTGAAGCATATTCACGGAACTTGCTGTTTGACATGACGAGACGCCCTTCCGAATCCCACAGCACAAAGGATTCCGAAATGTTTTCTATAGCATCGCGAATACGCAGATCAGCTTGTGCCGTCTGCTCGGCAAATTGATGTTGTTCGCTTATGTCAAATGAAATACCGACGAGGTGGGCTTCTTCCTCTTGAGCAACCTCGGCACGGATACGCATCCAAACATAATGGCCATCAGCGTGGCGCATAGGAAGGTTGATATCAATGTGATCTTTTTCACCGCTCATCAAGTCACGTGCCAGTTCATAAAGATCGGCATCGGCAGGATTGATAATGGAAGCGATTTCAGAGATCGACAGAAGTGCATCTTTTGGTTTGAAACCGAGCATTTCATACATGGAACGTGACCAATAAACGCGTCCGCTTGCCATGTTCCAGTCCCATAAGCCGCAACGCCCGCGCATCATTGCCATGTCGATGCGGTTCTGGATTTTTTCAGAAATGAGATCGGTATCACGAACACGCGCAGCTTGCGCATAATAGGCGTAAAGAATGGCTAGTATGACGCCGACTGTTCCGGCGAAAATCGTAATATTGATTGAAACGGTTTTGCGCCATTCAAGGTATATCTGCTCGCTTTCTTCTCCGACAAACACACCGAATTTTCCTTGCGCGGCCTGGTCGAAAGATGCCAATGAAGCTTTTCCGTCAATTTTGACTTCCATCACACCGGCACTGCGTCCGAGTACAAAGAGAGCTTGTGCATCACCAACTGAATCCGACAGGGGACGATTGATCAGCGTCTCCATCCCCGAGGCTGCAACGACAGTGCCTGTTTCATCAACGATAGCAATACGGGCCGAGCTCGCAATCAAACCCTGTGTGCGGAAGTCGATAAGGATGTTTTGCAAATCGTTGTTTGAAATTGAACCCGAATTCGGTTCATCCTGTTCTTTTGAATAGACAGCACGGTCAACAGAACTGCCGATATGTCCGGTTGCCAGCATAATGGCCGATCTTGTTGTCGTATCAATTGTTTGCCGCCATTCGTAAAGCTGGACCAGACGGGTTGCTGCAAGCAAAACAAGAAAAATCAGAATTATCAGAGGTATGGCACGACGCAGCCATGGCTCGATTGTGAGCAGCCTTTTGTAGGCTGGACCAGAAAGCAAATCGACATGAGCTGACCCGGCCTTACGCTTTTTTTGCGAAGGTTTTGAATCAACAAATGTCCCTGTGGGCGCGTCTAACGCGTCCAAATGCGCCATTTCTGGCCCCCTCTAAAGTTAACGGATAAACCGGAGAACTGATTCGGTACGCAAAACATCCGAACAAGCCCAATGAATCAAAACTGATTCGTCCTGTCCAGCTTTTTCTTTGCGTGGGATCTTTTTTCATTCATCAAGCTTAGAACAAAAGCTTTAATAATTTTTTAACGCTGTCACAGCGTCCTGACAGGAAAAGGCCGTTTTAACGGGTAGCGTCGAGGAATATTTCAGAAAATTTTCAAGAAAAAAGCGGGAAGAAATATCTTCTTCCCGCCGGAATTTCGATTGTTAACCGAGTGTGCGGCTTACGATGTCGGAAACGTCCACCGAAAGCTTTGGTGCTTTCAATATCCGTTCCAACTGTTCTTTGAGTTTATTTTGACGTTTTGTTTCGAGTTGCTTCCATGAGCGCGTGAGCGTTGAAAGACGCGCAGCAAGTTGCTGGTTTTCTTTGTCTACAGTCAGGATAATATCAGCGAGCAGCTTGTATCCTTCACCATCAACCCTGTTAAAGCCCGTCTGGTTCGAAGCTGCAAATGCGGCAATAAGCGCACGAGTCCGGTTCGGGTTATCAAGCGAAAAGAGCGGATGTTTCATAAGCTCTTTGACATGCGCCAAGGTTTTTTCGCCCGGAACTGTTGCCTGAACAGAAAACCACTTGTCCATAACAAGCGGGTCGTTGCCATAACGCTTTTCGAAATCGGAAAGTGCTTCTTTAGCTTCATTTGTCTCATTGAAGTGGTGAACCAGAATGGTTAGCCCTGCCATCCTATCTGTCATGTTGTCAGCCGCCTTATAGGCTTCAAAAGCACGGATAGGTGTGTTTTCGGCAAGTGCCAGATAATTCAGAACAGTGTTTTTCAACGCACGTTTGCCAGCCGGTTCGGCTTTTGGCGAATAACGGCCTGCTGTCTGCATTTTGTCGAAAACTTGCAGCATTTTCGGTTTTAAATGTTCAGCCAGCGACTTCATGAAAGACTGGCGAACATTAAAGATGCGGTCAGGATCAACATCATGACCGATCATGCGGGCAAGTTCGACTTCCAAAGGCAATTGGAGGCAAAGCGACCGGAAAGCAGGTTCCAACGTGTCATCGTCAAGAAGTGCCTCAATAAGGGCTTGAAGTTTTTCAGGCATCTCGGGTTTTTCATGCGTATGGTCGGCAATTGCAGCAACCAGAGCCTTACCCATTAACTGGTTGAGTGACTCCCAGCGGTTGACCTCGTCAGCATCAAAGCGTGCGCGGAAAGCCAAGTCATCATCACTTTCTTCCATCTTCAGATTAATCGGGGCCGAAAATCCGCGCAGCAGCGATAAAACCGGCTTTTCTTTCAGGTCCCGGATATGAACGGTTTGCTTTGCTTCGGATAAAACAATGACATTGTTTTCAATATGGTTATCGGCCTGATAGGGCATATCCTTACCGTTTTTGCCCAAAAGCCCGAAGGAAAGGGGAATAACCATCGGTTTTTTATTTGATTGACCGGGAGTATCGGGAACAGTCTGCGTCAAATCAAGTGTCAGGACACCATCTTTATAATGGCTGTCAACGGTTACTGTCGGTGTTCCTGCTTGCTCATACCACAGCATGAATTGTGATAAATCACGTCCTGAAACATCGGCAAAACAGGCGATGAAGTCTTCAATGGTGCAAGCCTCGCCATCATGGCGTTGGAAATAAAGATCCATGCCTTTGCGGAAAAGCTCGTCGCCAAGCATGGTATGAACCATGCGTACGACCTCTGCCCCTTTTTCATAGACGGTTGTCGTATAAAAATTGTTGATTTCACGATACTGCCGTGGGCGAACCGGATGGGCAAGGGGGCCAGCATCTTCAGGAAATTGCGCAATTTTCAGTACACGAACATCGGAAATACGATGAACAGGGCGCGAGCGTTGGTCAGACGAAAATTCCTGATCGCGATAGACTGTCAAACCTTCTTTTAAACAAAGTTGGAACCAGTCACGGCAGGTAATTCGATCGCCTGTCCAATTGTGAAAATATTCGTGTGCAATAACGCGTTCTATGCCGGCATAGTCGGTATCTGTTGCTGTGTTCGGGTCGGCAAGGACATATTTATCATTGAAAACATTAAGTCCTTTGTTTTCCATTGCGCCCATATTGAAATCGGAAACAGCGACAATATTGAAAATATCAAGGTCATATTCGCGCCCGAACTTTTCTTCATCCCAACGCATAGCACGTTTGAGTGAATCCATTGCATAAGCCGCGCGTTCCCTTTTTCCTTTTTCGACATAAATTCCGAGTTTTACTTTCCGCCCAGACATCGTGGTGAAGCTGTCATCATAATGGTCAAGAGCACCTCCAACGAGAGCGAAAAGATAGCATGGTTTGGGATGCGGATCTTCCCAGATTGCATAATGGCGTCCGCCCTCAAGTTTTCCGGTTTCTACGAGATTGCCATTGGAAAGAAGTACAGGCTCATTCTTCTCATCCGCTTCGATCCGGGTTCTGAAAACCGACAGAATATCGGGACGATCATAAAAATAGGTCATCCGGCGGAAGCCCTGTGGCTCGTTCTGTGTGCAATAGACACCATTAGACAGATAAAGCCCCATCAATTGGCGATTTTTCTTGGGATTGATTTGCGTGGCAACCTGAAGAATAAATTTGCCTGAAGGGGGATTGTGAATTTCAAGTTTATCAGGTGTTGCCGAATAGTCTTTAGGTTCGAGTTTCTGACCATTGATTGCCACTGACAACAGTTTCAATTCGTCCCCGACAAGAACCAGTGGTGTTCCCGGTTTGGTGTTTTTTCGGGGGGAAAGCGAAAGCTTCGATTTTACGATTGTTTCAGTGGGGTGAAGCGAAAAATCAAGCTCGGTGTTGGAAATTGCGTAATCGGTGGGCGAGTAATCTTCAAGACGGTATACTGGAGTGTCAGATTTGGTCATAAATCGTGCCTTTTTATAGAAGTTTATCATGAAGGTAAGCATATTTTGTCGAAACGACAACCGGCTCGAAAAGAAATCTCTGTTCATGCACACCAATGTGAATGGGAAATATCATTTGCGCGACGGTCAAAACATTTATTTTGACATCGACGTTGTATATGAACGAAAAAGATGTCTTACGCAAAGCAACTGGCAATTTTATTCCTTTAGTCTTAACGACTGCCAATGAAGCGCTTTACCGACAGGAGAAAACTCGTGCAAAAACAATCACCGGCTATTCCGCATGCCCCTTCGGGGAATGTCATGCTCGGAATCTGGATGAAGATTTTGTCGGTCGTCTGTTTTGTGGTGATGTATAGTTTTTTGAAGTCGGCCAAAGGCATTCCGGCTGGCGAATTAAGCTTCTTTAGATCGTTTTTTGGCATTGTCCCGATCATCCTTTGGGTCATGTCACTCAAACAGCTTAAAACGGTGCTTTACACCAAAAACCTGACCGGACATGTTTTTCGGGGAATGTTCGGCACTTTTTCAATGCTATTCAGCTTTTATGCTTTGACCCTTCTACCGCTTCCCGAAACAGTTGCCATCGGTTATGGCGAACCGCTCATTCTTGTGGTTTTATGTGCCATCTTTCTTCATGAAAAAGTTTATTTTTATCGTTGGAGTGCGGTGATCGTCGGCCTTATCGGTGTGTTGATCATTGTTTGGCCACGCCTTACCATTCTTGGTACGGCAAATGCCGATGTCAGCGCTTCAATCGGTGCGCTTTCCGCGCTTGGTGCAGCAATCATGGCAGCCATTGCGATGTTGCTTGTCCGCAAACTTGTGTTTACCGAAAAGACAACGACGATCACTCTCTATTTCATGATAACGTCAAGCATTATATCATTAATTACAGTTCCGTTCGGATGGGTTGTTCCCGATTTTTATCAGGCCTCCATGCTCGTTCTGGCCGGTTTGTTCGGTGGCATTGCGCAAATTTTCATGACTCAGGCTTATAGGCATGCCGAACCTTCAACAGTTGCACCATTTGAATATACATCAATGTTGTTAAGCCTTTTGAGCGGCTATTTCGTCTTTGATGAAATTCCGACAATAGCAATGTTGTTCGGTGCGTGCCTCGTCATCGGCTCGGGCATTTTCATTATATTGCGTGAGTCCCATGTTATCGGTAAAAACCATACACGCCACCGTGCACTGTTTCATAAACACCGTTGAGTGCAAATCCCGAATGCTTAAACCCGCTGGTCAAGCGCATTGCGGATTTCCAGAAAATCAGCCCAGGCTAGTTTCTTCTGGCTCGGTGTTCGCAATAAATAGGCCGGGTGAAATGTTGGCATAACCGGAATGGTTTTGCCGTTATCCATCTGATGCGAGAGCCATTTTCCTCTCGTGCGGATAATACCGTTTTTGACACCGGTCAGCACCTGCATAGCTGGCCCGCCCAGAGCAACAAGAATTTCTGGCGCAGCCAATTCTATCTGTCGCTCGATAAACGGACGGCAAAGCTCGGTTTCCATGGGGGTCGGAGTACGGTTACCAGGTGGACGCCATGGTATAGTATTCGCAATATAAACGCCCTCGCGTTTCAAACCGATTGCCGCGAGAATACGGTTGAGTAACATGCCGGATCGACCGACGAAAGGAATGCCCTGTAAATCCTCTTCGCGCCCCGGTGCTTCACCTACGAGCATCAGTTTCGAATGTGGCGTGCCATCTGCAAAACACGTGTTTTTCGCGGTAAGTTTCAATGTGCATCCGTTGAAGGATTTGAGTGCGTCGAACAGTTCATCAAGGTTTCTGGCATTGCGGGCAAGTTCATTTGCTGTCGCTACTTGTCCTTCAATCGAAATACGCGGCGTTGCAGCATGGCGGGTAGCGGAGTGAACGGTTCCCCTTTGTGGTGGATTGGTTGTTTCATGTGCGGCGGCAGTTAACCGTTTTGCTATTTCAGCCGATTGCTTAAAACGATCAATTGGTTTGTCAGCAAGGGGCGTGTCGACACCGGCTTCGGAATAGAAGCCAAGCAATTCCTCGAAGGAAATCGTGTTGTTGTGTCGCTCTGACATATTAGCCTTTTGCTTTTTAAAGCTAATGAATAGACCAAGCAATAAAGCTCTTCAAGCTTGGATATCAGATGTTTTTGATAACGAGCGCCTCCCATCATCGTAAGTCAAGCGAAGACGCTCTTGTGTGTAAAATCTTGTCGGATGATGCCGCTATTATGAAAACCGGTCAGACACGTAAATTGTAATTTTCCTTAATCGAAAGGGTGCAAAAATTTGACTTTTCGGAGAAGCCCTGAGCGCTATGGCGCCCAAATATTTCCAACAAAAAGCATTTATTGTTTTATGTCATGCAGCGCTTTTTGATGCGTTGAAATTTATAATGGTCGACAAACAGGTTCACCACAGCGGTTCGTCATGCCGCTCCATGAGAAAACCTGCGGCTTTGAGAAGCCTTGCATCAGGAGCAATGTGGCGGATAAACATGGAAAGATCACGCCGCATCCGCTCGATCGGGCAACGTTCGATAAAGGCTTCCATGCCAAGTGATTTCTCGCAAAGGTTAAGAATTCGGACGCACACATCTTCCATCTGGTCATGCGCCAGAAGACAGGCCAGAACTGCATCGTCAACATTAGCCTTCGTCGGTTTGCGCGTTGCCTCTTCGACGAGACAAGCAGTTTTAAAAAGCATTGCAGACGCCGCCAATGTTTCCGATCTTGCTTTTGCAAGCCGCGTTAACTGGAAAGGGTCATCAAGGCGGTTCTTCCGGATGAGCATTTCGCGCCAGGTATCTATAATGGCTTCGGCACCCCCGAGATGGGCAACACTATGGCGCCAGACGCCGCCAATATAATGGGGTTCCAGATGAAAATCGCCAGGTTTTCCCAAAAGATCGGATTCTCTTATTTCCATATCAGAGAAATCGAACGAACCGGTAAGAGTAGGGCGCATGCCCGAAGCATCCCAGTATTCGATATTTTGTCGGGCTGTATCGGTGACATCTACCACAGCAAGCTGGTCGCAATCATCGTCGTTGTTCCTTAAACGTATAATTGCGAATTCAACCATTCCCAATCCGGTTACCAGACGTTTTACACCGTGGAGCTTGATTTTTCCGTTCGGCAAAGTGGTAAATCTCAAAGGTTGATTGAGACTGGCACCCCAAACTCCCAAAAGAGCACCTTCTTTGACTTTGGAAAAAATGTTTTTTCTCAAACGATTTTCAGCAAAAAGTTCGATAAGACGCACGGCATGAAGATGCCCTTCGAAAAGCCGTGCAAGCGACAGATTGGCTTTGCCAAGCCTGCGTAAAAAATCGAATGCGGCTTTCGTTTCATCTTCGCTTTTTGTCAAAGCCCAATTGCTTCCACCAAGCTTTTTGGGCAAACAGGCACGAAGTGCGCCGCTTTCATTTAACCGTTGTAAGTCGACCGTCAACCCATATTCTTCTACGTGGTCGGCACTCTCCGAAATGAGGTCGAATAAGGCTTCGTTATCCGTGAACATAGGTGTTTCCATAAACATTTTTAGAAAATCTCGTTACGAGAAAATGGTCTGAACTAAAATGCGTAACGTTTAAAGAAATTCAAAAATAAAACAGAAAAAGGTTCATTCAGTCCGGATTTGGCGTTGTTTTTCTCGGAGTTTCATGGAAACGCCGGAATTTAACTGAGTTTTGTGTCAAAACCGGTCAGATTTGAAACAGAATTCGGCAAGTACCGGTAGATGATCGGAGCCAAACGATGAAAGGCGTTTAACGCTTGTAGTTTCGATGTCCTTGGAAAGCAGAATCTGGTCAATAGGGAGTCCCAAATAAGGCCGTAAAAGAGCGGGGAAGCCATATGAGAGCCATGTTGGACCGATGCCGGAAATGTGACGTGTACCGGTTAGTCTTTCCATTCTTGAAACGGTGTTGCTCCAAGATACGCTATTGAAATCACCTGCAATAATTCGTCCGGAAATATTGCTCTCAAGATCATTTCTGAATGCACCCTTTTCGAGTTCGTCCAATTGTAAATTTTGCCCGAACGGCCATGGCCAGGCGAGATGGACAGAGATGATATCAAGTTGAAGATGGTTTGGATTATCTCCCTGTAATTTTATTTTTGCTACGTAACCACGGGTCGTTGTTGCATCATAACATGTGACGATAGGAGAACCGGAAAAACCGTAACGGGATAAAAAACTATCTGACAGGATAACGCCTGTCGCACCTGCGCGATCATTGTCGGCTACGCAACCGATAATCTTCAAATTGTTATTTTGAAAGAAGTCGCGCCATTTTGCGGATGCTTCCTGCACCGTGATAATATCAGGCTTTTCTTTTTCTATAAGAGCCAGGAATTGTTCCGGAGTTTGATTGTCAAAACGCAAATTGGCCTGCAACAGTTTGACAGTCGAGCTTTTTGGCATTCCGGAGTTTGGCGAAACGCCGCCATCATTCATGCTTAAACTAATGACAACACCGACAAATGCAATCGGGAAAAGAGCTTTTCGCCAATATTTTGTAAGAAAAAGAGGTAGAGCCGATATGATTGTTAAAAAGGCCAGAGGAATGCGAATATCGGCGAGTGAATCAAAAAGCGGATGAAAAGGTGAAAATAAACTCGCAAATAGCGGTATAGTCGATAAAACAACGAAAATTAGCCAAATGAACGCAAAAGTTTCAAAGCCGGATTTGCCGGAATGTTCACTCATTCTGATTGCCGCCAAGAACGCGGCGCAAGCCAATCATTAATTTGTCGGTTGTGTTGTTACGGGAGCAAAAATTGGCTTAGCATAAGCTGGAGTTTTTGCGTGAAACAAGGCGAAAGCACCCAAAACAGCTACAAAAACCAAAGTCAAAAACAATATAGAAAAGCGACGAATCAGCATAATTTGGCTCCCTTCGTTAACCATATTGCATAATTTACTTCGTCTGAAACCAGTTATCTTTGTTGAGCAGCATTTCTCTACAGTATTTTCAGTGATCTGATGGTTTTGCGCAACACTCTCAGATGAGCCAGGTTCTGCTGCCACCCTAAATATGGGATGACTATTTTGGCGTTAATGCCCAACCATTGGCTTAACTTCTGAAAAATTGGAGCTTTTATTTGTCATCTGTGTGCCAGCTTTTGTTAAACGCCTTGATAGAAGAAAATTTGCATTTCGCATTTTCAAAAATTTATGAGTCGAGATGAAAAAGGTGGAGTTGATCGCGATAAATCTTTTCCATATCTTTTGAAAAACAACAAAAAACGACTGTTTGGGGAAAATTATTATTTTCTAAAAACTTGATAGTGGTGAAAATAGCAATTTTTGCCGCTTGCTTGTGGGGATAGCCATAGACACCGGATGAAATTGCAGGAAATGCGACAGATTGGAATTGCTCGTTTTTCGCAATTGCAAGCGAATTGTTGTAGCATGATTGAAGTTTTTCTGCTTCATGGTCGACGCCGCCATACCAGATCGGTCCGACTGTGTGGATAATGTAGCGAGCGGGAAGACGGTAACCTTTTGTGAGCTTGGCTTCACCTGTTTTACAACCATTAAGCGCCTTGCATTCGGCAAGCAGTTCGGGACCAGCTGCCCTATGGATTGCGCCATCCACTCCGCCACCGCCAAGAAGAGTTGTATTGGCTGCATTGACAATGGCATCAACATCAAGCGTCGTAATGTCACCACAAATGACGGAAACACGATTCTTGTCTATCATCAACGATTTCCTCCGTGTTTGGCAATTCCGGTTGATTGCATTGTGGTCCTTTTCAAGTGAAGTGGAAATAGCCAAAAAGTCATGGAAAAATCTATAAAAATGAAACATGCAAATCGGGCGGTGATTAAAGACGGCCTTTTTAACTCTTAAAAAATTTAACTTTTTGAAAAAGAAGCGACACGTTCCAGCAACAATTGATAGACATAGTTTTTGGCAGTTTTGACTGCATCTTCCAATGAGTTACCTTTGGCTATCTCGCAGGCAATGGCCGTTGATAAGGTGCATCCTGTTCCTCGCATCGTTGCATTGACACGTGAATTCGAAAAATTGGTGGTACGGGAAGAGGAAACAAGACTATCGATCACAATATCTCCCGTTTCATGCCCGCCTTTTGCAAGAACATATTTCGAACCGGAAGCTAACAGTTTTTTTGCCTGCTCAATCGTTTGGGAATGATTTTCGGAAAGGTTTTCACCGGTCAAAGCAGCAAGCTCGGGAAGATTGGGCGTCACGAGATAACAATATTTCAACAGCTTTTCTTTAATGGCAGTCACTGTTCTGTCATCCGCAAGGACACCGCCTGATGAAGCGCGGATGACTGGATCAAGTATAACCGGAATATCAGAAAAATTGTCAAGAACGCTGCATATTGCCGCGACAATCTCGGGCGATCCCGTCATTCCCACTTTAATAGCCAAAATTTTATCGGACCGGAGCGCTGCCAACATTTGCCCGCGGATAATATCCCCATTCATCGGCAGCTTCGTTTCGACGTGGTGGTCATCCTGCACATTAACGGAAGTGACAGCAAGCCCCGTTCTGACCGAAAAATGGCTTGCTGTTTCGATATCACGCACGATACCCGCGCCGCCTGTCGGATCGGTTCCGGCAACAATGAGTATTTTCGGCATCAGCGCCATTTTTGTGTTGCTTCCAACCATTGTTTTACACGGTCTTCTGGATTTTCGTTCATGGCAATATCGGTTACCACGGCAGCACTATCGGCGCCGGCTTCCAATACAGCCTTGGCACGCTCCGGATTCAATCCGCCGATTGCAACCAGTGGAAGATCACCAACGAGCTTTTTCCAACGGGTCACTTTTTCTAAACCTTGAGGTTGCCATTTCATCTTTTTCAATATGGTTTGATAGACAGGCCCCAACGCGACATAATCCGGCTTAACGGCAAGCGCTTTATTAAGCTCGCTTGCATCATGTGTGCTGACACCAAGTTTTAATCCTGCTTTCTTTATTTTGTCGACATTGGCAGTGACAAGATCTTCCTGCCCGAGATGAATAAAGTCACATTTCTCTTCAATTGCCGCTTTCCAGTAATCGTTAATAATCAATTGACAATGAAATTGTTTGCAAACAAGTTTTGCCCTCTGGATATGCTGGTGAAGAACCTCTGGAGGAACATTTTTCATGCGCAATTGTACCAGCTTGACACCAAGCGGTATCAGTTTTTCAATCCGGTCTGCACTGTCAACGATAAGATAAAAAGGATCCAATCTAATCAAAATACTGCCTTTCCAAACACCGGTGTTGAAGGAACAGCAACATCTCTGGGCTCCAGCATTCCGGCTTTATATGCACTTTGTCCGGCTTTTATAGCATTTGCAAACGCTTCCGCCATCAATACCGGATCACCGGCCTTGGCGACCGCTGTATTGAGCAATACACCATCATAACCGAGTTCCATAGCTTTAGTCGCATGTGACGGGCGACCGATTCCGGCATCTACGATCAAAGAAAGCTCGGGAAAATTGGCACGAATTGTACGCAAGCCGTCAACATCCCTTGGCCCCTTTGCCGATCCGATAGGGGCACACCATGGCATAATGACACGGCATCCTGCATCAGCAAGCTTTTCTGCGACAATGAGGTCATCTGTCGTATAAGGAAAAACCTGAAATCCTTCTTCGTTAAGAATGCGGGCAGCTTCGACCAAAGCGAACACATCCGGCTGCAATGTGTCGGCATTGCCTATAACTTCCAGTTTAATCCAGGGTGTTTTGAAAAGATCACGCGCCATGTGCGCCGTTGTAACAGCTTCTTTTACTGTAAAGCATCCGGCGGTGTTTGGTAAAATGGATACTTTGAGGGATTGAATAAGAGAAAAAAACTGGCCTCCTTGTTTTCCGCCTGCCGTCTCGCGACGTAGAGATACCGTTACAACCTCTGTATGGGAAGCACGTATTGCCTCCTCAAGAATTTTTGGTGATGGATATTGTGCCGTTCCTAACAGAAGATGGGACGAAAAGTTTTTATCATAAAGTTCAAGCAACGTGCTCAACCTCCCTGCATAGGGCTTAGAATTTCAATTCTATCGCCGTTTTTTAATTTGAAATGTTCGCGTTCGCTTTCACTGACAAGCTCGGCATTGACGGCTGTTGCCAGCCAATTACCTTCATAATCGAGCTCCCTTAAAAGAGCCGAAAGCGTTTCGGCGCGTACATTCTTTTCTTCGTCATTAACGAATAACCGCATTTTTATCAGCCCATCACAATTTCAGTCACCTGACGGGCCATCTCGGGCGAGATGAGGTATCCGTGGCGGTGCATTCCGTTGACATAAATGTGGTTCCCGTCCTGCTTTACTCGCGGAAAATTATCCTCATAGGCAGGGCGTACGCCTACTCCGATTTCTACAATATCGGCTTCGCCAAAGGACGGATGAATGGTGTAGGCAGCATTCAGAAAATCCATCATTGAATGCGCAGTAATCGGCCGATCATCATTGCTTTCAATCATGGTTGCACCAATCATGAAAATTCCGTTGTCTCTCGGAACAATATAAAGCGGAATTCGCGGATGAACGAGCCTGATCGGTCTTGAAAAGGAAATCTCGGTATTGTGCACGAGTAACATTTCACCACGAACACCACGCATGTCTTTGTCCTGCCCCAGACGGGCGATGCCTGTTGCATCGACGATAAAATCAAAACCGTCTTCGCTTGCTCCAACGTCAACAAAATGCGCATTCATATCGGCTAATTTTTGTTTCAAAGCCAACAACGCTTTGCGAGGATCAATATGGCCTTCTGTCTCATAAAACAAACCGCGGTTGAAACGTCCGGCAAGGTCGGGCTCGAGTTTTGCAATTTCGTCGCCATCAATTATACGGTGCCCGCCGGTGCGTTGCGAAAAACGGTTCAATTCTGCGCTGTCTCGTTGAGGCGCAACAACGAGGGTGCCATGATGTGTCACCAGATCAGGGAGGGTTTCTGCCCACCATTTCATTGTCTGTAACCCCAGTTCTTCAACACGTGCTTCTGCACTTTCTCGTTCGCAATAGGGGGCAAGCATCCCGCCTGCATACCAGCTTGCAGCTCCACGGGGAGAATCCGCCGGAGCCGAGATTGTTATTTCAGCTCCCGCTTTTGCCAACATATAGGCGCTGGTCAAGCCGGCGACGCCACATCCTCTGACAAGTATTTTCTTGTTCGTTTTTTGCATTCGCATCATCCACAGTCAAATGACGTTGCAAGAAAAATCTGCAACGCCGGTCAAGCCGTAATGAACCAGATGCCTGGTTTCCGGAATGTAAATTCTCGGCACACAAATTAAAACCGGAGCGGAATGATTGAAAATTAATTGACTGCCGTATTTAAAAGCGTGTCAAACATAAACACCATCCCTCCGCCAGTCCTAACTGGTTCAGGTTCAATGGGTCACTGTAATGATTGGATTTTGACCAATTCAATACAGACTCTCAGCCTCGAAAGGCTCCCCAAGGTTGGTTTGCATGTTTGGCTTAAAAGGTTATTTTGTCAACATCTATAAAGCGTGATTAATGAACGACGCAAAGGACGCGACCTATGCTTGAATGCATATATCCTTAAAGGCAGTATTCAAGATTTTTATATAAGAGAAAAGTTTTGACGAGCGATCTGATACGTTAATCGTCTTCTTTTTCAAAAGGCAAAAATGAGGCAATGATTAACAAAAGCCAGCCGAGAATGTTGATTGTGCCACCAAGTGGAGCAGCATAAGGAAACAGACGTGTTTCAGCAAATTCGCGACACATAATATCCGAGGCAAAAAGTGCGACGCCAATGATGATGAAAAAGCCGGAAAGACGCATGACGATGTTTGTTTTTGTTGCAACCGAAAGCCCCAGCAATGCCGCGGCATTACCAAGAAGCACAGGTGCTACGGCTTCATAATAGCCACCGATATGCGAGGCAGCAGCATAAGCGGCAATACCACCGGCGCCATAGAGGCCGGAAAAGCCGCATAATATACGTTTATTCAGATCAGACATATTTTTCACCCCTTATTTGCCGCGTCGAGCGCGGATGCAAAAGCTTCTGCAAAAAGATCTATCTCTTTTTGGGGACCGACGCTTACTCTTATGAGCCGATCCAAAACAGGAACAGAAGGCTTACGCACGAATATCGCCCGCTTGATCAGTCCGTCCAGAACGTCTTTTGCAAAATTTCCATCACGTCCACAATCGATCGCGACAAAGTTTGTCGCTGATGGTAACGTTTTTAATCCATGACTTTCAGCAATTTTTACAATTTCTTTTTTTGCATTGTCGATTTTTCTTATAACTTCATCAAGATATTTCCTGTCCGCCAAAGCGTGAAACGCCGCAATTTGTGCCATTTTGTTGACAGAAAAATGATCCCGTACTTTATCGAACATGCAGACGAGTTCGGCTGGCCCTATCGCATAGCCACAACGCAATCCGGCTAGTCCGTAAACTTTGGAAAAGGTGCGCATACGCAACACGTTAGGCCAAATTTTGGACATTTCCGGCATTTCATCTTTCGGTGCAAGCTCACCATAAGCTTCATCAAGAACCAACAAGGTTGTCTTCGGTAAATTCGTTATGAAAGCCTCTATCTCATTTTTATTGTGCCATGTTCCCAACGGATTATCCGGATTTGCGAGATAAACAATTTTTGCTTTATATTTATGAGCTGCGTCCGAAAGAGCCTGAAGATCGGATTTGTCGTTCGAATAGGGAACATTCACCAGTTTTCCACCAAAACCGGCTACATGGTAGTTGAACGTCGGATACCCGCCAAGCGAATTGATGACAACATCACCAGGCTTGATGTATTGCCGCACAATCAATCCTAATAACGAGTCTACGCCCGGGCCAACCGTCAATTGCTCAGGCTTTAAATTATAAAGATTTGCCAAAGCATTTATCAGATCATAGTTTTCCGGATCACCATATTTCCAGACCTCACTGTTAGATTGCTGTAGTGCTTTGATGACTGATGGTGCAGGTCCGAAGCCATTTTCATTGGCTCCCAATCGGGCGCGAAATAAACGGCCTGTTTTCCGTTCGATTGATTCCGGTCCTGTAAAGGGAACGGTAGATGGGAGAGACGCAACAAGCGGCGTAACAGCCGGGAACTCAAATTTTGCTGACATTGTTTATTCCAGTTAAAACGGCAACAGGCAAAAGCGCATTTTGGCATCACTAGCACAAAATACCCTTGCCCTGAACATCAATAAATCGTTATGACGTGGAATTAAATGATGAATTTTGAATGACATTTCGATTTCACGTAACGCAAAAACCGTTTTTTCAGTATGCCAAATTCAAATTTTATGTATTGAAAAATATGAATCTATTTTCAATAATAGTATTAAAATTTATATACTTTTTATAAAATTTATATAAATAAGTAAAATTAAAAATTAAACTAATAGTTTAATTAATAACTTATATAAAATTTATTAATAGATTATTTTTATCAAAATTTAAAAAACATCCGGATTAAAAATAGCTGGGTATTTTTTTTAAAATTTCAAAACGGTTCAAAAATGTTTTGTTAGATCGAATTACCGAAAGATATTTTTATACAACCTTCAATTTTACCTGATAAAAAATCTCTAACCGGATTGTGGGATTACGTCTTGAATATCTCCAGACAAACAGGATGAGCCAACCGTCTGTCATGATTTTACGGACAAAACTATATTCTGTTCCTATAAGAAAACCTTCCACCCTAAGTGAGTTAATTAAATTTACGAAATGCAAGTTGATGAAGCTGAATCTGTTAAGGGAAAAATTACCGGAACGTGAGCCGATCACAATGTTACGCTTGCGACTTGAGTAATCTTGACAGGTAATCACAAAGGTAGAGACAAGTGCGTTGCAAAGTTTAATAACACAGCCAATAGGCGCGTTATCACGAAATATTCAAAAGCCACTTTAAAATCCCGTCAAACATAAAAAAACCGGTGGCAAAACCACCGGTTCTTATTTTCAATCAATTCAAGAATTAGAACGAACGTTGGATACGAACCATACCTTGGAAAGCATCCTGCCCCTTGAGGGAGTCAACATACTTAATTGTATTGGCGTCGTTACGTTTACTGTAATCATTATCCCAAGAAACATAGGTCAATTCAGGAGTAATGACGAGACCCGGTACCAATTCATACTTTACGTTAACAGATGCAGCGAATGTATCTGTATCGTCGTAGGAAACTTGAGCGTTGAAGCTGGTCTTTTTATTGAATTTGAAGGTTGTACCACCCCAAACAGACCAGTCACCACCCCAATCACCATAGATTGAGTTGATTTGGCGATAAATCCCGTACTTGGTTACGCCGTCTTTTATCCGTGAAGAAGATTTTCCATGAGGACCATAGGTATCGTCTTCCATATATGTATCATCGGCAGATTTATATCCACCCATGACCCAAACGCTCCATTGATCGGTAACGTTCAAATCCAAACGAGCCTTGGCAGCCCATTCTTCATAATAGGCATCATATGCGCCAACAACCGAAACACCGCCCCAACCTTGAACGAATTTCAAGCCGCCGACAACATTCGGGGTATAGTCATCAATTTTTCCGCTAAGCTTATGTTTTTTAGTCTCTATACTGCCATTTTCGTCACGGAAATATTTATAGCCATAGCCGAAATCATGTCCGTTTTCGTCACGAGCATTATTCAGGTCATCGTTGCCTTGTTCAACACCCAAGATAGCGGAGAAACCGTTTCCTGCATTGAAAGTATAGCTGATAACATTGGTACGTGTGTAAGCCATCGGGTTTACGATATCGTCATTGATGACATTACCATAGTAACCTGTCCAATGGTTGAAGATGGATTCATCAAGACCAACGCGGATACCACCAAGTTCGATGAAAGCAAAACGGAGCTGTCCACCAGCGGAATCACCCTTGTGATCCCATTCTGCACCTTGGTCCCACTGCGAACGCAATTCAACGAATGTACGCAATGTGCCGAGTTCTGTTTCGGAAGCGGTGTGGAAACGGAGTGTTGCACGTGTACGCCATGCGTAAGTATCACGATCAACCTCACCACGCTTACGAGCGCCTACATTATCGCCGCCCTTGATGTCTGCACGGACATAGCCCGAAATACGCATGCAAGTCTCGGTTCCGGGAATGTAGAAATATCCTTCACCATACGCGTCGCAAACGCGTACATATTCAACGGGTTCAGGCTCTGCAACGACAACATCAGCTGCACGAGCGCCAGAAACTGCAATGAGAGCTGCAGCGGAGCCGAGAAGAAGGCTCTTAATGTTCATATCTGACCTCCAGTCAAAGTTAAAATTGGGTCGGGTTCACGAAGTTCAGAAAGTTGAATCCCGATCCCCTTAACCGAAAAAGTCGCACGCAAGCGCTCCTTCTTCATGGATCGAACATACCCGACATGAAGTTCGATTCAACAACGAATTAGGAAAAACCGCGTCTCCAACCCGAGTATCATTGATTGTTGTTGCAAAAATGACACAAAAATATATCAATCAAGCCATTTTGTTTGTGGATAATTAACCATATATTTTGTGTTAATTTTTCATTAACCGCTGATTTTGACCGCTTGTATACGATCTATTCGAGTCGAAACACACTTTATTCTCAATATGGAACAGAATTTCTTTTATTGCACAAAACCAACACTTTTCAATTCAAAATATAGACTGACGTCAGCTGGTTTAGACATTGATCGCATTTATGAATGAAGATTAGCTCTAAGTTTCTGGATCGAGAAACTGCCCGCTGATTGAAGTTATAAGCAGCAATGAAACAATCGGGCTTTGCAACAGACGGAATATGACAGCGTGCAACAGACCGACGTTTTACAGAAGTTAGGAAAGAATGTGCAAAACGAGGAATTTGGCTAACTCGTCAAGGCTAATTCACGATGATTAAGTCGCAATAAAACAAACCCATTCATTATATAACTATGGGTAATCCAGACCGAGAGATCGAAAGAAATCGTTTGGCTAAATGGCAGAAGCCCTCTCTGCGAGAAAGACAATGCTCTGTTAGTGAGCAGCTACGAAGTGTCTTTGACAAAAATGTTTGAGACGTCACTAATGGGTGCCATTAATATGTATAAAATTTTAGAAATTCGTGAAAATCGCTTGAACTTCCATCAAAGAATGTTTATTGGCTCCTCTTGGAGAGGTGGCCGAGTGGTCGAAGGCGCTCCCCTGCTAAGGGAGTAGAGCTCAAAAGGCTCTCGAGGGTTCGAATCCCTTCTTCTCCGCCATCCTACCTTGAAAAAAATCACTAAATCAATAAGTTAAACTATCTTAATCGGTTTTTTGCCCTTTAACTCATGCGCCTTTCAACAGAGCATGACTATACGTCCAACTGCGCCGCTTACATTCGCATATTAAGGGTCAGTCAAGCTTAATTAGAATAAAATTCTAGGATGAATTGGTGTTTGGGAATCTAAAGTCCATGATAAGAAGCTTTGAATTTATCACGTCCATCAGGAGGGGGCATCCAATAAATGATTGAACCTGCATCTCTCAGCATGGTTAGAAATTTGTCTGTAAGTAGTTGATTTCAATAATCGTTCGTTTCTATTAGTCAGTTTGATTGTAAAAAATTTCCACTGCTTTGGACGTTTTACGTCAGTGGATTCTGGAACCGGAGTTTTACGGCATTACTTTTTGAATTCGATTATATCGATACGCAGTTTTTCTGTAAAAATATAATGGCATTATAACAGATGTTTTTGCGAGTACTTGAAAACGCGTCTTCTAGACAAAGTATTGTTTAAAAGCGAGATCAACCAAAAAGATAAAGCAACGGACGTATAGCGGGCGCACCCCATCTAACGTCTGATTTTACCCGTCCATAAAAGAATAAGAGCAATAATAACAGGTAGCATAAAATAAGCGGGCAGTGTTGCGGGATAAACTCCGTATGAAACAAGAACGCCGCCAATCATCGAGCCTATCGACCCTCCGAGATAGACGGATGACTGGTTTAAACCGACTGCCAGATTACCATCGCCTTTATCCTCCCTGAGTTTTATGAGTTCATTGTTCTGGGGCACTTGCAACGCCCAGCCAACCGCACCCTATATAACGAGGGGTAAAGCTATCAATGGCAGATAGATGCGGGACAGTAAAACCAACCCCAGAAATGACAGCAAAAGCAATCCGAGAATAATCAATAGGATTTTCTTAAGATCATAGTCATCGACAAAATATCCAATCAGAATACTTCCACAAACGCCCCCTAAGCCCCAGTACCATAAATAAACCGTGACATAGGCCTCTTTATTTATGGCGCTCACAAATGGAGATAGGAAAGTATACATTCCCAAACTCGATATTGCTGCAAAAAGAGAGATCAATAGAACTCTCACAACGGGCCATTCGGATAAAAGAGAAAATCGGGATTTTTCAGATTTTATCATGGTTGATGGCAAGGCCGGTAAACATAGAGATAAACCGATGAGAGCCATACCACCAAGAATACTCACAATTATCATAGCGCTCCGCCAACCGAAATGATCGGCTATAACGAGCGAAGCGGGAACGCCGATGACAGTTCCAATTGCCATTCCCGCCATTATTGTTGAAATGGATTTGCCCTTGCTCTCGTTGCCGCTCAATCGGGTCGATGCAGTTATTCCACAAGCAAGAAACGCACCCGCGGAAACTCCCGCTATAGCACGAAGAATGATTAATGAATAAAACTCCGGAACGATCACGCATGCCGCATTGGCAATAACAAACACCCCAAGATAAATGCAAACATTGTTTTTAAGATCACGATGTCCTGTCATTCCCACCAGAACGGGAGACAAAGACCATAAGGTAGCGTAAAAGCGGTTACCAACTGCGCGGCCAAGCCGATTGAGACGCCAAAATCGTTACTAATCAGAGGGATTAAACCGGCTGTCATATATGATGAAAGCCCCAAGGCTAATGCCGATAAGGATAAACAGATGAGTGATATTCTTATAGATGACATGTTGCAACGCTCCTTCTCATTCCGGTATTTTTTAGCTTTTAGCGTTGGCCATTATAAAAATAATGAGAGCGGAACGTTTAACACTTGAAATAGCGAATGGTGATCTAATTTTTTCCGGAAAATACCGCGGTATCCGAGCTTCCTTGCATGAATGACTTCGCCCATATGTTCCGGAACTAAAATATGATGACCGGAATATCGATATGTAAAATCAATTAGTTTTTACCTAACTTTATTTATCAACTTTATAAGGGATTTTATAACAGATAAAATTACCTGCATTGCGAGATGAAACTCGTGAGATGAAATGCTTGTCGGATGGGCTGACAGGAAACTTAAACAACGGAATTTAACAAACTGGTTTAATGCGAAAAACGAATAAGTTTAAGAACGTGGTGACGTATTCAATATTCGATAAAGTCTCATTGAAGCGGTGATTTTTCGGCTGCAAGCCGATAGTTTATAGGGGCTGGAAGTTTCTCGGAAAATCGAGACGGAGGCCTATGCATATCGAAATCAAATAATCTGAAAGCTACGCAATGCGGATGTTACGTTCTATGAAAACGATTACGAAATCCGTTTTCAATATTAAAAATATTGGCTTAATTTTTTTGAATCCTGAATATTCAAAATTAAAAAATAACGTTTTTTAAAAGCGAAAAACTGTCCAAAATTTTAGCATTGGATCCGCACCGAAGCATGCAAAATAATATTGAGACAAATTTTCTAACAATCTTAACAATTATATCAATTAAATTTTTATCAAAGTCGAAAACGAGAAATCCATTCTTTGTCGGTTGTCTGCCAAGCGTTTAGGCTTTTTGCCGGAAAACATTTTATTTGATGTTTGTTGGAAATGGATTTTTATAATGGCAAATAACCAAAAAAAGCTTGGCTTTTTTTCACGCCTTCTTGATGATGTACCTGCTGGTGAACGTTACAAGTTGGCGGAGGAACAAATAATTTTTGCAGAAGAATTGGGCTTTGAAACCGCCTGGGTTGCCCAACACCATTTTCACCCTCAAGAAGGTGGCCTTCCATCGCCTTTTGCTTTTCTTTCAAATGTTGCTGCAAAAACCAAAAGGATAAAGTTGGGAACGGGAGTTATCACTTTACCGATGGAAAATCCCGTGCGCGTTGCAGAAGATGCAGCGGTTGTCGATCTTTTATCGAATGGCCGTCTGGAACTGGGGTTTGGCACCGGAGGAACACGCGAGTCATTTGAAGTGTTTGGTGTCAATCCGGATAAACGTGGCGAAGTTTATGCCCACCATCTTGAAGTGTTGCGTCATGCCTTTGCCGGAGAAGATCTGTTGGATGGTAACCGGCTTTATCCAGGTGCTCCGCATTTGTTGCGTCGTTTCTGGATGGCAACATTTTCTCCGTTCGGAGGTAAGCTTGCCGGCGAAAAAGGCGACGGGCTAATGTTGTCGCGCACACAACCGCGTCCTGCTGATAACCTTTATGCTTCGCTTGATGAAATACAAAACCCGATCATTGACGCTTACCTCGCGGCACTGCCTGCAAGTGTCAAACCCCGCATCATGGCATCCAGAAGTTTATTTGTATCTCGCGATCGTGCCCATGCTCTCGAGTTAGCTGAAAAAGGATTAAAAAAGGCTGCCAAACGGTTAGGTAAAGCCTTATCGAACAAGAAAAGCGACACCCTTGAAGATCTTATTGTTGCGTTTGACCAACATGTCGGAACGCCGGAAGATGTGATTGCATCGCTGAAGAAAGATACCTCGCTTAATCGTGCAACAGATGTCGTTTTTCAGGTGCACTCCGTTGATCCGCCGCACGAAGATATCATGAAATCGTTAGAACTCACGGCAAAAGAAATTGCGCCTGCATTAGGCTTGAAACTTGCCACACATTGAAACAGGATTTGCCAGGCGAATATTCGCTGTAAGGAACTAAAAATGTCCCAGCTTGATGTCATCAATAAGCTTGTTGGCTCGCCATTGGAGCTACGCAAACGTCGGCCAATTACGAAAGATCAGGCTCAAAAGAGTTATGAAGCGCTGTTTTTAAACGTCAAAGATGGCGACTTTTCTTTGCAAGGTCGCTTTGCAATTGCAACTTTTGTTTCCCGATTGCATGGCTTTGAAAAAGCTATCAAATTTTATGAAAATGAATTGAAAAAACTGCAACCGGATTGGGCGGACGTTATTCAGGAGGCAGCCGATTCTGCGAAAAGCACAGGGCCATTTGGCAGTTATCCTGATGGTCCGCTTACCAAAGAAAATACTTCCGGAAAAACGTGGAATGCTGACGCTAAAGTAAAGAATTTTTTGGGAGAAAAATTGGCAGCCGCATTGACGCATAGTCATCTTCTTGTTTTTCACCCGCGGGATTGTGAGGCACACCATCTCGAAGCATTGAAACAAGCCGGTTGGAGCAATGATGAAATCGTTACTCTTTCACAACTGGTTGCTTTTTTGAGCTTCCAGTTGAGACTTGCTCTGGGGCTAAAAGCACTGGCGGCGAATAAAAAAACAAATTAACGGCAACTTTTAAGCTTTGTTGAAAAGCTGCATAATAACCCACTTTTATAATCGGGAATTGAACGAGAATGAACACAAAATCCGTTAATTCGACCAAGAAAAGTAGAAGACCTAATGTCTTTACGCGCGAAAACCTCGATTGGATTGCTTGGATCGAACCGGTTGCGGAAGACAGTTTGAGCGAACGTCAACGCGGGGCTTTAGTCGAACCGGCTCGTGCAAAATCGGATTATTTCCGTTTGCTGGCGCGCGATCCCGATATATTGGAAGCGCGAACAAGGACAGATAAAGATATTTTTTATAATACTGTGGATGGCTTGCCCCGTGCCGAGCGGGAACTTGCGGCCGCTGCAACATCGCGCTTTAACGGCTGCATTTATTGTGCTTCTGTTCATGCCAGACATGCGGCTGTTTATTCAAAAAAACCGGCTGATGTTGACGAACTCCTCGATAAGGGGATCTCTGCCGATTTAGGAGAACGCTGGAACGCCATTGTTTCTGCTGCATCAACACTCAGTCAAACACCGCCAGTCTTCGGACAAACAGAAGTCGACGCGCTTCGTGCCGCCGGTCTTGATGATGATGAAATTTTCGATGTTATCCACGCTGTCAGTTTTTTTAATTGGGCCAACCGTTTGATGTTATCACTGGGCGAACCGGAACTTGAGCAAAAATAACATGTCTGAAGTTCATACTTCGATCATAAACAAGCCGATTGAGGGAGAACAAAAGGCACACCCTCGGCAGGTATTTTGCCAACGGTGAGCTTGCAATGATAGATTTCACGCAGCATGGGTGTGGTCAAGACTGCTGCTGGCGAACCTTCTTTGATAATATGTCCATGGTCCATGACAATAATTTTGTCACTATAATGGGCGGCCAAATTGAGATCATGCAAAATAGCAATAACGCCGCCACCCGCTTTTGAAAAATCGCGTGCAATATCCATAACAGCGAGTTGATGATAGATATCCAGACTTGCGACCGGTTCATCCAGAAATAACCAGCGTGGAATACCATTGAAAACCGGTTCCCAAATCTGGCACATTACGCGGGCAAGCTGCACACGAGCCTGTTCCCCACCAGATAATTCATGATAAAATCGTCCTTCATAGCCTGCCAAATCGACCTTCTCTAACGCCATTTCAGGCAGTCTCTTCTTAATAAAGTCGGGATCAAGACTGTTTGAAAGACCGAGCGCTACGACTTCTCTGACAAGGAAGGGAAAACTCACATCGGTTGATTGTTGAAGGACCGCTCTTACCAATGCCATTTCAGACGGTTTTTTTCGGGCTATGTCTTCGCCGTTAATTGTTATTTTTCCACTATAGGAAAGTTCGCCGCTTAAGGCTTTGATAAGTGTGGTTTTTCCCGAACCGTTGGTTCCGATAATCGTGGTTACATGTCCAGCTTGTGCCTTGAAGTTCAGGCTGTGCAATATAAGGCTTTTTCCGAGGGTGAGTTCGAGATTTTCGGTTTCGATCATGGGTTAAGTGTTCCACGTTGTTTAAGCAAAATCCACAGGAAGAAAGGACCTCCGATCAAAGCGGTGATGATGCCGATTGGAAGTTCGGCCGGTGCCACAATGATGCGCGAAACAGTATCGGTTATAATCAGCATGGAAGCACCGAGAAGTGCCGAACAAGGTATGAGAAAACGATGATCGGGGCCGATTGTGAGGCGCAAGATATGAGGCACGATAATTCCGATAAAACCAATGTTGCCACTTACAGATACAGCACCACCACACATGAAAGCGACAAGAAAAATTGTTAAATATTTCAAGCGTTGAACCTCGAACCCCAGATGTCCGGCAACAGCTTCATCAAGCGATAAGGCGTTCATTCCGCGTGAAAGAAATGGCGCAATAACAAGACCGGTTAGAATGAAGGGGCAGGCGATTGCAACACGTGACCATGTGGCACCGGCGAGTGAACCAAGGTTCCAGAAAGTTATATCTCGCAATTGGTTATCATTGGCAATGAAGATGAGGAATCCCAATATGGCCGCACATAAGGCGCTCAATGCAATTCCGGCAAGTAACATCGTGGCAACCGATGTCCGGTTATTTCTGGTTGCGATAAAATACAAAATAATGGTTGTTATCAAGCCGCTGGTAAAGGCGCCGGTGACAATCGTGAAACTTCCAAAGAAGCTTATAAAAAACGGCGGCAACAGGGATGAACCGACAATGATGATAACGGCTCCCAAAGCGGATCCGGATGATACGCCCATGATTCCCGGATCGGCGAGAGGGTTACGGAATAAACCTTGCATAAGCACGCCGGAGATAGCGAGTGCAGAACCAACCAATGCAGCAAGAATAACGCGTGGTGGCCGGATGTTGACGAGCACCAGATAATCACGTGATCTGGAACTCTCTAAAAAGCCATTTCGAATAACCGATTTTAAAAAATCGGAAATTGAAACGTCATAAGCTCCAAAAACCAGACCGCAATATACGGACGTGAAAAACAGTGCGAGGAGTAAAAATATGGCTATTTTTCCCCGAATGCTGCGATCACCTTCGACCGGATGATATGAAAACAATGTCGCTACCATGTTGTTTTGCTTATGCGTGCCTGTTCAGATAAAAAGAACGCGAAAAAGAATGAAACAGGTTTTAAGCCAATCAACCACACCGGTAAGGTTTACGTGGCGGAAGTACCTCTCCGCTTTACAATCCGGCATCATTTCGTCACTCGCTTGTATAGAGAGTTTGAATGACTTCACGTATGGCAATCGGCGTTCTTGGACCGAAGCCTAATAGATAAAGTCCGTCCATTTGTTTGATTGCCCTCTTTTTAAAAGCCGGTGTCGTCTCGATCGCAGGTATTTTATTTATATCGTCGACTGTTGTGTTCGTAGCGGAATGAGCCATCAATAAAATCAGATCCGGTCGGGCGCCGATGATGGCTTCATCGGTAAGAAGCTTATAGCCGTTAAAGCCGTCAATGGCATTTGTTGCGCCCGCCAGTTTGATGATACCATCAGCGGCTGTATTCTTTCCCGCTGCCATGAGACGCCCATTTTGTATTGTCAAAACAAAAAGGATGCGTTTCGTGTGGGGTAAATCTTTTAACAGCGCATCGTTTTTTGCAAACTCTTCATCAACAGTTGCTATCAACTGTTGCGCTTTTTCTTGTTTGTGCAACGCATGACCGATTTTTAAAATCTTTTCGTTAATTCCTTCCCTTGTAAAATGTTCAGCGACTTCAACCATCGGTACACCGGCATTTTCCAGAATTTCGATTGTCGAAGCGGGGCCACTCTGCTGATCGAGCAAAATGGCTTCGGGACGAAGAGACAAAATGCCTTCGGGCGATAAATTTCGCATGTAACCGACATCAGGCAGGTTTTGTGCCTCTGCCGGATAGGTGCTTGTCGTATCGCGGGCGATTAACCGGTCACCCGCGCCTAAAGCATAAACAATTTCTGTCAATGTTCCGCCGATTGATATGATCTTTGCGCCTTCGGGAAATTCATCGACCGGATTGGCTACCGCCTTCGCCGGAAAAAGCGCGATGAAAAGTGTTGTTAAAAACCACAGAACAATGTCTGGTCGATCAGGCCGAAAAATATCCGGCCAAACAGAACGCGCGTCATCGTTATCAACGAAAACATATTTCATCAGCATCAATTTCCATGATTGTTATGCGACTGCCATTTCCGGCGCAGGAGGAAGCTCGCTTAACAAACTGCGCCAATCCTCACGCTCCTGTTCGCCGGCACTCCGTTTTCCGAAAAATTGAATAATCATTTCGCCATTCTGGTCGAAAACTTCCAATGAACTGACATAACCGTCGCTGGTCGGTTTGCGTACATTCCAGATGCGTGAAATTCCCGATGTGAGCAGGTGCAGGTGAAATTTTTCGTCCAGAATATTGAACCAGCCGTCAATTTTTTTGAGTTTTTCAATTTTTCCGGTAAAAATCTGGATGCATCCCTTATTACCGACGAAACACATAATAGGAACTTCCCGTTCGGCAGCATTTTGCAGAAGAATTTCGACTGAATCGCCACGCACTTCATTGGCGAATTCGCTCCCAACAAGCTTCACTGCGTCGTGTCGGCCAATTTTAAGTTCTTTCAAAATGTCATGAAGCTGGTGAACGTCGGTCATTTGCCGCCAGCGATTGCGGAATTCTTCAATATCCGCATTGTGTATCGGCGAATTATTATAGGGTGTCGCTCGTAAAACCCGCAATTTTTCCTTCGTCGCATCAACCTTTAAAAAAGCGACAAGTTTATTCCATTCGTCAAGATCGGTTGTTGGTTCGGGATAGAGTTTGAAAACAGCCTCGCCATAAGCATCGAAAAACTGTAGGCTATCCACAATCCTGTCACGGACAGGCATGGTGCATACGAATGCAAATTTCCAATTGTTTTGGAAAATACGAAGATCAATTTGGCCAAGCGTCATAGAAACGTCGCTTCCGGGGAAAACATTCTGGAAATGGCCTTTCTTTTCACTCACCGCATATTCATTGCGGGTAAGAGCCATTACTTCGCCAAGCTTATGGGCGTTTTCTAGCAATAGTGGAACATCGATTTTGAGCCTTTGCGCTTTACCGGTCGGAATGAAAGCTTCAACCAGTTCGGCTTCCGAAATACCTATAGATTTTACAAATTCTCTATCCCGTAAATCCTTATCTTGCTCACGCAATGAAAGGATAGTTCCGCTCTCCAGTGTCATGGGTGTCCGCCTTTCTATTTATTCAGAATAAGTTTGCCAAAACGGGTGATTTTCAGCCGATAAACAGCCCCCTCATGATGGATCAATACTTCCTTTTTCGCGCCGAATAACGCTTTGCTTTCAATCATCATGAGAGATTGCCTCATCGGGTCTCTTAATTGCAATTCAAGGTTTCTCTGCATTCGTTTTTACCTGTCATCCATAAACATGATAATTTTTATCATGTTTTATAAAATGGCAATACACTTTTTCGTATAGTCAGAAAATGGAAGTTTCATTTTGTGTTCATGTCACAGCTCTTTCAGCTATTTTTAGAAGCCAAATTGTTAAAAGCGGTTACCTCGTAAGTCGGTCCGTTCAATCCAGCCCGCGCTCTATCGGGGATTGCGTTAGAATTTTTGTGTGAAGGAGATTTTGAATGTGCGTCCGGGCTGACTATAATAATCTTTCGGCGAAGCTGGCGCCGAAGGAAGATCGACTGCATTCCAATAACGCTTGTCAAAGAGATTATAGATACCGGCTTGTAATCTGGGGCCTTTTTTGCCAAGTGGTTGCCACCATCCGGTAAGGTCAACGAGTGTATAACCCGGAGTTTTGGCAAAATCGGAGTTTTCTTCAACTTTGTTGCGCTTTGCTGCTGCCGTCAAAGAAACATCCGATCCCCATTGTTCACGTGCATACCCCACACCGATGATCCCTTTCAGCGCTGGTATGGAATTGAGATGCTCATCATTGTCGGTGTCTTTTCCTTCAGCGTAGGCGAGAGCGGCATTGGTGTGCCAACCGTTTGAAAAAACAATATGTCCTTTTGCCTCGATACCGGAGATGCGAACGTGAGCGCGATTGATATAATTCAAGCGTTGAAGCATGAATTCACGGTTTGCACCCAAATCGATTTCATCAATAAAATTGCGGTAATAATTCGAGAAAAGGCTAATGGATCCTCCAAGATCATCATTGCCGAGCTTTGCCCCTATATCGTAACCGTTACTGGTTTCGGGTTTGAGATCGGGATTGCCGCGGGTATAATAAAAACCCGGATTGGTATAGTTCAGATAAAGCTCGGTAACGCTGGGAGCACGAAATGCCTGTGCCCATTGTGCGTAAAGCGTTACATCGTTTAATGCATCCCATTCGGCTCTAAGTTTTGGCGACAAGTGTGACCGGCTGTTATTTGGCGGATAGCCCTCGAAGCCTGCACTATGTTCATAAGCATAAGTGTCTTGCGGACGATGATCATACCAATCGTAACGTAATCCGGGTGTCAATCTCAAACGGTTAGCGAGAAAACCAATTTCATCTTCGGCAGTCAAACCGAAAATCGTGCTATTTGTATCCGGAGAATCCGATTGGTTGATGTGCATGAATTTGCACGCCATGAAAGGCCCTTTAAACGGCGGGGGAGGGCAGTTATCCTCGCCTTCAGCATATTGTTGGAATTTTGAAGATGACGCTTCGGTTGCTAAACGCAATGCATGTGTTGTCGACCCTGCTTCAAGTTTTTTCAGTCCGGCAATATTGACACCATAATCAGTGTCGCGAATTAGATTGTCCCGCATATAATAACCTTTTGGGATGGATATGCGGTCGGATTCCGATTTTTCATCGGTGCGTTGCCGTTGCCAGTAAACAATTCCATGTGCTTCATCAAGGAAGCCGCCTCCATTATAGTCGTAAGACAGAGAGAGACGCTCACGGCGTTTTTCATCGTCTTCTGTTCCCGAACCTGGGCGGTAGGTGGATGTTGACAAATTGTAGGTATCAATGTCTTTGGAAAGATTGAAACGCTCGGCAGTAAAACCAACCCGTTGGCTGCCGTCGATGTGTTGATATAGTTTGAAAAGCAAATTATCCTGATCGAATGTTGTCGGGTTCATATCGACACGGTTTGCACCATATCCTCCTCCAATGCCGTTGTTTTCACGCTGTTTCCCGCGCTTATAGCCACCCTGGAACAAGGCGTAAGTCTGTTGTGCACGCGTTGCGAATGCTTCGTTGATACGCCAACTGCGATCGGTTGAATCATAACTGCCTTTTGTCAGGCTTGCCCAATTCTTGTCAGTTGTCAAAAGGTCTTCAGGATCAAGTGTGCGTAGTGCAACGACACCGCCTAATGCTCCCGAACCGTAGAGGCTTGAATCGGCTCCATGAATAATATCCAAAGTTGAAAGCGATGAAAAATCGAATAGCGATATGCCATTTTTGACTTGTCGCGATCCGTCATAAAGCCACGGAAGACGAATACCGTCGATTGTTGTCAGTACGCGGTTCTGGTCGAGCCCCCTGATATTAAAACTGTCGCTTGAAGAATTATAGTTGATAGCAGGATCAAGCCGATCAATATCATGAACATCGTCAACCTGTTTGTCGGCTATGTCTTTGGCCGTTTTACGCTCGGTTAAAATAGTAGGACTATTGAGTTTCAATAATTCGGATTTCGATTTAACGATGACGGGATTAAGCTGCGTTTCACTATTTTCTGCCTCCTGCGCAAAAACCGACATAGGAATCACGATTGTCAGGGGAACCGCGATTGTCAGGGGAATTGCTATTGCCAGCCCTCCCGATGCAGCACATGTTTTCAGTCTCGTCCCGATCTTAAGCAGCATTACCTCGTCCCTCGCTTTTAAGAATAATATGCATATGGAAAAAGCGCCTGGCTTGCTGGATTTTTAACCGGCTGGCTGAGCAGAATTTTCAACGCCCCGAACGTTGATTGGCTGCTTATACAAAACATGATAAAAATAATCAAGAAAAACCTGTGCAGGACAGAAAACCTGAGCAAGACGGATTGGCGACGATTGGCTGCACTTATCTGCTATGCCGTAAAGATGTGGAATATGCGGGTCTCACCCAAAAAAGGCGGGAACTTGGCAAAAAGGTTTTATAAACGGGTTTGGTTTATCTTCAGGAGCGATTAACGCGGAAAGAGACGAAAAGTCATTGTATGCAAAAACCGGTTTGATTAAAACAAACGGTATCCCAATCATCATAGGAAATGTTGATGTTCATTCGTAAATTTTTCTGGCCATCACTTACAGTGATTGTTTTTATAGTCGTCATGGGGCTTTGGTTCGGAATAGGTGGGCAGGAAAGGCATCTTTCCATTGAGTTGAACGAACTTGGGGATGAAACAAATTGGCTTTCCTATGATGTGGACGGTTTTAATGTCACTTTGCACGGTTATGCCCCCGACAAAGCGGCACGTGACAATATAGTCGCAAAAGTAAAAGCACTTAAACATGTTCAAAATGTTGAATCCGATATTGTCATTCTTTCAGAGCAAAAAAACGATTATCTTATGTTCATCGTCGACGAAGACGGAATTACCGTACGGGGAACCATTCCGGTAGGTTTTGCACGGTTCAACTTGACCAATCTTATTTCGGCACAAAAGCCCGGAATGATGGTTTATGACGAAATGGATACCGGAGCCGTTATGCCGGAAAAATTCCAACGGGCCTTTACTTTCTTTTTGAAGGTTTTGCCGATGATGAACACCGGTGTCATAGCAGTGAAAGGTAATAAACTCACCCTTGATAGGGTTACTCTTTACAAGCTTAAAAATTCACCGGATGAAGATAAAAGCTTGAAATTGCCCGAAAACTATCAAATTGACGCAGCATGTATCTGGGACAAACCGAATGGAGGTTATTGGCAAAATTCCTGTGCCGAGGCGAATTGAATTTCGGTGGTTGCGTCAAAAGCCGACGCAAGGAGCGGACGCGGACGGGATTATTGCTGATGATAAATGATTGCTTTTGAAAAAACGAAAGTAAGTCAATGAGATTTAAAAAAGCCGATGAAGTATATCGGTTCTATTTTTAATAGTTAATATTTTGAAGACATGACGGCGGTAAACCGTTATCGAGTTGGCTACTCTTTCTACAGGATGAGCCGAATAATCGTTATAGCTTATGTATTTACGTTTCTTCATATTCCGTACTGTCCTATGTTGCCGGACTTTGGACAAACAACAACGATGGAACATATAGAACTAATTCTGAAGCTTATTCACCTTTTACAAAAGCATCGTTTACGCTGTCATACAGGGTAAATTGGAGAAATTATGGATATTATATATTGATTAGAGTAAAATCGTTAATATTATCCTTTTATAAAATAGTATTTAATAATATATATAATATATTAACATAGTTATATGTAATAAAATTATTTAAAGAAATTAACTCTTATAGAAATTTTACATTATAAAAACTAAAAATTGTAAAATATTTCACTTTTCAACCGTGACGGCCGGCGGTCAGGTCAACATTGATATCGGCAGTGCCGGTAAGGCGTGCTTTATAAACCTGATAGTTTTCCATGACACGCATGACATAGTCGCGCGTTTCCGAGTAAGGAATACGCTCAACCCAGTCGACAACCCAATCGACGGATTGCCCGCGCGGGTCGCCATAACGGCTGATCCATTCATTGGCGCGTCGCCCACCAGCATTATAACCGATAAATGTCAGGATATAGGAACCGTTGAAACGGTCAAGTTGCTCACCCAGAAAATGGGCGCCCAAAGTGGCATTATATCCGGCATCGGTTGCCAATTTTTCCGGCTGCCATTTGATCGAATTTTTGTTTGCAACGGCTTTTGCTGTTGTTGGCAGAAGTTGCAGCATACCCTTGGCACCCGCACCTGAAACCGCATCGGTTTTAAATTCGCTTTCTTGCCGTGCAATGGCATAGGCAAGTGCCTTGCCGGAAGCAGAAATATTGGCTGTTTCGGGAATTGCGCCGACAGGGTGGGAGAGGGAGCCTACATCCATACCCCTGATGACCGCGCTTTTGCCAATCTTCAGGCTCGTATAATGGTCACCTTTACGCTCTGCCATAACGGCGAGCATAGCAAGTTCACCGGGGCTATCAAGCTCTTCTCCGAGTTCACGATAAAGGACGCCTGCACGATCGGAATATCCTATCGCTTCAAGCCTCTTTATAGCCATGACCGGTTCGCGTGATTCAAAGCGCTGACGATCGCTTGCTGTCGGCTTCGGATAGGGAATTTCGAGCCTCTGTTCACCAAGCCGGGCTGCGGCAAGCTGCCCGTAAAAGGTAGTGCCATAATGGGCGGCACGGCGAAAATATTGAATAGCGTTGCTACGATTTCCCTGTGCTTCGGCCGTTCTACCCATCCAATAAAACCCGCGCGAAGCTGAAACCGGTCGTGACGAGATTTGCACAATGCGGGAAAAGTGTTGCATTGCCGTTTTATTATCACCCAGAAACCGGAGAGCATACCAGCCAGCATGAAATTCGGCGTCGGCCGCCAAGGTCGGACTTTCGGCCGAATGGGCTGCTACCAGTTGATAGGCGATTTTCGGCTTGTTTTCATCAAGCATTTCGCGTGATAAAACGCGCCGTTCAATCCACCAGGCATCCGGATCAACCAGCGTAAGAGCATCTTTTGGCGCCTTTAACATAAGTTTTGCCGCATCATCACATTGCCCCGAGCGGCGCAAATATTGAATTTGGGCAAAAAGATAAAGTGAATCTTTGCGGAAACTTTTATCAACCGCTGCAAGTTTTTGGCGGGCGTTAGAGTCATTATTGGCAACAGCCGCAAAACCTGCATAAAGAGATTGGGCATTCGCCAATTTTGCTACACGTTCGGCAGAAGAAATACGATTGGCATAAAGCATGGCGCGCATGCGTTGAAGATGATCTGCCGGAAGCAATGCCGACCCTGCTTTTTTCAATACCAGTTGTTCTTCCTGTGCATTGAGTTTCGCTTTATACCACCATGGTGCAAGAATTTGCCGTGCGCGTGCCGTTTGGCCCGTTTCCACCAATGCACCGCCAAGCGCTGCCATGCCTTGTGCTGTTACAGGAGTATAATTGCCAAAGCCGCTGATAATTGCTTGAGGGGAGTTCATTTCACTGGCAAGAGCACGTTCGGAATTGCGGCGCATTGCTGTCATGCCGGGCCAGTCGTGCAATTCTTGTGCTGCGTTGAATATTTCGGAACTGGGAATGCCGGGTACGCCCGACACGCCGATTGCCCAAGTCAGAATATGACGATCAAGGCTATTTCTCGGCATGTTATTGCGAATGGAAATGGCACTTGCTGCTTGTTTGCTATAAAGCGCATCAAGACCCGATTTAAGACTTCCATTAACAACGACACTGTTGGTGCGCGGGATTGCGTTCGTTACAATTGCGTCGGATTTGAGCGGTGCAACGGCTTTAGGCGTTGACGCAAAAGGACGGGCTAACGGTATAGGGGCATTGGTGTGAGAGGATGCTGCATGACTATCAGCAATCGACGTGAGCATACTCGTTGCCACGAAGAAAGAAACAGTCGTTTTTGCCAGAACACCTGACGAATATTTACGCATCATACTTTAAAAAGCCCATTTATGAATGTTTTTGTCTAAAATAACCTCTAACCGTGAAAGACGGGTTAACAAGTTATCGTTACCCAATTCCGACATGCTTGAACATTTTGTTCAATCCGATTCCTGGTTGAATACGTCATTCTTAAAAAGAAAGATTCACCTTTCATACTGAAGACGGGCGAGCAGTGTAAAATCGACTTGCGTCAATTGGATGGCGATACTATGGTCTTAAAGGCATATTGAAGGGGCGATTGCCTTAATACTGAATATATAATCAGGGAGTTTACCATGCTCAAGGGAGCACTGACCGCACTCATTACACCTTTCGACAAAAACGGCAATGTAGCCGAGAAAACATTATGTGATCTTGTCGAATGGCAGGTCAAACAGGGCATTAACGGTCTTGTCCCCGTTGGAACAACCGGTGAATCGCCGACGCTCAGCTATCAGGAACATAAACGTGTCATTGAACTTTGTGTTCGTCAGGTTGCCAAACGCGTTCCGGTTATTGCCGGTGCGGGTTCCAACAGCACTAAGGAAGCAGTCGAACTTGCCGAATTTGCAGAAAAAGCCGGTGCGGACGCTGTTCTTGTTGTCACTCCTTATTATAACAAGCCGAACCAGAGAGGGATGTATGAGCATTTTTCGACGGTTGCAAAAGCGATCTCGATTCCCTTGATCATATACAACATTCCTGGGCGTTCTGTTGTTGATATGACTGCCGATACAATGGCAAAGCTGCATCACGACTTCGAAAACATTATCGGCGTCAAAGACGCTACAGGCAAAATTGAACGTGCAAGTGAACAACGCAGAAAATGCGGCAAAGATTTTGTCCAGCTTTCAGGCGATGATAGCACAGCTTTGGGCTTCAACGCGCAAGGTGGCGTAGGGTGCATTTCTGTCACTTCCAATATTGCCCCGAAACAATGTGCAGAACTTTTTCAGGCTTGCCGTGAAAACAATTTTGCCAAAGCACTGGAATTGAATGACCGGTTGATGCCGCTTAACCGCGCGTTGTTTCTTGAACCAAGCCCTGCCGGTGTAAAGTATGCAGCCGAAAAACTCGGTATTTGCACCAGCGTTGTGCGCTCGCCGATTGTTCCTATTGAAGATGAAACAAAACACATTATTGACGCTGCATTGAAACATGCAGGCCTTGTCAACGATTAATAGCCGTCTATCTGGTACTTTATGAATAAAAAGAACAATTCTTCGGCCTACAAGGTTGTCGCAGATAACCGCAAAGCGCGTTTCAATTACGAAATTCTTGATACATTGGAGGCCGGAGTGGTTTTGCAGGGCACCGAGGTTAAATCGCTGCGTGCCCATCACGGAAATATCGCTGAAAGCTATGCGAGTTTTGAAAACGGCGAGTTCTGGCTGATCAATTCCTATATACCGGAATACAAACAGGGAAATAGATTTAATCATGACCCGCGTCGCTTGCGCAAGCTTCTGGTGTCCAAGCATGAAATGTCACGTTGGGCAAATGCTGTCGCGCGTGAAGGCATGACCATTGTTCCGTTAAAGCTTTATTTTAATGAACGGGGAAGGGTGAAGCTTGAAATAGCGCTTGCTCGGGGGAAAAAGATTCACGACAAACGCGAAACGGAAAAGAAACGTGACTGGAATCGTGAAAAAGCACGCCTCATGCGTGAACGCGGTTAACGTTCTCTATAACTCGAAAATTTATCTGATGCGCTTATTTGTTGTTTGATGCGCTTCTGTAAAAAGTTTTCATTCATAGCTTTTCGTTTTTTAGACAGAAATCAATCCGCCCTTGAAAAAAAGATTAACTAACAAGAAACGGATGCCGGAAGAAAAAATGCCGGAAGAAAACGGCCATTGGACAAGCAAAAAACTTTTATGAGCGGACGCAATCGGCAGCAGGCAAGATGACACTTTAGCCTGAAACAGCCAAAGGATGTGCTCATATTTAAAAAGCGATTTCGTCTTATCTAAAGATCAGGCTTGTCCTCAAAAAATTGCCTCTCCGACGTTCCAGAGTAGGAAGATCGGTAGCGGACAAACAGCGTTTACGTTAACACAAAGCAGATCAATTATATTCGATCATTAAATCAGACTAGTTTTGATCAAGATAATCGCGTACTGCCGAAAAAATTTCATGAAACATCATCTCGGTCAGTCGGCCGGTATTGGTGTTATATCTTGAACAATGATAACTTGGAAAAATGCGCAAATGTCCGATATCTGTGACCTTGCCATGTCCAAAGGGGTGCTGCGCAATTTTCGCACCAAGTGCGCGGACGGTTGATTGATGGGCAATTGATCCCAACGTGACAACCGCTTGCAGTTTTGGCAAATTTTCAAGAAGCGGGGCAAAAAATTGACGGCATTGGTTGATTTCCGCACCAATCGGCTTGTTTTCAGGCGGAACACAGCGCACAGCATTAACGATTGTCGCGTCAATGAGTTCAAGGCTATCGTCCGGCCTAGCCTCGAACACACCGCGGGCGAATCCATATTTCTTCAAGGTCGAATATAAAAGATCGCCGGCATAGTCGCCGGTAAAGGGACGACCTGTGCGGTTTGCCCCCCTTAAACCGGGTGCCAAACCGACAACGAGAAGGCGCGTTGCATTGGCACCGCCGATCGGAAAAAACGGTTTGACTGGTCCGTTATGCCAAAGCGGCTCTTTATTGCGCCATTCTTCGCGAAAATCATGAAGTCTTGGGCATAAGCTACAATTTTGCGGCGGCTCGGGGCATGGTTCAAGAAACGCTTTATTGGAATGCTGGAGCATCAGTAAAATTCGTCGTCACCATTGTCATCGTCACTACCGAAAGGGTATTCTTTTTGCGGTTTATCCGACGGTGCGCGTCCAATTTCCGGTTTCAAGGTTGTAAGGTCAATGAAATGATCGGCCTGTCGTCTCAATTCGTCAGATATCATAGCCGGCTGGGTTGTCAGCGTCGAGACAACACTTACCTTGCGACCTCGTCTTTGGAGCGCTTCAACAAGTGACCGAAAATCGCCATCGCCGGAAAATATCACAAAATGGTCGACTGTGTCTGATAACTCCATCGCATCGACGGCAAGTTCGATATCCATATTCCCCTTGACCTTGCGTCGCCCGGCAGGATCGGTAAATTCCCGCGCATTCTTGGTGATAACACGGTAGCCGTTATAATCCAGCCAGTCGATCAAGGGGCGGATTGACGAATATTCCTGATCCTCGATCAGAGCTGTATAGTAATAAGCTCTAAGTAGATATCCGCGCTTCTGGAATGCCTTTAAAAGTTTCCGGTAATCAATATCAAAACCCAGTGTTTTGGACGTTGCGTAAAGGTTTGCGCCGTCTATAAAAAGGGCTATTTTTTCTCTCGGGTCAAACATCGTCTTATATCCATTTTACCATAAAGGCTTAATTTACAAATTATTACCGTTAGATATGTCAGCTCTTACGGCTCTTGCCAAGATAGGAATATGGAAAAATTATCAATCACATGCGGTTTTTCTTGTTTTTTCATTTCAAATTGTATATGCCAAATGCAAATCCATCAATTTACGAACTCTGAGGAAAGGGGCATCTATGGCCCGCGTTACGGTTGAAGATTGTATTGATAAGGTTGATAACCGCTTTGAACTGGTGCTTCTGGCAGCTCATCGGGCGCGCCAGATATCGCAAGGCGCTGAAATCACAATTGATCGAGACAATGACAAGAATCCGGTTGTGGCTCTGCGCGAAATTGCTGACGAGACATTGTCACCGGCAGATCTCAAGGAAGATCTGATCCATTCATTGCAAAAGCATGTTGAAGTTGACGAACCCGAGCCGGAGCCTGCTCTCATCGGTCACAGTGATGAAACCGACGACGTATTCGGTTCCGAGACCAAGAAACCGGATGAAAAAGTTTCATTCGACCATATGTCGGAAGATGAACTTCTTGCCGGTATTGAAGGCTTGGTAGCGCCGGAAAAAAATGACGATTATTGATTGAATAATCAGCTTTCTGATTCTTTTTATGCGCTGCTGATGAGGTAGCGCATATTTTTTGTGATTTTGCTTGTTGTATCGTTTTTTCGGTTACATGATAAGCATACTGTTTGATTAAAAGGGAGTATGCCTAAATGATGCGTCAGTACGAGCTTGTCGAGCGTGTCCAACGTTACAAGCCTGACTGCAATGAGGCATTGCTCAACAAAGCTTATGTTTACGCCATGCAGAAGCATGGTTCGCAAAAGCGTGCTACCGGCGATCCGTATTTTTCCCACCCTTTGGAAGTGGCTGCAATCCTCACAGATATGCACCTTGATGAAGCAACCATTGCTGTTGCTCTCCTTCATGATACGATTGAAGATACCACAGCAACGCGCGCAGAAATCGACCAGCTTTTTGGCCCTGAAATAGGTAAGCTGGTCGAAGGGCTGACGAAACTAAAGAAGCTTGATCTAGTTTCCAAAAAGGCTATACAAGCGGAAAACTTGAGGAAGCTCCTCATCGCTATATCGGAAGATGTCCGCGTTCTTTTGGTCAAGCTTGCCGACCGGCTGCACAATATGCGCACGCTTGGTGTTATGCGCGAGGAAAAGCGCCGTCGTATTGCCGAAGAAACAATGGATATTTATGCTCCGCTTGCCGGCCGCATGGGTATGCAGGATATGCGCGAAGAGCTTGAGGATCGCGCCTTTTTTTATCTTAACCCCGAAGCTTATCGTGCAGTTACCGATCGACTGGCCGATCTTTCCGAACGCAATCGCGACCTGTTGTCGACGATTGAGAAAGATTTGACCAAGCTTTTTGCCGAACACGGAATAAAAGCCTATGTCAAAAGCAGGCAGAAAAAACCCTATTCGGTTTTTCGAAAGATGGAAACCAAAGCGCTGTCGTTCGAGCAACTATCGGATATTTATGGTTTCCGCGTCATAGTTGACAGCGTTGCAGATTGTTACCGTGCTTTGGGCATTATCCATACAACCTGGCCGATGGTTCCCGGAAGGTTTAAAGACTATATCTCAATTCCCAAACAGAACGATTATCGTTCGATCCATACCACCATTGTCGGGCCATCAAGACAGCGTGTCGAATTACAAATCAGAACACGGGAAATGGACGAAGTAGCCGAATATGGTGTGGCAGCTCATTCGATTTACAAAGATCGCGGTTCCAATAATTCTCCAAGCAAACTCGAAAACGAAACCAATGCCTATGCATGGTTGCGCCAAACGATACAGTCATTATCCGAAGGCGATAATCCGGAAGAGTTTCTGGAACATACGAAACTCGAATTGTTTCAGGATCAGGTTTTCTGCTTTACCCCAAAGGGGCGCCTCATTGCTTTGCCTAAAGGCGCAACGCCGATTGATTTTGCTTATGCTGTCCATACAGATGTTGGCGATTCCTGCGTCGGCGTAAAAATCAATGGACGCATCATGCCGCTTATGACAACGCTCACAAATGGTGATGAAGTCGAAATAATCCGTTCTAAAGCCCAAGTACCACCGGCTGCTTGGGAATCGCTTGTTGTCACAGGTAAGGCACGCGCTGCAATCAGAAGGGCAACGCGGGTAGCCGTGCGAAAACAATATTCGGGATTGGGAACACGTATATTGGAACGCACCTTCGAGAGGGCAGGAAAACAATTTTCCAAAGACGAACTTAAAAAAGTACTTCCCCGTTTGGCTCGTCTTGATGTGGACGATGTTCTAGCTGCCGTCGGGCGTGGTGAACTGCCTTCTTCGGATGTTGTTAAAGCAGTCTACCCCGATTATCAGGATAATCGCGCGCAACAAAAATCCTCAATCGGCCCGCATGAAGAAGGGTGGTTCAATATACAGAACGCTCAAGGTATGCTGTTTAAAGTGCCGGAAGGTGATAAATCCAAGCCCGTTGGTCCTTATCAGGAAGACCATGCTTTGCCAATTCGTGGTACACATGGCGATGTTCCGGTGCGTTTTGCGCCGGAAGGGGCAGTCCCTGGTGACAGAATTGTCGGTATTATGCAACCAGGAGCCGGTATCGTCATTTATCCTATACAATCACCGGCTTTGAAAGCTTTTGATGACCAACCTGAGCGCTGGATTGATGTGCGCTGGGATATTGATGCGGCAATGACAGAACGTTTTCCTGCCCGCATTACTGTTCTTGCCATCAATTCACCCGGGTCATTGGCAGAGGTTTCGCAGGCCATCGCAAGCAATGATGCCAATATTCAAAATCTGTCGATGGTCAGGACCGCTCCGGATTTTACAGAAATGATTATCGATCTTGAAGTTTGGGATTTAAAACACTTGAACAGAATTCTCACTCAACTAAAAGAAACAGCATCGGTAAGTACAGCTGAACGTGTGAATGGTTGAGTGATCCGCTTTCGGGCGGATGGTTCGGGTGAATGGAAATTGTCGGAATTTAACCGACTTGATTATGTATGGCGGGCTCTCCCGCTTGAATGACTGAGGTTTATTTATGAATACACAAGATGTGCTGGATATCTTTAAAAAAGCGGGTGCAATACTGGAAGGCCATTTTATTCTGACTTCCGGTCGCCATAGCGGAATCTATATGCAGAAGGCAAAGGTCTTTATGCATGCCGATATGACCGAAAAATTGTGTCGCGCTCTTGCCGACAAAATACGCGAAAATGTTAAAGGTAAAATAGATTATGTTGTAGGGCCGGCGATTGGTGGGCTTATCCCTTCATATGAAACATCCCGTCATCTTGGCGTGCCATCTATCTGGGTCGAGCGTGAAAATGGAAAATTCAGGCTGCGCCGGTTCGATATTCCTAAGGGCTCGCGGGTCGTGATTGTTGAGGATATTGTGACAACAGGCCTTTCCATACGGGAAACCATCGAGGCAATGAAAGAAGCAGGTGCCAATATAGTGGCCGCCGCCTGTATCGTTGATCGTTCAGCGGGAAAAGTTGATGTTGGTGTGCCTCTCATTCCACTTGCCGAATATGCTGTTCCCTCTTACCCGGCCGATCAGATTCCGCCGGAATTGGCAAAGATTCCTGCGGTCAAGCCGGGCAGCAGAAATATATAGTTGCCTTCTTAAACTTGCGCCTTATTTCAAATATTGCAGTTGAACAAAGCGGGAAAATTCAACACTATCATTCATGGAAGAAGATTTGACCTTAAAGACTGACAAATTTTGTCCTGATTGCTCTGCTAATATAAAGGATACCGAACGGTGCCAAATGTGTATGGTGCACGATTTGGCCATGTGTGCTCCGCTGCACGATGAAGATCTGGCCGAATTAGACCATCTTAAAACTCGGGAAATTTTTTCGTCTGGTGCAACACTTTTTCATGAGGGGAGAAAGCGCGAAAAAATTTATACGATTGTATCCGGCGCTGTGAGACTTGTGAAAACTCTCAATGATGGTCGCCGGTGTATTACCGGATTTGCGTTTGCCGGTGATTTTTTGGGATTTGTGGAAGCCGGTACGCATATTCTAACGGCTGAAGCGATTACGCCGGTTGTTGCCTGTGCTTTTGATCGAGATATGATTGAAGACTATTTTTTTGAGCATTCCGAAGTTCGTGATCGTGTTCTTGATATGGCAAAAAATGCGCTGCAACGCTCCTATGAAAACCAGCTTATTTTGAGCAGGTTATCACCGGTCGAAAAATTGGCACGTTTCCTCTATGATTTGATCGAGCGCATGGAGAATAACCGGTTACGGGCATCACCTCTTGCGTTACCGATGAATAGAACCGACATTGCCGATCATCTCGGTTTGACAATAGAAACGGTAAGTCGTTGTTTTTCCAAACTTAGAGTGCAAGGTGTCATCAAGCTTGTTTCGGTCAATCAAGTTGAAGTTGTCGATAAATCACAGTTGAAGCAGGTGGCCGCGATTACCTGCGAGGTTGCATAATGGCCCACCGGTGACTATGTGTTTAAAAATGTAGAATTTTAAATTCCGCTCAAAACATGGAAGGATATAAGATGAAAACGGAAACATTGTTGCATTACGCGACATTGGCAGTTCCCCGTTATACGTCATATCCGACAGCGGCAGATTTTGTTGCTGTTACCGATGAACAGCGAGCAGATTGGCTTGGCAAGATCAAGCCTGATCAAGCGGTGTCACTTTATATCCATGTTCCATATTGCCGGCAGCTTTGCTATTATTGCGGTTGCCACGCAAAAGCCACGAAGAAGGATGACGCAATTGTCGGCTATGCCGAAAGTGTCATTAAGGATATCAGACTTCAAGCACAGCATTTAAAAGGAAAATCTCGGGTTGTGCATCTTCATTGGGGCGGTGGTACGCCTTCTATCCTGCCACGCCAATCGTTTCTTTCCATTATGGAAACACTGCACGAGTTCTTCGAATTCGATAAAAAAGCCGAACATGCGATAGAGCTTGATCCCCGCACTGTCACGCATGATCTGGTCAAGACTTTGCTGGAAATAGGTGTTAATCGTACAAGCCTCGGCGTTCAGGATGTTAATCCTCAGGTTCAGAAGGCAATTGGCCGTATCCAGCCTGCAGCCATCGTTAAAAGATCTGTAGATTATCTGCGTGAGGCAGGGCTCGAACATATCAATTTCGATCTGATTTATGGTCTTCCGCTTCAAACGATCGAGACGCTCAATGATACGTGTCGCACTATCGGCGAATATCATCCCAATCGTATTGCCTGTTATGGCTATGCACATTTGCCGAAAAGACGCGCCAACCAGCGGTTGATTGATGCGGCATTGCTGCCCGGGCCACTTGAACGTTTCTATCAAGCGGCGGCCGTTGAAAAAAATCTGGTTGATATGGGGTATATTCCGATCGGAATTGATCATTTTGCGCTTCCTGACGACCATTTGGCAATTGCCGCAAAGGAACATCATCTACATCGGAATTTTCAGGGCTATACCGATGATGATTGTCCGGTTCTAATCGGCTTTGGCTGTTCTTCGATATCCGAATTCCGTGACGGCTTTGCCCAAACTGTTGCCGGTATTGCCGAATATCGCCGGACAATTGATGCAAATAAAATGGCAACTGTGCGCGGTATTGCAACCAATGATGATGACCGGCTTCGCGCCAGTATGATTGCCAAACTTATGTGTGACTTCAAACTGGATCTTTCGAAGTTCGGAGGGAAAGCAAAATTTCAAAGTGCTCTTGAGCATCTTAAGCCGATTATTGCTGACGGTCTTGCCACCGAACACGATGGTATTATTGAGATGACCGAGGAAGGGCGGCCTTTTGTGCGCGCGGTTGCAAGTCTGTTCGATGCCTATAGACAACAGAATCTGGCACAATTCAGTGCCGCCGTGTGATCTCACTTGCCTGTCAACCGGAAACCCTTTTTCGATTTTCTGATTTAAAATTTTACGTCCGGGTCAAGCGTGACCGGTGCGCAACTTTGGCAAAAATACCGCTATAAGACCAAGTGCCGGCATATAGGAGCAGATTTCAAACATGGTCTGCGAACCGACAAGATCCATTATCCGGCCAAGTCCGGCTGACGAGAGTGCTCCTATGCCAAATGATAATCCGAAAAAAAGCCCTGCAACAGTCCCAACTTTTCCTGGCATCAGTTCTTGAGCAAAAACAACGATTGCCGGAAATGCGGAAGCCAATATCATGCCGATGATGACTGTGAGAATTGCAGTAAGAGGCAAGTTGACATAGGGCAGAATGACCGTAAAAGGAAAGACACCCAGAATTGATACCCAGATAACGGTTCTGGCACCGATACGGTCACCTATCGGACCACCGAAAATGGTGCCAATGGCAATTCCTCCAAGATAGAGGAACAGCAAAAGCTGGGCTTGATGAAGGCTGACGCCGAATTTTTCCATTGTGTAGAACATATAATAGTTCTGCATGCTGGCCATGTAGACATATTTGGCAAACATCAGGCCGACAAGAACAAACAAGGCATTGCGCACTTGGGCTTTTGGAAGGTGATGCGTGTTTGCAGATGTTTTCTTCGTCAAACGTCTTTTGAGATTATTGGCATACCAATGACTGACAAAGATCAGAATAATAATGCCAAAAAACGCTAGAATTGATAGCCAACCAATCCGTTGTTGCTGGCTTATAAAAACTGCGGCAATGACCGGTCCTATGGCCGCGCCGCAATTTCCGCCGACCTGGAATATCGATTGCGCCACACCATATTTTCCGCCTGAAGCAAGGCGCGCAACCCTTGATGCTTCCGGATGGAAGATTGAAGAACCGAGCCCGACAAAGGCTGATCCGATCAACAATATGTAATAATGATGTGCATTGGCAAGCAGAAGAAGGCCGACCATGGTCGAGGCCGAAGCAAATGGCAAAGAATAGGGACTCGGCTTTTTATCGGTATAAAAGCCGATAACCGGTTGCAAAACCGAACCGGTCATTTGATAAACGGCGGTGATAATTCCGATCTGGAGAAAGGTCAGGCCATAGTTTTCGCGCAAGATCGGGTAGATTGCCGGAAGCATCGATTGCATGACATCGTTGAGAAAATGTCCACAACTCACAGCGAAGATTATGGAAATAAAAGTAGTTTCCGCTTGTCGATTCGCATCGTTGTTCGTTATGCTCATGGCTTCCTCACTCCGGTGGGAAACAATTTTTTAACTTTGAAAATAATAGCCAGCAAGCTAAAAATCTTTAAGGTAAAGTGATTGTGTTGTCGGATAGAAGCGAATTTTTCAGGTTAGGATCGTAATTTGAATATTAAAGATTGTCTCGTTGTGTTCGGGCGTTTATGAAGACAAAATGCTTTTTCGCCGACGGAAACCTGTAACTTTCTTGGAACGGATACGCTTGTGGTTGTGGCCACGGCGGTCGTTTTCGCGTTCTTTGAAATATTATGGAAAACGCCTGTTACGCATCTCTGCAACACCTCATCAGGTGGCATTGGGGCTTGCCATCGGGGTTCTTGCTGCAAGTTCGCCACTGTTCGGTTTTCATATTGTTCTGGCAGGCATCGTGACATGGCTTCTGCGTGGCAATGTTGCAGCAGCAATTCTTGGTACCATGCTTTCTAACCCGTTGACATTCTTGCCGATTGTTATGCTTGATTACAAGCTCGGACATTTCTGTTTTGCTCTTTTCGGTAATGTCGATGCAATACCACTTGCCGAAATACGGGCAATGTTTGAAGGCCTTTCGGCTTCACAAGCTTGGGGGATTCTGCTTGAAGCATGGGATACAGTGATGAAACCCATTCTTTTCGGTGGTTTGATCCTCGGATTGTTTTTGGGAAGTTTCGCCTATATTTGTGCTTATCGGGCGACAGCCCGCTTTCAAAAACACAGGCAGGAAAAAATGGCAGAAAAGGTTCGCATGCGTTTGAAAAAAGACCAGAAACAAGGCGCTTGAAAGTGATTATTGGCATTGGCAACGATATGATCGATATCCGGAGGGTTGAAAAAGTACTCGAGCGCCATGGCGAGCGTTTTATCGGTCGTATTTTTACCCCTATAGAACAAAAAAAATCGGAAGGGAGAAAAAATCGCGTTGCTTCCTATGCAAAAAGGTTTGCTGCAAAAGAGGCTTGCGCCAAAGCGCTTGGCACCGGTGTCTCGCGTGGTGTCTGGTGGAAGGATATGGGGGTTGTCAATTTGGCGGGTGGAAAACCCACAATGGAACTCACCAACAATGCAAAACAATTTCTTGAACGATTAACACCTCAAGGACACAAAGCTGTCATACATTTGACGATTACTGATGATTTTCCTTGGGCTCAAGCATTCGTTATTATTGAAGCGGTTTCTCTTGGAAAAACAGCCTGAAGCTTATACCGATAGTTGAATTCATGAACGATAGAGCGTGCTTTGTGACAAAGGCAAAACTGTAATAGCAAAACTGAAATGGCAAAACGGAAATGAATGAAATGGAAAATACTACTGTTTCCCCCAAATCCCCTAAGAGCGGGGGTGTTGGTGAATTTATCTCTATTGTCATACAGGCGCTCATTATTGCAGTGCTGTTCCAGACAATTCTTTTTCAGCCCTTCACAATACCTTCCGGCTCCATGCGGCCAACATTGCTAGTCGGCGATTATCTTTTTGTTTCCAAATATGCCTATGGCTATTCGCGCTACTCCATACCGTTTTCGCCCGATCTTTTTTCCGGACGCATTTTGGGCAGCGAGCCCAAGCGGGGCGATATCATTGTGTTCCGCCCGCCAAACAGAATAAACGACTATTATATCAAGCGGCTCGTCGGCCTTCCCGGTGACAGGATACAGGTTCGTGACGGTACGCTTTACATTAATGATGAAGCTGTACCGCGAAAGCTCGTCGGACAGATTACCGATGCTGATGTTACCGAGGTTCAAAGACCTGTCGATGTCTATCGTGAAACCATGCCGAACGGCGTGACTTATAATACGCTTGATATGGAATTTTATCCCGAACTTGATGACACTAAAGTTTTCGAAGTGCCTGAAGGTTATTACTTTATGATGGGCGATAACCGCGATCGTTCGGATGATAGCAGAATGAATGTCGGCTATGTCCCTTACGAAAATCTTGTAGGCCGTGCCAATCTTATTTTCTTTTCGATAGGAAATGGTGCGACCGCATGGAAAATCTGGCGTTGGCCAGTAGATATACGGTGGAACAGATTGTTTTCGTCTGTAAATACGATCAAATATTTTCCACCTGATAAATAGGTATGAAGATGAACCAACAAAAAGTCGAAAAACTGGAAAAATCGACAGGCCATAAGTTTCTGAACGAAGAGCGTTTAAGACGCGCACTGACCCATTCGAGTGTTCAGGATCAGACACATGGCAATTATGAACGGTTGGAGTTTTTGGGCGATAGAGTATTGGGGCTTCTCGTCTCCGAAATGCTTTTCGGTTTTTATCCCCGCGCGAGCGAAGGCGAGCTTTCTGTGAGATTGAACGGTTTGGTCAATGCCGCAACTTGTGCAGAAATTGCACAGGAAATCGGCTTGCCCGATATTGTTTATGTCGGTGCGGAAATGAAAAATCTTGATGAACGGCGTTTGGCAAATATGCATGCCGATGTTGTCGAAGCGCTTATCGCAGCAATGTATCTTGATGGTGGACTGGACGCAGTCCGTCCGTTTATCCGCCGTTATTGGGAAGAGCGTGCCAGACAATCGGGAGCAGCCCGAAGAGACGCAAAAACAGAATTGCAGGAATGGGCGCACACGCAAAATGGCGCCCAACCGCAATATCGCGTTGTAAAACGCCATGGACCTGACCATGACCCGATTTTTGATATAGAAGTGCGTGTCTCGGGATTTGCACCGGAAACGGGGCGTGGCCGTTCCAAGCGCGAGGCGGAGCGCCATGCAGCAGAAAAACTCCTTGTGCGCGAAGGCGTATGGAAAGACACCGAAAGCCAGAATAATGAATAATGATAATAAAACACATTCCGGTTTTGTTGCCTTGATCGGTGCTCCGAATGTCGGCAAATCCACTCTTGTCAACCGGTTGGTGGGGACAAAAGTTTCCATTGTTACCCATAAAGTGCAAACAACACGTGCACTTATTCGCGGTATCATCACTCACAACAATACCCAGATTGTGCTTGTCGATACACCGGGTATCTTTACCCCTAAAAGGCGACTTGATCGGGCAATGGTCACAACCGCATGGAGTGGTGCGAAAGATGCCGATATGGTCCTTGTCCTTGTGGATGCGGCAAAGGGACTGGATGAAGAAACCGAAGAGGTTTTTGCGTCTCTTTCCAAGGTAAAACAGGAAAAGATACTGGTTATCAACAAAGTGGATTCTGTGCCGCGTCCTTCACTTCTCGAACTTGCGAAGAAGTTGAATGAGGGCCAGCAATTTTCCGAAACGTTCATGATTTCGGCATTGAAGGGCACCGGCTGCGATGACCTTCTCGATTATCTGGCAAAAAAGCTACCCGAGGGGCCATGGTATTATCCGGAAGATCAGATATCGGATATGCCGATGCGTCAATTGGCAGCAGAAATTACCCGCGAAAAACTTTATATGCGACTGCATAACGAATTGCCCTATGCTTCCACGGTAGAAACCGAAAGCTGGGAAGAAAGGCCCGACGGCTCTGTAAAAATCAACCAGATCATCTATGTCGAACGCGAGGGGCAGAAAAAGATTGTTCTGGGCACAAAAGGCGAGACGATCAAAGCAATAGGACAGGCAGCGCGAAAAGAGCTAATGGAAATCCTCGAACAAAAGGTACATCTTTTTTTATTTGTCAAGGTACGCGACCATTGGAGCGACGATCCGGAACGCTATCGCGAAATGGGATTGGACTATTCAAATTAACGATGGAATGGAAAGAACAGGCGTTTATTCTTGGTACCAGACAACATGGTGAAACGAGCGCCATAGTTGAAGTGATGACCCGTTCGCACGGTCGTCATATGGGATTGGTCAAAGGTGGAAGATCCCGCAAGATGAGCGCTGTTCTCCAGCCTGGAAACAAAGTCATTGCCGACTGGTGGGCAAGGCTCGATGAACATCTCGGTATTTTTAAAATCGAGCCGGTTGATTTCAATGCTTCCCGTATGATGTTGGAACCGCATGCGCTATATGCGTTGCAATTGGCGGCAGCTCATATCAGACTTCTTCCTGAACGCGACCCTTATCCCGCACTTTATGATATATTAGAGCTTCTGATCAACAATATCGACGACGAGCTTATTACCGGCGAATTGATGGTGAGATTCGAAATAAAATTGTTGGAGGCTGTGGGGTTCGGCCTTGATCTGTCAAAATGTGGCGCAACAGGAAAACGCGACAACCTCAAATATGTCTCTCCGAAATCGGCACGGGCTATTTGTGCCGAGGCAGGAGAACCATGGAAAGACAAATTATTGCCGCTTCCGGAATTTTTGTTAAAAAGTTCCGAGCGACCAGAAAATTTTGAAGATATCAAACAAGGCTTTCTTTTAACCGGATATTTTTTAACCCGTAATGTCTGGAATGCCCGCGGAATTGAACCACCGGAAGTTCGCGCCAGTTTTGTCGAAACTCTTTCCCGCTTTTTTCATAAAGGTTGAAAGATAAATCTGTACACTTTCAAGTGTTCATAGACCGTTTGATCACGCGGAACTCAGCACGGGCTATAATAGTCTTGTATCGATTGCCATCCTCATTTTGTATGAAATATTGGAACGAAAGCGAGAATGCCAAAATTCGGGTAGAGAAAATTTGTCTGACCAATGCCTGTCCAATCATGAGCGACTCAAAAAAAGATGGTATCCGAACGTTTGTAGGCTCGTCTTTTCCAATTGGCGGGAATAGTTTTTCAATTTGTTGTCATTTTTGTTTCTGGTAATTTCTTAATTTAATAATATTAATTATAAAAATAATATGTTATTAAATTTTAATAATTTAAATATAACTAAAATAGCTTTTAATATCAATCAATGAAATTAATAAATATTAAAAAATATATATATAATTTAAAATTAAATTAAAATAATTATAGTTAATATTTTTTAATATACCCATATTCACATTATATATATCTATTTTTAAGTTAAAAATACTGACAAATTCACATTTCGAATTTGATAAAAACCATCATAAATAATCCGAAATTAGTTGTCGTGTTTTCCGAGCTTTCTGTTGCAAGAAACTGCTTTCCGATTATCATTATGGACAATGAACATCACTCTAATGGATAAACCAATGAAAAAAACGTCGAGAAAATTAATCTGTTTGGCATTTGTAGCATCTATCTTTTCTTCAGCCGCAATAGCCGAGTATACGACATCCATGCTCTCTCTTGACGATGCGCGCAGCCTGATTGCCAAAGGGCATACGTCGGCTGATACATTGAAAGTTAATGTCTGTATGGCTGTTGTTGATCCGAGTGGTAGCCTCATTACATTCGACCGCATGGATCGTGCACCTTATGGTTGTGTCGATGCTGCGATAGCAAAGGCAAAATCGGCGGCACTTTTCAGAGTGAAAACATCAGTCAATATGCAACGCGTCAATGGGGATGAACCGGCCATTGCAAATACACCTCATATGGTTCCACTCGGCGGTGGAGTACCTGTTACGAATAACGATGTTGTTGTGGGGGCTGTCGGTGTAAGCGGTGCGACAAACGCAATGGAAGTCAAGATTGCAGAAGCAATGGTTGCGGGCTACGGCGTTGTTCCTACGAAATAGATTCCGTCTTTGTTCATGTCAGAACGATTTTGGCAAATTTTAAGACGGTCAAAAAGCGCTAGCAGTTGGGCCGCTCGAAGGCCATTGGTAGCGCTTTGTCTCGGCTGGAGCTTGATTCCAGGACAAAAATCGGCAGTTGCACCGTTGTTTGATTGATTCCATATCGTAATGGCCGGACTGCCGAGATCTCTTGGAGGAAATCCATCCGCAGGGTATGAGTGCAATTCTTGCGTCATCGAACCGGCTCGTCATGAGCGATGTCTATAGAGCTTATGCAATCGTTTTTTAAATTGCTTATCTTCTATACTGTTTTCAATTTTGTTCTTGCACAGTACTTTTAAGAACCCAAGGGTGAACAAACGCAATAGTTGCAGATGTATTGTTTTTATTCCGCCACCTATGAAATTGAAAAACTGGTATGTTGCCTGACATACCGTCGTTTTTATTATTGCAGTATAAAAATAATCGTGAAGAAAAATATACAAATTTACCAGCCAAAATTTATTGCCTTGTGTCAGAAGGATTAGAACGGGCTGGTGTGATGCGGTTGTTTCAGAGACGTTGGCATTTCTTTCTGGCACGTGCAGCCGATTTTTACAGCAAATAGAAGAAACGGTCAGTCTTACCTTTCAAAACAGTCAATTGAAACACCTTCAGACGGACGGGTGCGCAGCAAATGTTTTTGAAATAATGAATGTCGTTTAAAAGGCAGGAGAGCTTCAGTAGAGCAAAAAATAAAGACGTTCATCATACAATTTCAGTCAATCGCCACCGTAAACAATCGTTAGATTTTAAATTTCAATTTTTATCGCCCCGACGCAGAAAAACAAGGAAGATCGGATTGAAAAGTCTGTTATCGCCTCGTTGACCAAGTGTTTTGCTTCTGTCAGATTTATACACCGATAGTCTATTCAAAAAGGGTGACGAAGAGTGAGCAGCTACAATAAGGAAACGCGCGTAACAGTACCGGAAATCAGGGCGAAAAAAGGTGGCAAACCAATTGTTTCATTAACTGCCTATTCCTCATTTGGCGCACGCATTGCCGACCCCTGTTGTGATTTTCTGCTTGTGGGTGATAGCGTGGGGACAGTGGTTTATGGTTTTGAAACAACTTTGCCAGTCACTGTCGATATGATGATCCTCCACGGACAAGCAGTGATGCGTGGTTCGAAGCATGCTCTTGTGGTCGTTGATATGCCGTTTGGTTCTTACGAAAAAAGTCCCGAGCACGCTTTTTCAAATGCTTCTCGCATCCTCGCCGAGACCGGTTGTGGTGCAGTCAAAATCGAGGGCGGCGCCGAAATGGCAAAGACGGTGCGCTTTTTGTCACGTCGCGGAATCCCTGTTATGGGGCATGTCGGCTTGATGGAGCAATCGGTGAGAAATCTCGGCGGATTTAAAATTCAAGGCTGTCATCAAAGTGACTGGCCACGTATTGAAAGTGATGCATCTGCCATCGCCGAAGCAGGTGCTTTTGCTATTGTTGTTGAAGGTGTCGTCGAACCTCTGGCGGCAAAACTCACACGTGATCTGTTTATCCCGACGATTGGAATAGGGGCTTCCAACCAATGTGACGGGCAACTTCTTGTGACGGAAGACATGCTTGGCTTTGGCGAAATTGTTCCGAAGTTTGTTCGCCGTTATTCCAATCTCGAAGAGCAAATGGCTGAAGCTATCAACCATTATGCAAACGACGTGAAAACACGTTTATTTCCCGGGGAAAACGAGACTTATTCAAAGCCTGACGAATAATTTACTTTTCTATTGATAACAGTAAGCGTGAAAAAAGCTAATTTTGAAGGATATATTGCCCATCCGGAGCGATTAAGCCTCGACGGGTAGGATGAAAGGCGTTCCTTCAAATGCTTCGGCACCACGGCCGATATCGAAAATAGCAGAACTCATACGCCCGCCACGATCAAGGATTTTGTCGGCAAGCTCGACCATTAATTTGTTAGGTGTGGCGGTTGGCGAATTTTTTCTCAAAAGTCGGGCAATTGCGGCTTCAGTTTTTTTCTGTTCAAGAGCGCAGGCAATGACAAAAGCTGCTGCAGTTGACCGTGAAATCCCCATATAGCAGTTTATAAGGAGCGGATAGGAACGGTTCCAGTTTTTAGCAATTTCAAGAAGTTTATAAATTTCGGTTTCACTCGGGGCAATAAGCCCTTCCTGAGGCTCGTTAATGTCATTGAATTCAAGAAAATAATGGCGATTTTCTGCAATCATAGCAGGGCGTTCCATAGGCGTGCCCTTGTTCATCAAAGTGATGAGTTCGCGTGGTTGGTAGCGTATTGCAGTCTCTGCGAGTTTCGAAAGCGGGGAAACAACAAGATATGCCATCACTGGGCTCTTTCTTTTTCAATAGCATTGAAACGGGCTAAAAACGAGCCTTCAATTTGGGGTGTAGGTCGCGCGACAAGATCAAGTCCTTGCGGTTTTATCGTTTCCGGCTCGCCGAAATACCGGATTGCTTCTTCCTTGCTGAATCCGGCAAGAGTGCTTGCTTCAAAATAGGCTGCTATTCGATCGGCTTGTTTTAATTGTTTGACGATTTTTGCCCGAAGTTCGGTCGGAAGGCCGAAGCGGATGCGGATAGCATCTTCGAGCCTTTTTTCAATTACCTCATAGCTGCCACCCATAACCGCTTTAAAAGGAGAAATCATATCGCCAATGACGTATTCGGGGGCGTCGTGGAGGAGTGCGAGTTGCTTTTCATCAGCCGCGGCATCGGGAAATAAGCGACGGTACAGTTTCTCGACCAGCAAAGAATGTTGGGCAACCGAATAGGCATATTCACCTTTTGTTTGTCCGTTCCAACGGGCGACACGCGCAAGACCGTGAGCAATGTCAGTAATTTCGACATCAAGAGGAGAGGGATTTATGAGGTCAAGCCTGCGTCCCGACAACATACGTTGCCATGCACGTGCTTCTCCTGTCCTTGTTATTTCGGCGTCAGCCATTTATTCACCTTCCGACACATCTTCCGGAAAACCGTAATTCATATTGGGTGCAATTGTCAGAGTGACCGGCACATTTTCCACGAAAAAAGGAACGTTTTTGTCAATGCCGGCCTTTACCTTGTCAATCCGCACAATTGCCGAGGCGTGTTTGCCGATGACTGTACCAAGATTGCCAATTGTTTTTCCCTCACATTCAATAGAGCCTGTGGCAGGGAGATTGTCTTCACCTTCGACGACCAACATCCTGCGGCGAATAGTGCCTCTATGGTGCATACGGGAAACCACTTCCTGACCGATATAACAGCCTTTTTTATAGGAAATGGCACCGGTTTGATCAAAATTGATATCGTGCGGGAACACCTCGCCAATTTTGAAATCTTTTCCACTTTCGGCAATTCCATATTTTATGCGCAGAAGATCCCACTGATCGGACGAGCTTTGCAAAAAGGGGAGGGCGGTTATGTTTTTCCCGTAAAAGCGGGTGACTTTTTCTTCTGCTGGAAAACGTTTATCGGCAAAACTTGAATCACTTTCTGAAGTAAGTGAATCATTTTGCCAAGAAATCCCTATAACCGATTCAGGAGCCTCACTAATTTCGACTTTCGACCGCAAACGATAAAGGGTTAGGCGTTTTTTGAAACTGTCGGCAAGGTCGGCCGAAATATCAATGACGAAACCGTCGTCAATACGACCGATCAGAAAGTCGAAAATCACCTTCCCTTGCGGCGACAGCAGCGCACCGGCCACCATTTCTCCGGCACCTATTTTTTCAACATCGGTGGTGATCAACCGTTCCAGAAAATGCGTTCTATCTTCGCCTGTAATCGTCAATACACGGCGGTTTTCGAGGGTGAGCGAGCAGTGATTTTCGACCATTTTCCTTGCCTTTCTTCTCGCATTTACGTAATCGGTATAGTTATGGGCTGCAAGGAGCAAAAGTAATGTCGAGAACATTTGATAAGATTTTTAAAGGTGGAACAGTTGTCAATCATGACGGTATTGGTCAAAGGGACATTGGCATTGTTAATGGACGCATCGCTGAAATAGGCGATCTATCAGCTTGTTCGGCTGGTGAAACGGTTGACTGCAAGGGACTTCATATTCTGCCCGGTATAATTGATAGTCAGGTGCATTTTCGTGAACCAGGTGGCGAATATAAAGAAGATCTTGAAACCGGTTCGCGTTCTGCTGTATTGGGCGGCGTAACCTCGGTTTTTGAAATGCCGAATACCAATCCATTGACAACAAGCGAGGCAGCCCTTGCCGACAAAGTGAAACGCGGCTACCACCGGATGCATTGCGACTTTGCTTTCTGGGTCGGTGGAACACATGAAAATGCCCGCGATGTGGGCGAACTTGAACGTTTACCAGGTGCTGCCGGTATAAAGGTATTTATGGGGTCATCAACGGGTAATCTGCTTGTTGCGGATGACGAAGGCGTTACAGAAATTCTGAAACACACCCGTCGTCGGGCGGCATTCCACTCGGAAGATGAAGCACGGCTTAATGAGCGCAAATATTTGCGTGTCGAAGGTGACCCAACATCCCATCCGGTCTGGCGTGACGTGGAAGCAGCACTCCGTTGCACAAAAAGGCTCGTGAAAATTGCACATAAAACCGGTGCACGCATTCACGTTCTTCATGTTTCGACAGCCGAGGAAATCGAGTTTCTCAAAGACCATAAGGATGTTGCCACTCTTGAAGCAACGCAACATCACCTGACTTTGACAGCTGATGATTATGCCCGCCTTGGTACACTCATCCAGATGAACCCGCCAATCCGTGAAAGCCGCCATCGTGCCGGTATATGGTATGGCATTAGACAAGGCATTATTGACGTTCTCGGTTCCGACCATGCACCACACACATTGGAAGAAAAACTGAAAACTTATCCGGCTTCTCCTTCCGGTATGACCGGTGTGCAGACCACAGCAGCCATTATGCTTGACCATGTCAACGCTGGCAGGCTTTCGCTGGAACGCTTTGTCGATCTTACTTCTCATGGTCCCAATCGTGTTTTCGGTATCAGCCGGAAGGGGCGCATTGCGGCCGGATATGATGCCGATCTGACAATTGTCGATTTGAAGCGTGAAGAAATTATCCGCAACGAACAAATCGGTTCCAAGGCGGGTTGGACACCTTATGACGGCAAGAAGGTCAAGGGGTGGCCGGTTGGCACGATCATTCGCGGGAAAACTGTTATGTGGCAGGGTGAAATCGTTACACCATCGACCGGCGAGCCGATCGAATTTCTGGAATGCCTACATCACACAAATTGATGCGTCAAAATGAGCATCAAAACTGTCGGTCTTGATGCCGATGATACGCTTTGGCATAACGAGAAAACATTTCGGGAGGCTGAACAATATTTTGTTCAGCTTCTTGGGAGTTGTGCCGATAAAGAAATAATTGAAAGCACACTTTTTTTGACAATTGCGCGTAACCTTGGTCTTTATGGTTACGGTTTCAAGTCATTCACACTTTCAATGATCGAAACAGCAAGCCGCGTTTATAACGAGGCTATCCCGTCTTCAAAGATGAAAGAGATAATTTCGCTTGGCCAATCCTTGATGGATAAACCGGTAAATTTGATCGGCGGCGTCGTTGAAGTGCTTGAAGCTCTCCATAAAAATTACCGTCTTCTACTGATAAGCAAAGGCGACCTCGTGGAACAAGGCCGTAAGCTCGAAAAATCGGGATTAAAAAGCTATTTTGATGCCATTGAAATTGTCAGCTATAAAGACAAAACCGTTTATGAAGAACTGTTAAAACGCAATAGAGTGAATAAGAACGAATTTGCAATGGTCGGTAATTCGTTGAAATCGGATGTTCTGCCCGCTCTCGAAGCAGGCGCATTTGCAGTCTACATACCTTACGATATTACCTGGGTTCATGAAATGGCAGATGAACCGGATGATAATGGCCGCTATTTCAAGGTCGAAAAGCTCTCCGATCTTCCTGAACTTTTAAAGACAATCAATCGGAAATCCTAAAAGCAATGATCACTAATGAATGGAACGGTGAGTTTTGTGAAATTGAAGCGCGCCATTTTAAAATAATCACTGTTCAAGTAATTGATGAAAACGACTAGTCACCGGTGATGAAAAACCGCCATTTGCCATCGGGCGTAATGCCAATTCTGAAAAAAGAATATGTGCCGATTTCTTTCATTTCTTCAAGGTCACCGGCCGTCATAATCTGGAACAACTCGACAAGCTGGGGCTTTGTAAGCTTATCAATTGGCATGGCAACGAAATAGGGCCAGACGTAAATTTCCTCGTCGTCTTCCTCGTCAAGATGCACATAACCGGAATTGAGAAGGTCAATCATGATAGCCATGGTTTCAAGGCCATCACCATCGCCGGAAAGCTTTTTGATATAATCGATCGGATCTCTGACATTATCTGAAACGGAAAGTTGCGTCGGGTCACTACTTGTGCCCAACAATGGTTTCAGATTGTTGACGTCACCACTTTTTGCCGCATCAATAATTTTTTGTCGCATCAGTTTTACTGGCGCGGGCAGTTTTTCAATGTCGTATTCCACCTTTGGCGGGGTATCATTGCTGTTTGCACTTTTGCTTTTCTTTGCTTCCGGTAATGGAATAGGGTTAGCAGCGTCATCGACTTTCGGTACGTCGGTGTGCACTTTTAAAGTGTCATCAGTTAAATCGGTTGATGCGACGTTGACAGAATTGGCAACAGGTGAATAAAGTGACAAAGCCCCCAAGAGCAAGCAAAAAACAAATGATTTCAATGAAATAAAATCCTTTATTGAATCGTTTTATGATCGCTAAGTTCACCCATTACCACTTTGTCGCGCATATGGGATAAAAAATCGAGCACCTGTTTTTCGTTACGCGCTTTTAACAAATATTTAAGCGCGGTATCAAAAGCAGCTTCGGCGAGGATTTCAGGTTCAATACCATTGGAAATACCGCCGACCCACGCTTCCGATTGAAATTCATGGGCTACATGTTTTTGTTCTTCAGCAATAATGGCCGAAAGATCAGTATTCGATTGGCTCATCAATGAACTCGTTTTATCTGTGCTGTTCAGGACGCCACATTATCATAATTTTGTTCGCTGTCAGTCTTAATAGTCAAAAAAGGTTAATTGCCGTAACGGTTCAAAAGTTCATGTGAAAGGGCTGTTCCTTCCTTGATATAACGGCGGTCAGCATCAACGGCTGCTTTTGTGCATGTATGATAATTATCTGAAAAAGCACGATAGGCATCGTTAAAAGCTGCATAGAGGCGGGCACGACGCGTTGGCGCGGGATTTTCGGCTTTGATCAGCTCTTCCATCTTGTCACGCCATAAAGGCGTTTTCTGACCGCATAGATTGCGCAAGTAATGAAGTGAACCGAGTATTTCGGCAAGCCGCAACATTTTCGCATCATATTGGGGTACCTGCTCGGCACCGGCTGGTATCGGAGTCAAAAGAAAAGCCATAATGACGAGGTTTTTCAAATACTTGTGCATGTTATCGGACTCATTTTGTTATTCAGACAAAAAGCTATCGTGATAAGGATATTTCTATAGGTCTTTTCAAAGCTTATAAGCAATGCCAAAACGTAACCGGAAATTTTGAAATGCCGGAGTTTTCGTCGATCAAGTCCTTCAGCATATATTTTGTTTTTGGTGGCTGAACCGGCTATGGTGGTCATACATTTCCTGACTTATCCAGCGAAGAAAGATTGGTCTTTTGTTGTTACGACACATATTTTTCGGTGATGGTAAGAACGTTCAGGCGATAGCAATTGCCATTTTCCGTTTGGAAAAGCCGGTTTTTTGATCGCAACAACTTTAAACTGATGAACTAAGAAGGATAGCTATGTGTGGGCGCTATGAGCTTGATGCCTCGAAAAACGAGGTTGCCAATGCTTTTGATGCTTGGATAGAAGAAGATTTCCCGAAACGCTATAATATTGCGCCGACGCAACCGATTTTGGTAATCAAGGCCCCTGAAGCCTATCGCGATACTTTGTCGAACAAACCCAAACATGATGCCTTGCTGGTACGCTGGGGGTTTATTCCGGGCTGGACGAAAAATCCTGATCAATGGCCGCTAACATTCAATATACGTTCCGAAACAGTGGCGGTGAAAAAGTCGTTTACGAATGCGCTTCGCCATCGCCGTGTCATTATTCCGGCGACAGGTTTCTATGAATGGAAAAAACAGTCTCGCGGTAGGTCACAACCTTTTTACGCTTCATTTGATGATCATTCTATCATCGGTTTTGCCGGCCTTATGGAAAACTGGAATGGTCGCGAAGGCTCGCAGATTGATACCGCTGCTATTTTGACAACAGAAGCAAAATCGCCACTTGCAGGAATCCACCACCGTATGCCTGTCATTGTCAGGCGGGAGGATATTGATAGATGGCTTGATTGCCGGAATTTTCGCCCTGCCGATGTTATGGATATTTTAAAAAATACACCAGCCGAACACCTTCATGTTTATCCTGTGTCCGATAAAATCAATAATGCTGCTTATTCAAGGAGCGATGTGAAAGAAAGGATAAATCCTGTCGAAGATTCCGGCGACAAAGCTCAACAGCAAAACAATAAGGATCAAAAACGGGGGAAAAGTCCAAAGAATATAGACCAGTTTGATCTTTTCTAAATGCGTCACTGGAATATTTAAGGATAATTAGGGTAAATGCCTTAACTGTTTTTGAATAGCTTGCCAAAGTTTTGGCCTTACCCGACAGACGAAAGACGATTGATGACCAATTTGCATTTTTATAACACGTTGACGAGAACAAAAGAGGATTTTCATCCGATAGACGCCAATAAAGTGCGCCTTTATGTTTGCGGCCCTACAGTTTATGACTATGCCCATATCGGCAATGCGCGTCCGGTCGTGGTCTTTGACGTTTTGTTCAGGTTATTGCGTCATGTCTATGGCAAAGATCATGTCATCTATGCCCGTAACATTACCGATGTGGATGACAAAATCAACGCACGCGCTGTGCGCGATTATCCGGATGTTCCGTTAAACGATGCCATCCGCATTCTGACAGATAAAACCAACAAGCAGTTTCAGGAAGACGTGGCAGCGCTTGGCTGCTTATCTCCTACAACGCAGCCCCGTGCAACAGATAATCTTGATAATATGCGCGCAATGATTGAACGTCTGATCGAGCGTGGTCATGCCTATGTCGCCGAAGATCATGTGCTGTTTTCTGTTTCCAGTATGGGAAATCATCCCCGTTATGGTGCCTTGGCACACCGATCGCTTGACGAAATGTTGGCAGGTGCCCGTGTTGATGTCGCTGCCTATAAGCGGGACGAAATGGATTTTGTTTTGTGGAAGCCCTCAAAAGAGGGGGAACCGGGTTGGACTTCTCCTGCCGGAATTAAAGTCAAAGGGCGTCCTGGTTGGCACATTGAATGTTCCGCAATGTCTATGGCAAAATTGTTGGTGCCTTTTGGTGGGGGGCTTCAATGTGATAATCCGGAAAATAATATTTTCGATATTCATGGTGGCGGAATCGATCTGGTTTTTCCCCATCATGAAAACGAGATTGCTCAAAGCTGTTCGGCCTTTGGAACAGAGCGCATGGCAAATTTGTGGATGCATAACGGTTTTCTTCAGGTCGAAGGGCAGAAAATGTCCAAAAGTCTGGGCAATTTCATCACCATTCATGATGTGTTGGAAACCAGCCTTGATGAAATTTCTTCGCAAAATGACGAAAAATTGCGCAACCAATGGGTGGGCTTGAGTGCGCGCCTTTCCATGTTGCAAACGCATTATCGCGAACCGTTAAACTGGACAGCCCAGCGCCTTGCGGAATCAAGTAGCGAACTCTATCGCTGGTATGAACTGTTGCGTCAGCAAAAAATTCGTTCATCGGATAGAACACCGGCAAGTGAGGAAGTTGTCGATGCTCTGGGAGAGGATCTCAATTGCTGGAGTGCCATCACCTATTTACGCCAATATTATAAATCGCAGGATGCTAAAGCACTCAAATCCGGCATGGAGCTCATGGGGTTGTTGCATGATGATTGGCTGGATGACGAAGACTGTTCACTGTTTAATAGACAAAGCGGAATAGATAGCGAGTATGTCGAGAGCCAAATTGCCAAACGCTTGTCATTTATCAAAGACAAAAACTGGGCTGAGGCCGATCGGATCAGAGACGAGCTTGGGAAGAAAAACATATTGCTGAGGGACGAAAAAAATCCGCAAACAGGCGAACGCGTGACACATTGGGAAATCAAACATTAATCCCGCCAGAATTCGCCACTGGCAATGATGAAGAAGGTGTAACGAATGGATTACCTTTTGGGTTATGGCTATGTGGCACTCAAACTTTTTATAGGACTTGCAGTATTTTTGCTGGTACTGAGAACAAGTGGTCGTGGAAGTCTCAGTCAAATGACGCCGACCGATTTGATCAGCAATTTTGTGATGGGCGGTATTATAGGCGGTGTCATCTATAATCCGAAAATCACTGTTATCCAGTTATTGATTGTTTTGATTATCTGGCAGCTACTCGTCATCGGTTTGAATTATCTCCGTCGTCATTCGGTATTTTTTCATAATCTTGTAGCGGGTGGTGATGTTGCATTGGTGCTTGACGGAAAATTCCAGATGGATGAAATCAAACGGCTCAATATCGATGTCAACGACTTTGCAACCATGCTTAGAATCAAGGGCTGTGCACTTCATGAAGTTGCTTTCGCGCGTCTTGAATCGAATGGAAGTCTCTCGGTTATCCGCAAGGAAGAAGGAAAAAATGCAACGCTTGTCGTCAAGAATGGCAGCATTGTTGATGGCAGTCTTGACGAAATAGGTAAAGATGAAGCCTGGCTTGAAGAGCAATTAAAGAAGAAAAAAGTTGCCATTGACGATATCTATGCCGCCGAATGGTACGAGGAAAAAAGCCGGAATGGCAGAACGCGTACTGGACTTTTTATTGTCAGAGGGACAACTTCCTGATTTTTATGAGAATCGAAAAGAGCGGGACCGTTTGACAAATGCTTATGAAAAAGCCTGTTTTGAAAGAGAGCAAGATATTTCCGGCCAATATTTCAGGCTTTTCCGCGGCACTTGGTGCTTATGTCATTTGGGGCATCTTTCCGCTTTATATGAAGGCAGTAGCTCATATTCCGGTCATGGAAGTGGTTGTTTATCGCGTTTTGTGGTCGCTTCCTATCGCACTTGGCATCATTATTGTGATCGGGCACATGCATGCCCTTCGGGATGCATTAATGCAACCGAAAATGGTGGCTATGGCGTTCCTCACATCGGCGCTGATTACGGCCAATTGGAGCATTTACATTTGGGCGATCGCTAATAACCACGCTGTTGATGCAGCGCTCGGTTATTATATAAATCCTTTGGTCAATGTCATGCTGGCACTTGTTTTTCTACATGAACGCTTGAATCCATGGCAATGGTTTTCAATTGCACTCGCTTTTGTCGCTGTTTTCATTTTGACAATAAACGCTGGTGGCCTACCTTGGGTCGCAATATTATTACCGGTGACTTTCGGATTTTATGCTTTTTTCAGGAAGTCTTTGCCCATTGGACCTACCGAAGGGTTTGCACTTGAAACATTGATTATGACCATACCGGCGCTTATTGGATGTGGATATTTTATAGCAACGGGCGAGGATTATTTCTTCCACAGTACATGGGAAGATGCGGGATTGCTCGTTTTGGCCGGTCCCTTTACTGCAATTCCGTTTATTCTGTTTGCGGTCGGTGCCAAGATGCTGAATTTGACGACATTGGGGCTCATGCAATATCTGACGCCGACATTTCTATTTTTGATCGCAATTTTTGTTTTTCACGAGCCCTTTTCGCCAGTGCAACTCTTTGCCTTTTCATTGATCTGGTTGGGCCTCATCATTTATACCGCAGCGAGCCTTTCAATGAAAAAACAAAGACAAACAAAAGAAACTATTATCGAACTTAAAAAAGTTTCTGAAAAATAAGATATATCAAGACGCTGATAGATTTTAGAAAATCCACAGACAATAAGTGTTTTCGAATCGATACGTAGAGATCGAAATCCTCTAAAGGGTTACATTCAAATCAGGCTTTAATTTTTCGAGAGAGCGGTGACAATTTTTTCTATATTGTCAATCACAAGCGGCTTAAGCCTGTGGTCGGAGTGGATGAAGCCTTGTCTTGCCATATGGTCGAGAAGAGCAATCAACGGGTTATAAAAGCCATCTATGTTTGCAAAGGCTATCGGCTTTGTATGCCGTCCAAGTTGCGCCCATGTCATGATCTCGACAATTTCTTCCAGTGTTCCAATGCCGCCGGGTAGGGCAAGGAAAGCATCGGAGCGATCGAACATCAGTCGTTTGCGCTGATGCATTGTTTCGGTAACAATGAACTCGTCAAAGAGTTCATCATTTTTATTCTTGGCTTCCTTTTTGATAAGGAAATCCGGAATAATGCCGACGACCTTTCCACCATTGCTTTTTACAGCACGGGCGACTGTGCCCATAATACCGCTCGTTCCACCACCATAAACAAGCGTAATGCCGGCTTGAGCCAGCAATTGTCCAAGCTGGTTAGCGGATTGGACATAATCAGGATTGTTCCCCGTAGAAGAACCACAATAAACACAGATAGAATTGATTTTTGTCATAGGTGATGTTTTGCCGTTTAATGAAATTCCCGTCAAGGAAAATTGGAAGATTGAGGAAAAGGATCAATTAAACGGGTTTGGTATTCCGTTTGTGTGGCAAATGGAATAGGACATAAAAAGTTTTTTATTGTGCTTTAAACAGGATTGTTCATGGCATTCTTTTTGTTGATGAAAAAATTTGCCGTAACTTTGACGCTTGCGTTTATAGCGGCGTTTGTTTTGTTTGTCGGCACTCTTCATGCTGACGAATTGAAAAATTCCGTTCAACACGAACAACTTGAAAGTCCGAGTTTCGAGAGTTTTATGTTGAATGATGAAAACTATGCAGTCATCGTCGGCAAGGCTCCCGCAAATGCCAAAGTCGAACTTATCGACGGAGCACGAAAACTTAGCGAGACAAATGCAGATGAAAAAGGCAGCTTTACACTGACATTGGAAAAAATCCTCGGTAAAGGACAATATCATTTTGTCTTGAGGGCAACAGATCAGTCAGGAAAATCATTCACGTCGCTTGAAACAGTAACGGTCATTATTTCCCATAAGGGCGAAAACGGGATGACCGCTTTTATGAATGATCCGGCAGGCCCCTCGCGCTTTATTTCCGGGGCGCCAGCCATTATCAAGATAGGTAAAAAAACCGATAAAAATTTTGATGTAACCAGAATAACTTATAAAAACAGTATTTTGACAATTAGCGGGCAGGCTGAAAAGGATATGCAAGTCATTGCAACGCTTGGAAATATGCGCCTTGGAAGTGACAAGATTAATGATAGGGGAAGTTTTTCACTTTCCCGCTTTGTGTCGCTCTTTTCGGGTGACCATGTTTTTCGTGTTGATCTATTTAATGACAGTGGCGAAAATGTCGGTTCGTTAGCCATACCTTTTCGTATCGACGAGCGTTATCGTCCGGTCAATCAGCTTTATCGTGACGGCAAACCAGTAAAAACCGTTACTGTTGAAAAGGGGGATAGTTTATCGTCTATTGCTGAAAAATTTTACGGTTCGAGCCGCTATAGAGAAGCAATATACTCGGCTAATTCGGACGCTTTAAAAAATCGTGACCATGTCACAATCGGTCAGGAATTGATTTTGCCCGAGATAGACAACCTGCAAAAATCGAAAGCAACAACTGCTCAGACTGATTTGAAAGAAAAATGACAAAACCAAACAGAGCAAAAACCGTTTCGGCCGATTCCGGAAATACATTTCGTACTATCCTCAATCTTTGGCCTTATATGTGGCCATCCGATAGGCCGGACCTGAAGCTGCGCGTTTTATGGGCAGTTCTCTATCTCGTTTTGTCTAAACTGGTTTTGATTTCGGTTCCGTATTTTTTCAAATATGCCACGAATGCTTTAAATGTCGATTATACACCACCTTCCTGGCTGCCAGCAATCTTTGCTGCACCGTTTATGATGGTTCTTGCCTATAATGTGGCACGAATTTTACAGGCTGGCTTAAACCAGTTACGTGACGCTTTGTTTGCGACGGTCGGTCAGCATGCTGTCAGGAGATTGGCCTACCAGACTTTCGTTCACATGCATGAACTGTCTTTGCGGTTTCATCTTGAAAGGCGAACCGGCGGTTTATCACGTGTGATAGAACGCGGGACAAAAGGTATAGAAGCGATTGTCCGCTTTTCAATATTGAATACAGCGCCGACCGTTCTGGAGTTCGCTCTCACTGCGCTGGTGGTCTATATCAGTTACGGTTGGCATTATATGAGCGTTGTCGCAATTACAGTCGGCCTCTATACATGGTTTACGATCAAGGCAAGCAATTGGCGCATTTCAATTCGCCGTCAGATGAATGAGTCCGATACCGAAGCAAATACGAGGGCAATCGACTCGCTTTTAAATTACGAGACGGTGAAATATTTCGGTAATGAAGACCTTGAGGCAAAACGCTTTGACAGCTCCATGGCGGGCTATGAAAAGGCAGCCATAAAAACCTGGATTTCATTGGGGTGGCTGAATTTCGGTCAGGCAGTCATATTCGGCGCCGGCATGGCAGTGATGATGTTGATGTCGGCATATGAAGTCATGCATGGCACGCAAACGCTTGGAGATTTTGTTTTCATCAATGCACTGCTTATGCAACTTTCAATACCGCTCAATTTTATCGGTTCGATTTATCGCGAAGTGCGCCAAGGTTTGACAGATATTGAAGCGATGTTTGATCTTCTGGATGTCAAACAGGAAGTGACTGATGCACCCGATGCAAAACCTCTCATCGTCAAAGAAGGCGAAATTCGCTTCAATCATGTCGAATTTTCTTACGATACAAACCGGCAAATCCTAAAAGATATAGATTTTTCAGTACCGGCCGGAAAAACCGTTGCCATAGTCGGCCCTTCAGGGGCGGGAAAATCGACAATTTCTCGGCTATTATTCCGCTTTTATGACGTCCAAAAAGGTTCGATTACGATTGATGGACAGGATATCCGTTCTGTTACCCAGAAAAGTTTGCGTCATGCAATCGGCATGGTGCCACAGGATACAGTGCTTTTTAATGATACAATCGCCTATAATATTCGCTATGGCCGTCCGGATGCATCGGATGAAGAAGTAAAAAAAGCGGCTGAAATGGCGCAAATAGGGGATTTTATCGCACAATTGCCAGATGGCTATCAGTCCATGGTCGGAGAACGCGGATTAAAGCTTTCAGGGGGCGAAAAACAACGTGTTGCTATTGCCCGTACGATTCTCAAAGCTCCACCGATCCTGATACTTGATGAGGCAACATCCGCACTTGATACGGCAACGGAACTTGAAATCCAGTATGCACTTGATGTTGTGAGCCGCGGACGCACGACTTTGGTTGTCGCTCACAGGCTTTCCACAATCATCGGTGCGGATGAAATTCTGGTGTTAAAAGGTGGACAGATTATCGAACGCGGCAAACATGATGAATTGCTCGCCAAAGATGGCCTTTATGCTTCAATGTGGCACAAACAGCTTGAAGCTTCCAAGGCAGAAGAACAATTGCGCAAAATTCGAGAGGAAGATGAATTGGGCATTGTCTCCCATCATTGACAACTATCTTGCAGACAACGATGAAACAAACTATCGCTTTTTTCACATTGATTGGATAAATAGGAACCGGCTTCGTGTTGAACGGGTGGGTACGGTGTAAGATAAATGGGGTATACACGTATGAGCATTGTGAGATCGGTTCGTAACGGTTTTGCGCCCATCCATAAGGAAGGGTACCCGTTTATCGTCGGCTTCTTCATTGTGTCTCTTGTGCTCGGCTGGATATGGGATCCGCTTTTCTGGTTCGGTCTGGTTCTCACTATCTGGTGCATCTATTTTTTCCGCGATCCGGAACGGGTCACACCGATTGATATGAACCTCGTTATGAGTCCTGCTGATGGCCGCATTTCGTTTGTCGGTATGTTTATGCCGCCAAAGGAACTTGGCTTGGGCAACGAAGAAATGATGCGTGTATCGGTGTTCATGGACATATTTTCTTGCCACATCAACCGCATTCCGATGGATGGCGTCGTAAAATCGATTGTCTACCGTCCAGGAAAGTTCGGCAATGCGGAACTCGACAAGGCAAGCGATCATAACGAGAGAAACAGCCTTGTCATTGAAACAGCCCATGGCGATATCGGCGTTGTACAAGTGGCTGGTCTTGTTGCCCGTCGCATAGTATGCTGGTCGAAAGAAAATGAACCTGTGGTCGCAGGCAAACGGTTCGGTCTTATCCGCTTTGGCTCCAGACTTGATGTTTATCTGCCTGCTCATGTAAAATTACGGGTAGCAATCGGGCAGAAGGCTATTGCCGGTGAAACTGTTTTTGCTTCATTTGACAAAAGTGCGACCATAACAGACTTTAGACTGGATTAGATTTTAATGGAGAGTTCTTCGCCTTTTTCTTCTTTTGACCCCGAGGGACACAAAAATGATGATATGAAGCCTCGCCGGTCAATTTCGATACGCTTTGTTCTTCCCAACGTCATAACGATTCTGGCGATATGCGCAGGTGTAAGCAGTATACGTCTGGCGTTTGAACACCGTTTTGAAACGGCGATTTTAATGGTTTTGCTTGCTGCTGTACTTGATGGTGTCGATGGGCGGTTGGCGCGTCTTATGGGCGGTGGTTCGTCATTCGGGGCACAGATGGACTCCTTGGCCGATGTGGTAAACTTCGGTGTCGCGCCGGCATTGATTGTCTATTCTTTTCTTCTCAATCAGGCTCATCAGGTAGGCTGGATAGCGGCACTTGTTTACTGCATAGCCTGTTGTTTGCGGCTTGCCCGTTTCAATGTCATGATTGATAACAAGCATATTCCGCGCTGGCAGAGAGAGTATTTTGTCGGTGTACCCGCTCCTGCCGGAGCGTTGTTGGTATTGCTACCGATATATCTTGGCTGCCTCGGTCTTGAACCGGGCGCCGGCTGGGCTTTGGTTTTCAGCCTTTATACGGTTGTTATCGCTTTTCTTCTCATTAGCCGTCTGCCTGTTTGGAACGGTAAAACAGTCGGTCAGCAATTGCGCCGCGATGTCGTTATACCCGGTATGCTTGTTGTTGTGATCTATGTCGGCTTTCTTGCTACTTACACGTGGCAGGTACTACTCGTTACGGCAATCGGCTATATGGTATTTTTGCCATTCAGCTTGATCGCCTATCAAAAACGTTCGGTTCGAGAAGCTGCAAAAATAACAGACGGTGTCGAAATGCCGGATGAAAACGAACAGGAAGACAAAGATTAGACTTCTGAGTCTCTTGCTGCCTGAAAACAGGCGTAAAAATTCTTGAGTCTCCGTGCTCTAATTGAAATCTCGGCGGAGTAAGCCGGATTTCGAGAACCAGAATGAAAAGTCGTTCTTCAAACCTGAAGCGCTTGCTGATATCTTAAAGCGCTTTCCAGAATTTTGTGGCCCTTTCAGTCGTCAAAGTTCATGTGAGCGTGTCTCTATCTGTTCGGCATGACTTCTATTGTCATAAATAAAATGCCTTGGAAATCTATGCCCTAGTTCAAGAATTTCGGGACCTAAATCAAATAAAGCGGCGCCGTTTCAGCGATAGATCATGTGCCACTGACACCGAAAATATTGAACGGTCTGCACCAGAAAAACGTGCAGACCGTTTTTTTAAGATAATCCTTCAGAAAAACCGCACGTCATTTTACTGCGCAGTACGGTTTTCCTAGTCGGGAACATGATAGATAAGAAAACGATTTTTACGGGCATCGAAAAACCGGCCCGTCTCTTCAAGATCGGGGGAAGCGAGCTGAACAATCTTGGCCGCAATTTCCTCGGCAGATGGCAATGTGTTCGGATCCTCTCCAGGCATGGCTTGCGCACGCATAGCGGTGCGTGTTGCACCCGGACTTGCCATATTCACTTTAACAGAGGTGTTCTTCAACTCGTCAGCCCAACAGCGCCCCAACACTTCAAAAGCAGCTTTTGAAGCCGCATAAGGCCCCCAAAAAGCTCTTGGTTTATGCACAACGCCGGAAGAAAAAAGAATTGCGCGCGCACAATCCGACTTTTTTAAAAGCGGTTCGACAGCACGGATCAGGCGCCACTGGCTGATAACGTTGATTTCAAACACATCTTCAAATGTCTTGGCTTCAACATGAGCAACCGGCGAAATGGAGCCCAAAACACCGGCATTGGCAACCAGAATATCAAGTTTATGCCAGCGTTCGTTAATCTCGTTTCCCAATCTGTCGATGGCTTCCATATCATGAAGATCAAGTGGCACCAATGTTGCAGTGGACCCTGCTTTGACGATTTTGTCATCAAGTTCCTCCAAGCCGCCGATAGTACGGGCAACGGCAATGATGTGAGCACCGCGTTTGGCAAGTTCCAGCGCGAGATGGTAACCGATACCCCGTGAAGCACCGGTTACGAGGGCGACGCGCCCTTTAAGGTCGAATGAGAGCATATTTTCCATCATCCCCCGCAATTCAACACAGAGAGCTTATGAACATTATCGGCATTTTCTTCATCAACCAGCCGTGTCGGATAATCGCCGGTGAAATAATGGTCGGTAAATTGGGGATCGGCATTATTCCTGACCTCACCTCCAACGGCCATATAAAGTCCGTCGAGAGACAAAAATTGTAACGAGTCTGCACCAATAAATTCACACATGGATTTCAAATCAGGAAATTGATTGGCTAGAAGTTTTGATGCTTCAGGAGTATCAATGCCGTAAAAATCGGGATAAAAGATCATTGGACTTGCGACGCGTATATGGACTTCTTTGGCTCCAGCTTCACGTAGCATCTGTACGATTTTGATTGACGTTGTGCCGCGAACAATCGAGTCGTCAATCAGGATAACGCGTTTTCCTTCAATAACCGGGCGATTTGCCGAGTGTTTAAGTTTAACGCCGAAGGCGCGGATTTGTTGTGTCGGTTCGATGAATGTCCGGCCGACATAATGGTTACGAATAATACCAAGTTCGAATGGAATGCCGCTTTGTTGAGCGTAACCGAGTGCCGCCGGTGTGCCTCCGTCGGGAACAGGGACAACGACATCGCCATCACAAGGGGCTTCTTTGGCGAGATAAATTCCCATATTTTTGCGTGCATTGTAGACGCTACGTCCGCCCATGATTGAATCCGGACGGGCAAAATAGACATATTCGAAAAGGCAAAGTTTTTCCGGTTTTTTATCTTTTGGCTTGATCGTTTTGATTGTGACTTCTCCGTCTTTTTGGAGCTGACAGATAATAACCTCGCCATTTTCGACGTCACGGATATATTTGGCGCCGATAATATCAAGCGCGCAGGTTTCCGAGCAGAATATAGGTTTGCCATCAAGTTCACCCATGACGAGCGGCCGGATGCCGACGGGGTCGCGAGCAGCAATAAGCTTTGAACGGGTCATCGCAATCATTGCAAAGCCACCCTCGATCTGGCGAATGGCATCGACAAAACGTTCGGATGATTTTGCATGACGCGAGCGAGCAATGAGATGAAGGACAACTTCCGAATCTGATGTCGATTGGCAAATTGCACCTGATGCAATGAGCTGGCGGCGTATTGTGAGCCCGTTGGTAAGGTTGCCATTATGGGCAATGGCAATGCCGCCCACTTCAAGTTCGGCAAAGAGAGGCTGGACATTGCGCAACGCCGTTTCACCCGTTGTCGAATAACGTGTGTGACCGATCGCACGGTTACCAGGAAGATTGGCCAAGGTTTGCGGGTTGGTGTAATGGTCGCCAACAAGCCCCATATGCTTTTCCTGATGGAAAACGTGTCCATCATAAGAAACGATGCCGGCTGCTTCCTGTCCACGATGTTGCAAGGCATGGAGGCCAAGTGCTGTTAATGTCGCCGCATCGTCATGTCCGAGAATTCCGAAGACACCACATTCTTCATGTAACGTGTCATCATCGGAATAAAAATCCGGCTCACCTAAGACCTCATTCATCATTTCGACCATCCTGTTGAGATATAAATATACTCTTTATCAAATCACCCAATATAGGCAAAAATGGGTGGCATTATGCCACCCATTTAAATTCAGTCACCCGGTTGAGCCGGACTATCGCCAACACCGCTATCGGTATTGGACGGTTCATCTTTTTTCAGAACGCTCGAGGCTTTGTCAAAAACCCAATCCGGATCTTTGGGTAACAATTCCCAAATCTGGTTGCTCAAAGAATCAAGCATCGGTTTGGTTTTTGCGTCCTTGAGCCAGGGCGCCTGATCTTCCGGTTTGATTAGCTGGTTAACAAGCAACATGGCGATAACCATGATAAAAATTCCGCGCACAACACCGAAGATAAATCCCACTGTGCGATCGAGCGCACCAATTCGGCTATCTATAATCACGTCGGCAATTTTCATTGTGATGATTGAAACAATGATGAAAACAACAACAAAGATGATTGCCAGACTGGCAATGAGTGCAATGGTCTTATTGGAAAGATAGGATTCCACAAAGGGCAGGAGGTTCTTATAAAGAAGCACAGCCGCAATAGCCGCAATGACCCATGATGCCAACGATAACACTTCCCGCGAAAAGCCACGCACCATGGCCAGAAAGGCAGAAAAGAGGATTACTACAATAACCAGGCCATCAAGGGCTGTCATGAACATCAGGCTTGTCCTTAAGTTCGCTTCAATCGGCAAAATATAATGACAGTTTCGTCAATTATGTCTTCAATGCCAGTTTGCAAAACCAATATCAATATTTCCTGCACTTTAAAAGTATTAAGCCAGCCTTTTGTCCACAAACTCAATTCTGTGTTGAAGGCGAAGGCCGCCTTTTTCCGGAAGCAATTGCTGCAACAAGTTCAGGCAAGTCTGCAAAGCTTCTCTGCCTGAAAGACGGCGATTTGATGGTTTCGGTTGTGCCTGATGGCAGAATTGCACCTTTAAATCCGAGTTTGTCTGCTTCTTTCAATCTTTGACCGGAATGGGCAACCGCACGCACCGCTCCCGATAGACTGACTTCACCGAAAAAAACATAATTCGGCGGCAGCGCAATTCCGGCAAGGGAAGAAACAAGCGCTGCTGCTACTGCAACATCGGCTGCAGGCTCCGAAATGCGATATCCGCCAGCAACGTTGAGATAAACATCATGCTGCCCGAAACGCACGCCGCAATGGGCTTCAAGAACCGCGAGAATCATAGAAAGCCGGTTGCTATCCCATCCAACCACGGCCCGTCTTGGTGTCCCGAGCGAAGTCGGTGCAACGAGTGCCTGTATTTCAACAAGGACAGGACGTGTCCCTTCCATGCCCGCGAAAACCGCTGCACCGGGCGCATTGCTATTGCGTTCACCCAGAAATAACTCGGAAGGATTGTTAACTTCTCTCAATCCATGATCCGACATTTCAAAAACACCGATCTCATCTGTCGGACCGAAGCGATTTTTCACAGTTCTTAAAATTCTATACTGGTGTCCGCCTTCACCCTCAAAATAAAGCACGCCGTCGACCATATGTTCGACAACACGAGGGCCGGCGATTTGTCCATCTTTTGTGACATGACCAACCAGTACAACGGCGGCGCCCGTTTTCTTGGCAAAACGTATCATCGCCTGTGCTCCGGTTCTCACCTGTGTGACTGTTCCGGGAGAAGAATCGACCGCTTCAGACCAAAGTGTCTGTATGGAATCGATAATGACCAGATCAGGCTTTTTTGCATTTGTAAGCGTTGCGAGAATATCTTCGACATTGGTTTCGGCAGCAAGCTCGACAGCCGAATTGGCAGCCCCTAAACGTTGCGCACGCAAACGGATTTGAGCAACTGCTTCTTCGCCGGAAACATATATAACGTGATAACCTTGGTGCGAAAGCGCTGCTGCGGCCTGCGTCAAAAGTGTCGATTTTCCGATGCCCGGATCACCACCCACAAGCAGTGCCGACCCCCTCACAAAGCCACCGCCAGTAACACGATCAAGTTCGGCAATTCCCGATTTTATCCGTGGAGCATCTTCAATAGCTCCCGAAAGCGATGTAAGGGCGACAACACGCCCCTTACGGCTGCTTTTGGCGGGTCCGCCGCCAATGCCACCGCTGGTTCCTTCTTCGACAATGGTGTTCCATTCGCCGCATGCATCGCATTTTCCGGCCCATTGAGAATAGACTGTGCCGCAATTTTGACAGACAAACTGGGTGCGTATTTTTGCCATTACAATCAGCCGAATTGCTCTGGTAGCTTGTCACTCTCGGCGAGATCCGAAAAGCGGGTATATTCGGCCTGAAACGCCAATCTTACAGTTCCCGTCGGTCCATGACGCTGTTTTGCCACAATCACCTCGGCCTTACCGAAGACTTCTTCCATCTCGGCTTGCCATTTCATGTGTTCTTCACTGCCAAGCTTGGGCTCTTTGTTTTTGATATAATATTCATCGCGATAAACAAACAGCACAACATCGGCATCCTGCTCGATAGAACCGGATTCACGAAGATCGGAAAGTTGCGGGCGTTTGTCATCACGTGCTTCAACCTGACGGGAAAGCTGCGACAAAGCAATGATCGGTATATTGAGCTCTTTGGCAAGCGACTTCAAACCGGTCGTGATTTCAGTAATTTCCTGAACACGGTTTTCCGACGCACGCTTCGAAACACCGGTCATCAATTGAACATAGTCAATCACCAGAACGTCGAGGCCATGCTGGCGTTTAAGCCGTCGCGCGCGGGCTGAAAGCTGCGCAATCGAAATGCCACCTGTCTGGTCGATATAAAGTGGCGCCTTCTGCAATCTTGTCATCGAATGGAGGAGTTTGGCAAACTGGTCTTCGGTAATATCACCGCGGCGGATTTTGGAAGACGATACTTCCGCCTGCTCGGAAATAATACGTGTTGCCAATTGTTCGGATGACATTTCAAGCGAGAAGAAACCGACGATTCCACCTTCATTCTCTTCTGCCGGAAGGTTGTTTTCTTTCGCTTTGATATAAGCATTGGCAATATTGAAAGCGATATTGGTTGCAAGTGAAGTTTTACCCATACCCGGACGACCGGCAAGGATGATAAGGTCGGAACGTTGCAACCCCCCCATTTGCTCGTCGAGTTTCTTGAGCTGTGTAGGAATGCCGGAGAGGCGGGAAGTGCGTTTTTTTGCAGCTCCCGCCATATCAATGGCTTTTTTCACAGCATCATCGAAACTTTCAAAGCCTCCACCATATTTACCGGTTTCGGCAAGTGTGAACAATTTTTGCTCGACATTTTCGATCTGTTTCGAAGGAGTAAGATCAATCGGTGCATCATATGCGGTATTGACGATCTCGTTTCCAAGATCAATCAAAGAGCGACGTGTATAAAGATCATAAATGGCACGGCCATAATCTTCTGCATTGATGATGGTGACAGCTTCTGTCGCCATGCGAACAACATAGGTATAAACCGTCATATCGCCGATTTTTTCATCAGCCGGAATAAACGGCTTGATTGTGACCGGATTCGCAAGCTTGCCGTTTTTGATCATCTCGCTCAGAACAGCGAAAATTGTTTGATGTAAAGGCTCGAAAAAATGTTCAGGCTTCAAAAAATCGGACACGCGGTCAAGCGCGTCATTATTGATAAGAATTGCACCGAGGAGAGCCTGTTCCGCTTCTATATTATGTGGAACCTGCCTGAACGGAAGTGCCTCGTCACCATTGGTTTGTCCGATGTTAAGAACTTTTGCTTCTGACATTAGTCTTTTGCTGCTCGCCTGAATTTTGTTTAATTGGAAAACTCGTCTACTTTACCCCATTGTGGGTAGTGATCGCCACTTTTTTTTCTGTTCCCTTGCATTTTTACCTGTTTCCCTCGTTCATCCCCGTTCAACACGTGGAAAAAGATAAGAAAAAGCACTGAACGCCACTATTAAAAACCATAAGGCTTGCTTGATGACCGGAAACGGCATTCGGAAGACCAAGAAATAGCCTGCGCTTCAAGGAAAAATAGCGGTCTATGAGAAGAAAAAATGCCGCATGCTTATGTACACACAGCATTTTTTTGATTTAACATGGGGGGTGGAGATAGTACAAGGAAAGTGGCTTAAAAAGTCTGCTTTTTTGCAGCCACATGACCTATTTCTTTTCTTCTTTCGACACTTTGGTTTTTCCGTGTGATTTTACCGGTTCCGGAGCAGATGCACCGCTCGTCTTTTTTGTTGTTCCGGCAGTTTTCTTTTCATCTTTCCGGATTGCTTCTATATTCGGGTCAGCGTCAATTTTTTTAAGTCTGGCTTCTTCTTCGATAATGTAATCGCGAGTCAAGGGAACAGCATCCTGCTTGTGGGCAAGCTGTATCTGGAAAACCATCATACCCTGCCAGCGGAAAGCGCTTTCGGATGCTGCGAGGTAGAATTCCCACATACGGCAAAAACGTTCGTCATAGAGTGCTTTTGCCTCGTCCCAGTGGGCGAGGAAAGCTTCGCGCCAAGCCTTTAATGTTTCGGCATAATGCAACCGTAATATCTCGATATCGGTAATGACAAGGCCACTTTTTTCAATGACCGGTATAACTTCCGATAATGATGGAATATAGCCACCGGGGAAAATATATTTGGCAATCCACGGATTCGTTGCCCCCGGTTCGCCCGAGCGGCCGATTGAATGGAGAACGAAGCGGCCATCGGGTTTCAACAATCTTTTGACATGGTCGAAATATTCTTTGTAATGGCCGATCCCGACATGCTCGAACATACCCACGGAAACGATTTTATCGAAGGCATCATTCAGTTTGCGATAGTCAAGAAGCAAAAATTTGGCTTTATCCTGAAGTCCCATATCTTCGGCGCGCTGGTTGGCAATGCCATGTTGCTCATGGGAAAGCGTAACACCTGTAACATTTGCACCGAGAACCCGTGCAAAATAAAGCCCCAATCCGCCCCAACCGCAGCCGATATCAAGGAGCTTTTCACCTTGCTTGACTTGAAGCTTGGCCGCAAGATGCCGTTTTTTGGCAAGTTGTGCTTCGGCAAGGCTGACATTTGGATTTTCAAAATAACCACATGAATATTGACGATCAGGATCAAGAAACATCTCGTAAAGTTTGCCTGACAGATCGTAATGATGTTCGACGTTTTTTGCAGAACGACGCAACGTATTCATCTGGACGAATCGTTTTGTCGCTGTGCGGATGAAATAGAACGCTTTCATCCACAATTCATTTTCTGCAATCGGACCGGTACTTTCAAAAATTGTTTCGAGTAGTGAATAAATATCACCTTTTATAAAAGTAAACCCGCCATCCATATAGGCTTCGCCCAGTTTCAATGCAGGGTCGAGCGCTACTTCGCGTTCCCATTTTGCCGATGTAAAGCGAATTTGAATCGGTGTGCCAGTCTGATCACCGAATTGGTATGTGACCCCGCGTGAATCGGTAATTGTCAGATTACCTTTGGTAATAATGTGGCTGGCAGCCGTCTTCAACAAAGCAAACATCTATCGAGTCCCATCTTTCATTCAATAATTCGGCCGCATGTTTACCCACAGAGGAGTGTCTAAATCAGCTCTCGAAAGTCTATTTCAACCGATGCACCGTTTATAGTGCCCATTTGTTAAAAAAACACCCGACCTTGAAGATCGGGTGTGTTCATTTTTTTTTGACATGTCAAGAAACAACTGTTCCAAACTACTGGGGCAGTGCGTCGCACTCGCAAGTCTTAACTTGTGAACCGACGCAAAAAGCTTATTCAGCTTCCTTTTCTTCAGCCTGTTCCTCGGCCTTTTTCTCTGCTTCGTGTTCGGCACCTTCTTCGTCAAAGACTTCTTCTGCCAAAGGCTGTTCTTCAATTCCGTAAATAGCCTCGATCGAAGTCAAATCCTCGCCGGCAGCCTGACGTTCGGCTTCTTCAGCAGAACGGGCAATATTGATGGTCACATTAACCTGTACTTCCGGGTGGAGATTGACAGCCACATTGTGAAGGCCGATCGACTTGATCGGGTGGTTAAGTTCAACTTGTGTACGAATGATTGAAAACCCGTCAGCGGTAATAACATCGGCAATATCACGTGTCGAAACCGAACCGTATAGCTGGCCTGTTTCACCGGCAGAGCGGATAACTACGAATGTCTTGCCGTCAAGCTTGTCAGCAACCTGTTGGGCTTCGCTCTTGCGTTCAAGATTGCGTGCTTCGAGCTGTGCTCTCTCATTCTCGAATTTCTTTTTGTTGGCCTCGTTGGCACGCAAAGCTTTTCCCTGCGGGAAAAGGAAGTTGCGGGCAAAACCATCCTTTACAGAAACGGTGTCGCCCATTTGCCCCAAGCGGGCAATGCGTTCAAGAAGAATAACATCCATTTTAAATTCCTTTCAGCTGCTTTTATTGTTTTGTTTCGCCGCTTTTGCGGCTTTCTTGAATAGTCGTCCAGATCCCCATCAAAAGCAGAATGAGTGATACCGGTAAGGTGAATACGAAAGTGAAAAGGGCAATGTAGACAAATCCGAGGATGAAAATACGTCCACTCATGTCGCGAGTAAGGTTGTGCAAATAGGCAAGTCCTGTCATTGAGATTGCCAAAGTAAAGGTTGTGTTGAAGACCGATGCACACAGATTGAGAAACGTACCGAGCTTAAAAAAAGTGGCACCAAAGGCGACAATAAAAATTACCAGCGCGGGTATTGGTAGACGGAATTTTTTCGGCCAGTCGTCGCGCGGGCGTGCAAGCCGTTTCATGCGTTGCGCACCGACAAGCGAAAAATACAAATTCCCGATTAGAAAAAGCACTCCATAAGTGGCCAGACTGCTTGACAACAAGGGAACGATATTGGTTACCAGAAAATCATGGAAGGTGACGATGTCGGCTTCCGATGCCGAATTGGTCTCGCGTAAGGAATTTGCAACAAAATTGGCAACTTCGCCCGCAATAATCGGTGTCGTCGGGTTGTTATGCAATATTGTGCCGATAATAACACAAATGATCGAGATAAAGCCTGTCAGTAAAAATATAACCGACGACAGCGGATACCATTGAACTGTGTGTCCTTCTTTATCTGTTTCGGCAAGTCCGAGAAGCCAGGAGCCATAAACAGCCGGAAGAAAAAACAGCAAGGCAAAACCGAGACCGATATAGAGATTTTGTGCAAATACCAGAACGATTGTTGCTGTGATAAGAGAAATGATACTGGCAGTCGTGCCCCAGCCGAATGCAACGATAAAAATCGGCAGAGTCATGAAGCAACCGAGTAGGAGTGCAAGTGGCGGAAAAACCAGAAAAAAACTCATAATAGCTGTTGCAAGGACGGCAGCAAAGAGCCCGCCTAAAATACCCGCCGGAAACGTACTGGATTTTTTTTGCAACATTTGATCGCTGTCCTGCCTTTTTGCAGTTAGGGGCTGAAATAACCGCTCCAACTCCGGTTTTATTTAATCCTGCACCGAAAGCAGGAAAAGCAGCCGGCCTAGCCGGCTGCCTGAATTCTTACTTGACGACATAAGGCAGAAGGCCGAGGAAACGGGCGCGCTTGATCGCTTTTGCCAATTCGCGCTGCTTTTTCTGGCTCACTGCAGTAATGCGTGAAGGAACAATCTTGCCGCGCTCTGAAATATAGCGCTGAAGAAGCTTTACATCTTTATAGTCGATCTTTGGTGCGTTAGGACCTGAAAAAGGGCAAGTCTTGCGGCGACGATGGAAAGGACGACGGGTTGGAATCTGGCTAATATCAACCATTATTCATCTCCTTCATTGTTTGAATCATCGCGTGAGCGACGTGGACGACGCGGACGATCTTCATCCTTGCCGTAACGGTCGTCACGATCGCGGCGAGAAAGCATAGCCGACTGGCCTTCTTCAAGCTCGTGAACGCGAACTGTCATGTAACGCAAAATATCTTCGTTGATGCGCATCTGGCGTTCGACTTCTGCAATTGCAGCTGCCGGAGCATCAATATTCATCAATGTATAATAGGCTTTGCGATTCTTGCGAATGCGATAGGTAAGTGTGCGCAAACCCCAATTTTCAATGCGCCCGACTTTGCCACCGTTGGCTTCAATGACGCCCTTGTAAAGTTCTACAAGTTGGTCGACCTGTTGCGGTGCAATATCTTGTCGGGCAAGGAACACATGTTCATAAAGAGCCATTGTTTTGCCTTTCTTCTGTTAATCTTTGTCGACTTTCGGCGCAGAGCCTCTGCGACTTGCCTATTCGGTCGAACCGAAGAAGAAAGGACGCGTGTTTCGAGACATTCGAGAGCGGAGACACGGGAGGCTTGAAACATTAATATTTCCTGCCGCTTTTAAAAGCGACCCTCCGTTCAACCCCCGGCCAAATGTCGACAATGAACGGGCGGTGTTTACAGGTTATTTGGAAAAATAGCAAGTGAGGAAAGCAACTAAAATATGTTTTTGGGTTGGAAGAACGATGCTGTCGATATATGAGTGATGAAAATGCAAACAGCCAATTTTCGGAGTTCTGGCAAAATGGCTTTTCTGGAAAATATCGACATTCTCATTTTCAATTTCTTCGCCGCGACCCCACAAACATCAACGCTGGTTGCATATTTCGGAATCGGATGTGCGAAATTTCTCATCTATTTTATTCCCTTTCATCTCATTATGTTATGGTTTCTAGGTGGGCGGGGTGAAAGACAAGCGGCACTTTCCATCGTAATTTCCGTTGCCATAGCGCTGATTTTCAGTTTTATTATAGGACATCTTTGTTATCGACCGCGCCCTTTTGTGGCAGGAATCGTCAAAGCTCTTATCGAGCACAAGGAAAATGCTTCCTTCCCGAGCAATCATGCTTTGATTTTCACAATCTATGTTTTTTCATTATATTGGTATCGTTATAAACAAGTCGCACGCTTTGCACTTGTCCTAGGGGTACTCACTTGTTGGGGGCGCATCTTTACAGGCGTACATTATCCTTCCGACATCCTTGGAGGGGTTGTTCTGGGACTTGTTATTTCCGTGCTTGTTATCCGTTTTCTTGTACCGTTTGTACCGAAGTTTGTTTATGAGCTCCCTTATTCACCGAAAGGCAGGGGAACAGATTTACAAGCCTAATCCATGATGTTCGGCTTGACTTTATGCTGTTTTATAGGTCAAGACCTCCTAATCTTTGTTTTTAAGCCAGGGAGTATACTCTAATGGTTTGTGCATTTACGTTTCCCGGTCAGGGAAGTCAGACAGTTGGTATGGGCAAGGCCCTTTCGGATCAATTTTCTGAAGCGCGGTCAGTTTTTGAAGAAGTCGATGATGCTTTGGGCGAAAAACTCTCGTCGGTTATGTTTGAAGGGCCGGAAGATGTTTTGACATTGACCGCCAATGCGCAACCGGCGTTGATGGCTGTTTCGATGGCTGTTATCAGAGTGCTTGAGAAAAATGGCCTTGATCTTAAGAACAAGGTTTCATTTGTTGCCGGACATTCTCTTGGTGAATATTCAGCTCTTTGTGCTGCAGGTACCTTTAGCCTTGCCGACACTGCGCGGCTACTTAGAATTCGTGGAAATGCTATGCAAGAAGCAGTTGCTGTAGGCGAGGGTGCTATGGCGGCAATTATCGGTCTTGAAGAAAACATTGTTGCAGAAATTTGTAGTTCGGTTCTTGGAGAAGGTGTTTGCGAGATTGCCAATGATAATGGCGGCGGGCAACTTGTTATTTCAGGAGCGACAAAAGCCGTTAATGCAGCGGTAAAACTTGCAACAGAAAAGGGCGCAAAGAGGGCCATTCTGCTTTCTGTTTCAGCTCCGTTCCATTCAAGTTTGATGCAGCCAGCTGCCGAAGCCATGCATGATGCTCTTCTGGATGTAAATAAACTTGCACCTAGTGTGCCGGTTGTTCCCAATATTTCTGTGAAACCGGAAACCGATCCGGATAAGATCATCGAACTGCTGGTTCGTCAGGTGACAGGTCGGGTTAGGTGGCGCGAAACTGTGGAATGGTTTGCTGCACATAATGTCGACACACTTTTTGAAATCGGTAGTGGAAAAGTTCTGACCGGGCTTGCAAGGCGAATCGACCGGAATTTGACCGGCCTGACCGTCGGAACAGCAGACGAGATAGAAAATGCCTTGAAGGCACTTGGCGTATAATTGAGGAATTTGACGATGTTTGATTTGAAAGGGCGTAAGGCACTTGTAACCGGCGCAACCGGCGGCATAGGAGAAGCGATAGCTCGCGGGTTGCATGAACAAGGTGCAATAGTTGGACTTCATGGCACACGCGAGGAAAAGTTAAAAGCTTTGGCTCATGACCTTGGCGATAATTGCTTTATCTTTCCGGCAGATCTTTCCAAACGCCAAGAAGTAGCAGCATTGGCCGAAAAAGCAGAAAGCACGCTCGATGGCGTGGATATTCTGGTCAATAATGCCGGAATTACCCGCGATGGTCTTTTTGTTCGTATGAGTGATCGCGATTGGGATGATGTGTTGGCCGTTAATCTATCAGCCGTATTTTTTCTGACTCGAGCTTTGACACATCCGATGATGCGCCGTCGCTATGGCCGCATTATCAATATTTCCTCTATTGTCGGTGTTACCGGCAATCCCGGTCAAACCAATTATTGTGCAACGAAAGCCGGTGTCATAGGTTTTTCGAAGTCTCTCGCTCAAGAAATTGCCAGCCGCAATGTGACGGTCAATTGCATTGCTCCGGGTTTTATTGAGTCGGCTATGACGGACAAACTCAATGACAAACAAAAGGAAGCCATCATGTCTGCTATTCCGATGAAGCGGATAGGGACAACTAAAGATGTGGCAGCTGCCGCTATTTATCTTGCAAGCGACGAGGCGGCCTTCGTCACCGGCCAGACATTGCACGTCAATGGCGGAATGGCAATGATATGACAAAAATATCCGTAAAGACTCGGGATTGAAGTTTTTACTGATGATAAAAATTGCGGCGTTGTCTTCTAAATTTTGTGCGTTGTGAGCGTTAACTTTAGAAAAAGGACACTATTTCGGCACAAAATGAAGAGAAACACGCGAATTATGGTAAAATATCTTTGCGTCTTGGCGTCGAGCATGGTAATTGGCGCCTTTAAGGCCGGTGAGTAAAACCGGTTGATCCCGTTATGGGATATCCACAGGGTGTGTTTGAAAACCTAAAAATGATAGGTGTAAATGCATCTATTGCTTGATTAGATGAGCCCGTGCCGCTAACCAAGGCAGGGAAAACAACAAAAGTCGAGGATCCGACATGAGTGATACAGCAGAACGCGTCAAGAAAATCGTCATCGAACATCTTGGTGTTGATGCAAATAAAGTAACCGAAAACGCAAGTTTCATTGACGATCTTGGTGCCGATAGTCTTGACACCGTAGAATTGGTCATGGCTTTTGAAGAAGAATTCGGTGTAGAAATTCCGGATGACGCAGCCGAAACGATTTTGACCGTTGGCGATGCCGTCAAGTTTATTGATAAGGCTTCGGCCTGATTGACCGCGGAGGCAGAAACTGGAAAAGGTTTTTGTCTCCTTTTATTTGTTTTACTCGTGAATGAACGGGTATTTTCGGGTTTAAAGTTGAACGATTGGGATTTGGAAGTATGAGACGTGTCGTCATTACCGGTTTGGGATTGGTTTCTCCACTGGCCGGCGACGTGGAACATAGCTGGAAACGGCTTCTTGAAGGCAAAAGCGGCGTTCGTCGTGTTACCGAGTTTGAAGTCGATGATCTTCCATGCCAGATAGCAGGCCGTATTCCATTAGGTGACGGCAGCAATGGTACATTCAATGCCGATCTTCATATGGAACTCAAAGAGCAGCGCAAAGTCGATCCGTTCATTCTTTACGCGATGGGAGCTGCCGACGAGGCGCTCGACGACGCCGGTTGGCATCCGACAAGTGATGAAGACCAGATTCGCACCGGCGTTATGATCGGTTCGGGTATTGGCGGTGTCGAGGGCATTGTCGAAGCCGGATATACGTTGCGCGACAAAGGGCCAAGGCGCATTTCGCCATTTTTTATTCCCGGTCGTCTTATCAATCTCGCATCGGGTTACGTTTCGATAAAGCATCAGTTGCGCGGGCCTAATCATGCAGTCGTTACTGCGTGTTCTACCGGTTCACATGCGATTGGTGATGCTTCCCGTCTGATCGCGCTTGATGATGCCGATGTTATGCTTGCCGGCGGGACCGAATCTCCTGTCAATCGTATTTCGTTAGCGGGATTTGCTGCGTGCAAGGCACTTTCTACAGGCCGCAACAATGACCCTGAACATGCCTCGCGTCCATATGATGTTGATCGCGACGGATTTGTAATGGGTGAAGGTTCTGCCATTGTCGTTTTGGAAGAACTTGAACACGCCAAAAAACGCGGTGCAAAAATTTATGCCGAAGTTGTCGGCTACGGTTTGTCCGGTGATGCCCACCATATAACGGCGCCATCCGAAAGTGGAGAGGGGGCCGAACGGTGTATGCGCGCAGCCATTAAACGCGCCAGAATTGATCCGTCCGAAATTGACTATATCAATGCACATGGGACTTCGACCATGGCTGACACGATCGAGCTTGCGGCTGTCGAACGTGTCATGGGTGAAAATGCTTCAAAAGTATCGATGTCATCGACAAAATCGTCGATTGGCCATCTTTTGGGCGCAGCCGGTGCAGCGGAAGCTATTTTTAGTGTTCTTGCAATACGTGATAATATAGCACCGGCGACAATCAATCTTGATCATCCCTCTGTCGAGACGAAGATAGATCTTGTTCCGCATAAGCCGCGGGAACGCAAGATTGACACTGTTTTGTCCAACTCATTCGGATTTGGTGGAACCAATGCATCCTTGATTATGCGGCGTTTTTCAAAATAATACACAATCTTGAGAAAAGTTCACCTTTTCTCCAAGTTCTGCAAATTTTGCCGCAATTTTGCGATAAGCGGTAGAAACCGGAAATTTATAGCAAACGGGATGTGTGCTTATGTCTGACGAAGAAAAAAAGATGACATCCGACAGGACTGAGTCTTTGACATCGAAGTCAGAAATAAAGCCGTCAGAGCCTGATGAACCAATAGCGTCGTCAGAGGAAAATTCTCCACTACCTGAAGCCTCTCCATTATCGGAAAATACAGATAAAAATGCAGCGTCAGACAGAGAAAAGTCTGTCGGCCAAGCCGCTTTGCAAAGCGATCGGGACGAAAAAGAAGAGGGAGGTAGAGCAACCTCCGAAGTCCTGAAATCATCATCTCTGCCAGAGGCTGAAGCAGCGGGTCAAAATCCTTCGATTTTGCAAAATAGCGTACCTCGTGTCTTAGACGATCAATCGGTACAGAATAATCAACAATCCACTCCGGTCGGAAATGACAAAGTTCCGGAAGAGCCGGATGATACAAATGGAGCAGACGGAAAAGCAGACGCAAAAAAAATAAAAGTCAAGCCGAGTCGGTCAAAGGTTGCCCGCAACCCTTTGATTATTCTTGGTAATTTTTTCCTTATGCTGTTGATAGTCATCATTCTGGCAATCACGATACCGATATATGTCGGAAAGAATATGTTTGTTGCGACCGGTCCCCAATCGAACGAACAAGTGGTTCTTATCAATCAGGGGGCCGGTATCAGGGAAATTGCTTCAATTCTTGAAAAACAAGGCTTTATAAGATCGGCAGATATTTTTGTTTACGGTGTTGGCTATCAGGATAAGGCAAGGCTTCTGAAGGCTGGTGAATATGCCATACCTGCACATGCTTCAATGAAGGATATCATGGATATTCTGGTGGAGGGAAAGTCGATCGAGCATGCGTTCACAGTGCCTGAAGGACTTACCGTCGCACAGGTTTTCGACCGTCTGGCAGCAAATGATGTTCTGGTAGGCGATTTACCAAAAGTTTTACCGCCAGAAGGAAGCTTAATGGCCAACACTGTCAATTTTATTCGCGGAACGACTCGCGAACAGATTGTCAAACGTTTACATGACGGGCAACAAAAACTGGTTGCTGATATCTGGGCGAAACGTGCTCCCGATTTACCAATAAAAAATATCAACGAGTTCGTAACACTCGCATCAATTGTTGAAAAAGAAACCGGTATTGCAACCGAACGACCACAAGTGGCCGCCGTTTTTTATAATAGGCTTGCCAAGAATATGCGTCTGCAATCGGATCCGACGGTTATTTACGGCTTGTTCGGGGGAAAAGGCAAACCTTCAGATCGGCCGATTTATCAATCTGATCTTGATAAAGACACGCCTTACAATACTTATAAAATAAACGGTCTTCCTCCCACGCCGATTGCCAATCCCGGACGGGACGCCCTCGAAGCGGTGGCCAACCCGCCGAAGAGCGACGCGCTATATTTCGTGGCAGATGGTACAGGCGGACATGTTTTCTCCAAAACGCTGGACGAACATAATGCAAATGTGCGTAAATGGCGCGCGATGCAGAAAAATGACTGATTGGTTTTAACCGGTTCCGGATATTTAAAATTAAGCCGGAAAATAGGTACTTATCGGCGCTTGCTTCAAATTGACGACTGTGTTCCAGTCGTTTTTTATTTTCCATAAAAAGTTATAAACGTAGGGGTGCTGTTTCGAATCGGCAGTTTATACACGTTTGGGGTTATGTTTTTTTGATGCAATCGGCTGCAATTTTTCGAACGCGTTTTTGATCTTTCCTATTTTTGTACAGTCCGGTTGAACCGTTGATGTTCGGCGGCAGGCGGATGAATTGCCTTGTTTATATTTGATGTTATAAAAGCGGCACTTTAACCGGAACAGTGTTAAAAAATGACAGCAATCAAATAAACAAACTATCGGGAAATATACACTACGCACGCAGTGTCTGGTCGCGATTGTTTGCAGATTATGGTCATTAACAGGTTGTCGACACGTGCTATTGAATTCAAAATTCCGGCCATTTCAGTTAATAGGGAACTGCTAGAATGAGAGTCTATGAATTTTTGAAGAGCATTGACGGTTGGGGTAGAAAGTCGATTCCGCCAATCGATTTGACGTCAAACAATTCCGCCAAGGGTTAAGCCCTATTTTTTACAGGAGTTTTTTTACATTGCAGAGTATGACAGGATTTGCCAGAGCGAGTGTGTCGACGGAAAGTGCCACTATTGTATGGGAAACTCGCTCGGTTAATGGCAGAAATCTTGATTTGAGATTTCGTTCGAACATTGCCATTGATGCTATCGAATATGAATTGAAGAAGAAGGCGGGAGATATTTTTTCACGGGGAAATATAAATTGCTTGCTTAATGTTTCTTTTTCGGCTGGAAGCAGTCACCCTCGTATCAATCAGGATTACCTTGATTGGGCTTTGAAATTTTCAAACGAACTGGAACAAGCTTATGGCATTCAGAAACCGACTATCGACGGATTGTTAGGAATAAAGGGCATCGTCGAATACGGAACGCCGGAAAACGAAACCATCGAAAATACCGATTTGAAGCTTGCGATTATCAAGGGGTTCGACGTTGCCCTTCACGATTTGACATTTGCCCGCGAAAAAGAAGGAGCAACACTCAATAAAATTCTGTCTGGACAAATCGATACAATCGAAACATTGGTAAGTAGAGCCAGAAACGATCCGTCACGTTCGCGCGAAGCGATAAAGGAGCGACTGAAAACGCAGGTATCTGCACTCCTTGACTCCAGTGATAAACTCGATGACCAACGGTTGGAAATGGAAGCGGTCCTTCTGGTAACCAAAGTAGATATTCAGGAAGAACTAGACCGGCTTGACGGACACATCGAAGCAGCAAGATATTTGCTTGGATTGAATGAACCTGTTGGTCGTCGATTGGACTTTCTGGCTCAGGAATTTAATCGCGAAGCCAATACACTATGCTCCAAGGCGCATACAGCTTCCCTTTCGGCCGCAGGTCTGTCATTAAAGGCGGTGATTGACCAGTTCAGAGAACAAATTCAGAATGTCGAATAGACTGATGTTTTGAAATTTTGTGCCCTGATGGGGTCACGAAAAATTTGAAGGACAATGTATAATGAAAAACACCTCTGAACGTGAACGCAATTTAAAGAACGCGGGCAAAAGACGCGGAGTGTTAATGGTAATTTCATCCCCATCGGGAGCAGGAAAATCCACATTGTCACGTTTATTGCTGGAAGATGGTCATCTCGGCTTGTCGATCAGTGTGACGACGCGTGAACGCCGGTCAAGCGAGATAAACGGCGTTCATTATCATTTTATTAGCAAAGAAGAATTCGAGCGTAAGCGCGATAACGATGAATTGATCGAGTGGGCGGAAGTCCACGGTCATTACTACGGTACTTTGCGTGAAACAGTGGATAAAGCTTTGGCAGCGGGGCGCGATATGCTCTTCGATATCGACTATCAGGGTGCACAGCAATTGCAGGAGAAGATGCCTGATGACGTTGTTTCCATTTTTATTCTTCCGCCGTCAATGAAAGAATTGAAGTCGCGCTTGAATAGACGAGCCGAAGATGCGCCGGATGTTATCGACCTCAGGCTTCATAACGCTCGTGGCGAGATAGAACATTATAAATCTTATGACTATGTGATTATCAATGAAGATTTGGAGCAGTCTTTTTCGCTTATTAAAACGATTCATCTAGCCGAAGCGATGAAACGGCGGCGCTGTCTCTACATTGATTCGTTTGTGGACGGATTGCTACAGGAAAAACTTGAATAGTTTTTTTCACGTTTAATAAGCACAAGCAAAAAAGTTGATCGGTGGCTCTTTGAACGACCAACGAGAAAAACTTATGTGAGCTATTTTTGTTTCATGCGATAAAATTTAGGAAAACTCGAACGAACGTATCGGACAATAAATATTGGTTGCTAAACCAACAAACACAAATCTTGACGGCAATATTAGACTTTTTGTTCCGCCACTGTTTAAAAGTTTTAACGTTCAGATCTTAATTTGTTACTCACTGTCGAACTTCAATTGCTTGAGCCAGAGAGACGAATTCCTCTACATCTAGCGTTTCTGCGCGGCGGGTGCCATCAATTCCGGTTTGTTCCAATAGAGCTTCTCCACCAAGCGATTTGAGACTTTGACGGAGCATTTTTCGTCTTTGTCCGAATGCCGCTTTGGTAACCTTTTCGAGGCTCTTTATTGTGCAGGGCAGGGGATTATCATTGGGAATAATGTGAACGACCGATGACGTTACCTTCGGTGGCGGTGTGAAGGCTTGCCGCGGAACATCAAAGGCAATCCGCGCATGTGTGCGCCAGCCGGCAAGAACTGCCAGACGACCGTAATGTGGCGTACCTGGAAGTGCTACAATGCGTTGCGCAACCTCTTTTTGGAACATCAGCGTCATGGATTCATAAAAAGGTGGCCAAGGCTCAATCGTAAGCCAGCGGATTAAAAGTTCGGTACCGATATTATAGGGAAGATTGGCGACGATCGCAGGTTTTTTCCCGCTTTTGAAAAGGCTTTCAAAATCTTGCTCTAGGGCATCCCCTGATATGATTTTGAGTCTTTCGGGATACACATTGGAAATTTCGTCAAGTGCAGCAAGGCAGCGTGTATCACGTTCAATAACTGTAACGGTAGCGCCTTTTGAAAGTAGGGCACGTGTGAGTCCTCCTGGGCCAGGCCCGATTTCCAATACGTCTCTGCCCTTTAGATCACCGGCCTGACGGGCAATTTTCGCGGTTAAATTAAGGTCAAATAGGAAATTCTGGCCAAGAGATTTTTTTGCACTGAGACCAAAAGTTTCTATAACTTCTCGCAGAGGTGGAAGAGAATCAATTGACATGATGGTGAGAATTTTTAGCGAGGTTATCGGCAAGTGTTAATGCAGCGATAAAACTTTCCGGCGAAGCTATTCCCTTTCCGGCTATGTCGAATGCCGTTCCGTGGTCGGGAGAGGTCCGGATAAACGGAAGCCCCAAAGTAACATTGACAGTGTCGTCAAAGCCGATTGTTTTAACAGGTATTAACGCTTGATCATGATACATACACAAAGCGACATCGTAATTTTTGCGTGCACGTGCATTGAACATAGTGTCAGAAGGAAGTGGACCAATCACCTTTATTCCACGAGAACGCAAAATATCCATCGCCGGTTTTATGACGGTTTTTTCCTCAATCCCCATAGCTCCGCCTTCACCGGCATGCGGATTAAGACCGGCTATTGCAAGTCGCGGATTTTTTATCGCAAACCGTTCGGATAAGTCATAGGCGACGATAATTGCTGTTTCGACCAGCAATTCTTTGGTCAAAGTGCGAGGAACTTTCTCTATCGCAATATGGACTGTGACCGGAATGGTTTTTAATTGCGGGCCCGCAAGCATCATAACGGGTTGATAGTGTTTATCATTGAGCTTTTCCGCTAGATCGGCCAAAAACTCTGTGTGTCCCGGAAAGTGAAAACCCGCATCGTAAAGAATTTTTTTAGCTATTGGACACGTGACTAACGCTGATGCCTTTTTATCATGGACATAATGGACGCCACGTTCAATCGCTTCAATAATTCCGGCAGCGTTTTTTGATGAAGGTTGGCCGGGCACGGCCGATTGACGGTTATATAACGGAACAATGGGAAAAGAATCTTCAAATTCTTCCGACACATCGTCTCCTTCGACGATTGCCGTACGAACATCCATATTCAATAACGAAATAGTTTTTTCGACAATGTCGGCATCGGCCAGAACAAAGAAAGCCGGTACACAGCGTGAATGGCGTTGTTGCCAAGCTTTCAGCGCAATTTCCAATCCTATTCCGGCAGGATCACCACTGCTAACGGCAAGCGAAGACATCAAGGATTTTCAATGCGGGCCTTTTCCCGCAATTCCTTGACATATTTCGCACTCAAATCTTCAGCCTTTTTATCACCGGATTTCTCGTTATCCTGAATGGTGAAGACCAATTGTGCAACCTTATCATCCGAAACTTTTTTAATGTTGCATACAGCAAGGGCTTCAACACCTCTCGGCGTTTCTTGTGGCGGGGTCATGCGACCGGCTGGTGTTGCCTTGACGGACTTTTCCCATTCTTCCGGTAATTGGGGCTCGAGAACCCGACCGAGATTGCGGATTGTAACATCAATCATACCGGTTGCTTGCTGTTTAAGGTTCGCACAACCGGAAAATTTCGACCGGAAGAGTTCTGCATCCTGTTTGCGTTTTCCTAATATCGCACTACGTCGATTATTAGGAACGACGAAAATCACCTGTTGCAATTCATATTCGTTGGCAGTCGGTTTCACGCCACCATTTTTGAGCATACGCTGTACCGCCTCCTGTTCGGTGATTATTCCACCTTCGGCACGGTAACGGGCACTTACAAGACGCCCCCAGCCCATCTGGACCCGGATATAATTTTTAAAATGGTCAGCGGTTACACCAGCTTTTCCAAGCATATCTGTGAGTTGGGCCACCGTCATATGATTACGCTCGGCAAAGCCGTTGAAAGCTTTGTTGACCTCATCGTCGCTAACATCAATATTCCGCTTTTTCATTTCGACGCGTTTAAGCATCTCTTCGATGAGTTCATCTTTGGCTTGCGAAGTTAAATTACCGGTCTTCCTCTGTAATTTCAGGAAGGCAGCGCGCCTTTGAATATCATAATTGGTAATTGCGTTACCATTGACAATGACGGCGACAGCTGTTTGAGCCGAAGCTTCTGCCTGCGGTGCTCTTGGTGCACAAAAGGCATTGCTGTGTAAAAAAGTTACGCCCATGAGCGACGCGATACATAATGCCAATGAGCTATTTTTCATGTTTTTCATTGTTCTAAGCTTCCGCTTTTCGCCAAATATTCTCAATAAATAATCTTTTATCGTTCTTATCACAACAACAGCAATTCACCAAAAGCTACGTGCTTTGGCATCAAACTGTTACATGGCTTTGCCAATGTCCGCCACAGTACGGAAGGATAACAAGAATCCGAATTTATGACTTGGTTCATTTTCCCAAGGATTGCGTGTTTGTTGGTACCCAAGGTTAAACCCGAAACATTCGTCAAGATAATTCAAACCTGTGCCCAATCTCACGAATGTATCGGAAACAAGGTCGTAACTCGAATTGGCATGAATCGACCAATGATCGGTAAATTTATAGTTGCCATAGAGACTGACTTCTTGACGATCCTGCGCATAACCATAATCCGGCTGGCTTTCGATATAAGCATATTGTGAAGAAAGCGATACCCGTTTCCACGTTTGTGAAGCCTCTACCTCGCCACGCCGGATTGAACCCGTTTCATCATCAAAACGACCGCGCGAGGCAATGGCAAAGCCATGTTCATTACTTGCACCGATCATCGCAACATAGTCGGAACGTGCACTTTCAAGTCCGGAATCGGACCCAACACTGACAAAATCTTTTGCATTGAAAGAATTTTTGCCGAAAAGCTGGAAGGATTGGCCAGCCAAGCCATAGAGTGACCATCCATTATTAAAGTTACCCGAATATCTCAGACCGACATTCGAACGTGTTCCGCCTTCTGCACGGTCATAACCGGAAAACTTGTCGCGTTCAAACAATGTTGTGGCATCAAAGACAAAGCTTTGAGCATCTTCGTTGGGAAGGCGACCGGTATATTGTTCATTATTGCGAATGAAAATCTGCGCAATAGGCTCGATGACATGGGTGGAATTACCGGCGGTAAAGAGCAGAGGATAACGCAAATCCAGTCCAGCGGTCGCAATGCCACGGAACGCACCGGATTCGATATCCATCTTGCTATAGCTGCCATCTGCCATATAGCCACCATATTCACCGTGGGCATCGGTACCGATACCATCACCGCGCAAAGCCAGAATTGGGGTGAATACCAAGCCACCTTGACTGATCAGACTTCTTTTCCATTCAACATCGGAGGTTAACCGGAAATCGGTACCGGACATACCTGCGAGTCTGGCCGTATTAAGCGGACGTCCTTGCCAATCTGCAAAGGCAAAATCGGCTTTGTCGCGATAGATCGATTGCAAATTCGTGTGGAACGTAAACTCGCCGCCATAAACTGCCTCGTCAGGAGTAAATGAATAGTCGATGCGCGGAAGAACCCATGGTTGGCGTGTGTAACGTTCCGAAGGATTGTCTTTAAGCATCGAATCCTGCACTTCGAAATGATAAAAACGCATATCGAAGTAGTTACGTCCGGCTAAACCATTCAAATAGATCTGCGAACGGAATACATCGTTTTTGTAACCTTCAAGATCATAGGTGCGGCTGAAATTTCTATCCGATTGGGCTAAAATATTCCAACCATAGGTCCAGCTCGAATTGATCCGGAAATCGCCTTTGGTCGCAACCATATAACGATTGTCATTGACGCTATCGATTGAATCATGATCGAAGTCATCAGGGTTTACCTGATAAATATGGGCAAAACGGATATTATAACTACCTGTTTCGAGACGGTGGCGCCATTCACCTTCTGTCAATAGCCCCTGATTGGTATAGCCGGTGGCCGAAAGTGTAAAATCATAGTTAGGCGCCAGATTCCAGAAATACGAATTGCGAATCCCCAATCCAAGATCATTTGTATAGACAAAATTAGGCGTTAAAACACCGGTTTTGCGTTTAACTGTGGGATCGGGCATTTCGAAGACAGGAAACCACGCAACCGGCATACCGAAAAATTCGAAATGGCTATTTTCGAACCGCATTGTTTTGGTTGCGCCGTTCCAGATGATTTTCTTGGCTTTTATCTGCCATAAGACATCACGATCGGGTTTATAATAGCAAGGCTCGCAGGCAGTATAAGCACCCCGGTTGAATACGGTCATTTGACCGCCACTACGCTCGGCACTCACCGCTGCAAAACGCGTGTTATCAGGTGTTTCAGCTCTTAGAGAATTGACAAAGCCTTCCCCCAAGTCATCTGTCATATCAATTTGCTGGGAATAATATTTGCTGCCGTCAGGTTGAACAACTTCAACATCGCCTTCTGCCAGAACGCGATTCGTTTTTTGGTTATAGACAACTTTGCGGGCGACGATTCGGTTACCATCATATTCGATCTGCACATTACCCTGAGCCGTGACCGTATTGGCGTCACGATCATAGACAAGTTCGTCTGCTGAAAGCAACATACGTGCATTGGGATCAGTTTTATGAGTGGCAGTCATGGCACTGAAGTCTTGGGCCGAAGCAACGTAATACGTGCTTAGTCCCAAAGAGCACCCCAATGCGGTTCCGAGTGCCAAAGCCCTGAGGCTGTTTGAAATTTTCATTCCACTTGTCAATTGTCTCACCTAGCCATCCTCTTTATGCAACAAAAAGGATATACCAAAAAATAACGCAATAACAACCGGCACCCAAGCAGCAATGACAGGGGGCACGTAAGCCGCCTTGCCAAAAGCTTGCACAAGAACCGTAACTACATAAAGCACGAACCCGGCAATGATTCCACCCAAAATCATTGTACGTGATTGACCAAACCTTACAAATTTTAATGTAACAGTTGCTGCGATCAATGTCATCGCAATAAGAAGAGCAGGAAGTGCAATCAGAGATTGCAACTGCATATCGAAGGAATTGGCAGAATATCCGAACGATCTTGCGATCTCTATTTTTCTGGGCAAATCGTAAAAAGGAATACTCGCTGGATCAGCTAATTTTTCTTCAACAAATTCCGGTCTCAGATTCGTCGGAACTTTTAATTCAGTATAGTTTTCAGGCTCATGGCTGGCTCTATAGCGGGCTCCGCTTTCGAGCACCCAATAGCCGTGTGTAAGATGCGCGCGTGTGGCGTTGAGCCAATCTTTGATTGTCTCGTCGTCATTATATTCGACGAAGGTTGCGTCCAACAATGTCAAGCCGCCATCAGCTGTGGCCTTTGTACCTATGGTTGTAACACCATAATCGGTTCGCTGCGTTAACCATGGAATACGTTCGTTGTCCACAGTTGTCTCGATGTTCTTACCTTTCCATTCGGAAAGTATTTTTTCCGATTGTGATGTTCCCCAGGCAGCAATGGGGTTGACGACGATAACTCCGAAAAGACCGAATAAAAAAGCACCGAAACATAAAGGCGTGAGAAACTGCCACGCCGAAACGCCAATGGAACGGGTGACAACAAGCTCCATTTTCCTGTTCAGCGCAATCAATGTTGCCATGGCCGAAAACAACGCAACAAACGGGAACAATTGTTGCATATTAAACGGAATGCGCAGCGCCGATATGGCAAGTGCACCGAATGGTGAATAACCGGGTAATCCCGCAAGCCGCCCTGCGTTGATTGTGAAGTCAATAAGCAGAGAAAGAATAAAAATTCCCAGCAAGAAATAGATAGTCGTTTTCACATATCTGAGAAAGAAATAGCGTCCTAATGTCCAACCAATCATGATGCACCTCCGTTTACATCAGATTGTTTGTGACGAAATATTTTGTTCCTTAGCCTCTTTATGGCAGTCGACAGTTTGTCGCCAAATTGATCGGGAAGCGTCATTTTACGATTCGTTATAAACAGGAACGCGATAAAAGCGCAAATTCCGATCGGCAATATATAAAGAAGCGGAATATATCCAAGGTCATTGTCTGCGCGGTCGCCGAAGAAATATCCCACAGCATAAACCACCAGAGAAAGTGAAATTGCCGAAAATGATGCGGAAATGCGTGCCTGACGTTGTGAACGTGCGTCACCGGCTACAGCCAAAGCAATCAAAGCAAAAACAATCGGGTAAAGCCAATCGGTAAAGCGGCGATGTAACTCGGCGGTATATTGCAATGGCCGTCTCTGATAGTAGGTATCGTTGGCATCAGGATGGAAAAGATAAACAAGGGGCCGATCCTTCGGGAAAATCGTTGGCGTTCCATCGCTTGCAGTAAAATCGCTAAGATTGAACGTGTAAGAACCGAATTTTATGATCGACACACTCCCTGCTTTATTGTCACGCCTTTGTACTTCACCATTATTCAGGACTAGAAAATCTCCATTGTCATTGCTGACAACCGAACCATTGACCGCATAATAGTAAAGATCTGTCGCAGGATCGCGCTGATCGGCAATAAACAGCCTACCAATTGTTCCATCGTCATGACGTTCGCCAATCTCCATATAAAGATTGTCCGTTAATTCGCGAAAATTTCCTTCTTGTATGAATACATTGATGAGGTCGGAATGTGTGGTGGCCATCATTTGACGCATTGTGATGCGCGCTTGCGGACTGACAAAGTTGGTAATGATAAATGAACAAACGGCTGCCAAAACTGCAAGTATCAGCACCGGTTTCCATACTGTACTGCGAGGTGCACCCGAAGCATTGATAACAACCAGTTCCGAATCCTGATTCATTGTTGACAAAGTTTGAGCTATCGCAATGACCAGCGCAAAAGGAATAACAAGCGGAATGACCGAGGGAATGAACAGGGAAGAAAACTGCAAAATGGTGAAAACCGTTTGCCCGCTTGTTGTCAGAAAGTTGATTCTCGACAGAACTTGCACGGTCCAGCTTATACCGACAGCGGCAAGAAGGACTGCTGCAAACAGAACGAAAACGCGCCGAAGGATGTATAGTTCAATAATGCGCATTGGTGGAAAATACATCCTCACTATCAAAATTCATGACATCAACGATTCCGGGAAGCGGGATTTCCTTGTTATGCCGTTTTATTCCTATTTTCTCTCAAATATCACGACGACTCTAACAAGAGGCAAAAAAAAATAGTTAACCGCTTCTTAACATTTTTCTTTTGCCACAAGTGGTAGTTAAGTTGCAAGATGATAAAAGACATCTTGCAGTGTCGGTGACAAAAAAATAGATTTTAGTGCTGACAGGTCACACTACGCTTATAAGTTCGATTTTTTTAAAAGCTGAATAATCGGATTTTCCTGACTGTCAAATTTTATACCGCCAATTGGCAGGAGTTTTTTGAATGCAAAAAGATATTTTGATTGAAAGCAGTACTGTTTCTGCGCCGAAAAAAGCGACTGTTCTTGTACTTGTCAACGACAAAAGGAAAACGACTTTTGAAGTCGAAAAAATGATCGGAAAAGCCTTGATCGAACGGATAATATCGGTGCGGGGCTTCAAAGGCGAGAAGCTTGAAATTGCAGACGAAGTTTGTGACGGCAAGAAAGGTTTTGATCGTTTGGTTCTTCTTGGTATTGGCGATACCGAAAGTCTTTCAGGTGATGATTGGGTAAAAATAGGCGGTGCGGCCTTCGCATCACTCAAAGATACCGATGGCGCTGACATTTATCTCACTGTTGCCGGTGAAAAATTAAAAGACGAAAATATTCTTGATTTCGTTTTAGGATTGCGCCTGCGCAATTACACATTTGATGAATATAAAACCGCTTCAACATTAAAAGAAACAAAATCGAAGCCTGTAAAGTTCATGATCCAGCTTGAGGATGCAAAAGCCGGTAAAGCGCTCTTTGAAAGGGCCAATTCGCTTGCTGATTCAGTTCTTCTGGCACGTGACCTCGTCAATCAGCCTGCCAATATTTTGGGAACCAAGGATTTTGTCAAGGAAGTCGAGAAGCTTGAAAAGATCGGTGTTAAAGTCGAGATTCTTGACGAAAAAGATATGAAAAAATTGGGCATGGGGGCACTGCTTGGCGTGGCACGCGGCTCTAAACGTCCACCTTATCTTGCGATTATGCAGTGGCTAGGTGGAAAAGCCAAAGATAGGCCACTGGCATTTGTCGGAAAAGGTGTGGTTTTCGATTCTGGTGGTATCTCGTTAAAATCTAGTTCAGGTATGGAAGGGATGAAAGGGGATATGGGCGGTGCTGCAGCCGTTACCGGCCTTTTGAAAGCAGTCGCGTCCCGAAAGGCAAAAGCCAATGTCGTCGGTGTTATCGGCCTCGTCGAGAATATGCCTGATGCAAACGCACAACGTCCGGGTGATATTGTCGTATCGATGTCGGGACAGACAATTGAAGTTGTCAACACAGATGCCGAAGGGCGTCTGGTCCTTTCGGATGCGTTATTTTACACCAAGGAACGTTTCAAACCGCAAATAATGGTTGATCTTGCAACATTGACCGGTGCCATTATGGTGGCTCTCGGCAGTGAACATGCAGGACTTTTCAGTAATCAGGATGAATTGGCTCGCCATCTCCTGAATGCCGGGCTTGAAACCGGAGAAAAACTTTGGCGGATGCCATTGAGCAAGACATATGACAAGCTTGTAGATTCAAAAGTTGCAGATATGAGAAATAGTTGCGGTCGCCATGCAGGTTCCATTACGGCAGCGCAATTTCTGCAACGTTTTGTGGGCGAAACCAATTGGGCTCATCTTGATATAGCAGGTACTGCAATGGAAGCGCCCTTGAACGAATACAACCAGTCCTGGGCATCCGGTTTCGGTGTTCGTTTGCTTGATCGGCTGATCAGCGACAACTACGAGGCCTGAAGTGGCAGAAATCCTTTTCTACCATTTGACCCAATCCATGCTTGACGACGCCCTGCCGGGGCTCGTCGAGCGTTCATTGGCGCGGCAGTGGAAAGTAACCATTCAATTTATGACCGATGAACGGCGCGATGCGATGGATTCCTATCTTTGGGTCTATTCCGACGATTCATTTATCGGACACGGAACGGAACGGGATAAATATCCTGAATTGCAGCCGGTTTATCTCACGTTGGGCGAAGAAAATCCGAACGATTCGCAAGTGCGATTTATGGTTGAAGGGGCAAACTGTTCCAACCCGGAAAAATATGAACGCCTTGTTGTGATGTTTGATGGTCGTGATCCGGAACTTCTTGCGGAAGCGCGAAAACAATGGAAATCCTATAAAGAACAAAATCATCAATTGACCTATTGGCAACAAACCGAAGACCGTCGTTGGGAGAAAAAAGCCTGATGCGTATAACTCCCGTTATTTTGATTTTTATTGGTCTTGCAGGTCTGATCTATCCTGAAAAATTTATCGAGGGTGGTTCGGGAGGCGGACGGTGGGTCTTTGTCATCATCATCGCGCTTGGCGTTTGGACAATTTTACGAGCGTCGAGAAAAAATCGCGAATGATGAACTTCAGGCGATTATCACTTCTTATCTGGGCTGTTCTTGCGGGAGTTCTTATCACTTCATGGATCGGTTCAACGCGCTTGTTGTCAGGCACTTTTCATATCGAAAATATTACCTTTGCCGCCAATGTTATTTTTATCTTTACAACAGTTCTGGCGGCAATTTTACTTCATCTGGTTTTACCGAAGGTTATGCCAAAAAAAATAGCAGTGATAACGTTTTTGCTACCACTGCTTGTTTTACTAGCTTTGCTTGTTTGAACTCGCGTTTCCTCAACGGGAAATTTCTTTATCGGTAAAACCGACAAAACAGGTGAGAGAGATAAACGAACACAATAGCAGATAATAGCCGATATAGGCGGTGCCAAAGTTTTGGACGAGTGTCTCGGCGATATAGGGAGCAAATGAAGCTCCAACAATGCCGGCGAGGTTGAATGTCATTGATGCGCCGGTATACCGTATCGTCGTGGGGAAGGGGGAGGCAAGTGCCGCACCGATTGGTCCGTAGGTTAGGCCCATAAGACCGAGGCCGACCGCCGAGAGAATAAAACTTCCGAACACACCTGCATCAAGAAGATAGGGCATGGAAAAAGAGAACAGCCCGATAAATATTGTGACCCATATCATCAAAGTGCGGCGACCGATACGGTCGGATATTTTTCCAGAAAAAGGTATAAGAAGACCGAAGAAGACGGCACCGACCATCTGGATTTCGAGAGCTTGGCCGAAAGTGAGGTTAAGATGGTGGGTTGAATAGGATAACAAATATGCACTGCACAGGTAGAACAACACAAATGTCGTCATGCCTGCAAAACTGCCGAGGAAAAGTGCACGCGGATATTTAACGAACACATCAATCAGGGGGACTTTTACACGCTCAGCGTGTTCAACTGCCTTTTTGAATTCCGGCGTTTCACTAATCGACAATCTTACCCAAAGACCAATGATGACCAGAATGATGGAAGCGATGAATGGGATACGCCATCCCCATTCAAAACGTTGGCTTTCACTCAAAAAATTCCACATGAACCAAAATGTACCGGCAGAAAGGATTAATCCCGCAGGCGCACCAAGTTGCGGAAACATAGCATACCAGCCGCGTTTTTCCTTAGGAGCATTCTCTGTTGCCAGCAAAACGGCACCGCCCCATTCACCGCCCAATCCAAGGCCTTGGCCGAAGCGGCAAAGTGTAAGCAAAAGGGGGGCATACCAGCCGATTGTTTCATAAGTCGGTAGAAAACCGATGAGAACAGTTGAAATGCCCATTGTCAAAAGCGCAGCAACCAACGTCACTTTTCGCCCCAATTTATCACCATAATGCCCGAAAATAATCGAGCCTAAAGGGCGAGCAAAAAACGCTGCCGAAAAAATGGCAAAAGAACTTAAAAGTGCGACTGTCGGATCGCCTTTCGGGAAAAACAGCACTGGAAAAAGAAGTGCTGCTGCCGTTGCAAATACATAGAAGTCGAAAAATTCGATTGTTGTGCCAATCATGCTGGCAAGCAAAATCTGTGTAATCGAATTTTGATGATCGATATTTCGCTCAATAGTGACCGTTGACATGAATAGAAAATCTCCGCCCAAAAATCGTAATGATATTTTAAAAATAGTTTATAACGATTATAAAAATTTCAGAACGCTGTCGAGTCCGGTTCACTAAAATTCTCGTGAATAATGTATGACGACTTATTCAGATAGAAAAAAGAGTAAAATGAAAACTTTGCCTATTGGTGTTTTTACGATATTTGAATGAAAATAAAAACAGGCTGGTGTCTAGAATAAAAATAGTAAAACGATATATTTTTAAAAATATAATCCTGATGAAATAATTTTTAAAAAATATTTATATGCGGATTATATATTACAGATATGTCTGATAAATTTATATTATATCGTAATACAATATAAACTATTAGAAAATTATTTTTAAATAAATTTTTTATAAAATGGATATAGATAATAATAAAAAAAGAATTTTACGGAAATTATAACAACTTTAAAATAGTAGTCCGCGGACAAAGTAGGTCGGGATAACAGCAAATTGCCTCACACGGTGTTCATTAAAGGTCAATAAACCAAGGCATTCGTCATGAATGTGCGGGAGAAAATCGTGGCTATTCAAAGCAATTATCTATAAAGTCCTTATATAGCTTTTATTGGATGGCATCCTCATATTCGGCACTCATTTTAAGCCACCGACTTTCGGCATCTTCAAGTCGGCCTGCAGCATCGGCACGTTCTTTTGCAAGTTCGGCACCTTTATCAGGAGACTTTGAAAAAAGATCCGGCGCAGCAAGTTCGTTATCAAGACGAGCAATCAGTTTTTGTAACCGGTCTATTAGTGCCTCTGTATCGGTGATTTGTTTTTTAAGTGGAGCCAATCCGGCACGTTTTTCAGCGTTGGCTTTGCGTTGTTCATTTTTCGATTTCTGGGGAGCTGCGCGTTTTTCTTCCTTAACGGTGGCTCGTGATTTCGGGAGCCCCAATATGTCGTTACGATAATCATCCATATCACCTTCATAGGGATGCACAGTTCCGTTACGCACAAGCCAAAGCCGGTCTGCTGTCGCTTCGATAAGGTGTCGGTCGTGAGCAATCAGAATGACTGCTCCCTCGAAGTCGTTGAGCGCCATAACAAGCGATTCACGGCTATCAATGTCGAGGTGATTGGTCGGCTCGTCAAGAATAAGCAGATTCGGGCCTTCGAATGTGGCAAGCCCCATGAGCAAACGGGCTTTTTCCCCGCCGGACAGCTCTTTGGCTTTTGTCATCATCTTTTCGGTTGATAACCCCATGCGTGCCACAGCAGCGCGGATTTTTGCTTCCGGTTCCTTCGGCATCAGTCTGCGCACATGTTCGATCGGGTTTTCCTCCGGTCTCAAATCGTCAAGCTGATGCTGGGCGAAGAATGCTACTTTCAGATTGGGTGAGACTGTCATCGTTCCAGTCTCTGCTTTAAGACGGCCAGCCAGCAATTTTGCAAGGGTAGATTTTCCGTTACCGTTTGCCCCGAGAAGCGCAATCCGGTCATCATTGTCTATCCTTAGGTCAAGGCCTTTCAATACAGGTTTTCCCGGCTCATATCCGACATCGACTTTTGACAGCGCAATGATTGGTGATGCAGCTGTCTTTTCCGCCGAGGGAAATGAAAAAGGTTGCACATGTTCATCCTGCCAAACGCTGATAGGTTTCAGCTTCTCCAATGCTTTCAACCGTGATTGCGCTTGTCTTGCTTTGGTCGCTTTGGCACGGAAACGGCGGACAAAATCTTCCATATGTTTGCGATGGGCTTCCTGTTTGGCTGCCTGCTTCTGCTGGAGTTCTTTTGTTTGAGCATGTTGGCGTTCGAATTGGTCATAATTTCCGCGCCAGAGAGTGAGTTTTTTGTTTTCAAGATGTAGGATCGAGGTTGTTGCGCTGTTCAACAGTTCCCGATCGTGACTGATAACAATGACCGAATAGGGGTAACGACGTACATATTCAATAAGCCAGAGTGTACCTTCAAGATCCAGATAGTTTGTCGGTTCGTCAAGCAAAAGAAGGTCGGGTTCGGAAAATAGAACCGCTGCAAGCGCGACACGCATGCGCCAACCGCCAGAAAAAGACGAAGCGGGGCGCTGTTGTGCTTCTGCATCAAATCCCAGTCCTGATAAAATGCTAGCGGCACGTGCTTCGGCAGAATGCGCACCGATGTCGCTAAGACGCGTATGGATTGCAGCAATTCTCATCGGGTCGGTTGCCGTTTCAGCTTCCTTTAACAATCGAGCCCGTTCTTTGTCTGCTGCGAGAACTATTGAAATGAGCGAATCCTCGGTTCCGGGGGCTTCTTGTGCGACTTGACCAATGCGGGTATCTTTCGGAATGGTAACATCGCCGGTTTCAGGAGCGAGTTCCCCCATAATGACGCGAAAAAGCGTTGACTTGCCAGCTCCATTATGGCCGACAAAGCCGGTTTTTGCTCCGGTAGGAAGCGTGGCGCTGGAATGGTCAATCAGAAGACGTCCAGCGAGCCGGACTGTGATATCGTTCAAAATCAACATGACGTCAGGCTTTTGCATAGGTTTTACAGTGAACGCAAGCAAAATCGTTTCAATTGCCGGTTAAAAATCCTGTTATTACGACAGTAAAATAATCACGGCTGAAAAATGATAGAATAATGGAAAAAATGTATCTCGGCGGGAAACGGGTTTCACTTGGCAAAAGCCGGTTATACGGTTATAGAGACGCAACTGAAAATATATTTATGAAGGTGGCAAAATGGCTATAGAACGCACTTTTTCAATGATTAAACCTGATGCAACACGCCGTAACCTTACGGGTGCTATCACAAAAATGCTTGAGGAGGCGGGCTTGCGGGTTGTTGCTTCCAAGCGCGTATGGATGAGCTTACGGGAAGCAGAAGGCTTTTATGCTGTCCATAAAGACCGCCCGTTTTTTGGTGAATTGACTGAATTCATGTCATCCGGCCCCACCATTGTTCAGGTGCTTGAAGGTGAAAATGCGATTGCAAAAAATCGTGAAATTATGGGCGCCACAAATCCTGCCGATGCCGCGGAAGGCACAATTCGCAAAACTTTTGCTTTGTCTATTGGTGAAAACTCCGTTCACGGCTCGGATTCACCAAAAACAGCCAAGGAAGAGATCGCCTACTGGTTTTCCGGTACAGAAATTGTTGGCTGATCAAAGTTTAAGACATCAATAGAATTGAAAAGCCCGGTCAAAAACCGGGCTTTTTGTTTCATCAGGATACTTTTTTAATTGCAAATATTCATTCGCGTAATTTATTGGCTTTGGTTATTTTATCTATCTTCAATAAGTCAAAGTTCCGGCACAAGGCGAGCAACATAGTTGCCATTTTCATCCTTTAAAATAAGGCGTCCCAAATCGTCGAACATGTAAGCCTTTGCCTTTGCAAGCATTTCAATAAAGCGGTTTTCCTGTTGGGAAATGGCTTCTGCACATGCCATAAAAGTCATTGCAGGCGGGTCAAAAGCAATAGCCTCTGCATCACTGTCGATGAAGACGGATGTCGTATATCGGTTACAACCGCCGCTACCTGTTATCCGGTATTTTGGTAGGCCTGCAGCTTTTTTGTCTTCAGCCTTGTCTTCAATCGCAAGGGTCAGATGCGAGTTATCAATTACTCCGGTTCCGAACATATCCTCCACTTTCCACTCGTGGCCGGCAATTGTTGTTGAAACCGGTTTCGGCGTTGTTGTCGATTGGCTGACCATGCCCAAAACGAGTTCGTAATGGGCATTTTTATCTTCCGGAGTGATCGGCTTTCTTTCGTCGCTTACGAACCACAAAATATCACCGACGGCGATGCGCGCCTGAAGAGCATATTTGTGCTGGAGATTGATATTGGCCGGGTCAACCGGAAGGTCAAATTCTATAGGCACCGAACCATCCGGTTGTTGCGAAATTTCCGCCACAACTGGAAATGGCCCATCTGGATTTGTCACATCAACGAGTTGAATAATAAGATAGGCGTGTTGGGGAAGCTCGATGCGCTGCAGATAGGTGACATCGCCATGAATAGTCAATTTTTCTGATGCAGCACTATAGGCGGGAACGATGGTGTTCATCATAACCGCCGGTAATGCGACAAGATAAACGCCCGCCAATGCCGTCGCGCCAAATGTAAAAGCCGCAAAGATATTTCGTTTCATAAATCGATGTTACCCTTGTTGAAAATGGATAGTTCAATGGACAAAACCGCATTTAACGGAACCTTTTTGCCAGTTGACCGAGCTTCAACACTCCTTTTTATAAGTATGTCGTTTTTTCCGGAAAAAAATAAGGCATTTTCCAACACGATCCCCTGAAATCTGTGGTTAAATTTTGATTATTCCAACGATCGGATGTTTTATAAAAACAATAAGCTCACAAAAATGTGCCCTTTTGTGAATTTGCTATCATTTTGTTTTTTCTTCATCTTGTGATTTTTTTTGCCATCTCGCTTTTGTAAGAACATCCGTCTTTTTTGCTTCAACCCAGTTTTGCGGCGTACCATCGACGAGATGTTCTTTTTTCCAGAACGGAGCTTCGGTTTTCAGAAAATCCATAATAAAGTTTGCAGCATCAAAAGCTTCCCGCCGGTGAGGGGAGGCGGTGACAACCAGAACAATCTGTTCGCCAACCTTGATTGTCCCGAAACGGTGAATGACGGTAACTCCATTTAATGACCACCGTTTCGAAGCATCGTTAACAATCTCTTTAATGCGTTTTTCGGCCATTCCGGGGTAATGCTCGATTTCAAGAGCAGAAAGGCGCCCACCTTCGCTCCGGCATAATCCACAGAATGCAACAATACCGCCGATTGATGGTGAAAGGCTGCGGATATGCTCTACCTCTCTTCCCATATCAAAATCTTGCGGCTGGACAGCAATTTTGCATTTCATGGTTCAACCACCCGTCATTGGCGGAAAGAGTGCAATTTCATGTGCTTTTCCAATGAGGCTATCATGGTCGACATGTTCTTCGTCGATAGCCACGCGGATGAGCTCCGGCTTTTCCAGAGCAAAAGCATAATTTTCCCCGAGAGTTTTGAGATAGGAGAGAAGATCGTCGACTGTTTTGACGTTTTCCGGCAATTCAAGAGTTTCTTCTCCGCGACCGATACGTTCGCGAACCCAGGCAAAATATTGTAATTTCATGCGTATCCTTTAATCAATCACGTGTTTAAGACCTGCACGGAAGTAATCCCAGCCAGTCCATAAAGTAAGAATAGCGGCGACCCACAACATGACAAGTCCGAATTCGGTTGCATAAGGAATAACTTTGTCACCGGCAGGGCCGGCAAGCAGAAAAACAATGGAAAACATTTGAACTGTCGTTTTCCATTTTGCGAGCCTCGAAACCGGCACGCTTACTTTGAGCGAGGCCAAATATTCACGCAATCCTGAAACGAGAATTTCTCGACAGAGAATGATAATTGCAGCCCAGAGAGCCCAACCGGCGATTGTACCATCGGCAGCAAGCAAGAGAAGGCAAGCCGAGACAAGAAGTTTATCGGCAATCGGGTCGAGCATACGACCGATGTTCGAGGTCTGTTTCCAGATGCGAGCAAGATAGCCGTCGAAAAAGTCTGTAATGGAGGCAACCACAAATATGACAACCGCCCACCACCTTGCGGTGTCGGTCGATTGCAGACGGCCTTCCACAAAAAAGCACAAGACAACAAGCGGAACAGCAATAATGCGTGCATATGTAAGGATATTTGGCAACGATAAAGTATGGTTTTTCATTATGCCGTAATCAATCCTTTTAACGTCTTAGGGCTGCTTAAAATAAAAAGCAAAGCGGCCGATCGGGTGAACTTTAAAAAAGGCAATCAAACATGCCATTTCCAACGAAGGGCATATTTGTTGAATCAAGATCCTTATATAAATTAGCGATAGAATCGGCAGAAACAAGCATTATCTTTCATTAAAATAATCATGGATTTGTTGTGCTGTTGCCGCCGATATTCCTTCGACTTTCATTAAATCTTCCACTGCTGCACCGGCAACGGCTTTTGCAGTTCCGAAATGGCCAAGCAAAGCACGTTTACGCGCCGGACCGATGCCTTCGACTTCGTCGAGCGGATTTTTCATCATTTCTTTTTTACGTTTTATGCGGTGGGTACCGATGGCAAATCGGTGTGCTTCATCACGCAGGCGTTCAAGAAAATAAAGCACAGGGTCGCGCGGTGGTAACATAAAAGGTGGACGACCGGAGATAAAGAATCGTTCTCTTCCTGCCTCGCGATCAACACCTTTTGCAACGCCGATAGCAGTGACAACATCATCGATGCCTAGTTCTCTCAGCATTTCGTGCACGACTGTCATCTGGCCTTCGCCGCCGTCAATCAGTATAATATCGGGCCAGGCCGGAAAACTGTCGTCATTGCCAGCAGTATCATCGGCTTGAGGAGCCGGTATACCATGTTCTTTGATGAGCCTTTTGAACCGCCGGTCGATAACCTCCTTCATCATACCGAAGTCATCCCCCGGTGTAATATCGGTCGAGCGGATATTGAATTTTCTATATTGATTCTTGATGAAACCTTCGCGACCGGCAACGATCATGCCGCCCACCGCATTCGTTCCCATGATATGCGAGTTATCATAAACCTCGATACGGCGGGGTACTTTTTCAAGGCCGAAGGTTTCAGCAACCCCTTGCAACAATTTGTCCTGTGTCGAAGTTTCAGCGAGCCTACGTCCCAAAGCTTCACGTGCATTGGTTAGCGCATGTTCAACCAGTGACTTTCTTTCACCTCTTTGCGGCACAGAAATTGTGACTTTCCGCTCGGCTTTTTCGGAAAGGGCTGTGGCAAGCAATTCTTCCTCTTCGACATGGTCAGAAAGCAGAATAAGTTTCGGGACCGGTTTGTCATCATAAAATTGGGCAAGGAAAGCTCCGAGCACTTCGGGAGCAGAAATTGAAGGGTCAGCTTTGGGAAAATAGGAACGATTTCCCCAATTCTGTCCGGTTCTGAAGAAGAATACCTGAATGCACGTCATTCCGCCCTGCTGGGCGATAGCAAAAACATCCGCTTCTTCAACTGTTTGCGGGTTGATTTCCTGATGCCCCTGAATATGGGACAGGGCCGACAAACGATCGCGATAGACGGCAGCCCTTTCAAAGTCGAGTTTGTCGGCCGCTTCCCGCATGATTTTTGCCATATTGTCTTGAATAGCCTGACTTTTTCCCGAAAGAAATGCTTCCGCCTCGTCAACAAGTTTCATGTAATCGGCGTCGCTGATTTCATGTGTGCAAGGCGCTGAACACCTTTTGATCTGATAGAGCAGGCAGGGTCTCGTACGTGATTCCATGACAGAATCTGTGCATGTTCTGAGTAAAAACGCCCTTTGCATGGCGTTGATTGTTCTTGTGACTGCACCGGCAGACGCAAAGGGTCCAAAATAATCACCTTTACGAGACCTTGCACCACGATGTTTATAGATAGCAGGAGCGCGCGTATCGCGCGTAATGATAATATAGGGAAAGCTTTTATCATCGCGAAGCAGAACATTAAAGCGCGGGCGCAACCGCTTGATAAGATTGGCTTCCAGAAGAAGAGCTTCGGTTTCTGTGCTGGTGACCACAAATTCCATGTAATGGGTGGCTCGTATCATGCGCGCAATACGGTTGTTGTGCCCATGCCCACGCGCGTAATTCGACACGCGTTTTTTTAAATTCCGCGCTTTGCCGACATAAAGAACGTTACCATCCTTGTCGAACATCCGGTAAACACCCGGTTTATTCGGCAAATTTTTTACAAATTCCTGAATGAGCGGTGCACCGGTGAGCTTCAGATCATCATTTTTGAAGCCACCCTTATCCCAGATAATATCAGGGGTGAGCGACGCCGAATTGTGATCTTCATCCGATTTCGCTTCCTGATTTTTAGCGGCCTCAGTGTTTTGTTCGTTCAAGGATTTCATAATTATTCAATTCGTCCTGCAATATCGGGCGTTTGCCACATAAGATGCTGGCCGCCATCTAAAGCAATCATTTGTCCGGTTATTGACGTTTGCCACCAAAAATAACGTATAGTTGCGCCAAATTCGGACAATTCCGGTCCGTGTTCAAGCAAAACAGAACGCGCCTGTCTTAAAAAATCTTCTTCTTTCTGCCTTGGACTTTTTAGTGTTGGTCCCGGACCAATAGCATTGACACGGATACGCGGTGCAAGTGCCTGAGCCAGAGTTTTGGTCAATGTCCAGAGTGATGACTTGGATAAGGTATATGACAAAAAATTGGGATTAAGCTTTAAAACGCGCTGGTCAATAATATTGACAATTAATCCTTTCAAATTGTCCGGCAACAGAAAAAACATGCGGTCAGCCAAGAGAGCAGGGGTTTTCAGATGGATTGAAAAATGTTTATCCCAGACATCCATATCAAGTGCGCCAATGTGGTCATCAAGAAACAGAGAGGCATTGTTGACAAGGATTTCAACCGGCTGTCCCATCTTCTCAGTCACCGTTTCCAAAAGGCCTTTGCCATGCGTTTCCAAAAGATCGGATTGGAAAGACAAAGCTTTGGCTCCGGAAGCTTCGAGTTTGTGCACGAGCGCGTCGGCTTCATTTTTCCCTTCATTATAATGAATCGCGAGATCGAAACCATGTTTTGCCAAATCAAGCGCCATTGCGGCGCCTAAACGTTTGGCACCGCCTGTAATCAGAACAACAGGACGCCTCTTTTCCATTTGATCAAACAGTTTCCGTTGACAATTTTTTGTAACGCCCGAACTCTCGACAAGTTCGAACCTTTACAATCCAAAATGGCGATATTTTCTGCTGAAATCAAGGTTTGTAAAATCACAAAAAATCACGCTTCCGCATGGAGAAAAGAATATTCGACTATATGTCTCAAAATGCGTCCATAGCACATTGATCTAGATGGAATGCTGCTTTAATCAACAGATGAAGGCATAACTAAAGCGACTTGGAAAATGGCCCCTCATAAAACTAGGTCAAAAGGCTCGAAAAAAGCTCACCTGACTGCTTGCAAAGCATTGTTTTTGCATCCAAAATGATCTGACGGTCAGCTGCATCCATTTTTGTCTCGGTTTCTGTAGATTGGCTGTTGTCAAATAGATATTTTTTAAATGAGATTTCTTGTAAAAGCTCTTTCCAAATAAAATAGCATTTTTTGAGTGAAACCTGTTCCATAAGCTGAAATCAACAACTCCGGATTGCGATTGCATCTGGATGAGTGAGTTTATACGACGAACATCTATTTTTTAGGAGTGATGCCCTTCTTATTCATCCGGATAAAATTTATCCTGTTCTCGTTGAAGCAAATCCTCAATGCCGAATTTTTGGCTAAAGGAAATACTTCTTAACAAGATTGCAGAATTAATCGCTTAAAAACCGGCCATACGACGTGGCATTCCATTTTCGCTTTCTGAGGTGGCTATAAAAGTGATGTTGCTTACCGTGGCAGAGTTGTTGAAATTACTATACCGGTAGGTATCAATCTCCTTGATTTCACCTGAAAACTGCTTCTAACCGGAAATTATTGCATTAGTAGTGATTGCAATGGCTTGTAAATGAAAGGGCCAGCCCCACGAATTTGCCAAAAGCTATTACTTCAATGTCAGCCGAAAACTATCTTATCCGCTCTCGATAATCTTGAGACCAAGCAATAAAAAATCGATAACGCATTGGAAATGAAAAGATAAATGGCTAGCTTATCTATTATTTGACAGCCCGACAGTTACCGTCCTGAATTCGCCATTTGTCGAAACCTTCAACACAGAATTCGACATTATAGCCACTCACACCGGTGAAGCCTTGGCCGTATTCTACCATATAATAAAGAGGATAACTTGATCCGTCATTCATAACTGCTGTAGCGCGACAAAATTGACGGGGGATATTAAGCTTTGTTGCCGGATTTTCACCCCGTGCCATCGTTATATCTTTAACTTGTTCGATACGAACGTCCGGTAACCTCGGAACATTACGAACTTCGTGACGGAACTTGTAACCAATTTCCCATAAAGTACGTTTATAACCACACACTCCGGCATCGTTGACTGAAGAAGCTTGCGAACGATGGGCTAATGATGCCGCCAAATCGGCTGCTGTTGCAGAATTCACGCAGGCATAGAAGCCAAGCCCGAAAACCGAGAAAGACAAAACTTTGCGAAAACTTGCGTTAAAGAACGATGACTTTTGCATGATTATTCCACATTGACCATTTCTGGGCTCAATATGTTTCATTGTCTCAAATCCGTCAAGGTCAAACAGCTTCACCATTTATCCATTCGTTGATTAATTGTGCATGTTTGTCCACGCCAAGGCGCTCAAGCAAAAATGCTTTGAGCTTGTTCATTTCTTGGGGCAACACATAAGGTGGATTGACAATAATCATACCACACCCGTCGAGTCCCGACATTTCCGAGCGTTGTTTAATTCTAAGCTCCAGTCGCAAGATTTTCGGTATCGAAGTGCTTTTCAACTCGTTCATGAACCAATTGAGTTCATTATAATGTTTGACGGGATACCAGAGAGCGTAGATTCCGCCGGAAAAGCGCTTGTATGCTTTCTCGAGACCTTCAATAAGCCGTTCGAATTCGTCTGTTTTTTCAAATGGCGGATCAACCACGATGAGTCCGCGCTTTTCTTTTGGTGGTACGTGGGCACCAAGCGCAAGATATCCATCAAGATGGATGATACGGGCCTGATAATCGCCGGCAAAATTATTAGCCAATTTCCTATAATCAGCTTCATGGAGCTCTATTGCCGTTAACCGGTCCTGTTTTCTCAAGAGCTTCCGTTCGAGGTAAGGTGAACCCGGATAGCGGGTCAATTCGCCTTTTTCGCCATTAAGTCCAATGACCACATCAAGCCACGGCTTGATGAGCAATTCGATTTCGGATTGAACCGGCCGATCAAGGATGCGTCCGATACCATCAATCCATTCACCGGTTTTTTGTGCCTCATCCGAAGAAAGGTCATAAACGCCGATCCCTGCATGTGTATCGATCACACGGAAAGCATGGTCTTTCTTTTTCAAGTATTCGATGATGCGGGCGATAATGATGTGTTTGAACACATCGGCAAAATTGCCCGCATGATAGATATGACGATAATTCATTATTTTGTTCTAACCGTTTCTGATATCAGCCGAGGCCGATTTTATGCGGCAAAACAACAGCACGGGTTCCCACCGGCACACGACTATAAAGATCGATAATATCCTGATTGAGAAAACGGATACATCCCGAAGATACCCGCTTGCCGATTGACCAGGGTTCGACTGTTCCATGCAAACGGAAAAGTGTGTCTGTTCCGCCCCTATAAAGATAAAGGGCGCGAGCACCCAGCGGATTGCCGGGGCCACCTTTCATGCCATCAGTCAGATGGCCATATCTTTGAGGCTGCTTTTGTACCATGCTTGAAGTCGGATGCCATGTTGGCCATACCGCTTTGCGACCGATTATTGCTTCCCCCTGAAAATCGGCAGCGGCCGACCGCGCAACACCGACGCCGTAGCGCATGGCGCGTCCTTCCGAAAGCACAAAATAGCAGAAAAAGTTGGTTGGATCGACGACAATAGTTCCAGGCTTATAAGGCATATGGAACGCCACTTCATGGCGCAAATATTCCGGATTGATGCGGCTTGTATCAACAGCGTTCACTGGGAAACCGTTATCGGTCGTAGCCGCATACATGGATGCGTATTTTTCGTTTACCGGATATTCGCCGTAACTAACCCTCTTCTTTTTGGGCGTAACCTTCGGCTTTGCCTTGTGTCGCCTTATAACATAGGTCGTTGTCGTTACCGGCTCGCCGGTATCAATCGGAACCATTTTGGGTAAAGGATGGCGAAAAGTACAACCGGCAAGGAAAAGCGGTGCCGAGAGAAGGAAAAAGCGTCTGTTCATTTTAAAGATCTCGATAGCCCGGACAGACCGTAAGATTATTAAGCAAATTTTGGTCCGTCGTAATTGGAAAAAGCAAATATCCTTCAATAGGTTTGATGAGCAGATAAAAGAAAATGGACATCGACTCTTTTCTGCAAATCAATTTTTGTGTGGGAAGCTTTTAACACAAAATTAACCTGACTTGATAGAGGTCTTTGAATCTGGTTTTCTAATTTTTTTGAATTAACTCGGATTTCTATTCATAAACTTCCCCTTTATCGGCTTGTTGACCGGAAAGTATGCCATATGTCGGGCGTGATGGTTTTACTTGTGCTTTTGGCGGCATTGATGCACGCACTGTGGAGCGTGGTTTTGAAATTAACCGGTGATGCGAAGACCAATATTACGGTTTTCATGGCGGGTTCTTCTATCCTCGCGCTTGCAGGTATTCCTTTTCAATCCTTGCCGTCACTTGCAAGCCTGCCGTTTTTGCTCATTTCAGTCTTTGTGCAGGTCGTCTATATGATGCTTGTCGGAATCGTTTATCAAAAAGGCGATGTTAGCCAGTCTTATCCGGTGATGCGCGGTGTAGCACCGCTTTTCGTTGCACTCTTTAGCGGGCCTATTCTCGGCGAAAAATTATCAATCGTAGCTTGGTGCGGTGTTATTCTTATCTCGTCGGGAGTACTGACCTTGGCGCTTGAAGCGGTTAGACGCAGCGATAAAATTGGGCCCTCCATCATTCCACTTTCTTTGCTCACGGCTGCTTTTATAACTTTATACACTCTGCTTGACGGGATAGGCGTCAGACTATCGGGTGCACCGGTTTCCTATATTTTATGGATATTTTTTCTGATCGGCTGGGTGAAAGTTGTTTTTGAACTTTTCAATCATAAAACACGTCAACCATTTTTGAGCCACTTTCAACGCTATTGGTTTATCGGTCTTGTTGGCGGATTTTTGTCGCTCGGATCTTATGGCCTTGCACTTTGGACAATGACAAAGTTGCCTGTAGCGCTGGTTGCCGCTTTGCGCGAAAGCGCGATAGTCTTTGCTGTTATTTTATCCTATCTCGTTTTGCGTGAACATGTGAGCCTCTCGCGTTTTATTGCCTCGATCATCATTGTTATTGGCGTCATTGCTGTAAGACTAGCCTGAAAATTGTAAAATTGCTAAATACATCCGTTTTCATTGATTGAGTCGGAATTGCCATGAGCAACGTAGTAATTGGTCATACAGCCTGTCCCCATGATTGTCCTTCAACCTGTGCACTTGATGTGGAATTATTGTCCCCAACAAAAATAGGTCGGATTAGGGGAGCAAAAGACAACACTTACACAGCAGGCGTTATCTGTGCAAAAGTCGCCCGTTACAGCGAGCGCGTACACAATCCGGCAAGATTGTTGAAACCACTTGTCAGAAAGGGTCCCAAGGGCGAGGGTAATTGGCAGGAAGTCTCATGGTCTGATGCACTCGACCTCATAGCCGAAAATTTTCAAAAGGCAGAGAAAAAATACGATTCAACCACTATATGGCCGTATTTTTTTGCCGGAACTATGGGGCTCGTGCAGCGCGATTCTATTAATCGTTTGCGGCATGCAGGAAAATATTCCGGACAATTTTCGACATTTTGTACCAATACCGCAGCAACCGGTTATTTTGCCGGTACCGGCAGGATTGCGGGTGTTGACCCGCGGGAAATGGAAAAATCCGATCTTGTGGTGATCTGGGGTACCAATGCGGCAAGTACTCAAGTCAATGTTATGACCCATGTCACCAGAGCACGCAAAGACCATCATGCACGCATTGTTGCTATTGATGTTTTCGAGAGTGCGACGGTGCGTCAGGCCGATCTCGGCTTGATTTTAAGACCGGGAACCGACGCAGCCTTGGCCTGTGCTGTGATGCATATATTGTTTCGGGATGGTTTTGCCGATTGGAATTATCTGGAACGCTATAGCGATGACCCGCACGGGCTTGAGCGCCACTTGAAAACAAAAACGCCGCAATGGGCGGCTGAAATTACCGGTCTATCTGTTGAAGAAATAGAAACCTTTGCCCATTGGGTCGGCACAACCAAACGCACTTTCTTCCGGCTGGGATACGGTTTTACGAGACAACGTAACGGCGCGGTTGCAATGCATGCTGCACTTTCGGTGCCCACAGTTACGGGAGCATGGCAATATGAAGGTGGCGGCGCATTCTATTCCAACGCTTCGATATTTGCTCTTAACAAAAATGAAGTTGAAGGAACGGCTTTCGCTGATCCGAAAATTCGTTCGCTTGATCAATCGAAAATCGGCAGAATCCTGCTTGGTGATAAAGAAACACTTTATGGTGGCCCGCCCGTAACCGTTTTGTTTATCCAGAACACCAATCCGGCAAATGTTGCGCCCGAACAGCGGTTGATCCACAAAGGTTTGGCACGCGAGGACCTTTTCACCGTGGTTCATGAGCAATTTATGACAGATACGGCTAAAATGGCCGACGTCGTTCTGCCTGCAACAATGTTTCTGGAACATGACGATATTTATCGGGCTGGTGGCCAACAACATATTCTATTAGGGCCGAAATTGATTGAACCTCCAACCGGACCGAAGCCCAATCTCTATGTTATAAACGAATTGGCAAAACGGCTCGGATTTGGTCATATGGCGGGGTTTGACAAGACAGCTATTGAACTTATCGATAATATGTTGAGAGCGTCACACCGCGGGACTTATGAAGAACTTAAGGAAAAACGCTGGCTTGACGTTCAGCCGTCTTTTGAACGCGCCCATTTTCTGAACGGTTTTGCCTGGCCTGACAGGAAATTTCTTTTCAAGGCACAATGGACCGGTTATAAAGCTCCCGATACGCCCCCGGATACAATGGGCTATCAAGGGCCGTATGATGAAATGCCCGAATTTCCCGATCAGTGGGATGTTATTGAAAAAGCGGATGAAAAACATCCGTTCAAACTTGTAACATCGCCCGCACATAATTTTCTGAATTCGACATTTTCGGAATCGCCGACATCTTTATTGAAAGAAGTGCGCCCAACGCTCATGATCCATCCCGATGATGCGGCAATGTATGATATAAAGGATGGTGACCTTGTCGAGATAGGTAATCAACGCGGTAGTGTGGCGCTTCATGCAAAATTGTTTAAAGGCTTGAAAAGACATGTTGTGGTCTCTCAAGGATTGTTTGCCAATTCAAGTTTTGTTTGGGGAGAAGGGATAAATGTTTTGACCGGAGCAGATTCACCAGCGCCTAATGGTGGACTTGCGGTACACGACATAAAAGTCTGGGTGAAAAAGCTTGATAAATCCGTTAGGACACACGGATCAGAAAGTCACGTAAAACACTCGAAAAATGATATAGAGTCGTTATAATCAATTTCGGAAAGGCGCCTCGAGACGGCGAAACAGTTAAGTAATATGCAAAATATGAAAGCTATGATTGTTGGTGTATCAGGCCTTAGCCTAACGGCGGCCGAAAAAGATTTTATAGCAGAAAACCAGCCTTGGGCTTTCATTCTTTTTGCAAGGAATATCGGTTCGGCCGACGAGGTTAAACAATTGACTGCTTCGCTTGTTTCGGCAAGTGGTCGCGACGATGTATTTATTTTTATCGATCAGGAGGGTGGACGTGTTCAAAGGCTGCGTGCGCCGCTAGCGCCTGATTATCCGCCGGCAGCAACATTGGGTGAACTCTACAAAAAGAATAAAGCAAAAGGATTGCGTGCAACTTTTATCATGTCACGTCTGCACGCATTTGATCTGCGCCGGTTGGGGATAAATGCCGACTGCCTGCCGCTTCTAGACGTGCCGATTGAAGGAGCAGATAATGTTATTGGTACGCGTGCCTATGGCAATGACTATAAAACCGTCATAGCGTTGGGACGCGCAGCTGCGGAAGGTTTGAAAGCAGGCGGTGTCCTGCCTGTAATGAAGCATATTCCCGGTCACGGTCGTGCATTATGCGACACCCATAAGAGCCTCGCACGTGTCGATGCATCATTAGAGACTTTACGCCGTAACGATTTTGCCCCGTTCGAAGCATTATCCGATCTGCCGGTGGCAATGACTGCCCATGTTGTTTATGAAAGCGTCGACCCGGAAAAACCGGCAACCTTGTCAAAAAAGGTAGTGGACGAAATCATTCGTAAAGAGATTGACTTTGATGGCTTGTTGATGACGGACGATTTATCAATGAAGGCGCTTTCAGGCGATTTGCGCGATCTGGCAAAAGGGGCGTTCGAAGCCGGATGCGATCTTGTTTTACACTGCAATGGCGAAATAGAGGAAATGCAAAAAATTGCTGCAGCAACGCCTTGGCTTGAAGGCAAATCACTTGAGCGAGCGCAATATGCGACAAATTGGGTGACTGAACCGGATAAAGCTGACGAAAAGGCGTTGCGGGAGGAATTTCAAAAACTCCTTGCTATCGGCTAGAGGGAACCGGATTTGGCACAAAACGACAAAAAATCCAATGCGAACGGAAAAAACCTGAACGGACACCATGCTCAAAAGGCTATGGAACCGATTTGGGAAGAAGAACACGGCGTTAGCGAGCCAACATTGGTTATCGACGTTCAGGGGTTCGAAGGTCCGCTTGATCTTCTGTTACAACTCGCACGGAACCAGAAAGTCGATTTGGCGCATATATCAATTGTCGAACTTGTCCAGCAATATCTTGATTTTGTAAAAACAGTGCATGAATTGAGACTCGATCTTGCCGCCGACTATCTGGTGATGGCGGCTTGGCTTGCTTATCTCAAATCCCGTCTGCTTGTGCCGCAACTCTCGGATGATGAAGGTGAAAGTGGCGAAGAGCTGGCTGGATTATTACAATTCCGTTTGCAGAGGCTTGAAGCCATGCGGGAAGCGGCGGGACAGCTTGTAAACCGTAACCGTTTGGGACGGGACATTTTCAAGCGCGCCAATCCGGAAATGGTGGTAGTTGAAAAAAAGCATCTATATGACGTTTCTCTCTACGATCTGTTGATGGCTTATGCCGGTTTGCGTCAAAGGCAGGCGGTCAAACGCGTTGAAGTGGGAAAGCGGGAAGTCTGGTCACTAAAGGCCGCGCGTGCAATATTGGTGCGGTTGATGGGCGAAGCAAAAGATTGGCAGGCGTTGGACAAGTTTTTATTTGCTTTTATTCCGACCGCCCATGAACGTCGCACAGCTTTAGCGAGCACTTTTGCGGCAAGTCTTGAAATGGTCAGAGAAAAGCAGCTTGATATTCAACAGGCTGCGCCATTCGCCCCGATTTATCTTCGTGCGCACAAAAAGGCTGAGGGGCGGAACACCATAAATATCGGGGGCGGGGCAAAGCCCGAAAGCAATTAAGATGGCTGAACAAAAAAACGCAGAAAAAAATAGAAATGGCGAGCTCAACATAACGCCCGAACTTGTCCGTATGGCTGAAGCAATCGTTTTTGCGTCAAGTGAACCTGTGACCGACCGAGCCGTTGAAGAACGACTTCCTAAAGGCGCCAATATTGCAGCGATTATGGATGTTCTCAAACAGGATTATCAAAAACGCGGCGTTAATCTTCATAAAGTGGGAAATGCTTACGCTTTCCGTACAGCACCCGATCTTTCCTTTCTTTTGAATAGACAAGAAGAAAGGTCAAGGAAACTTTCCCGTGCTGCTTTGGAAGTTTTGGCAATTATTGCCTATCATCAACCGATAACACGTGCGGAACTAGAAGACGTCAGAGGCGTTGAAACATCGAAAGGTACGTTGGATGTGTTGATGGAAGCAGGTTGGGTGAAAATTCGTGGAAGGAGACGCGTTCCGGGACGACCGGTCACATACGGGACAACTCTTGCTTTTCTTGATGAATTCAGTCTGCCGGAAATTTCGGACTTACCGGGGATGGAAGAATTGAAAGGTGCAGGTCTTCTATCTTCAAGATTACCGGCCAATTTCCGTATGCCATCACCAACAGCCGATCCGGATATTCTGACCGATGAAGAAGAACCGCTTGAAGATATCAATTTGGAACAATTAGGACTTTTAAGTCCACTTGATCGGGAAGAAAAATCTTAAAATCACCTTGTTTGGGAATAAAAAATGTAAATACACGTGGTTGTGTTTAAAAGACTTGAAAAAAGTGTCTAAAAGTACACATTAAGACAGTTCCAGCATCGAAGAGAGTACATAATGGGAAATTTCCTTTCACCAGTTCACCTTATAGTGATCCTACTCATCATTCTTGTCCTATTCGGTCGTGGTAAAATTTCGGAATTTATGGGAGATTTTGCCAAAGGTATCAAGAGTTTCAAAAAAGGCTTGAAAGAGGACGATGAAGAGGTTGAATCTCAACAACCTGCCGAGCGGCCTGAAATCAAAACCATTGATGTTAAACCGGAAGAAACAATTGAACCGGTGAAGCAGGTTGCAAACACGAGAAAATCAACCGCAAAAAAAGCCGCACCACGTGCATCCAAGCCAAAAGCCAAAACGACGCAACGTAAAACAACAAAATCGTAATATTTTCTTGTTGTCAGAGCTTTTCTTGCGAAAGCCTTTCTTGTCGGAAAGGGTCTTTGAATAATGTTCGGAATTGATGGACCGGAATTTATTGTCATCCTTATCGTGCTGATTGTTGTGGTCGGCCCGAAAGACTTGCCAAAAATGCTGAAAGCTATTGGCAAGGCAACTGCGCGCATGCGCACGACAGCAAACGAATTCCGTCGCCAATTCGACGAAGCTATGCATGAAGCCGAGCTTGATGATTTGCAAAAGACCCTCACCGACGTCAAAGACCTTGATCCCCGCAAGAAGCTAACGGAAATATTCGATCCTATTCGCGATGTTGCAAAGGATGTGAAAGCGAGTATCGAGGTTAGTCAGGAGGACGATAAGCAGTCGAAGCCGCAAGATTCTGCTTCAGAGCAAGCGGCTGATAAGTCTTCTAGTAATAAAGATAACGAAACATCGGCAAATCATTCGTCATCTGCTGACGTCACGTCAAGTACCGTGAGAATAGTTGATGACGAAAAGTTCCAATCAGCAACGGTTTCGACAGCCTCTGCAGGAGGTGATAGCGTGGCAACGGAGGAACATCCGGCAACGCCAACATCCTTTGAAGTGAAAGAAGGAAAGCCGACAGCTGAAGAAGCGTCTAAGGGCAAGATAACAACAAAACAAACTGCGGCGTTGAAACCCAAAACGGCAACAAAACGTAAAGTATCAGCGACAGCAAAGTCGTCATCTCCGGAAAAGACCGCTTCAGTAGGGGCTATGAAAGCTCCTGCACAAAACCAGAAAACTGTAAAACGGGCTGCTTCACGGGTTAAAAAGACAACCGTTGCCGACGTTTGAATGAAATAGGAAAAAATCATCGTGCATGAGGATGAAGACGAAGTCGAAGCAAGCTCGGCGCCGCTACTGGATCATTTGATCGAGTTGCGACATCGGATTATCGTATCTTTGATTGCATTTGCTATTGCCTTTATTATCTGCTTTTTCGTCAAAGATTACATCCTGAACTTTCTGTTGTGGCCCTATCAATGGGCAATGAAAATCTCCGGCGGCAATCCTGACAGCATCCGTTTGCAATCAACGCAGGTCTGGGAAACATTTCTGACAAAAATGAAGCTCGCAGCTTTTGGCGGTGTCATTTTGTCATTTCCGTATCTTGCGTTCCAATTATACAGCTTTATTGCGCCGGGGCTCTATCGCAATGAGAGGCGCGCTTTTTTGCCATTTCTCATCAGCGCGCCGATATTATTTCTTTTGGGCGGAGCATTTGTTTATTGTGTGCTTGCACCGATGATGTTGTGGTTTTCGCTGTCACAGCAATTGTTGCCTGATTCTCATTTGAAAGTTGAATTTATTGCACGTATCTCGGATTATCTGAGCTTCATGCAGTCTTTCATTCTGATATTCGGCCTTATTTTCCAGCTTCCTCTTGTTACGAGCCTGTTGACAAAAGCCGGTCTTATAACGTCGAAAATGCTTGTCTCGAAACGAAAATGGGCAATTCTGATTGCTGTTGTTGTTGCTGCAATGGTAACACCTTCCGATTTCTTTACGATGTTCGGCGTCGCTCTTCCGACAATTCTGCTTTATGAAGTTTCTATTATCGTTTCACGCTGGATTGAAAAGAAACAGGCAAAAGAAAATAACAAGGCTTCCTGATCAGTCCATTGTGGTTTAAGAAAAGAAATAGAATTAAAAAAATTTGTACAGGAATATCTTGATGCTTGATATCAAATGGATTCGGGAAAATCCGCAGAAACTCGACGAAGCTTTGGCAAAACGCAATGCCGAACCGCAGGCAGAGAAATTGATAGCGCTTGATCTTGAGCGTCGTAACCACGTTTCTCACGTGCAAGTTGCACAGGAAAGACGTAACGCCGCTTCAAAAGAAATTGCACAGGCTATGGCATCCGGTGATAAAGAACGGGCCGAAGCTTTGAAGTCGGAAGTGTCCGAGCTCAAAACATTTCTTTCAACTGCAGAAGCAAAAGGTAAAGATCTGACAGCTGCCCTTGATGACGCACTGTCCCGTATTCCTAATATTCCGCTTGACGATGTGCCGGTAGGGCGCGACGAAAATGACAATGTCGAACGTTATAAGGTGGGCACACCGCCATCTTTCCCGTTCGAACCCAAACAACATTTCGAAATCGGTGAAAAATTAGGCCAAATGGATTTTGATCGCGCAGTCAAACTTTCCGGCGCGCGTTTCACGGTACTGTCGGGACAGCTTGCCCGGCTCGAAAGAGCACTTGGCCAATTCATGATTGATGTCCACACTCTGGAACATGGTTATCGCGAAGTTTCAGTTCCTGTTCTCGTTCGTGAAAGCGCGCTTTTCGGTACTGCCCAATTGCCAAAATTTGCCGAAGACTTGTTTGAGACAACTGATGGAAGGTGGCTTATTCCTACAGCAGAAGTGCCTCTGACAAATCTTGTTGCAGGCGACATTCTGGATGCAAAAAAACTTCCGATTCGCGTCACGGCATTGACCCCATGCTTCCGTTCCGAAGCCGGTGCTGCCGGTCGTGATACGCGCGGTATGTTGCGTCAGCACCAGTTCTGGAAAGTGGAAATGGTGTCTATTACCGATGAAGACAGTTCTTTGGATGAATTGGAACGCATGACCGGCTGCGCTGAAGATATTTTAAAACGTCTGGGTCTTCCGTTCCGCACAATTACTTTGTGTACCGGCGATATGGGATTTAGTTCCCGAAAAACATATGACCTCGAAGTATGGCTTCCTGGACAAAATACTTATCGGGAAATTTCAAGCTGCTCGGTATGTGGCGATTTTCAGGCTCGGCGCATGAATACGCGTTACCGCAAGGAAGGTGAAAAATCGCCGCGCTTTGTTCATACTCTGAATGGCTCGGGCGTTGCCGTCGGGCGCTGTCTCATTGCAGTAATGGAAAATTATCAGCAAAAAGATGGCTCTGTGGTCATACCGGAAGTTCTACGCCCCTATATGGGCGGGCAGGACCGGATTGAAGCATAAAAAATTTCAGGAAACTTCAATATGCGTATTTTGCTAACCAATGATGACGGTATTCATGCGGAAGGGTTGAAAGTTCTTGAACAGATCGCCCGTAAACTCTCTGATGATGTCTGGGTTGTCGCTCCGGAAGAAGATCAAAGTGGTGTTTCGCATTCATTAACAATTTCAGAGCCATTACGTTTGCGTCAAATCGATGAAAAACATTTTGCTTTGAAAGGTACTCCCACCGATTGTGTTATTATGGCCGTCAAGCACATTATGTCGGAAGCGCCCGATCTTGTTCTTTCGGGCGTTAATGCCGGTGGCAATCTTGCCGACGATGTGAGCTATTCGGGTACAGTTTCGGGTGCGGTAGAGGGGATGATGCAAGGCATCCGTTCGATTGCCTTGTCGCAAGAATTTGTCCACGCAACCAATTGTCAAAATGTGCCTTGGAACACCGTATTGTCTCTGGCTCCGGATATTTTGAAAAATCTTGTAAAAGTTCCGCTTCCTGAGGGTGTTTTCTTGAATGTGAATTTCCCTGCCTGTCATGTTGACGAAGTCACCGGTTTGTCTGTTGCGCCCCTTGGTAACCGTGGCCACGAGATACTCATTGACAAGCGCGCAGATGGTCGGGGTTTCCCTTATTACTGGATGTATTTCAGCAGGGGAAAAGGCAAGAATAAAGAAACGACAGATATCGATGTTCTTCAGAATAAGGCTGTTTCGGTTACGCCTGTCCAACTTGACCTGACGGCTCATGGCTTCCTTGCCGAGTTGGCGACTGCATTAGGGAGAAACTAGGCTGATGCAATCAATGCCCCCTTTGTCAGAGCGAGAGGAATTGATTAATCTTGTCCTCAAAATGCGGGGTAGGGGGCTTGATGATATGGCTTTGTTTGCAGCCCTTGAGCGCACATCGCGTCGGGACTTTGTTTCGGCGCCTTTTACCGAAAGTGCCTATGAAAACAAAGTTATCCCGATAGAATGTGGCGAATACATCGAAAGGCTTGAGGAACAATTATATATTATTTCTGCTCTCGCGCTCGAAAAGAAACATCGCGTACTCGAAATCGGAACCGGTTCGGGATTTACCGCAGCGTTGATTGCAAGGCTTGCGGGCCGTGTGACAACAGTCGAAAGATATAAAACTTTATGCGACATTGCCCGCCAAAGATTTCACGCCCTCGAAATAGATAATATTGTTTTGCGTCAGATGGATGGTAGCCGTGCTTTGTCAGGCTCTGGCCCTTATGACCGGATCTTGGTATGGCCGTCATCCAATCGTGATCCACAAGAATTTCTCGAACTCTTGGCGTCAAATGGCGTGCTTATCGAAGCTATCGGACCGGACGAAGGCGAACAGATGGTGGTGCGTTACCGCAAGACGGGAAGCAGGTTCGAGAGAATGGATATGTTCAGGGTTCGTTACCAACCTTTTATTGAAGGTGTTGCCGCAATTTTGTAGAAGCTAAAAAACGATTTATAAAAAAAGTGATAATAGCGGCTTCAAAGCACCCTATCAGTAACGCCTGTCTGCCAATACCAACTTGCGTGTTTGCTCGCTTAAAACCATATATATATCGTGGTTTCAATATAATCGCGTGGAAAATTCCGGTTTTCTTGTCGGGGGCAATATTTTTTTTAACCTTAATCGAAATTTTAACCGTCGGGTAACATTAACACGATTTAATGCCTTTAGTTGAGTATCGGGTAAATGGACAAAAAACATGCGTTTGAAAATAATGAGTAAAGCTTCGCACCGCTATCTTCGAACAGCGGCATTGTTCATCCTAGCTGGTTTCGCCACAGGATGCAGTTCCGGTACCCAACGTTTTACAGACAGTTTCTATACTGGCGCAACCGCTAATCAGCAACAGGCAATCAATAAACAAGCCGGTTATCAGCAGATGCCGCAAACGACAGGTTCTATTCAAAGTAGCGATCTGCCGCCGGTAGCTGGTCAACCTTCCTATCAGGCGGCCCAGTCACAGCCGCAACCTAGTTATGGTGCTTCTTCGCAGCCTACACAGGTTGCTTCTGCCGGTCAGGTTATGGGGACACCGCCTCATAATCTCGGTCAGATGTCGTCATCGTCTTCCTCGACCGCCTCACAATCTGCATCTAAGAAAAATGGCAGCTATATCGTTCAAAGCGGTGACACTCTCTACAGTGTTTCTCGTAAAACCGGCGTAAGTGTCGATTCGCTTAAAAGTGCCAATGGCTTGAGCAATGGTGCAATCCGTGTCGGGCAATCTTTGATCGTTCCGGGTGGTCATAACACTGAAGTCGCTGCCGCAACTCCATCTGCTGCAACCGCGAAAACTGCCACACCTGCAGCATTACCTGAAACAAAACAGGTGACAACGCCGACAAAGACCGCGGCGGCAAGCCAGCCGGCTGCAACCCAGTCGGCAGCAGAGCCCACCAAAACCGCACAGAATGAACCGGCAAAACCGGCCGCCGAACCCGCTGTCGCAAAAGGCAGTGATACGACGATGAATCAGGCTGAAAATGTAGCCGTTGTAGCACCTCAGGCGACAGGCATTTCCAAAATGCGTTGGCCTGCACAGGGACGCATTCTTTCAAGCTTCGGCCAAAAAGAAGGCTCAAGCACCAATGACGGTATTGATATTATGGCACCGGAAGGATCGTCTGTTAAAGCGGCCGAAAACGGTGTTGTTATTTATGCCGGAGATGGTTTGAAAGAATTCGGTAATACCGTGCTTATCCGCCATGAAAACAATATTGTTACTGTCTACGGGCACAATAGCAAAATTCTCGTCCAACGCGGCCAGAAGGTCCGCCGCGGTGACGAGATCGCAAAATCCGGTATGTCAGGCAATGCGTCGACACCGCGTGTCCATTTTGAAGTGCGCAAGAATTCAAGCCCTGTTAATCCGATCAAATATCTGGAAAACTGATAGCGTCCACAGTCCGAAGTTCATGCGAAAGCCGGTTTTTTACCGGCTTTTTTGTTATTCGTATGAGACGTTACGTTTAGTCGAGTTTCTTGCCCAATCTTCCGGCAAGTCCCATAATAAACTGCCAAGCTACGCGTCCCGAACGGTTTCCACGAGTAGTTGCCCATTCGAGCGCATCATGGTGGATTTTATCAAGCGGTTCATCAAGCCCGTAATGACGGACATAACCGTCTATCATATCAAGATATTCGTCTTGTCCACATTTATGGAAACCAAGCCATAAGCCGAATCGGTCGGAAAGCGAGACTTTTTCTTCAATGGCTTCGGATGGGTTAACGGCCGTTGACGATTCATTGTCAATCATCTCGCGAGGCATTAAATGGCGACGGTTCGATGTTGCATAAAAAACAACATTTTCGGGGCGTCCTTCGACACCACCGTCGAGGGCTGCCTTGAGTGATTTATAGGACGTATCATCCTGATCAAAAGACAAATCATCACAAAAAATAATAGATCTATAAGGCGTTTTTCTAAGTTCGCTCAAGAGTACGGGAAGTGTACCGATATCTTCACGATGAATTTCAATAAGTTTCAATGGAAGTTTACCGGCATTTTCTTTGTTAATTTTGGCTTGAACAGATTTTACAAGTGAAGATTTGCCCATGCCTCGCGCTCCCCAGAGAAGAACATTGTTGGCAGGCAAGCCATTTGCAAATTGACGGGTATTTTCAATAAGTGCGTCGCGGGCTTGCTCGACGCCCTTGATGAGATCAATGTCAATCCGGTTGACATGTTTGACGGGATTAAGAGTGAGCTTTTCCGGGTTCCACACAAAACAATCGCATTGGTCCATATCAAGGGGTTTAATTTCCGGGGGAGCCATGCGCGATAATATGGCAATTAATTGATCCAGTTTGTGGTCTAAATTTTCGTTGGTCATTTCAACTTTCCGCCATTATATGAACGCATATCTTTAGCATGAGCGCGGATAAATCCAAAATTTTTCTTCTTGAAAGCTTTGTCGGTTGCGTTATCAAGGGCAAAGCTTTAATGCCTAGAATTGAATGTTGACCGCTAGAAGCGGTTGAAAGAGCAACATGCTCTTAAATGTCAAGTTTGACTTATCTATTGAACGAAATTGTCCAAAACGGGTGATGCCCGCTATCAAAGCTAGGAGATAGTTAATGTTTATTACCAACGCTTATGCACAGGCCGCTGGTGGTTCGACAGGGGAAGTGTCAACTTTGATGACGTTTGCACCTTTTATTTTAATTTTCGTCATCATGTATTTTCTCATCATCCGGCCGCAGCGCAACCAGATGAAAAAGCGTCAGGAAATGCTTAATGCCATTCGTCGGGGCGATACAGTCGTTACCGAAGGCGGTCTTATCGGTCGCGTTACGAAAGTTGTTGGTGATGCGAACGGTGAAGTGGAAGTCGAAATTGCGGAAAATACCCGCGTTCGCGTATTGCGGTCTAAAATCCTGACTGTCGAGGTCAAGGGTGAGCCGGTTAGCGAACAAAAGTCCAAGCCTGCGATTAAAGCCGGAAAAAGTAAAAACAAGAAAAAGCAATCCGATAATAGTGCAAAGTCCGGCAATGATGAGGTTGCGCAAATTGCTGCACCTGACGAGGCTACTAGCGAAAACGATACTACTAAAGTCGAAAAAGACGGAAAAAAGGCCGAAGCCGAAGCAGCCAAGGAAAAGACAGGAGCTTGACCGAATAGAAAACGGGTGTTTGACGTTTTTTTCAAGTTTGATAAAGATGATTCCCGTTAAACGGGAATCATTGATTCTTGTAAGATGGGAAAATTTTTGATTGTCCCATTGAAAATTGCCGATTGAGCCTTTTATTGGAATTAAGGTTGCTCATACTTGCAAAGTTTATCTCTAGCAGGGACGAGTGTATTGGCACCGATAATAGCATGGGCAATGGTAATTGTGTTTTTCGGGACGCATAATTTGATATAAAATCGGGAGCCTTCTTATGCTTTATTTTCCTCGCTGGAAACGGCTTCTGGTCTGGCTGGTTGTGATTATCGGCGTCGTCGTGGCTCTGCCTAATATATTACCGCAGGCTCTTCTTAACCAGTTGCCGACAGTCTATTCGAAGCTTCATTTGCCAATGGGCGTCGATTTGCAAGGTGGCTCCCGCCTTGTGGTCCAATTACCGAAAAGTGAAATCGCTGAGCGTGATGCGACGATAGACGTCATGAAAAGACGGCTCGATATCGGGGCTGCAGGTTTTGAAGACTATTCCATTGCCAAACAAAGCCGCGATAAAATCCGTATAGAGGTGCCGGGACTTTTTGATGTCCAGCTGCTTAAAGATATCGTAAGCGTAACTGCCCGTTTTTCACTTTATGAAGAAGACACGTCCGTTTCTGTAAACGATGTGGTTATGGGCAAAGTTGCCCGTCCGGAAGGCACAATCGTTACCTATTCAATGGATGATCCGCCAGTAAGTTATTTGTTGAAAGATCATCCATTTCTGACCAATGACAATATTGCCGGCGCTTATGCAGAAAAAAACGCCAATACAGACGGTTCGCTATTAACTGTCGCACTGGATAGCGAAGGACAACAAAAACTCTCCGACTTTACCCGAAAAAATCCTGACAAACGGCTTATCATTGTGTTTGACAATGAAGTGCTGGCAGCAATGAGATTTCCGGTGCCAATCGACGATGGCTATATTCGGGTAGGGCCATTGCCGGATGATGTAGCCCATAATCTCGAGACTGTTTTGACAACAGGACCACTCCCGACGGATTTGACTTTTATTGAAGAGAGAACAGTGGGGGGTGATCTCGGATCGGCTTATGCAAAAGCCGGTCTGCATGCTGCTTTTGGTGCTCTTGTTATCGTTGCCGTTTTCATGGTTTTGTCGTACGGCCTTTTGGGGCTAACTGCCGATGTTGCATTGGCTGCCAATTTGATGATGCTGGTTGCAGTTTTAAGTCTTGTTGGCACACCGTTGACGCTTGCCGGATTTGCAGGCCTCGTTCTCATCATTGGCGTGTCGGTCGATGCCAATATTCTGATTTACGAGCGCGTACGCGAGGCAAGACGCAACAATTATTCGGTAACCCAAGCTGTTGAAGCGGGTTTTTCGGGTGCTATGAGCACGATTGTTGATGCCAACGTTACAACTTTCATTGCAGCACTGGTTTTGTTCATGTTGGGTACCGGCCCCATTCACGGGTTTGCACTGACAGTTACAATCGGCATTTTGACGTCGCTTTTTACGACTTTTACGTTTACGCGGATGATGATCAGCTGGTGGATCCGGACATTTCATCCTCGTGAAATACCACAACGTATCATTCGTATTATTTCGCCTAACACAAGTATCCGCTTTATGAAACTTGGAAAAATAACATTGGCATTGTCCACGGTTCTGATTATTTTGACTGGCGGCCTCTATGTGACGGCCGGAGTAAATTACGGGATCGATTTTGCCGGAGGGTCGTTGGCCGTTCTCGAAGCTAAAAACGGCAAGGCCGATATTTATGACATTGCCTCGCGGGTCAATGATCTCAACATCGGTGGTGTCAATGTTTCGCCGACCAAAAGACCTTCGGAAGCCGAATTGACAATTGCAAGTCAAGAGAATGGTGAAGATGCCGAACAAACAGTCGCAGTAAAACTTCGGGGCGAATTCGGCAGTGATTACACTTTGCAGCGTCTTGATATTGTTGGTCCGACCGTTTCATCAGAATTGAGCCGTGTCAGTGCACTTGCCATTTTCGTATCTTTGCTTGCCATATTCATTTATGTTTTATGGCGTTTCCGTTGGCAATTTGCAATCGGAGCCGTTTTGACGACAGTTCATGATATTATCATTCTTGTCGGCATATTTCTGCTCTTCCAATGGCAGTTCAATCTTTGGAGCATCGCTGCTCTCCTTGCAATTATCGGTTATTCTTTGAACGATACGATTGTTGTTTACGATCGGATCCGTTCGCTCCTCAAAAAACGTGGCAATATCGATATGCGCAGTCTTGTCGATATTGCGATCAACCGGACACTATCGCGCACAATTTTAACTTCTCTTGCAACTCTGCTTGCGCATATTCCGCTTTATTATTTTGGTGGGGCGGATATGAAAGATTTTGCATCGGTTCTCCTCATTGGTATAATCATCGGCACATACTCTTCCATATTTATAGCCGGCCCAATGCTTGTGCTTTTGAAAGTCAAGCCGAAGCAGACCGGCATTGAAGGTTCATAATGTCTGATGCAATCAAAATGAGGGAAGCGCATTATCCCGGACGTGCGCCTATCGATGCTTATGGAAATGGCGGATTTCGCTTTGCCGATATGTCCCATCGGGGTTCGATCGTCTGTGTTCCGTCGGGAATATACGGGCTTGATATGGAAGCTCCTCTGCCCACGATGGACGATATAAAACACGTTCTTGATGAAGCCGATAAAATCGAAGTATTTCTTGTCGGTACTGGAGAGAATTTGTTGCGGTTGCCGGAAGATATGAGAACAGTTTTACATAAAAAACACATATCGACCGATACGATGAGTACCGGTGCTGCTGTTCGAACGTTTAATGTCCTCTTGGCGGAAGATCGTGCGGTTGCCGCACTTCTTTATGCAGTTGAATGAATAAAGATGGCGCCTACTGCTTCGAACTTTTAAAAGATAGCGATAGAGATCGCTATCTCTCCATCCTGTTTGCACCACAGAAATATCGTGCAGGGCTCGCGAGCCTTTTTGCTTTTAATGTCGAGATCAATCGTATTACGGAAACTGTGCACGAACCGATGATCGGTGAAATCCGTTTGCGATGGTGGCGTGATGCAATAGAAGCCGACAAAACGGGCGAGGGCAATCCCGTTTTAAGTGCGTTGCTTTCTACAATTCATCAATATGCATTACCGAAATCGGCGTTATTACGTTATTGCGATGCACGTATATTCGACTTTTATGACGATCAAATGCCTGACGTAACAAGCCTTGAAGGCTATTGCGGTGAAACCGCAAGCATGCTTTTGGAACTTTCCTGTCAAATTCTTGATAAAAATGCTTCGTCATTGACAGCGGAAGCATCCGGACACGGTGGAATGGCAGATTTTATGTGCCGGCTCTTACGTTCGCTTCCTTTGTTAAAGGCAAATGGACGCCAATATTTTCCGCAAAATATTGTTGAAGCAACGGCAGAGGATTTCCTTGTCGCTGCGCCTCATGATGAATTAGAAAAGCAAAAAAAACTTTTAAACGCAGCAATCGAACTTGATAAAAAACATTATCGGGAATTCTATCAACATTATAAAACTTTGCCGGTGAGCGTGCGGTCGGTTTTTCTTCCTCTGGCAATCATACCGGAGGCGCTACGAAAAATTGAAAAGAAAGACACACTGGCATTCAAGGAATGTGTCACACCTTCGCCGCTTCGCCATTATCTTGCTATTACAAAAGCAGCTATAACCGGACGCATGCCGAAAATATTATAGGCCCGCACCCTCGGGAATGGAAATGCATGTATAGTTCTCGATTTCAAATGATAGGCCGCGTCATTACCCCCATTCAACGGGGCAGCGACACGACCGCGCCGAAAATATTATAAGCCAGCGCCGTCGGGAATGAAAATGCGGCATGGCTCTCCAACTTGAAGCGGCGTACCGTTTTCTTCACGAATAATGAGACAATCAGCATTGGCCATGAGGCGTATCAAGGATGAATCCTGACTCCGCACCGGCGTGACCCATCTTTCGCCTTTTGCGTTAACGCTGAGGTTGGCACGGACAAAATGTCGTCTCGGGCCATTTTCCGGCAGCGGAACGGCAAGAAGCGCGTCTTCAATGTGAGGGCGGTAAGTTCTTCCTGAAAGTTTTTCCAATATTGGCACCAGAAAAATGTGACCGCAAACCATGCTTGAAACAGGGTTTCCGGGAAGGCCCAAAACCAGCATTTTATGGTCATGCGGCAAAACTCCGAACATGAGGGGCTTGCCGGGACGCATTGCAACTTTCCAGAAGTCGAGTTTCATACCTTCCGATTTCAACACCGTTTGTACGAGGTCATATTTGCCGACAGAAACACCACCACTGGTGACAAGAAGATCAACTTTCTCTTCTTTCGCACGGTTAATCTTTTCGCGGATTGATGCTTCATTGTCGCGGGCGATGCCGAGATCGACAATATCGCAATGATGAGCCCGTATCAGATAGTTAAGACCATAGGAATTAGAGCATACGATTTGGTCTTTTCCGGGTATCTCTCCGGCTTCTACGAGTTCGTTCCCCGTCGCCAACACAGCAATTTTCGGGCGTCTGACGACTTTTATCGCTCCATGGCCGGTTGACGCGCAAAGTGCCAAGGCCGAAGGCGTCATGATGCGCCCTTTTTTAAGGACGCTATCTCCTTTCTCGAAATTTCCGCCTCTTGGACGAATATTGGCATTTTGTTCGGGCGCTTTAGTAAAGGAGACAGTGTCACCGTCAATAACGGCATTTTCCTGAATGATTATAGTATCGGCGTCGTCAGGAACAGGAGCGCCGGTAAATATCCGGATAGCTTCTTCTTTGCCGATTTTCCCGTCATAGCCTTTGCCGGCCGCAGCTTCTCCGACAACATGGAATTTCGCTTCTTTCCGGTAATCCTGAAATCGTATTGCAAAACCGTCCATCGCAGAAGAACGGAAAGGTGGTTCAGTCAATTCGGCAATGACATCCTGAGCCAGAACTTGCGCCTGTCCGACCTTGGTTAGAGGCGTAAGCACGCTTTCAAGTGTGTCCGTTGCGGCAAGTAAACGGTTTAAAGATTCGTCAACATTGATGAGAGGCATTGTTTTCTTCTCGCTTCCATGTGCCAGATTTTCCTCCCCGCTTTTCCAATAAACAGATATTGCTGATGACCATGCTTTTATCCAGAGCTTTTGCCATATCGTAAATTGTCAAACACGTAATCGATACAGCAGTCAAAGCTTCCATCTCGACACCGGTCTTGCCGTTAAGACCTACGGTTGCAGTAATCTGATAGCCCGGTAAATCGTGATCGGCGGTGATGTCGACAGCAATTTTTGTAAGCATGAGCGGATGGCATAGCGGAATAAGTTCCGATGTTTTTTTTGCTCCCATAATACCCGCTATTCTGGCAGTGGCCAAAACATCACCTTTGGGTGCGTTGCCATTCTCGATTGCTTCGAGAGTGTCTCTTGCCATTTTTATAGAACCGTGGGCAATAGCTATCCGGTCGGTTTCGTGTTTTCCCCCGACATCAACCATGTGTGCTTCACCTTTGGCATTCACATGGGTTAGTTTATCGCTCATTTTATAGTCCTAGTAAGGTTCTCGTCGCCTTTGCAACATCGTTCTGCCGCATCAGACTTTCTCCGATCAGGAATGAACGGATATTGCTTTTTTCCAATCTTTTCAAATCGTCATGGGTAAAAATACCGCTTTCTCCCACCAACAGGCGATCATGAGGAACCATATGGGAGAGCCTTTCCGAATTCGCAAGGTCAACTTCGAAATTGCGCAAATTGCGGTTATTGACCCCGATAAGCGGCGATTTAAGTTTTAATGCCCGTTCGACTTCAGCTTCATTATGGGTTTCAATGAGAACATCCATACCAAGTTCAAATGCAGTATCTTCCAGCGCTTTGGCCAAATTATCATCAACTGCCGCAAGAATAATAAGAATGCAATCAGCGCCCCATGCGCGCGCTTCATAGACCTGATAGGTGTCGAAGAGAAAATCCTTCCTCAATGCCGGAAGCTTACAGGCATTGTGTGCTGCACGTAAAAATTCCGGAGAGCCCTGAAAAGACGGGGTATCGGTTAGAACCGAAAGACAGGCTGCCCCACCTTCCTCATAAGCTTTAGCAAGTGCCGGCGGGTCGAAATCTTCTCTAATAAGCCCTTTAGACGGGCTCGCTTTCTTGATTTCGGCAATCAAACCGAAAAGGTCTTTATCTTCCTTGGCTTTCAGTGCTTTATAAAAACCGCGTGGTTTATCGGCTTTTGCAGCCAATTTTTTTAATTTTTCGAGTGGCAAAGCATCTTTGGCTTTGTCTATTTCCTTAAGTTTATAGGATTCAATTTTCTTTAAAATATCACTCATTATTCTCACCAAGGTCGTTCGAAACCTTTATCAAATGTTCCAGCTTTTCTTTAGCTTTACCTTGATCAATGCTTTGCTCGGCAATTTTGACACCTTGCTTCAATGTGTCGGCTTTTCCGGCAATGATGAAAGCTGCGGCAGAGTTCAAAAGAACAATATCACGATAAGCACCATGTTGCCCTTCAAGAACCGCTCGCAATGCCTTTGCATTATATTGCGGATCGCCACCTTTGAGCTTTGCCATTGTAACACGCTTCAAACCGGCATCCTCGGGTGTAACCGTAAAAGTTGTGAGAACACCGTCTTTAAGCGCGGCAACTTCTGTTTCACCCGCTGTTGTGAGTTCATCCATACCGCTACCATGAACAACCCATAATGATTTTGAACCAAGTCCTTGAAGCACTTTGGCAATCGGAACCACCCATTTGGGTGAAAAGACGCCGATCAACTGGTTGGTAACGCCGGCAGGATTGGAAAGTGGCCCAAGTATATTGAAGATTGTACGTGTGCCGAGTTCGACGCGCGCAGGCCCCACATGACGCATAGCCGAGTGATGGGTCGGTGCAAACATGAAACCAATTCCCACTTCACGGATACAGCGGCCGATCATTTCCGGAGTGGCATCAATATTCACTCCAAGGGCTGCCAAAGCGTCGGCAGCACCCGATTTTGACGATAATGCACGGTTGCCGTGTTTACCCACCGGTACTCCGGCACCGGCAACAACAAAAGCGGTAGCGGTTGAAACATTGTAAGAACCCGACTGGTCACCGCCCGTGCCGACAATATCGACTGCTCCATCCACTGAATCGACCCGCAGCATTTTCTTGCGCATGGAAGCCACGGCACCGGTAATTTCGTCAAGGGTTTCACCGCGAACGCGAAGCGACATTAAAAAACCGCCAATTTGGGCTGGTGTCGCTTGCCCGGACATCATGATTGTGAAGGCTTCTTCAGCTTCATCTTTTGTAAGTGAAGCACCTGTTGCAACCTTGTTTATGAAAGGTTTTAGGTCACTCATAATATCCTCACTGCAGACTGTTTGTTATTGTTTTAAGGTTTTGTGTATCGGCTTTGACAGGTGCCATTTCATTGGCAAGTTGCAGCATTTCCATACGCAAATCGGTAGCCATCATAGCATCTATGTTTTCTTTTATATCAGGCTCCAAAGAGTTCGCATCTGTGTTGAGAGGCTGGACAGATTCGGTTACGAGATAGACAATACGTTGATTGCTGTTGGATGCTTTCGACACACCTGTGTGTCCTTTTGGACCGGAGAATGCAGCATTGACGCCATCTGCTCCGAGCACTTCATCCGAACCACCGCGCTTGAGCCCATGAGCCGTCTTTTTGGTAACTCCCAGCTCTTTTGCGAGATCATCAAGCGTTTTATGGTTGTTCAATTCGGTTTCGAGTTGCGAAGCTTTATCATCAAGCACCTTTTGCAGCTCATCAGCCTTCCATCCTCCAATAACCTTGTCTTTGACCTCATCCAATGCCTTGTCGCGAGCATTGATAACCTTGTCAACGCGATACCAGAGATAACCGCCACCCTGTATGGCGATAGGGTCGAGATCGGCACCTTCCGCAGCCTGGAAAATTCCGTCAACCAGAATAGATTGTTGTGGAAGGTCGGCAACAGCTTGACCGTCAGGTGCTTGCGCCTTGGAATCGACTGTAATTTTTCTGAGCTTCAACTTATATTGTTGAGCGAGTTCATCCAGCGAAACACCTTCAAAGCGGGCATTTTCAATGGCGTCATGGTCGTCGCGCATGGCTTTTGCCGCATTGTTTTTGGCTAAGGTCTCACGAATATTTTGTTCGGCTTTTTCAAAGGGGATGGGCCCTTGCGGTGTAATGTTAACGACACGCATGATGACGGGTCCTTCAAGGTCATTAATCACATCGCTGACTTTATTCAAGTCCAGACCGAAAATGTCAGACGCAATGGTCGAGCTGAAACCTGTCTTCGGGGCAGGGCCTTTGGTGATATCTTTGAGTGTTTTGTGTTCGGAATTGACGAGTTCTTCGAACGTCATACCTTTTCCGAGCTTTGCAGAAGCGTTATCGGCTTCTTCTCTGGTTTTGAAACGCAGAATTTCGACGGTGCGCTCTTCCGGGGAAACAAACCGTGAAGCATTGGCGGTGTAATATTCTTTGGCTTCGTCAGTCGAGACATCGGCAGGTTTAATCAAGCTTTCCGGCGTCATTTCCATAAGTGTGACCTGACGATATTCAGGAGCGTGAAATTCGCTGAGATGACTATCAAACCATTTTTGTAGGTCGTCAGCTGTCGGTTCTTTGACCTTTCCGGCCTCTTTAGGGGAAATGACAAGATAATCGACCGAACGTGTTTCTCCCCTATAATTTTTGAGCGCAGCATAAAATGCATCGGGAGCTTTCATGCCGTCGGTCGATGGATAAATAATCTGGTCACGCACTTCTTTACCTGCAAAATAGTCGACAAAGTCAGCTTCACGAATATTGAGCTGGCGCAGATAGCTGTTGAAAAGATTACGATCGAAATGTCCTTCCTGCTGGAAGAATCGGTCAGCACCGATGGCGCGGGCAATGCCATCCTTTGAAACGCCGACTTTCATAAGTCGGGCTTGTTCATCAAGAAGCACGTCCTGCTGGAGTTGAGCCAATACCAATTGCGGAATGCCGTATTGTTGTGCCTCACCCTCCGAAAGCAGCCGTGGCAGACGATTGGCCACCGAAAAACGCATTGTTTGGTCGCGCAAAGCAAGTTTGTAAGTATCTGCCTTAATTGTCGATTTTCCTGAAATGAATAAATCGTGTCCGCTGGTTTTTCTTAATTCCGGCACACCCCATAAAAGCACAAAGCATAGAACAAGCAGACCAAGGAAAACCTTGGCTACCCAAGAATTGACAGCACTTCGTATTGTATCAAGCATCGGCTAATTCCGTTTTAATTGGCTTCATTTCAGCAAAAAGCTCTGTTAGGATGTGCAACAAAGGCGCACAATATGCAAGGTTTAAGACTTGCTTTAGTGAGGCAATTTGTTACTTAAGGCTATTAATGCGTAGTTTTTAAGACTTTTATTGAGGAAAAATCATGACGCCTAATGTTAGACCGCTTGTTGCAGGAAATTGGAAAATGAATGGGACCGGCGAATCTCTGACCGAGTTGCGGGCTATATCGGCCGGAGTTAACTCGGATCTCGGGCGTTTGTTCGAAGCCCTCATTTGTGTGCCTGCGACACTCTTGTCTCGAGCTGCGGCAAGTCTTGATGGCGAAAAATTGTTGCTGGGTGGCGAGGATTGCCACACGGCCGACTCTGGTGCACATACCGGCGATATTTCTGCACCAATGCTTAAAGAAGCAGGTGCAAGTTACGTCATTGTCGGCCATTCGGAAAGACGTAATGATCATCATGAGTCCGATGAACTTGTTAGACAGAAAGCCGAAGCTGCATGGCGTGCCGGATTGGTTGCCATCATTTGTGTGGGCGAAAAACTTGATGAACGTGAGAATGGTAAAACGCTCGATGTTATCGGAAAGCAATTGACGGGCTCGGTTCCTGATGGAGCAACGCCGCAAAATACGGTTATAGCCTATGAGCCTGTCTGGGCAATTGGCACTGGTAAAACTCCGACGGCCGCTAATGTCGGTGAAGTGCATAAATTTATGCGTGATAAACTTGCTACCCGTTTCGCACAGTCGGGAAAACAATTTCGTCTTCTTTATGGCGGTTCGGTTAAACCGAACAATGCGGTCGAGTTGTTAGGAGTAGATAATGTTGATGGTGCACTGGTTGGCGGCGCAAGCTTGAAAGCAAGTGATTTTTTGGCAATTTGTGGTGCTTATCGCAAATTATAGGCAAAGTTTTTCGCCTACACCCCTTGGAATATCTGTGATTTACGTGTAAACAGCCGCGAACAGTAACATTAGAGCAGAGCTTATGCAGACAGTATTGATTGTCATCCATCTTTTAATTGTCATTGCACTTGTCGGCGTTGTGTTAATACAGCGTTCTGAAGGCGGTGGTCTCGGTATTGGTGGCGGCTCGGGCTTTATGACGGCGCGCGGCACAAAAAATGCTTTGACGCGTTTGACAGCGATTCTTGCAATCTGCTTTTTTGCGACATCTATTGCTCTTGTTGTGTTGGACAGTGTTTCCAATCCGGCTGCCGATATTATCAACCGTATTCCGGTAAATGATACCAAAACACCTGCAACACCAACAACACCGGTTGGAACTGCTCCTTCAACTGAGACAGGTAAAACTCCTGCTGATAATTCCAAACAACCGACTGTTTATGAACAGTTGGGCGGCAAGGATGAAAAAGGTGGCCAAACGAATTCGGGAACAACCGGCAGTGCAGCACCTACAGAACAAAGTCCGGTTCCACAACAACCTGAAAATCCTGTCCCGAATAATTAATTCGCTGGAACTTGTAGGTTTCGAAGTTTTACAAGTCAAATCAATTCAATACGTAAAAGGGCGTTGATCAACGCCCTTTTTTGATGGAGGCAGCTTCACTTTTTTAATGCCTATAATCTCGGCTTCAGTTTTGACCATCTTCTTTTTTTGCTAATATAGATTTCCAGCTATTAGTCAAAAAAATTCATGATGTTAACATGAGATCGTGAGACTTTGTTTTGTTGTGACTGCAAACGTTTATGGCGAAGATTCCAAACGGGTTTTTAAAAATCCTTTGATGTGCAAAACACTCGCAGGTGGATCTACTGAAGTCGGGCAGGTCAAGAGAGGCCAAGATCCGAAGGATCAACAGCAACGAAGACAAGCCGTCAATACAAAATGACTGCCTTAACAAACTGAACCTGAGCTAATGGAATTTGCAGGGATTGATTATTTGATACCACCGGTTTTCCCGCAGGTTGATGGCAAAAACTCAAGTTAAATTCATTTGAATTTTCTGTTGTTTTCAACCGGATATCGCAGCGGGACATCAATGTGCCGTTTTCAAACCAATGACGGTTAATTCTTAACAATGTGTTGCATTGCTGCCATAGCAGTTAATCATCTTTTATTTCAATCCTTGAAAAAGATTGAGAAGATACAATTTTGGTCGTATGAAAATGAAACATATTGCAAAGAGCTTTTCCTATTGCAAAAGAACCTTTCGAACTTTCGTCACGGAATGAACTTGAAATGATCCACCGTTTAATGATCGCCGGTCTATCCGGCTTGTTCTTTTTGTCAGGTAATGTAGCCTTTTCGGAAGAAATTGCTTATAACTCTGATAATCTTGATGCGGATAATGCGCAGGTCGCTTCGGTTGCTCCTGTCGGACATATACAGATTCCATCTGTGAAGAGCTACAATGTACCGGAGAAATATCGGCCTCAAACAGTATCGTTTTCGGGTTATAAACCGGGAACAATTGTTATCGACCCTAAGAACTATTTCCTTTATCTGATTGAAACACCGACCACTGCAAGACGTTATGGAATTGCTGTCGGAAGAATCGGCCTTCAGTTTAAAGGAACGGCCAATATTCGTTTCAAACGTGAATGGCCACGCTGGATTCCGACCAAAGATATGGTTAAACGCAGCCCCGAACATTATGCAAAATTTGCTAATGGAATGGACGGTGGGCCCGGCAATCCGCTTGGCGCACGTGCGTTGTATCTCTGGCAAGGTGACAAAGATACCTATATTCGTATTCACGGAACTGTACAGCCTTGGACCATCGGTTCCTCCGCCTCGAACGGTTGTTTCCGTATGATCAATGATGATGTTCTGGATCTTTATGATCGTGTTGATGTCGGCACAGAAGTTGTTGTGCTGTAAGGTCAGCAATAACAAGTTTTTGAAAGCCCCGTTAATGACGGGGTTTTTTGTTGAATAATCACAAATAGTTAGCTCGGATTTAAGAATCATTTTATCAACTTTTCTTCAACCATTTTGTTAAGTTTCTTGTTGTCGTTGGTGAAGTAGGGCGATTCACCCTTTATCCGAATTCGAAAAAAGCCGAGGTCAAAAAAGTTTCAAAAAATTTCGCGTAAAACATCATTTTTTGCTGGAAGAATCATCAATGAACGGTTATCTCCATAAGCCCATGGCACGATATGTTTTTATTACTGGTGGCGTGGTTTCTTCCCTTGGAAAAGGCATTGCCGCAGCAGCTTTGGCTGCTTTGTTACAGGCTCGCGGGTACCGTGTAAGGATCCGCAAGCTTGACCCCTATCTTAACGTCGATCCGGGCACAATGTCGCCTTATCAGCACGGAGAAGTCTTCGTGACAGATGACGGCGCCGAGACTGATCTTGATCTTGGACATTACGAGCGTTTTACCGGTCGTTCGGCAAACAAGCAGGATAATATTACAACTGGTCGTATCTACCGTAATATTATCGAGCGTGAGCGCCGTGGCGATTACCTGGGTGCAACGGTTCAAGTCATTCCGCACGTTACTGATGAAATCAAAAATTTCATCATGGAAGGGAATGAAAATTATGATTTTGTCCTATGCGAGATTGGCGGCACAGTCGGCGATATTGAAGCAATGCCGTTTTTGGAAGCGATAAGGCAGCTTCATAACGAATTGCCTCCCCATACAACGGTTTATATGCATCTGACATTGATGCCCTATATTCCCGCTGCTGGAGAATTGAAAACCAAGCCCACTCAACATTCGGTAAGGGAACTACAATCTGTCGGTATTGCACCGGATATTTTGTTGGTACGTGCCGATCGCGCGATTCCTGAATCGGAACGGCGCAAACTTTCGTTGTTTTGTAACGTCCGTCCATCGGCCGTTATTCAGGCGCTTGATGTCGATGCAATCTATGATGTTCCGATTGCCTATCATCGCGAAGGGTTGGATTCGGAAGTTCTGGCTGCATTCGGTATTGATCCTGCTCCGGAGCCGAAAATGGATCGGTGGATTGAAATCAACCGCCGTCTTCATAATCCGGAAGGGCAGGTTACGATCGCCGTGGTCGGTAAATATACCGGCTTGAAGGATGCTTATAAATCTCTCAATGAAGCTTTGACGCATGGCGGCCTTGCCAATAAGGTCAAAGTCAATCTTGAATGGATTGAATCCGAAATCTTCGAGAAGGAAGATCCGGCACCATATCTTGAAAAGGTTCACGGCATTCTTGTTCCCGGAGCTTTCGGTGAGCGTGGTGCAGAAGGTAAGATTATGGCCATACGTTTCGCCCGTGAACGTAAAGTTCCATTCTTCGGCATATGCTTTGGCATGCAAATGGCTTGCATTGAGGCGGCTCGTAATCTTTGTGGTATCGAAAATGCATCATCCACCGAATTCGGTCCAACGGATGAACCGGTTGTTGGCCTGATGACGGAATGGCTTAAGGGGGATGCATTGGAAAGACGTGCAGAGTCGGGAAATCTCGGCGGCACAATGCGCCTTGGAGCTTATGAAGCTGTTTTAAAAGAAGGCAGTGCTATCGCAAAAATATATGGGAAAACCGACATTTTCGAGCGTCATCGCCACCGCTATGAGGTGAATATCGATTATAAAGAGCGGCTTGAAAATTGTGGCCTCGTTTTCTCCGGTATGTCACCGGACGGTGTTTTGCCCGAGACAATCGAGTATAAGGATCATCCCTGGTTCATCGGCGTTCAATATCATCCGGAATTGAAATCCCGGCCTTTCGAACCGCATCCTCTTTTTGCTTCATTTATCAAGGCTGCAATGGTTCAGAGCAGACTTGTATAATCGCTGTTTAGAAAACTGGAAGCTTGAACCTTGCAAAAACCTTCGAAACTGGTTTTTGCAGGGTTTTTTATTAAAAACAAAAGGCTTCTGGCGAAATATAACTCTATTTCAATATTTGCTTAATGGGCTAAGGCTATTTCCGGTGCTAAGAACTGCCCACCTTATAAAAAGGATTTTCGTGAACTCGATTTGATTTTTTATGCCCTGCGAATCCGAACCATTATTTGCCGGATAACAGGGGGCTTCATAAAATCCGATAAAATCGTTCAATCATGTTTTGTTTAAAAATATCGTAACGCCCCCCATCACATGAATATTCGCCCGGCATTGATATGAGAGCTTAAGTTTGATGCAGGAGATTATGAGAAACATCTTGCCGGAAACTGTTTGAAGAATGTTTCGCATTAATCGTATTGAACAGTTTGTATTTTATAAGGTAAAGTCTGCCAATCAGCGAAGATCAGATCAAAATGATTAGATTAGAGGAATAAATGACGAAACCGAATAGCACTGTCACCGTGGGTAATGTTAAATTTTCCAATAGTGCGCCCCTTTCAATTATTGCAGGCCCATGCCAGATGGAAAGCCGCGAGCACGCTTTCGATATGGCGGGCAAGATCAAAGAGATTACAGAAAAACTGGGCATCGGTTTTGTTTATAAATCGAGTTTTGACAAAGCCAATCGTACGTCTTTGAACAGCAAGCGCGGCATCGGTCTTGAAAAGGCGATGGATGTTTTTGACGATCTGAAACGGGAATTCCATATTCCGGTATTGACGGATATCCATACAGAAGAACAATGTGCAATTGTTGCTCCTCATGTCGACGTTTTGCAAATTCCGGCGTTTTTGTGCAGACAAACCGATCTTTTGGTTGCAGCAGCAAAAACCGGCCGCGTGATCAACGTTAAAAAAGGCCAGTTTCTTGCCCCTTGGGATATGAAAAACGTTTTGGCAAAAATTACCGAAAGCGGAAATCCCAATGTTATGGCATGTGAACGCGGTGTTTCTTTCGGTTATAACACATTGATTTCGGATATGCGTGCGCTGCCGATAATGGCGCAATTCGGCTCACCAGTTATTTTTGATGCCACCCATTCTGTTCAGCAACCGGGTGGGCAGGGGACATCTTCCGGCGGACAACGCGAATTTGTTGAAACTCTTGCACGTGCTGCTGTAGCAGTTGGTGTTGCCGGTGTCTTTCTCGAAACACATCAGGATCCCGATCATGCCCCGTCTGACGGGCCGAATATGGTCAAACTTGAAAATTTGCCACATCTGTTGGAAACGTTGATGGCGTTTGACCGGTTAGCAAAAAAACTTTAATCGATTTTACTATGCAATAGATATTCCCTCGCGAAGAGAGTTTGTCTATTCAATTGAATAATAACTAACCCTTATCGGGAAGGAACCGTGAGATGACTGCAATTATAGATATTGTTGGCCGTGAAATATTGGATAGTCGTGGCAATCCGACTGTCGAAGTCGATGTTGTTTTGGAAGATGGTGCGTTTGGTCGGGCTGCAGTCCCCTCAGGTGCTTCAACCGGCGCTCACGAAGCAGTGGAATTGCGCGACGGTGGAACACGTTACCAGGGCAAAGGTGTTGAGAAGGCTGTTAGCGCAGTCAATGGGGAAATTTTGCAGGAAATTGGCGGGCTTGATGCTGAAGATCAAATAGCAATCGATCAGGCAATGATTGCACTTGACGGCACGCCGAACAAGTCGCGCCTTGGCGCTAATGCTATTCTCGGAGTTTCATTGGCGGCGGCAAAAGCCGCAGCAAATTCGGCCGGTTTGCCGCTTTACCGTTATGTCGGCGGTACACAAGCCCATTTGATGCCCACCCCCATGATGAATATTATCAATGGCGGAGTTCATGCAGACAATCCGATCGACTTTCAGGAATTCATGATTTTGCCTGTTGGTGCGCCAACTTTGAAGGAAGCCGTCCGGTACGGAGCCGAGATTTTTCACACATTGAAGAAACGTTTGAAAGACGCCGGATTTAATACCAATGTCGGCGATGAAGGCGGTTTTGCTCCCAATCTCAAGAGCGCAGAAGCAGCGCTCGAATTTATCGTAGAATCTATCAAGGCAGCCGGTTACAAACCGGGCGAACAGGTGGCACTCGGCCTTGATTGTGCGTCATCGGAATTTTATAAGAACGGTTCTTATGTTTACACTGGCGAAGGCAAAACACGCAGTGCCGAACAACAGGCCGATTATCTGGAAAAACTCATTAGCGATTTCCCGATTATCACAATTGAAGATGGTATGGCTGAAGACGATTGGGATGGTTGGAAAATTTTGACCGACCGCATCGGTGAAAAATGTCAACTCGTTGGAGATGATCTGTTCGTCACCAATTCTGCTCGTTTACGCGATGGTATCAAAATGGGTGTTGCCAATTCTTTGCTCGTCAAAGTCAACCAGATTGGTACTTTGAGTGAAACACTTGATGCTGTGGAAACGGCTCATAAGGCCGGTTATACCGCAATTATGTCGCATCGTTCAGGCGAGACTGAAGATTCGACCATTGCCGATCTTGCTGTTGCTACCAATTGCGGCCAGATCAAGACGGGATCTCTTGCCCGTTCTGACAGACTTGCAAAATATAACCAGTTGATGCGAATCGAAGAAGAGCTCGGCAATCAGGCTCACTATGCCGGTATTTCGGCTTTTCGTATCTGATTGAAGACTAGCAATACCAAAACTCTGTTTTTGAAGAGCGGACTTCAGAGTCCGCTCTTTGTTCATTTTTATATAAATTTTTATCTCGGACTAGTTTTTTAAAACACGCAACTTATTTAAACCAATGGTCTGACCCCACAAAATAGCAATGTTTATCAAAAAGCAGAGCTGAATGCTCACTCAACTGAAGCACTTTGCTTTTTAAAAAAAAGATCAGGAGTTTTTATGCGCGGTTCGATTATAAGCTACACAAGGAACAAAGGTCTTATCTCGGGAGCTGATAACAATCGTTACGAATTTACGCGGCTTGACTGGAGTGGACAAGGCGAACCGTCGGCCGGAATCAAGGTCGATTTTGTGGCAGAAGGAGCGATTGCCAAAAATATCTTTCCCTTAAGCATTGATAGCAAGCATTCGAAAGTTGTTATGGCAATCGTCTGCTGGTTCTTCGGGGTTTTCGGAGTTCATCGTTTTATGGTCGGAAAAATCGGTACCGGTGTATTGATGCTTCTGCTCACAATCACAGTTATCGGTTCGATAATTTCGTTTATTTGGTCAATTATCGATTTTATTCTGATCCTCATGGGAAAATTCAAAGATAAAGACGGAAACCCGATCACAAGCGAATATCTTTGACTTGGAAATGATCACTAGAAAGGTCAACACCGGAAAACAGAGGGGAACATTTTTGCGATTGTCTGTCAGGCGATGAACTTTGTGAAGTTTTGAGTTCAATGTGTCAGCACGCGGCAAGTGGTTGAAATAACACCGGTTAAAATGTCTATATCGGTTATTTTTAAAAAAATTTCAAAAAATCAACCGGCAAAAGCTTTTCGTCATTTTGTTTTTTAGGAATTTACCACTGCGGTAATCTATCTTTAATCAAAATCATGCATCAATGATTAAAGCTCTATAGGGACAGAAATACAAAAATGATGTGGACGAAACAGAAACGCAGATCAATCAAGGGGCGGTTTATATTGCCGCTCATGACAATTGGTGTGCTGAGTTATTTTGGCTATCACATCTATCACGGAGAATATGGATTATATTCTCGCGTTAAAGTAGAACAGCATATAGATAGTCTCAATAGCGAGCTCAAATCCCTTGAAGAACAACGCAAGGGAATTGAAAAAAAGGTTTCGCTTTTAAAAGATGGACATATCGAGCGCGATATGCTTGACGAATATGCCCGCAAAAACCTTAATCTTTCAAAGCCGAATGAATTTGTTATTCTGACTGGTCAAGGTGATCTGTCAAATTAGGAAAAATTCTGTTTATTTCTAAAAAACAATCAAATCAATATTTTACACAGAGTTTTGCAACCATTTATAGTGCTTGTAACTTTGGCGGGGAAAGCGTATTTTTTGAAACACCAATTAAGGGAGTTTAATATGGCAGCACGGGCTAAAAAAACTTCTGCGAAAAAGACGCAGACCGTATTAACCAATACCGCCAGATCACCTGAGCCGGCGGAATTTACCAAAGAAGAAGAACTTCAATTTTATCATGATATGCTTTTGATCCGACGGTTTGAAGAAAAAGCCGGTCAACTTTATGGTATGGGTGTTATCGGAGGTTTTTGTCACCTCTATATCGGACAAGAGGCGGTAGTCACCGGAACTGTCAAAGCAATCAAACAAGGCGATCAGGTTATCACCTCCTATCGTGATCATGGGCATATGTTGGCAACAGGCATGAACCCTCGCGGCGTTATGGCTGAACTAGCAGGCCGCAAAGATGGCTTTTCCAAAGGGAAAGGCGGTTCCATGCATATGTTTTCCAAGGAAAAGAATTTTTTTGGCGGACATGGTATCGTTGGTGCACAGGTGCCGATAGGGACAGGATTGGCTTTTTCCAATAAATATCTTGGGCGGGATAATGTAACGCTTGTCTATTTCGGTGACGGAGCGGCCAATCAGGGGCAAGTCTATGAAAGCTTCAATATGGCTTCGCTTTGGAAACTACCCGTTGTCTATGTTATCGAAAATAACCAATATGCGATGGGTACGGCTGTTTCTCGTGCTTCTGCCGAAACCGATTTTTCGCGTCGTGGTCTGTCGTTTGAAATTCCTGGTTATGTTGTCGATGGTATGGATGTTTGCGCTGTAAAATCGGCAGCCGATGAGGCCGTGGCTTGGGCTCGTTCAGGAAAAGGACCTATTATTCTGGACATGCAGACTTACCGCTATCGTGGTCACTCAATGTCGGATCCGGCCAAATATCGCACGAAGGAAGAGGTCGAAAAAGTCAAGACCGAACATGATCCGATCAATCAGGTGAAGAACCGTTGTATTAAAAAGGGTTGGGCAACAGAAGACGAGCTGAAAGAAATTGACAAAAAGGTTCGTGCTGTCGTTGCAGATGCGGCAGATTTTGCTGAAAATGATCCCGAGCCGGATGTATCCGAGCTCTATACCGATGTTCTTCTTTAATAGCGAGGAAAGCGACTATGTCTATTGATATCTTGATGCCGGCGCTTTCGCCCACAATGGAAGAAGGCAAAATTTCTAAATGGGTCAAAAAAGAAGGCGATAAGGTTGAAGCTGGCGATGTTATTGCCGAAATCGAAACCGATAAAGCCACTATGGAAGTGGATGCAGCCGATGAAGGAACACTCGGCAAGATTCTTGTTCCCGAAGGAACAGAAGGCGTAAAGGTCAACACGCCTATTGCTGTTCTGCTTGAAGATGGTGAAACAGCGGCCGATATTAAAAACGCCGTTAATCCGGCAAGACAAGCGGCACCACAGGCACCACAGGCACCACAAGCTGCGGCATCCGCACCTGTGGCTCCCTCTGCACCGGCCGCACCGAAGCCTGCAGAGCCAGTCGTTCAATCAGACCCTGATATTCCGGCAGGAACAGAAATGGTCAAAATGACCGTTCGCGAAGCTTTGAACGAAGCTTTGGCTGAAGAAATGCGTCGTGATGACAAGGTTTTCCTGATTGGTGAAGAAGTTGCTCAATATCAGGGCGCTTATAAGGTCAGTCAGGGACTGCTTGATGAATTCGGTGCACGCCGCGTCATTGATACGCCGATTACCGAACAGGGGTTTGCTGGCCTTGGCGTTGGTGCAGCTTTCGGTGGCTTGCGTCCGGTCGTTGAATTCATGACATTCAATTTTGCCATGCAAGCAATCGACCAGATTGTGAATTCCGCCGCCAAGACCCATTATATGTCCGGCGGGCAGATGCATGCCCCTATGGTTTTCCGCGGTCCGAATGGCGCGGCCGCTCGTGTTGGTGCCCAGCATTCCCAATGCTATGCATCATGGTACAGTCATGTGCCGGGCTTAAAGGTTATCATGCCTTATACAGCTGCCGATGCCAAAGGACTTTTGAAGGCGGCAATCCGTGATGACAATCCTGTCATCTTCCTTGAAAATGAATTGCTTTACGGTCATCAGTTCGATGTACCGAAGCTCGATGATTTTGTTTTGCCAATTGGTAAGGCCCGTATCCATAAAGCCGGTAACGATGTAACAATCGTCGGTATGGGTATGGGGATGAATTACGCGGTTGAAGCGCTGCCGGAATTTGAAAAACTCGGGATTGATGTCGAGTTGATAGATCTGAGAACTGTTCGTCCGATGGACTTGCCGACAATTATTGAATCGGTGAAAAAAACAGGTCGTCTGGTCACAATCGAAGAAGGCTTTCCACAGTCATCTGTCGGAACTGAAATTGCAACGCGCGTGATGCAGCAGGCTTTTGATTATCTTGATGCGCCGATCGCTACAATTGCAGGCAAAGATGTTCCTATGCCTTATGCAGCCAACCTTGAAAAGCTTGCCTTGCCGAGTGTTGCCGAGGTTGTTGATGCCGTAAAATCTGTCACCTACAAAGCCTAAAGGAGAACGCACTATGGCTATAAAAATCACGATGCCGGCGCTTTCCCCGACAATGGAAGAAGGCACTTTGTCAAAGTGGGATATCAAGGTAGGTGACAAAGTCTCGCCTGGTGATACTGTTGCCGAAATTGAAACTGATAAGGCGACAATGGAAGTTGATGCCGCCGATGAAGGAACACTCGCAAAAATCGTCGTTCCGGCTGGAACGCAAGGCGTAAAAGTTAATGCTTTGATTGGTATTCTGGCAGAAGACGGCGAAAGCGCCGAGGATGCAATAAAAGCAATCGAAGAGGAAGAAAAGAAACAAGCTTCTGCTCCGTCGACAACAGCAGCGCCTGCTGTGGCCGCAAAAACAGACGCCGCTCCCGTTCAGCCTGCTCAGGCATCTTCGGCTTTAAATCAGCCTGCCACTGTTACTTCCCAAGCGCCTGTTACAGAAAAAGGCAACCGCATATTTGCTTCACCATTGGCGCGGCGTCTGGCCAAGCAGAACGGACTTCAACTGTCGCTTATTTCAGGCACAGGTCCGCATGGTCGTATCATCAAGCGTGATATTGATAGTGCGCTTGCTAACGGTATCGGTAAGACCGCAACCAATGCAACGCAGCCTGCGCAATCTGCTACACCGGCCGAAAGCTCGTCTTCAGACGAATTGACAATGAAGCTTTTCAATACCGATGAATACGAAATCGTACCTCACGACGGTATGCGAAAGACCATTGCCAAACGTCTTGTTGAATCAAAACATACAGTTCCGCATTTTTATGTAACAATTGATTGCGAGATTGATGCATTGCTGAAATTGCGTGCAGAATTGAACGCAGCAGCCCCTATGGTTAAAACAAGTGCAGGCGAAAAACCGGCCTATAAGCTTTCAGTGAATGATATGGTGATCAAGGCCACAGCATTGGCACTCAAGGCTGTGCCGGATGCCAATGTTTCCTGGCTCGATAGCGGGATGATGCGCCACAAATTCGTGGACGTGGGAGTTGCTGTTTCCATTCCGAACGGCTTGATTACTCCGATCATCAAACATGCTGAGGAAAAATCGCTTTCGACAATTTCCAATGCAATGAAAGATTTGGCAAAACGGGCGCGGGAACGCAAGTTGAAACCCGAGGAATATCAGGGCGGAACGACAGCGGTTTCCAATATGGGAATGTATGGTGTCAAGGATTTCTGCGCCATTATCAACCCTCCACATGCGACGATCTTTGCGATCGGTGCAGGTGAACAGCGCGCTGTCGTTAAAAACGGTGCCTTGGCTATTGCAACGGTCATGTCGGTGACATTATCAACCGACCATCGCGCAGTAGACGGAGCATTGGCAGCCGAACTTGCACAGGCCTTCAAAAAGTTCATTGAAAACCCGATGAGCATGCTGGTGTAATAATGTTAAAAACTGTTCTGGCTTATGGAGATTCCCTGACATGGGGATTAAATCCGATAAACCAAACACGTTATACCAACGAAATTCGTTGGCCGCGTGTGCTGGAACAGCAATTCAACGGTTCGATTGAAGTTATCGAGGAAGCATTGTGCGGCCGCACAACCTGTTTCGATGATAAAACTTCAATCGACGACCGGAATGGCGCAGCAATCCTTCCGACAGTCTTGGGGTCACGGCATCCGCTCGATCTGGTGATCATAATGCTTGGCACTAATGACTTGAAAAAATTTGTTGCGGGTTCGGCAATGGCCGCATGTCTGGGCATGAAACGGCTTGTCAATATTGTCCGTTCCTATCCCTATATGTCGCAGACCGAACCGCCGGAAATTATTATTGTTTCTCCGCCCCATCTGGCGGAGACCATCCACCCTTTAAGTGGCGAGCGTTTCAGTGGTGCTATTGGAGAATCCAAAAAGCTTTCGATTTTTTATTCGGATCTTGCTGACGAGATGGAATGTGCCTTCTTCGATGCTGCATCTGTCGCAGTCGCGTCACCGCTGGATGGTGTTCATCTTGACGAAAACAACACAAAAGCAATTGGCAAAGGGCTTCAACCATTGGTACATGTCGTTCTCGGCCTTTAGTTCTATCTTTCCCCATGGAGGAAAAATTGGCAAATTCATATGATGTTATTGTTATCGGTTCTGGCCCTGGCGGATATGTTACCGCAATTCGTTCTGCTCAATTGGGCTTCAAGACTGCAATTGTCGAACGCGAACACCTTGGTGGTATTTGTTTGAATTGGGGATGTATTCCGACAAAAGCGCTGCTTAGAACCGCAGAAATCAAACATTTTAGCGAACATGCAAAAGATTACGGCCTGAAACTCAACGGTTCGATTGATGCAGACATCAAGGATGTCGTGCAACGCTCCCGCACTGTTTCTGCCCGCCTTAACGGCGGTGTCGGCTATTTGATGAAGAAAAACAAGATCGACGTTATCTGGGGTGAAGCAAAGCTCACCAAGGCAGCTTCCGGCGCCGGTCTTGGTGAAATTGTCGTTGGCAAAATCACCAAAAAAATTATGCAGCCACAAAACCCGATTCCGAAGGGCACTTTGGGCGAGGGGACATATCAGGCAAAACATATCATTGTAGCAACCGGTGCTCGCCCACGTACATTGCCAGGTATCGAACCGGACGGGAAACTGGTTTGGACCTATTTTGAAGCGATGGTTCCTGAAACTATGCCAAAATCTATTGTCGTTATGGGGTCGGGCGCTATCGGAATTGAGTTCGCTTCCTTTTATCGTGATATGGGGGCGGAAGTCACGGTTGTGGAAATGATGCCGCAGATTATGCCAGTTGAAGATTCGGAGATTTCTGCATTTGCGCGTAAGCAATTGGAGAAAAAAGGCATCCGGATTCTTACCGAAGCAAAGGTTTCGAAAATCGAAAAAACGTCCAATTCTGTGACAGCTCACATTGATATAAATGGCAAAACCGAGACCGTTACTGCAGATCGTCTGATTTCTGCGGTGGGGGTGCAAGGCAATATAGAAAATATCGGGCTTGAAGCGTTAGGCGTGAAAACCGAACGTGGTTGTGTGGTAATTGACGAATGGGGACGCACCAACGTTCCCGGTATTTATGCTATCGGTGATGTCGCGGGTGCTCCTATGCTTGCCCATAAGGCAGAAGAAGAGGGCGTTATTTGCGTCGAGCATATTGCAGGCCTTGAAACAGCAGAACCTTTGGACAAGAGAAAGATTCCCGGTTGCACCTATTGCACACCGCAAGTTGCTTCCGTTGGATTGACCGAAGCAAAGGCGAAGGCCGCAGGCTATGACATAAGGGTCGGGCATTTTTCGTTCTCGGCAAACGGCAAGGCAATTGCCATGGGGGAGGATCAGGGAATTGTCAAAACCATATTTGACCGGAAAACCGGCCAGTTGCTTGGTGCGCACATGGTAGGAGCAGAAGTAACCGAGCTGATTGAAGGTTTTGTGGTTGCGATGAATCTTGAAACCACAGAAGAAGAGCTGATGCATACAGTCTTTCCTCATCCGACGCTTTCGGAAATGATGAAGGAAAGTGTCCTTGATGCTTATGGTCAGGTTTTGAACGCCTGACGAGCATCAAGATGTGAATTGCATTCTTGTTGCTTATACTCCATATGAGGGGAGAAAGAGCGTGAGGTACTAAATGGTTACCGTTGTTGACACTTTATCGCAGAAACGGGTCCGGCATCCGGAAAAAGCCAATCGACCGGATTCAGAGGTTTTAAAAAAGCCTGATTGGATCAGGGTGAAAGCGCCGTCGTTGCGTGGGCAATATGCCGAAACCCGTCATATCGTGCGTGATAACAATCTGGTGACAGTTTGCGAAGAAGCAGGATGCCCGAATGTTGGCGAATGCTGGACTCAGAGGCACGCAAGTTTTATGATTTTGGGGGCAATATGCACCCGTGCATGTGCCTTTTGTAATGTTGCAACCGGTATACCTCTTCCTGTCGATAAGGATGAACCTGAACGTGTCGCCGATGCAGTCAAACAAATGGCGCTTAAACATGTGGTTATCACCTCTGTTGATCGTGATGATCTTCCCGATGGTGGTGCCCAGCATTATGCCGATGTCATTCATGCAATCAGAAGAAAGTCACCTGGTACCACCATTGAAATCCTCACACCTGATTTCCGTCATAAAGAGGGCGCTCTTGAAACTGTGGTTGCGGCCAAGCCGGATGTATTTAACCATAATCTTGAAACAGTGCCGTCGAAATACCTGACCGTGCGTCCAGGTGCGCGCTATTTCCATTCGATCAGGCTGTTGCAGCGGGTCAAGGAGCTTGATCCATCAATCTTTACAAAGTCCGGTATTATGGTCGGACTTGGTGAAGAACGGAATGAAGTACTCCAATTGATGGATGATTTGCGTTCGGCCGATGTTGATTTCATGACCATTGGTCAATATTTGCAGCCGACGCGTAAACATCATCCTGTTATCCGTTTTGTTACGCCGGAAGAATTCAAATCCTATGCCATTATCGGCAAAACCAAGGGTTTCCTTCATATGTCTTCAAGTCCACTAACCCGTTCGTCACACCATGCGGGTGAGGATTTTGAAGCCCTGAGAAAAGCGCGGGCGGAAAAGCTTGCCCATCAACGCGGATAAAGAATGCCGAAATTCAATACTAACCGGAAAGTTCAGCATACCGATCTTGAGATGTTCAATCTCGTTTCGGATGTTGAACAATATCCCGAGTTTTTGCCAATGTGTGAATCCCTCAACGTTCGCTCGAGCGAAGAGAAGGGAAATAAAACGCTGCTTACTGCCGATATGACAGTTGGTTATAAAATGATTAGGGAAACTTTCACGACGCAGGTTCTGCTGGATAAAGAAGAGCGACGTATTGATGTCCGTTATATTGACGGGCCATTCCGCTACCTTGAAAATCGCTGGATATTCAAGCCCCTTGACGATGGCAAATCATGCGAAGTTGAATTCTATATTGATTACGAGTTTAAAAGCCGGATGCTTGGCATGCTTATGGGCGCTATGTTCGATATAGCATTCAAACGTTTTACAGAAGCATTCGAGATGCGGGCAGACAAGATTTATGGGGCTCAACAAGCCTGAAGCCGAACTGTTTGTGAAGTTTGCCATTTGATTTTGAAACAGTTTTGAAAATAGTTTCAAAAGTTTCTTTAAAAAAACTGGATAAAAATTGTAAAGTTTAATGAAATCAATATATTAAATAAGTTTAAGTTTTAATTTCGCTCGTCCCATTCTATTTTCTGATGAAAACAGAAAACAGGTTATGGCTCTTGATGAGAAATTTGAAGATTTCGTATTTTGTATTCATTTTTATTTGTATCGCGGTTTGGTTGGCAACCGGCGAATTCTACGGTATCAATAATGGTTATTTTGCGTTCAGGCGAGAAGCTATCCAACTCACAGGTCTTCTTGCCTTTGTGGCAATGACTATGGACGTGGTGATCGCCTGTCGTCTTAGAGTGATAGATGATGCATTGGGAGGGCTTGATAAAGCCTATCGGCTTCATAAATGGCTCGGCATTACTGCATTGGTAACGGCTGTCGGGCATTTTCTTCTCACCAAGGGTACAAAATGGGCCGTCGGCTGGGGATGGCTTGTAAAGCCTGTTCGTCAACATGTCGATATAGCCAATTTGCCTCAGAAAGTCGGGCTTGAATATGTTTTTTCCATCTTTAGAAAAAATGCAGAAGTTTTCGGGGAATGGGCTTTTTATATAGCGGTTGTTTTGTGTCTTGTTGCGTTGATAAAGCTTATTCCTTACCGGTTTTTTGCTCATGTCCATACAATTTTTGCAGCGGTATATCTTGTTTTAGTGTTTCATGCGATTGTGTTGACAAAATTTGCCTATTGGGGCGAGCCATTCGGTTTGCTGGTAGGTGTTTCATCAGTTTTCGGTTCGGTTGCTGCACTTACAGTTTTGCTCAAACGGTTTGGCTTTGGCCGGCACATTGCGGCGATAGTCACGGACTATGCGATTGATAAAGCCAATGATGCAGTACGCTTGACTTTAAAAGTTTCCAATAAATGGGCTGGTCACAAAAGCGGCCAATTCGCATTTGTTACATTGGATAAAGGCGAAGGCGCACATCCTTTCACAATAGCTTCCCATTGGAATCCGCAAAAACCCTTTTTGACGTTTTTTGTGAAAGGTTTGGGGGACTACACTGATAAACTCGTAAAACAGAATCTAACCGGCAGGACAGCGCGCATTGACGGGCCTTACGGAAAGTTTTGTTTTAGCGACGACAAATCACACGAACAAATATGGATTGGCGCAGGCATAGGAATTACGCCATTTCTTGCAAGACTTGACGAGTTGGCTTCATCAAAGAAAAACAATAAAGCGCAAATAGACTTTGTTTATGTTGCCCAAACGATCAGTGAAAGCGAGAAACAAAAGCTTGCCGAATTGGCACAATCGGCAGGTGTCAGACTGAAAATTTGGCTAACGCCTGAAGAGGGAAGGTTCAACGGATCTTTGTTAAGGCATCTGTTTGGGAACTGGAAACAATCGTCAATATGGTTTTGCGGGCCTATAAAATTCGGTGAGACGCTGGAAGATGACATGGTTAAAAGTGGCTTTGCCCGTCGGCATTTTCATCGCGAATTATTTCAACTGCGATAGGTTCACATAGCTCCAAAAGGTTGTACAATTTTATTCTTGGAAAGGTGCAACCTTGTTCAGGAACGCTTTTAAATTGGATAGTTCAAGGCCGCACTCTTCATGCCGATTTTAAGGCACTATCAAGATTGCCTGTATTAAATCTGAAAAACTTTAACTTATGTCAGAGGGGAGAGCGCCTAATAGCATAATGTTGCGGGTGAAAAAAATTGGCGACAAATATAGATTTCGCCAAGCTTGATTAAGAATCGTTATTTGATTTCCTCCGGTCCGGTTTAAATTCCCCGAGGAGCTTTGACCGTAACCGGTGGTCTGAAGTCAATCTCCATCGCAAACTGCGATTAAAGCTAAGGAAGGTAGTGATTTCCGTACCAGACTGAAATCGCACTGGCCGCTTAGTGGGAGTAACGTGCAGCAATCATCATAAGGCTAAGCTTTGTTGATCGCTTCTAGAACAAGGTCCAATGCCCGTTCAACAGTTGCATGACGAACGTTTTCGCGACCAAGATCGCCAAATCGGGCTTCAAAATGAAGTGTCGGCTTATTTGTCAAAGCAACAGCCATGTGGACAAGTCCGACCGGCTTTTCGGCACTGCCGCCACCCGGTCCCGCAACCCCTGTAACCGAAACCGCAATATCGGCACCTGAGTGTGTGACACCACCTTTGGCCATTGCGATCGCGACCTGTTTCGATACGGCACCGAAGGCCTCTATCATATCGGAAGGCACACCGACGAGCCTATTTTTTGCTTCGTTCGAATAGGTAATGAAGCCACATTCCACAACGTCGGACGAGCCTGCAATATCGGTCAGGCTACCGATGATCAAACCGCCCGTGCAGGATTCCACAGTTGCGAGTTTCAAATGGTGTAAACGGCAGGCTTCAAGAACTTTTGTTGCCTTTGCTTCAGCAATAAGTGTCATTCTGGAACACTCCCCGGATAGATAACTGTCGCAGTTGCGATCGCAGCAATCCCTTCTTTACGCCCGACAAATCCCAATTTTTCGTTGGTTGTGGCTTTGACCGAGATACGGTCGGCGGATATGCCGAGCATATCCTTAAGTTTTTCGGTCATTTCCTTGCGGTGTGGACCGACCTTGGGAGCTTCGGCTATCAACGTAATATCCACATTGGCGATGCGCCCTTTGGCTTCTTTTATAATGGAGACCGCATGACGCACAAAAATATCGGACGAGGCACCCTTCCATTTCGGGTCGGAAGGGGGAAAATGTGTACCAATATCTCCGGCACCCCGTGTGGCAAGCAATGCATCAGTCAAAGCGTGAAGAGCAACGTCGGCATCCGAATGGCCGCTCAATTTCTTTTCATAAGCTATTTTTACGCCGCAAAGCGTTACTCCGTCGCCCGGTTCGAATGGATGAACATCATATCCGTTACCGGTGCGAACATCCGGAAGTTGGAAAGAAGCGGAGGTCTGATTTTCCTGATTTGTCATAGCTTCCCTTTTCATACGCAATTCGGCAATAGCAAGATCGGCAGGCCAGGTAATTTTCATATTTTCACTGCTGCCAGTGACAAGTTTTATACCGAACCCCGCCCATTCCGCCAAGGCGCAATCGTCGGTAAAACCGGTTAATCCGAGTTTCGCGGCTTCTTCATGCAACGCTAAAATTTTTAGAAAAGGAAACGCTTGTGGCGTTTGCGCCCCGAAGAGATGATCGCGCGGAACTGTCTCGACAACGATACCATTATCATCCGCACGTTTAAGTGTATCGGAAACGGCTACAGCAGGTAAGATTCCGAAATCTTGAGACAGCGCATCATTAATCCGTTCAAGAAGCGAATGTGAAACAAAAGGCCGTGCACCGTCATGAATAAATACATATTGAGGTTTGTTGGCTTCGCCCAAAGCATTCAATGCGCGGAGACCGCAAAGGGTCGATATCTGTCGTGTGTTTCCACCGTGAACAATCGTGACATGGTCTGCCAAGTCACCAATTGCTTTATGACAAAGTATTTCATCATCGTGATGGATGACCAATATAATGGTTGAAAATAACCCGCTATCAAGAAAACGCTTGAGCGTATGAAAAATGACTGCATGACCGCCAAGCGGGCGATATTGTTTGGGGCCATTTTCAGGCGAACCAATGCGTTCACCCCTGCCAGCGGCTAATATGATGGCTGCGTTGGATATGATGCGCCCCTTCACAAACGGTTATAAACAACAAAACATGAAATTATTATGTGAATTCCGATCGGGATATTAGTTTAAAACTTTCACGTTTTCATCATGTGCATCGTGCTCATGGATACCGAGACGTTCCCTGAACGTTGGTCTTTGCAAATCGGCAATGGAAGTTGCCTTCAATACGTCGAAAAAAGCTTTCAACGCTTTGCTCAATGTTGCATTGAGACCGCACGAATTCACCAACGGACATTCGATGGCACCACTTTCAAAGCACTCCGCCATTGCAAAATTTTCTTCTGTAACTTTTACAACGTCGGAAACAAAAATCTCGTCAGCTGGCTTGGCGAGCTTAACACCGCCATTACGTCCACGTACGGTTTGCATGAGCCCGGCTTCGACCAGTGGATGAAGAATTTTGAACAAAAACAGTTCGGAAACCGAATAGGCTTTGGCAATTTCCGGTACGCGGCTCAACTCTCCTTCGTTAGCAGCGCAATACATCAACATCCGGATGGCGTAATTCGTCTGTTTTGTGAGCCGCATTTCCATTCCTTTCTGTTAGAGACATCTCTCTATAATTTAGAACGATTCTTAAAAATGTGAAGATGTTTTCTTTACTTTTTTTAGAAGGTTTTACTAAAACATAGCTGAAATGACTATTCCACCCCGACTTCGAGGGGGAATCTAATAAAACAACGTTTTTTGCTAAAGGCGCCCAATTTTAACACCTCTCCGGTGTTTAATTGGCAACGCATTCATAGAAATGCAAAATTCGGTTTTATAGCTCCTCAATCGTTCACTGAGTGTGAACAACCAAAAATCAATCCGAACGGTAATTCAAAAATAGCTTGAGGAAGATTTTGACACATTGCGCATGTGGAATGTGCGAGCGGTTTTTCGATGCATCATTAATTCGATTTAACAAAGTGGAATGAAAATCTCTGCCCATGAAATTATGTGCAAGCGGATAGACGTTTTTGATTCCATTAAAACCATATAATACTAGAAAGCCAATTCGGGTGAAAAAGTTCCTTAATGAAGGAGAGGGGAGGCAGGACATCCGATAGCGTACTGACACTAGAACAGCAAGAACAGGTCATGGACGAGTTTGAAAAGGCCGCTTTTGCTGGTTTGAAGCCAGACCAATACGTTATTTATAAGTTCGGCATCCACATACCGAAGGCGGCCGCATAGAATTGCATTTTGTGACGACGCGGACGGAACTAACAACTGGCAAACCCTAAAAATATTGCGCCGCCAAATTGGCAAAAGTTTTTCTATCCTCTGCAAAATGTGCTGAATTCAGAAAATCAGTGGGCTAACCCGTATTCACCTGAACATGCCGGAACCATAAAGAAAGTCACAGAGAACGCCCTGAGGACGCGAGATAGGGAAAAATTGATCGGCAAATAAATAGAAACGCTCGTGGAAGACTCTCTGGTGTTAAATAGGCTGAAATATCAAGGTTCTGGAGGAAGAAGGCTGAAAACAGTTGAAACGCGGCTAACGAATATTGAGAAAACATTAGCCGAAGTGTTCAAACCATTAATTCAGCGGTTGGAAAATTATCAAGTACAAATCGGGCAATTGAATAAATTAAATCAATCGTAAAACAACACGAACAGGTAAGAGAACAAACCCGCTCAAAAAAATATTTGAAAAAATTTGAAAAAAAAAGACCTAAAAGGCTTAGTAAAAGGGTTCTTTGTTGTTCGAAAATTTTTGACCTTTAACAATCTTCATTTTTGTTGCTTGTACCATTGCATTTCACGTGTGAAAACGCTGTGCGTATTTGTGATTTACAAGTTTTTAGAGGTTTAAAAATAGTGAACTATGATTTGGTTTAAGTTAATCTACATATTTGGGTAAACTTGCCATATTGAAACTTAACATTGAACCGTTTAGACAAACTTGGAGCCAAGTATAGGCTCTAAATTAAGGGAAGGAAAACTTGATGAATATTTGGGCAATGCGTACTTCGCGAAATTCAGAAAAACATATTAATTTTGTAAGAAATGAATTGGAAAATAAAGGCATACTTCGGCAGGGGTGGGGCTACTGTGACGAACAAGATTTAAGAAAAATATATGCTAAACAAAAAGCTCCTAATTTTGATTGGAAAGAATATTCATCTCATGAACTAGATGCATGGAGGAACGCAAAGATGCTTGGAAAATATCTTCCAGCTTCTTGGAATCCTATTCAAGTAGGTGATATCATCCTCGTTCCTAATATGCCTAATGATGGCTTCTTTACTTTATGCCGTGTCACTGGTGATTATTCTTATAGTAAGGATACAGACGTTCATGATTTGAGGCATATGCTTCCTGTTGAAGTTATCACCAAAGGTGGAGTTGCCTATTCTAATGAAAATGTTGATGCAGCATTGCGACAGTCTTTAAGATGTAGGGGAAGATTGTGGAATATTAATCCATACAAAGATTGTGTTGATAAGATTATTTCATTGGTAGAAAAAGGAAAGGAATCCGTTCTGCGTGAAGGGGCTGATCATGTGGACCGCGCTAAGCGGACCGTGGCCGCGGATATTATAACAAGTGTAGATAATTTATCAGAGACGATTGTCAAAAAATTACGTAGTGTTTTACAAGGAGCAGAGTGGGAACCTGTTTTGTGCTATGCTTTGGATCCATTAATGAGAAATATTCAGATTGAGCATACCGGTGGACCATCGGAATGTGGAGCTGATATTGTAATTAACATTCCAAATCCGTTTGACGAACTAGCCCCATGGATAATCGTTATTCAAGTAAAAAACTACATTGGTGAAATAGGTGTTGAAGTAGCAGAGCAATTGAAACAAGCAATTGATTCGAGGTCAACTCAAGGACAAGTTATAGCTGCATATGTTTTAACAACAGCGGATAAAATCAGTGAAGATCTTAAAAACGCTCTAAAGGACATTTATGTAGAATACAAAATACCAGCACGTTGTTTAAATTTATCTCAAATAAAACAAATAATAACAAAGGGTATGCTTGTCGCTTCTATATCTAATTAGTATGAGCGCTTTTTAAAAATGACCAGGATCGGAGGTTTTTGGTTCGTTAACAGCCTAAAAGATATAATATCATATTATATAGTATTATATCTCAATAGAAATCGAAGAAATTAGTTCATCATAGTGCTATTTTTTCCCACTGAGGCCATGATACATTTTGTGTTTGCTCTCACCACGCATAACGATTTTTTAAAATCATCAATTATGCTGGTAGCAGCTTCAAGTTCAGCCTCTAAAACAGCTAAATACATGTGTGTCGCATGAATAGGGTGCGCAGGGATGAGCGTTGCTTGGGCGATAGGCCAAAAGCATGTTCACTGCGCGCCCGATGGGCGCTCAGCGAGCAGTACAGGTACAACCATTTAATCCTTGATAAATCTACTTGGCGCCAGATTTAGTATGGATGCAGTGTTTTGCCTCATGCACTTAGCGGTAATTAAGTGTTATTTGTTTGTCCTTTAGGTGTTTTGCGATATTCACACGTAAAGGCAATTCGATCTCCCTTAAAAAATAGAGCAGGATTTACCTGATATTGATTTGGAGCTTCGGGATATAAAAACGCTTTTCCAATGAGTTCTTTTTAGGTCAGATTGAAAAGAGTTTTCAGACATATCAACAGGAGCACCATTCAAGCCATCACGCAAGAAAAAGAGGACGACCATATCGCTGTAACCTCCTGTCATCTTTGATAATTGATAGTCTTGAAGAATGGTCTGAAATAAACGGTATCCGGTCTTTGTTAAGTCAAACGCTGCTTTAACGCCATCAGCAAAAACATTTACAAAATGGTCTTCATCAGCCTTCTCTATAATATGAATTATAGATGCCATGACTGCTTCACCGGTTTCTGCGTCAATCAACTCTTTCGGCTTCAAGATACCAGTACGTGTAGGCATCTTCTTTATCACTTATTGTGACGGGTGGACGTGATTTGATTTTTTAGGTCAGGAAACAATCCCGATGCTCGGGAAAAAAGATATAACGGTGTGCAAAAACTCCGTTTTCAATTTTGAAAACCGAAATTTGCGTATATTTGATGGTAGTTCGATTGTTTCTGTTGCATTTTCGCCACAAAGTGTTGCATCATTGATACGACAATTGCTCGAAACGGGAAGAATCGCAAATTGGCAAAGCCTGTAGAAAAAAGCGTATATAGCGGCAAGCGGCGCAATATGCACGCATTTTTCGGTATTATGGTCATTGCCTTGGCGCTACTGACAGCGGTCGTCTCTTTCACGATCATGTTGGGCTTTACGCCGATTATACCGAGTACTTTTGTTACTCTTGTTCTCATTGGCGTAAATAGCGTTTGGGTGCTCGGGCTCATAGCAATCGCCTGTTATGAATTGATGCCGATTATTCAGGCATGGCGGGCACGGCGGGCAGCTTCGAGACTGCACGTCAGAATTATTTCACTTTTTGCGCTGGTCGCGACACTTCCCGCCGTTGTGGTTGCAATTGTTGCCGGTGTCACGCTCAATCAGGGGCTTGATCGCTGGTTCGACACAACAACTAGACAAATTGTTGCTTCGTCGATTGATCTGGCGAATGGCTACGCTGATGAAACTCTACAAAATTTGAAAAATTCTTCATACGCTATGGCATTGGCACTCGACAATAGACAATTGCTTGCTTTGAATCCGACTGAATATCGTTTGCAACTTACCCGCCATGCAGCCGGTCGTGACTTGAGAGGCGCATTTTTGTTAAGCCCCAACGGCACGGTTTTTTTGCAAAGTAATCTCGGCGGCGAGGACAAGCTTCCGATCCCGCCAGCAAACCTTATTGTTCAGGCAACAAAAGGAAGTCCTTTTACTTTCCAACCGGGTGAACATGATTATTTCGGTATTATTCTGAAGCTCAATGATATTCCGAATACGTTTCTCTATCTGGTGCGGGATGTTGACCAGCGTGTTTTATCGGCTTTGCGCCTGACCGAAGCAAATACTGCCCGTTATCACGATCTTAACGAAAATCGTATTCCGACCCAGATTGCTTTTGCAGTTCTTTATTTGTGCCTTTTTCTGAGCTTGCTGATCTCGGCTATCTGGACGGGTATTGCGGTAGCTGACCGGTTGGTCCGGCCTATACGACTGCTGATCGGTGCCGCCGATGATGTTGCATCAGGAAATATGGATGTCGTTGTTCCTGTAAGAGCAAAAGACGGTGATGTCGGCCAGCTGTCAAGAACCTTCAATTATATGGTGAGCGAACTTAAAAGCCAGCGCAACGAGCTTATCGCTGCGCGTGACCAGATTGACGAAAGGCGCCGGTTTTCAGAAGCGGTGCTTGCCGGTGTTAATGCCGGTGTGGCAGGAATTGACGAAAATGGCGATGTGACAACGATCAACAGGGCTGCCCAGGTGATGTTCGATCTTGATCCGGAAAAGGTTATCGGAAAAAGTCTGATGTCGCTCAATCCGGATATCGGACAAGTGTTTGAAGTTGCGCGCTCGTCAGGACGCAAAAACCATCGGGAACAGGTTACACTTTCGCAAGACGGGCGCAACCGCGTCTATAATGTGCAGGTCACAATGGAGGAAAACGACGGTAACGGGCAGTCATGGGTTTTGACGATTGACGATATAACCGATCTCGTTGAAGCCCAAAGATCAAGTGCATGGGCAGATGTTGCCCGCCGGATTGCACATGAAATTAAAAATCCGCTGACCCCGATACAATTATCGGCCGAACGCATACGCCGTCGTTATGGTAAAGTCATTCTGGATGATCGGGAAGTTTTCGATCAATGCATAGATACAATCATAAGGCAAGTCGGCGATATTGGCAGAATGGTGGATGAATTCTCGTCTTTTGCCCGTATGCCTAAACCGGAAATGCACCTTCTTGATATGCGTGAGCCGTTAAGAGAAGCGTTTTTCCTTGTCGAGGTTTCACGCCACGATATCAAATTCGAGCGCGATTTGGGCGACACACCTTTAATGGGCGAGTTTGATAGCCGCCTTATCGGACAAGCCTTCGGAAATGTGATAAAAAATGCGAGTGAAGCAATTGATGCCATTGCAGCTGATAAGGTTGTCAAAGGGCATATACTTGTACGCTGTTACCGCGAAGGAGATAAACTCGTTGCCGATATTATCGATAATGGCAAAGGCCTTCCCAAGGAACAGCGGCAAAAACTATTGGAACCCTATATTACGACACGGGAAAAAGGGACAGGACTCGGACTTGCGATCGTGCGTAAAATTGTTGAGGAGCATGGAGGCTATATGGAATTACATGACGCACCACTGAATTTTTACAATGGACGTGGTGCCATGATTCGTATGGTCTTTCCGGCAGCAGAAACGGAAAAATCCGGTGCTGTTAAGGTAGATGTTGAGAAATAGGACGGTTAAGTGAGATGGCTTCAGATATTTTGATTGTCGATGATGAAGCGGACATACGCGAACTTGTCGGCGGAATACTTGAGGACGAAGGGCATGAAACGCGACTTGCGGCAAATTCCGATGAAGCGCTTCAGCAAATCGAAAATCGTGTACCAAGATTGATTTTTCTCGATATCTGGTTACAGGGAAGTCGTCTGGATGGCTTGGCTTTACTCGACAAGATCAAAACGCGTTATCCGGATTTACCGGTAGTGATGATTTCCGGCCACGGGAACATCGAAACGGCTGTTTCCGCAATTAAACGCGGTGCTTATGATTTTATCGAAAAGCCTTTTAAAGCAGATCGTCTGATTTTGGTTGCCGAGCGGGCGCTTGAAACGTCGAAATTGAAGCGCGAAGTTAGTGAATTGCGCAAACAATCGACTGTTACGCCGGAATTACTCGGCAAGTCGCTTGTTATGAATCATTTACGCCAAACGATTGAAAAAGTTGCACCTACAAATAGCCGCATAATGATTACCGGCCCATCGGGGTCGGGTAAAGAGACAACAGCTCGTGCAATCCATGCTCTTTCAAATCGTGCTAACGGTCCTTTTGTTACTATTAATGCAGCAACAATTACGCCGGAACGAATGGAAATCGAACTTTTCGGAACGGAGATGGATGGTGGTGAACGCAAAGTCGGCGCTCTTGAAGAAGCCCATGGTGGCATTCTCTATATTGACGAGATCGCTGATATGCCGCGCGAGACGCAAAACAAAATTCTGCGCGTTCTGACTGACCAGACCTTCGAGCGAGTAGGGGGGAGCAAACGCGTTAAAGTCGATGTGCGTGTTATCTCTTCAACCGCCCAAAATCTTGAAGGTTTGATTGCCGAAGGGCGTTTTCGCGAGGATCTCTTCCATCGTCTGGCGGTGGTTCCGATTGCTGTTCCACCGCTTGCAAGTCACCGCGAGGATATTCCGGAACTTGTCCATTATTTCATCCATCAGATATCTGAACAGGCCGGTATAAAACCGCGCGAAATCGGCGATGATACAATGGCAATCCTGCAGGCTCACAACTGGCCGGGCAACATAAGACAGTTGCGCAACAACATTGAACGGCTGTTAATTCTTGCGCGCGGCGAAGGTGGAGATGGACCGATTACTGCCGAGCTTTTGCCCGCAGAAGTCGGGGATACTTTACCGCGAGCACCCACAGATTCCGATCTACATATCATGGCTCTACCGTTGCGCGAAGCAAGAGAGCTTTTTGAAAAAGAGTATCTTGTTGCACAAATCAACCGATTTGGCGGTAATATTTCACGCACTGCAGAGTTTGTTGGTATGGAGCGGTCTGCTCTGCACCGTAAGCTCAAATCGCTCGGGGTTTCTTAAAATATGCGCGTAATCATTTGTGGTGCCGGACAAGTCGGCTACGGAATAGCAGAACGTCTTTCCAGTGAACAACATGATGTTACGGTTATTGATATTGAACCGAAACTGATCGAAAAAGTACGCGATACGCTTGACGTTCGCGGCATTGTCGGCCACGGTGCGCGACCGGATGTGCTTCGTTCTGCAGGTGCTGACGAAGCCGATATGTTGATTGCTGTCACACTCTCGGATGAAGTCAATATGGTAGCCTGTCAGGTTGCTCATGCGCTTTTCAACGTGCCGACAAAAATTGCCCGCGTTCGCGATCAGTCCTATCTCGACCCGCAATATCAGGGGCTGTTCCAACGTGATGCGTTGCCGATTGATGTGGTCATTTCGCCCGAAATCGAGGTTGGCGAAATGGTGTTGCGTCGCATTGCATTGCCGGGTGCATTGGACGTTCTCTATTTTAGCTATGACGAGATTGTGGCATTGGCTCTCGAATGTATGGAAGATTGCCCCGTCATCAACACACCGCTTAGACAGCTCACCGATCTTTTTCCCGACCTTTTGACGACTGTTACAGCTGTCAAAAGAGGGAAAAAACTATTCATTGCCCATGCCGATACAGAATTGAAAGTGGGCGACATCACCTATCTTGTGGCATCACGTACACAGGTTCGCCGTGCATTGGGGTTGTTCGGTCACGATGAGCAGGCAGCCAACCGGATTATCATTGCCGGCGGTGGGCATATCGGTCTTTATGTTGCCCGTGCTATGGAAAAGCGCCAACACAAAGCCCGGTTACGTATTATCGAGGCAGATAAAGCACGCGCTCTGGCAATTACCGACCAACTTGATCGTACGGTTGTACTGAATGGCAGTGCACTTGACCCGGCAATTTTGCAGGAAGCGAATGTCGATCAAGCCGATCTTATTGTGACATTGACCAATCAGGATCAGGTCAACGTGCTGAGCGCCATCATGGCAAAAATGTTCGGTTGCAAGTCGAACATGGTGCTTATCAACAATATGGCTTTTCAGGAGTTTACCAGAACTGTAGGTATCGATTCCCATCTTAATCCACGCAGCGTTACAATTTCCAAAGTGCTTCAGCAAATGCGCAGGGGGCGCATACGCTCTGTCTATTCTGTCTCGAATGGAGAAGCCGAAATTATCGAAGCAGAAGCGATGCAAACTTCTCCTCTGGTGGGAAAACCTTTGTCCGAACTCGAACTACCGGAGGGCTTACGTATCGGCGCGATTTATCGTGACAATACGATGATACGCCCGAAAGGGGATACGCGTGTTCTGGCAGGCGATATGGTCGTTATATTTGCAATGGCTGATGCTGTGCGTGATGTCGAACAATTGTTTCGGGTCAGTCTGGAATATTTTTAAAGGGGTTTTTGATGGACATCTGCACTTTCTGGTATGGAGATCGGTTGCGTCCCATTGATTGGCTATGCCTTTCTTCCATGGTGAAAACCGGCCAGCATGTCAAACTCTATAGCCACGGAAACGTTATGAATGTGCCTGAAGGGGTGGAACTTTTGGAGGCGGAGCCGATATTGCCGCTTTCGACACTTTATCGAATTGACCCAGCGTTCCCCGATTTCAAGCCTATCCGCACGATCGTCCAGCTCTCCGATTTGTTTAGGGTAAGACTCATGAAAAATCAGGCAGGGGTCTGGCTTGATACCGATGTTTATCTTGTCAAACAATTCCATCCGGAAGAAGGTAAAGTGTGGCTTGCGCGCGAAAATCGTTCGCGCGTTGGTGTTTCGGCGCTTTATCTTCCGTCCGACAATCCTATCATCAAGGAATACGACGACTATCTCGAGAGCGGCAAAATGGTACCGAACTGGCTCGGTTTCCACCGTGGTATTTGGCTTCCATGGCGTCTCAAAAGACAAAAATTGCCTGTTGTCCCAGGGCGTTTGGGAATTACGGTTTTTGGCAATGATGGAATTTCGCGCCTTGCAAAAAGATATGGCTTTTTCAAAGACGCAAAGGAAAAAGAAACATTCTATTACTGGACCGGACGCGACACCGAACGCATTTTTGACCCCGCTTATGGTCTTGAGCCATTGAACGATCCGCGTTTTATCGGCTTTCATGTTCACAAGAAAGAAAGAACGGCCGATCCGATAAAAAAGGGAAGCTTTTATGATTGGGCAACAAAAAGGATTCCCGGCTTTGACGGGATACTTGCGCAAGAAAAGTGAAAACAACGATTTAAACGATGCCGGATTGGAACGGGTTCGTGGTGTTGTGAGTTTTTCAATTCGATCTACATTCATGCGAAGGGAGGGCGTTTGATAATGCAGCTTGTCCAACCTTGCGTTTCTGTCGATTTGGTCAATGTGAATGAAATATGTGAAATCCGCCGCTGTTGATGAATTTGTATTTTATCACCACCCATTCAATTTTTTCAAAATCGGATGTTTATTTTGGAAATAACTCATTTCAGATTAGAAAGTCACGCCACCAAAAAGATTGGAAAGACTTGAAGTCACAGGGCTTGAAGCACATATAGTGGCTTCCCTTAACAATTTTAAAAATTGATGGTTTTGAAATAGCAGAAACGTCGACTTTGTCGATTTTGTGCGATTTCGAGTAAATCCGGCTCGAGACGCAAAACAACAATCTATTGATCTTCTAATAGTTTGATATTCTAGTTATAACGACATTTTAGGTCATAAACGACGATTCGTATGATATGGAAGTGAAAATGAGTGATCCGATCCAGACTGCCCTCAATCTTGTTCCGATAGTGGTCGAACAGACAAATCGCGGCGAACGGTCCTATGACATTTTTTCCCGCTTGTTGAAGGAAAGAATTGTTTTTGTCAATGGCCCCGTTGAAGACAATATGGCAATGCTTGTCTGTGCACAATTGCTGTTTCTCGAAGCAGAAAATCCGAAAAAAGAAATCAGTGTTTATATTAATTCTCCGGGTGGCGTTGTTACGTCCGGCATGGCGATTTATGACACAATGCAGTTCATTCGCCCCGCTGTTTCTACCCTTTGCATGGGGCAAGCCGCTTCAATGGGGTCACTATTATTGACGGCTGGCGCAAAAGGCCATCGTTTTGCTTTGCCGAATGCACGCGTTATGGTGCATCAACCTTCTGGCGGTTTTCAGGGGCAAGCATCCGATATCGAGCGCCATGCCCAGGATATTATCAAAATGAAACGCCGTTTGAATGAAATTTATGTTCATCATACGGGTCAGGATTATGAAACAATCGAACGCACACTTGATCGCGATCATTTTATGACAGCCGAAGAAGCCAAAGAATTCGGACTGATCGACGAAGTGATCCAATACCGTGCCGAAGCGGAAGAAGAGAAAAACGATCAGGCATAAGATGTGTGATTGACGGCTACGAAAATGCGCTAAAACGAGGTTCTTTTTTGTAGCCGTTTTTCGAGGTTTATAGAAAAATAACGTTTGGCATTTACGTATCGGAATGGGAAACAATAGCGAGATAGATGATTGAACCTATTATTTGTGTTAGTTTCTTGGTGAAATGGTCTTGAAAAGTCTAACCGAAAAGGCAAAATATTTTATGCAATTCGGGCGAAAGGAAAGAAGTAATGAGCAAAATTGGTAATAACGGGGGCGATTCAAAGAATACGCTTTATTGCTCATTCTGCGGCAAAAGCCAGCATGAGGTGCGTAAACTGATCGCCGGACCTACAGTCTTTATTTGCGACGAATGTGTCGAGCTGTGCATGGATATCATCCGTGAAGAAAACAAATCTTCCGGCGTGAAGGCTCGTGATGGCGTTCCGACCCCTCAAGAAATCATGGCTGTTCTTGATGATTATGTGATTGGACAATCGCATGCCAAACGCGTTCTGGCTGTCGCTGTCCATAACCATTACAAACGTTTGGCCAATCAGTCGAAGAGCAATGACATCGAGCTGTCAAAATCGAATATTCTGCTGGTCGGGCCTACCGGTTGCGGCAAAACCTATCTTGCCCAGACACTTGCCCGTATCATTGATGTGCCGTTTACCATGGCCGATGCAACGACGCTGACAGAAGCCGGATATGTTGGCGAAGATGTCGAAAATATCATTCTGAAATTGTTGCAGGCTGCCGATTATAATGTCGAGCGTGCGCAGCGCGGTATTGTCTACATTGATGAAGTCGACAAGATCTCGCGTAAATCGGACAATCCCTCGATAACACGAGATGTTTCGGGCGAGGGCGTCCAGCAAGCGTTGTTGAAGATCATGGAAGGTACGATTGCTTCTGTTCCGCCTCAAGGTGGTCGCAAACATCCGCAACAGGAGTTTTTGCAGGTTGATACAACCAATATCCTGTTTATTTGTGGTGGTGCTTTTTCGGGCCTTGAAAAGATTATTTCGGCACGCGGCGAGAAGACATCAATCGGCTTTGGCGCGACAGTCAAAGCACCGGATGAACGGCGTATTGGAGAAATCTTTCATGATCTGGAACCGGAAGATCTCTTGAAATTCGGTCTTATTCCCGAGTTTGTCGGTCGTTTGCCGGTTATAGCAACTCTGGAAGACCTTGATGTCGATGCTCTGGTTCAGATTTTGTCCAAACCGAAAAATGCTTTGGTCAAACAATATCAACGCCTGTTCGAGATGGAAGATGTCAAACTGACTTTCCATGATGATGCCTTGCGGGCCATTGCAAACAAAGCGATCGAGCGTAAGACAGGTGCACGCGGCTTGCGTTCCATTATGGAAAAGATTTTGCTTGATACCATGTTTGAACTTCCGACGCTTGAAGGCGTTCAGGAAGTGGTCATTTCGAGTGATGTTGTCGAAGGTAAAGCCCGTCCGCTTTATATTTATGCAGAAAGAGACCATCCGAAAGAAAACGCATCTGCGTGATCTTTCATTTGTCTCTGAAATTGCATCAAGCTTCGGGCAGCTTCGAGTTTTCACCATTGCGTGGCTCTTGATTTATCAGTGGTCAATTACCACCTTATCCCTTTGTGCGTAGGCATTTGCTTCATGAAAGGAGTGTCCGCGTTGCAAACGAGCCTCAGGCTCCAGAAAGGAATTGTTATGCAACATGATTTAGAGAAGACGACGGATGTCGGCAAAAAGCTTTATGCCGTTTTGCCGCTTCGCGATATTGTTGTCTTTCCCCATATGATTGTGCCGCTATTCGTTGGTCGCGAGAAATCCATTCGTGCTCTTGAAGAGGCGATGGGTCAGGATAAGCAGATACTTCTGGCAACCCAGAAGAATGCCTCTGATGATGATCCGAAGGCCGACGACATTTATGATGTTGGTACATTGGCAAATGTACTTCAATTGTTGAAGTTGCCGGATGGTACAGTAAAAGTTCTGGTTGAAGGCGTGAAACGCGCCAAGATCAACGGTTTTTCCGATAATGCCGATTATCATCAGGCTTATGCAACGCCTCTTGATGAGCCGGAAGAGGATAAAGTCGAAATTGAAGCGCTCATGCGTTCGGTCGTTTCGGACTTCGAAAATTATGTGAAATTGAACAAGAAAATTTCACCGGAAGTCATTGGTGCAGTTAGTCAGATTGATGATGCAACCAAACTTGCCGATACAGTTGCCTCTCATTTAGCTATCAAGCTTTCTGAAAAACAGGAAATGCTTGCGTTACTATCTGTTCGGGAAAGACTGGAAAAGGCGCTTGCCTTTATGGAAGGCGAGATTTCTGTTTTGCAGGTTGAAAAGCGCATACGCTCGCGCGTTAAACGGCAAATGGAGAAAACCCAGCGCGAATACTACCTCAACGAGCAGATGAAGGCTATTCAGAAAGAATTGGGCGATGGCGAAGATGGCCACGACGAAATTTCTGAATTGGAAGAACGTATTAAAAAGACAAAACTGTCAAAAGAAGCGCGTGAAAAGGCAGAGGGTGAAGTCAAGAAACTTCGCAGTATGTCTCCGATGTCTGCTGAAGCGACAGTAATCCGCAACTATCTTGATTGGCTTCTGGGTATACCTTGGGGCAAAAAATCCAAGATTAAAAATGATCTCAACTATGCTGAAAAAGTTATGGATGAAGAACATTTTGGTCTTGAGAAAGTCAAGGAGCGTATTGTCGAATATCTTGCCGTTCAAAGCCGTGCAGCAAAGGTAAAAGGTCCGATTATTTGTCTTGTTGGACCGCCCGGAGTTGGTAAAACATCACTTGCACGCTCGATTGCAAAAGCGACAGGGCGCGAATATGTCCGCATGTCACTAGGTGGAGTGCGTGATGAAGCCGAAATTCGTGGTCATCGTCGCACCTATATCGGGTCGATGCCTGGCAAGATCATCCAGTCGATGAAAAAAGCGAAGAAAAACAATCCGCTTTTTCTTCTCGACGAGATTGACAAGATGGGGCAGGATTTCAGGGGTGATCCGTCATCGGCGCTACTTGAAGTTCTTGATCCTGAACAGAACAATACGTTTATGGATCACTATCTTGAAGTCGAATATGATCTTTCTGATGTGATGTTTGTAACCACTGCCAATACCTTGAATATTCCAGAACCATTGATGGATCGTATGGAAATCATCCGTATTGCCGGTTACACGGAAGAAGAAAAGATGGAGATAGCCAAACGCCATCTTCTGCCCAAGGTCATGAAGGAGCATTCTCTTTCCAAGAAGGAGTTTGTTGTTACTGATGAAGCGATCCGCTCGATCATCCAATATTACACGAGAGAGGCCGGTGTTCGCGGGCTCGAACGTGAGTTGATGAAACTTGCTCGCAAGGCAGTAACGGAAATTGTCAAGAAAGAAAAGAAAACCATCAAGGTTGACGATAGCAATATTGATGAGTTTCTTGGCGTCAAGATATTCCGTTACGGACAGATCGAAGGTGAAGATCAGGTCGGCGTTGTTACCGGACTTGCCTGGACAGAAGTCGGTGGTGAGCTTCTTACCATTGAAGGTGTTATGATGCCGGGCAAAGGCAAAATGACTGTCACAGGCAACCTGCGTGACGTTATGAAGGAATCGATTTCGGCTGCTGCGTCTTATGTACGCTCCCGTGCCGTAGATTTCGGGATTGAGCCACCTCTGTTCGAACGCCGCGATATTCACGTCCACGTTCCGGAAGGGGCTACGCCGAAAGACGGTCCGTCAGCCGGTGTTGCGATGGTTACCGCCATTGTTTCAGTCCTGACCGGTATACCTGTACACAAGGATATCGCGATGACAGGCGAGATCACCTTACGCGGGCGCATTTTGCCAATTGGCGGTTTGAAAGAAAAACTGCTTGCAGCATTACGCGGCGGTATCAAGAAGGTTCTCATTCCGGAAGAGAATGCGAAAGACCTTGTCGATATACCGGATAATGTCAAAAACAATATGGAGATTGTCCCCGTAAGTTTCGCAAGTGAAGTTCTTGATCACGCGCTTGTTCGTCGGCCGGAACCGATCGAATGGGTGGAGCCGACGACCCCAACGCTGACCGGCAATAGGTCGGGCGAAGAGGATGGTGTCAGTTCTGTAGCGCACTGAATCACGCTATAGGAAATGCGTAAAAAAGTTCGAGAAAAGGCGGTTTTAAGCCGCCTTTTCTTTTTATTTTTGTTTCGCTATCGAGGAATGTAGCATTTTTTCCGTTAATAACTGTGATTTTCCCCTGAAAACGGGCTTTTTTTAGTAAAATTGGCTTCTGTTTGCCATAGTTTTCAATAAACTCTCATCCAACCGGTTGAATCAATATTGTCCGGTGATAGAAAGAAAGGAATTATCCAATGAATAAGAATGAATTGGTCAGCTCTGTAGCTGAAAAAGCCGGCATCACAAAAACTCAGGCTGCTTCAGCCGTGGACGCATTCATTGCTTCCGTTACCGTTGCTTTGAAAAAAGGCGGCGACGTTCGTCTTCCCGGTTTCGGTTCATTTGAAGTTTCCCACCGTGCAGCTACAAAGGGACGCAATCCTTCAACAGGCGCAGAAATCAACATTCCGGCTCGTAACGTTCCAAAGTTCTCGGCTGGTAAAGGCTTGAAGGACGCCGTCAACAACAAATAATAAATAGCTATTTAAAAAGCCCGACCTTTATCTTGAATGTCGGGCTTTTTATTGTCTTATTTTTAAGGTTATTATCGGTTTTTCAAATCGACAAACGGCTTCAATGCGTCAATGAATTCCTGAAGTTCGTGAACATTTTTCGCGTGGTTATATTTTTGAAACCATTTGCGCACCGGAAAAAGTCCCGTTTCGCCTATTCCGTCAATCAATACAAGGGTCGGCTGGCCATTCCTCAAGCTTAAAAGAATATTGTCGAATTTAAGATCGTAGCAAATGACGTTTGTTGTCTTGACCCAGAAAATAAAATCTTCGATTTCCTTGCGGTAATGCGGAATTTCGTTTTGGTAAACACCAAAAGGCTTTGCGTAGTTTCCCGACGAATCCCGTTCGGCTTTGACGAGTAATCCCCAACCGATATCTGTCGAGACGATTCCGGCAATTTGCATCAGATGTTTTTCACCCCGAGCCATATCCGGATCGGCAAAATGCCGCATATATTCCCGAATTTCACGGGTGTTGGGCGAATTGATATCAATTGCTTTTCTGAATTGTCTTAGGCGCGAAAATCCGGCAATTTTACTGCGCCAGGCCGGTGAGGGGACTTTTACAAGATAATCGGGATCTTGCTCGTCAATATAAACCGAGCGGGTCAACCCTTCAAATAAAGGCTTTTTATTCGATAAGGTAAGAATATTATCCATTACGACTTTATCCCGCTTTCGTTTTTCCGGCCAAACGCCGCTTTTTTCCTCGTGTTTTCAATTGATATATTTTGCTACAAGATCAGGGGTGAGTTCGTTGAAATGACTGATTATTTTTGTCGGATTGAAAGCGCTGACTGGTCTATCTGTATATCCGAAATCGACAGCTATAACCGGAATATCGGCGCTTTGTGCAGCAAGAATATCGGCCTGGCTATCACCTACCATCACTGCTCTATCAGGGTTGCAACCGGCGCGTTCAATTGTGGAAAGGATGTGGCGTGCATCCGGTTTGTGGTAAGCAAATGTATCACCGCCGACAATGGTTATGAACCGGCTGGCCTCACCCATGCCCTCCAACAGGTGGCGAGCCAGTTTTTCATGTTTATTGGTACAAACAGCAAGCTTGTAACCGGCTTCCGAAAGTTTATCGAGTGCCAAATCAACGCCATCGAAAAATTGCGTTTTGCCCGGCATATTTTCTTCATAATGGCGTAAGAAAGTTCCTAACAACTTTTCTACATGCGCGTTGTCGGGTTTGATTTTCTGGAAAGTCAGTGCACGTTCTATCATGATGCGGCCCCCCATACCGACGAGGCGGCGGATGTCATCGGGAGTGAAAGTTTTTAATCCGTCTTGTTTAAGAGAAAAATTGAGACTATCGAGCAAATCCGGTGCTGAATCGACGAGTGTTCCATCAAGATCGAAGATAATTATGGGCGAGATACTCATTGGGTTTTCTCCTCGTTCAACCATGTTTTACAGTCGGCCAGTGCGCGCGCCGTCATAGCTTGCTTTTTAGCCAGAATTTTTTCTTTTCCACGTAGACGTTTACCTTCTTTTTTCTCGACTTCAATAGGCGGGAAAAGACCGAAATTGATGTTCATCGGCTGGAAGGATTGTTTAGTTCCATCTTCAATTGCAATATGGCCACGCGTTATGTGGTTAAGTAGCGCCCCGAAGGCTGTTGTAACGGGGGGTAATTTTTGTTCCAATCCTTTATAATCTGCAATCGCAAAGCGACCGGCCACAAGCCCCATCGCGGCCGATTCGACATAGCCTTCACACCCTGTCATTTGACCTGCAAAGCGCAACCGTTCAAGTTTTTTCAGCCTCAAAGTTTCGTCGAGAAGAAGGGGCGAGTTGAGATAAGTATTGCGATGTATGCCGCCAAGGCGTGCAAATTCTGCATTTTCCAGTCCTGGAATTGAACGGAAAATGCGGGTTTGTTCGCCATATTTGAGTTTGGTTTGAAAGCCGACCATATTATAGAGCGTACCCAATGCATTGTCTTGTCTCAACTGCACAATGGCGTAAGCCTTTACAGTCGGATTATGGGCGTTTGTAAGTCCCATCGGTTTCATGGGGCCATGACGCAAGGTTTCGGGACCACGCTCGGCCATTACCTCAATAGGAAGACAGCCATCAAAATAAGGTACGTTTTCAAATTCATGAAATTCGATTTTTTCCCCTTCTGTCAGTGCTTGTACGAAGTGCTCATATTGCTCCTTGTCGAGCGGGCAATTAATGTAATCTTTGCCGGTACCGCCAGGCCCGACTTTGTCATAACGGGACTGATACCAACAAATATCCATATCGATACTATCTTTATAGACGATCGGCGCGATAGCGTCATAAAACGACAGCGACTGGGCACCGGTAATGTTTGTTATCGCTTCAGCTAGACGGGGAGATGTGAGAGGACCTGTGGCAATGATCACGTTTCCCCATTCTTCCGGTGGCAGTGTCGCAATTTCTCCGCGGTCAACGGTAATTAACGGGTGGTTTTCTATCAGTTTCGTTATTGTTTTGGAAAAAGCTTCGCGGTCAACAGCGAGCGCACTGCCTGCCGGTACCTGATGATCATCAGCCACCTTCATAATGAGCGAGTGGGCAAGGCGCATTTCCGCGTGCAAAAGACCAACGGCGTTAGTGGAAGCATCATCAGAACGAAGCGAGTTGGAGCAGACGAGTTCGGCAAGCTGCGAAGTTTTATGTGCCGGCGTTTGTTCAACCGGGCGCATTTCGTGCAAAATAACAGGAATGCCGGCTTCGGCAATTTGCCATGCAGCTTCACTGCCAGACAGACCACCGCCAATAACGTGAAGCGGCTTCATTGAAAAATTCGACATCATCATTGTTTGCATCAAACCATAAAAATCAAGCGTGAGCCGGTCAATATCACCTTATGGTACAAAAAGCACGGAGACAATGACGGCTTTTCAGACTATTTATGCCGGTCTTCTAGACGATAAATCAGGCGCCTGAATGGGGACGATTTTTTTAATATATGGCGTCAACCGATAATTTTGTGGAAGCTGGATGTTTCCTTTGTACCAACTATCGGAAAACAGGCATAAGACGAATTTTTTCGTAATGGATAAATGCAATTATGACAGTCCGGAGAAGGGGCGAGACAGGTTATAATACTTGTTCTGCTTGACTGGCAACCTAGGTGTGACGACTGAACATTCAAACCGGCAATAATTGCTATTCAAAACTTTTCATGTTGCAATACAATGAATGGCCTTTTGTCATTCTATTTAAATAACATGAAATCATTGAGTGAAGGTGGTAAGAACGTTCGGAACTGTTTATTCATTCCCGTTTTGATGGGGGGCTTACCCAAGATTTTCCCCGATTGCTCTCTTTATAATTTTACGCATCAGGTTTTTGTTCTGTTTCTTTTTGCATATATGGGTTAAAAATTGCACGAGTCAGCTTTTTTCCTTTGATTGATAGAAATTGAATGATATAGAGACGCCGCTTGCCTATGGTTTGTTGCAAACCTGATTATCAGGATTTGCGGATGTGGCGAAATTGGTAGACGCACCAGATTTAGGTTCTGGCGGGTAACCGTGGGGGTTCGAGTCCCTTCATCCGCACCACAGCAACGGCCTTGAATGCAAAGAGAATTTTTGCGGGGTTCCGCTTGAGGCGGAAGTCCGCTTCATGGTATTCTGACGCTTTAGTGTTAGAGCAGAATTGGTATCGGACAGGGCTTAAGTACTTGTCCTCAGAAAAAATGAAGGTTGTTCGATGCAAGTTACCGAGACGCTTAATAAGGGATTGAAGCGCGAGATCAAAGTAGTGGTCCCCGCTAAAGATCTGGAAGCAAAGTTGAATGAACGTCTTGACGACGCTAAAGACAAGGTCAAGCTGAACGGCTTCCGCCCTGGTAAAGTGCCTGTCAGCCATTTGAAAAAGATGTATGGCAAGTCCTTCATGGCTGATGTCATCAACGGGATTTTGAAGGATACACCGCGTTCAATTCTTTCCGATCGCAACGAACGTTCGGCTACACAGCCCGAAATCGATATGAGCGAAGACGAAAAAGAAGCGGAAAAAGTCCTGAACGGCGATGCCGATTTTGTCTTTACTCTCAAATATGAAGTTTTGCCGAAATTCGACCTTAAGGACGTATCCGGTATTGCTGTCACACGCGAAGTTGTTGAAGTACCGGAGGCCGATGTCGACAAACAGGTCGAGAGGGTCCTTTCGTCAACACGCACTTACACCGAAAAGAAAGGCAAGGCCGAAGATGGTGATCGGGTAACGATTGACTATCTAGGAAAGCTTGATGGTACACCTTTCGAAGGTGGTGCTGATAATGATGCACAACTTGTTCTTGGTTCGAAACAATTTATTCCGGGATTTGAAGAGCAACTCGTTGGCGTAAAAGCCGGAGACAAAAAGGTCATCACTGTAAAATTCCCTGATGACTATAATGCCAAGCATCTTGCAGGCAAGGAAGCAACTTTCGACATTACGGTGAAGGAAGTTTCAAAGCCTGACGAGCTTAAAATCGATGACGAAGCCGCAAAGAAGCTCGGACTCGAATCACTTCAGAAACTGCGTGATGTCATTCGCGAGCAGATCGAGAACCAGTATGGCACAATTACCCGTCAAAAAGTAAAACGCCAAATTCTGGACGCGCTCGACAATGATTATGATTTTGAAACGCCGGAACGCCTTGTAAACGTCGAGTTCAATAATATCTGGGCACAAATTACCAATGAATTGAAACAGGCCGGTCGCACTTTCGAGGATGAAGAGACAACCGAGGAAGCAGCGCGCGACGAATATCGCAAGCTTGCCGAACGGCGTGTCCGTCTTGGCCTTGTTCTGTCAGAGATCGGTGAAAAAGCCGGTATAACCGTTTCTGAAGACGAATTACAGCGGGCTGTTTATGATCAGGTTCGCCAATATCCGGGGCAGGAAAAACAGATTATCGAATTTTTCCGCCGCACACCGGACGCCGTTGCCAATTTGCGTGCTCCGATTTTTGAAGAAAAGGTCGTTGATCACTTGCTGGGCAAGGTAAAGGTTACAGATAAAAAGGTAACTGCGGAAGAATTGGTAAAAGAGGAAGAAGACGAAACTTCTCCGAAAAAGTCGGCCCCGAAGAAAAAGGCCGAGAGCAAGAAATCGGAAAGCAAAAAGTCTGACGATAAAAAAGCACCTGCCAAGGCTCATAGTGAGGAAAAAGCTTCCGCTAAAAAGACTGCAGCCAAAAAGACAACGAAAAAAGATTGATCGACTTTTTAAAAAATAAACGAGGCCCGGTTTTACCGGGCCTTTTTTGTATGTATTGCACTCTTTGCTTGCACTTGACGCTTGTTTGGACTAGCCAATAGAAATAATTTTATTTTTTGAAAGAATGATGGATTTCTAATGACACTCGTTGATGCCCGTACAGCTGACCCGAAACGTTTCATCTCCGGAGCTACCGGTGACTGGGAAGTCATTATAGGATTGGAAGTGCACGCTCAGGTAACATCCAATTCGAAGCTTTTTTCCGGCTCTTCCACAAAATTCGGAGCTGAACCCAATGCCCATGTTTCCTTTGTTGATGCGGCTATGCCGGGAATGTTGCCTGTTATCAACATTGAATGTGTGAAACAGGCAGTCAGAACCGGATTGGGATTGAACGCCAAAATTAACCTGAAATCCGTATTCGATCGCAAAAATTATTTCTATCCGGATTTGCCTCAAGGCTATCAGATTTCCCAGTTTGAACAGCCAATTGTGGGCGAAGGCAAAATTACGATTTCTGTCGGGCCCGATAAAAAAGGCGAGTTCGAAGATGTGGAAATCGGCATTGAACGGCTTCATCTTGAGCAGGATGCCGGAAAATCCATTCACGACCAACATCCGACGATGTCATTTGTTGACCTTAACCGCTCGGGTGTTGCGTTGATGGAAATTGTGTCAAAGCCGGATTTGCGTTCTTCCGATGAAGCAAAAGCCTATGTAACGAAATTGCGTACGATTGTTCGCTATCTTGGAACATGCGATGGCAATATGGACGAAGGTGCCATGCGTGCCGATGTAAACGTCTCCGTACGACGCCCCGGTGAAGATTTTGGCACCCGTTGTGAAATCAAAAACGTCAATTCGATCCGTTTCATCGGCCAGGCAATTGATTATGAAGCGCGTCGTCAGATAGCTGTTCTCGAAGATGGTGGCACAATCGATCAGGAAACCAGACTTTTTGATTCGGCCAAAGGCGAGACGCGGCCGATGCGCTCCAAAGAAGAAGCGCATGACTATCGCTATTTTCCCGATCCGGATTTATTGCCATTGGTTTTTGATCAGGCTTTTGTCGACGAGCTTAAAGCAGGATTGCCTGCATTACCGGACGAAATCAAATCAGACTTCATCAATGAAATGGGCTTGAGCGCTTACGATGCTTCCATTCTTGTAAGTGAAAAAGCGATTGCCGACTTTTTTAAAGAAGTAGCCAACGGCCGTGACGGCAAACTTGCAGCCAATTGGGTTATTAACGATCTTTTGGGCGCACTCAACAAAGCAAGTCTTGATATTTCACAATCTCCGATGAGTGCAAATCAGCTTGGTGGAATTATTGACCTCATCAAAGAAGGCACAATTTCAGGTAAAATCGCAAAAGATTTGTTCGAAATCGTCTGGAATGAGGGTGGGGATCCTGCAAAAATTGTTGAAGCGCGTGGCATGAAGCAGGTTACTGACACCGGAGCTATTGAAAAAACCGTGGACGAGATTATTTCTGCCAATCCGGATAAAGTGGCTAAGGCCAAAGAAAAACCGACATTGGCAGGTTGGTTTGTCGGACAGGTCATGAAAAAGACCGGTGGCAAGGCAAACCCGCAAGTCGTGAACAAATTGATAAAGGCAAAACTCGGGATTGAATAACGATCATGTGGATTCGCACTGCATCCAGGAATGATATCAATGCCATTCATGACCTTTTGGTCGAAACTTGGCACGCTACATTAGATGATCTTGTCGGGCGTGAAGAAGTAGATCGTAAAATCGCCCATGATTACACGACCGATATGTTGAAAAAAATGCTGAGCCGTCCGGCATCCGAATATGTTGTGGCGGACGACGGCGATATGCTTCACGGCGTGGCTTATGCTGCACAAGGAGCGGTAAAGGGCGATTCCGAGATAGCGCTTGTACTGCATTTATGCGTTAAACCTGAAAGTCGGGGGCAGGGGATTGGTCAACGTTTGTTGATCGAACTTGAAGAGGCCTTTCCGGCAGCGCGGAAAATTCGTGTGGTACTCAATAAAAAAGATGTGCGGACACAAAAGTTCTTTGAAGAACAGGGGTATAAGCACCTCGGGAAAAGTGGTGACAACAAGTCGGATAATGATGTTGTTCTTGAGAAGACGCTGTTCTGATCACACGAATAATGACTTGCTTTTAATGCAGTTGGGCTGCATAACTGGAAAAGTGTATTTTTTCGTTTAAAGCTTATGGGCTGAATTGAAGGAGCTCGTACTGAAATGGCTGGTATCTGGAAACAGATTTTTACATGGTGGAATGGAAACACCATTAATACGCGGTTTTTTACGTGGCTCAATGGTAAGCGCGTCGGCGAAGACGAGTTCGGCAATGTTTATTACGAGGGTAGCCATCATAAAGATGGTTATACACGTCGTTGGGTAATTTATAAAAATTACTCCGAAGCTTCAACCATTCCTGCCGGTTGGCACGGTTGGATACACCATCGTACCGATACACCGCCGAGTGCAGAAGATTATCATGCACGTGAATGGGAAAAACCGCATATTCCGAATATGACCGGTACAAGCAAGGCCTATTCCCCGAAGGGGTCGATTGCTCACCATGGGCAGCGCCCGCATGTTACAGGCGATTATGACGCCTGGACACCCGGTAAATAACGAGTTCAACGGGAATGCATTCTGTTCTCCGTTGTATTGCCATAATTGTCAGTTAAGCGTGCAACCACTTTAAAGTCATTGTTGCGGTGCTATGAAATTTTTTAAACCGTTACCCACACATTGCCTGTTTGCTGTGGCCTGCCTGACTGGCTACCTTTCCGGTGTAAGTGCATCTTTTGCACAGGAAACAACGCGTCTGAGCAATCCTGTTGCAGTTTTCTCAGGTCTCGATAAAATTACCGGACGGATTACAACTTTCGATGTCTATATCGGAGAAACATATCAGTTCGGGGCGTTACAGGTAACGCCACGTGTCTGCTATTCGAACTCGGCAGACGAGGCAACCCGGACGGATGGATTTGTCGAAGTCAACGAAATTACGCTGGATAAAAAAATCAAACGTATTTTTACCGGCTGGATGTTTGCCGACAGCCCTGGTCTTAATGCGGTTGAACATCCGATCTATGATGTCTGGTTGAAAGACTGCAAACAGAAATCAAAAGTTCCTGCTCCCCAATAATCGTTTTTAAAATTATATAGTTATATCTTAGAATGTCGTTGCAGCATTGTGAGGCAATTCCGGAATTTGTGTTTTGTTGAAAAAAACTTTTCCGATAACAGTTCTCTTTCAATCCACCGGCAAAGGATTAACAGGATCATGCCCTTTTTGACTGCAGTTTGCCGTCAAACCGTCTGGAATTTGCGACCGATATAGGGCCGGAAAAATCAAGTGGCGGTTTGATTGGCGAAAATTTCATGTAACGGGTTGAAAATACGAAAAGATCACTTCAGTCACAGTAAGACAATGTTAAAAGTGTACTGAAAGTTTGTGCCCCACATGAATACAGGCCGATATTCTCTCCTAAGCCCGTCGCGTTTTTCGGTCTTTTGCCGGATGTATGGACGATCTCGAAGTCGAGCAATATCTCTTTAACAAAATTAAAGCTTCTCAAGCTTGGCGTAAGCGTCGGGGGGTAATCTCGCCATTAATCAATCACAGTGTTGAAAGGCTGGATATGCCATCGTTTCGTCTGGTAAAAAGGATTTTATCCTGTTTGATTTTGGCTTCTTGTCTAACCGCTTGTCAGTGGACAACCGAACCGTCCACGACGCATGATTACTATACGCGTGTTACCGAGCTTAGTTCCAAAAGTTTCTATTTTACCAATAATCCGCTGATACAATTGGAAATGCAGGCAAAGTGGATTAGCAATCAGGGGTATGTGATCGACACAATAGCAACGTCAACCAACAGCAATGATCTTGATATCAGTCTTGCATGGTCGCAAAAACGCAACTACCGCTATGTCGCGCGTGAAAAACTCAATATTGTATGTACTCTCGGATGCACAATGTCGGAAAAGGGACGCATCTTTATTCCTGAAGATGAATTTCGCCAATATGCAGTGAGCGGATTTATTTTCAAACTGGTTGGACGCGGAAATTATGTAGATGGTTTCCTTGATAAAAGAGCTTTCCAACAAGTTCTGGACCAAATGCAATCTATGCCAAAATATTAATCTTCACGATCATTTTATCTGATAACGAGTTAACGATTTTTTAACTTTTTGTTTCTTTTTTTCATCTTGACGCTTTAAGCTATTTCAGAAAATTGTTTGAAAATAGAGCGGGTGGGCTGAGATGTATTGGAAATTATCTTCTGTCTTAATTGAGGCGTTGTTTTTTTCATTTTCTGCGATGAATTTGGCTTCTGCCGACAATCTATTGGCTTTGGTTAATGTCTCGGATCAAACAATGACTGTTAAGAAGAATGGTAAAACACTCTATCATTGGAAAGTATCGACAGGGCGCAAAGGCTATGCGACGCCGAGCGGCACGTTCAGACCGGTCAGAATGCACAAAATGTGGCGAAGCCGCAAATATGACAATGCACCTATGCCTTATGCCATTTTTTATAATGAGGGGTATGCCATCCACGGGACGTCGTATGTAAGCAGGCTTGGTAGTCCGGCAAGCCATGGCTGTGTACGTCTTAATACTGCAAATGCCCAGATTCTCTACAAAATGTTGCAGGAAGAGGGGCTGGGGAACTTGAAAATTGTGATTAAATAATGGGTGACAAACGCTGTAATTGGCCAGATTTCTTCGAAAATAATCAAACAGTATTTTATACCGCAGCAATTTTTATTGGTATCGCTTTAGCCTGTTTTCCGTCGATATCAAAGTTCTCCGACGCAGCTTTGAAATTCGTTTTACCCATTTTATTGTTCGTTACTTTTTTACAGGTTCCTTTTGCGTCTGTGGTAAAAAGTTTCAGGAATGGACGATTTATAGTCGGACTGCTCGTCGGGAATTTTATTTTAATCCCGGTTCTCGTCTTCTTGTTAATCCGGCTCGGGCTGTCATTCTTGAATAGCTTGTTAAACATGTCGCCTTTGTCGAAATTAATAAGCGCCAACGATCCATATCTTTATTTCACAGCATTCGGCGCCATGCTCCTTTGTGCACCTTGTGTCGATTATGTTGTATCCTTTTGTCGTTCGGGCAAAGGCGATATAGCAGCTTTGACTGCGGCACTTCCTGTTTTGTTGATCTTTCAATTTTGTTTGTTTGGATTTTTATTTGTAAGCCCTTTCGCGGGAACAAAACTTCCCGGGATTGGTCACCAAAATTTAAGCATTTTGTTGCGTTCTGTTTTCGAGGTTCTGGTTATTCCTATATGCCTTGCCTGGTTTCTCCAGCGTTTTTCCTCTCGCAACCGAATGATTTCCGTTTCTACCTCCTTCATGAAAAACAGTGTTGTTATCGTCACATCGCTCACATTGGTGATTCTTGCCACTTATGCTTTTTCTCAGATTTTTTCGATATTCGGAGGTGATTGCCACGAGCTCACAACAGAAATGCCGTCACACAATGTTGTCGGTGGGCTAACGAACGTAGATTCGCTAACCACCCACACCGATGGTTTTGACGGGAGGTGTGAAAACCACAAACTGTTTGGCGCTCTTCTTTACGGCATAGTTTTCTATGGGATTTATGGGGGTCTTGCTCCATTTATCGGTTTTTTGGCAGCGAAATTGTTGAGGCTTCATGAAAAGCAGGCAATAGCGGTGAGTTTTAGTGTTTCGACGCGCAATTCACTCGTTTTGCTGCCACTTTTGTTATTTATCACACCCGCAAGTGCACAAACTTTGGTAGCGCTCGTTATTTTAACGCAAACTTGCGTCGAACTCGTTGCCGAAGTCTTTTATGTGCGCCTTATACCATTATTTGCAAAAAAGCATTTCAGGCATTAGGAGAGCGGATGTGAACAATGATTTTAATGACTATACGGGAAATCGAAAAACGCACACACCGCTGTTCAATATTCCTCCCGTTATCGTCACTATCGTTGCGATATGTGTATTGAGTTTTATTGTTCCGGAATATTTTTTTTCACCGCGACAATATGATATTTTTTATACTTACTTTTCGTTTGTTCCCGACTTCTTCCTGTCTGCTTTCATGAAATTCTGGTATACGCCGGTGAGCTACTCATTCTTGCACGCAAGTCTTATGCACGTAGCAGTCAATATGATGTGGCTTGTTATATTCGGCTCACCTCTTGCGAACCGGATCGGCAACATAAAATTCATTGTATTCTGGTTCGTTTGTTCGGCTATCGCTGCATTTGCCCATCTTTATGTTTATAGCGACAGTTATGTGCCAATGGTCGGCGCATCGGGCGCAATATCCGGTATGATGGGGGCAGCTAGCCGCTACGGTTTTCGTCAGGTGCAAACCGTCGGACAAAATCAACGATCGGAATTTGCCGGGCCGATCCTGTCCATTTCCCGATCATTGACCTCGAAAAATGTGCTTGTCTTTATCGGTACTTGGATTGTTATTGATATCATCACAGGTGTTGCGACACCTTCAATGGACGGAGAAGGGAGTTCGATCGCCTGGGTTGCGCATCTTGGTGGCTTGGCGGCAGGCTTTTTTCTGATCGGATTATTCGATAGACGCAGAAACCTCGAAATGTAAAACACGCAAAACCAGGCATCCCCGAAAAATCGTGCACGAGTTATGCTTTGGCCATCCGTTATGATTTTTGGGAATCATTTTTTATCAAGATGATTACGTGCAGCATAAAGCGAAATAGCTGCTGCGTTGGACACGTTGAGCGATTTTATCGCACCCGGCATATCCAGCCGTGCGAGCACTGAAACCGTTTCGCGTGTCTTTTGCCGCAAGCCTTTTCCTTCTGCTCCCAGAACCAAAGCAATATGGCCGCCTTTCAAACTTGGCTCGAGAGGAAGAGGACCTTCCGAATCAAGCCCGAAACTTGTGAAACCGGCTTTATGCAGTTCTTCCAGTGCCTCTGCGAGATTGCGCACGGTAATGTGGTCTATAAGCTCCAATGCACCGGAGGCTGCTTTTGCAAGGACTCCTGTCTCCTGTGCAGAATGTCTGTTTGTTGTGATAAGAGCACCGGCATTGAATGCAACGGCAGAACGCATGATAGCCCCGACATTATGGGGATCAGTGACCTGATCAAGCACAATGACAAGATCGGTATTCGAAAGCTCGTCAAGCGAACGCGGTTTCAACGCCTCTGTTTCAAGAACAATACCTTGATGCACGGCCTCGCTACCAACAAGCGAATCAAGCACTTTCGGGCTAACAATTTCCATCGGACAATTTATTTTTGATTCGTCGACGCCAAGCCGATCAAACGCATTTTTAGTGGCAAAAAGTTTAGTAAGCTTACGTTTTTTGTTCTGCAAAGCCGCTGCAACGGTATGAAGACCGTAAAGTCTGAGCTCTCCGGCACCGAAGGGGGACGGATCTACTTTTAACCGATTACTCTTGTCCGCTCTTTTGCCGGTTCTGTCGCGATATTGACGGCGTAAGCGGGCATAATGGGAATCTTTGGGAGTTTTTTCATTCATGCTTTTCTATAGCCGATTGCGCGGCTTATCCGATACTAAAAAATGTCGAAAAAGACTTTTTTGTTATGAAATTGAAAAGAACGGAATTTAACCTGTTGACAGAGGCAATGGTAAACGGCATAACGCCCCACACAAACAGAACGAGTTCTTTATGTATTTGGTCTGGTTGTATATGCCTTATCGCGCAACTCCGCTAGGTATTTTTAATGGAGGGGTGCCCGAGTGGTTAAAGGGGACGGACTGTAAATCCGTTGCTTTATGCTACGTTGGTTCGAATCCAACCCCCTCCACCATTTACCGGAGCCGGAGTCAACGTGCGGGTATAGCTCAATGGTAGAGCAGCAGCCTTCCAAGCTGAATACGCGGGTTCGATTCCCGCTACCCGCTCCAGACGGTCGTTGGCGATAAAGCAATTAAAATGTGGGGTTGAACTCCATTGTGACCAGACGGAAGTTTCCGTCTTTTTAGATTTTAGCCGGTGTGAATTTTTATTCCGGCAATGTTCGGTTCTGAAGCCCCGGTTGGGGTGTAAACAAGACGAGAGATCGACGGCGATGGCAAAAAGCAAATATGAACGTACGAAGCCGCATGTAAACATCGGCACGATTGGTCACGTTGACCATGGTAAAACAACGCTGACAGCAGCGATT